>JBHJGO010000127.1:0-34343 GCA_050331715.1 Microcoleaceae cyanobacterium
CCAGCGGTTCGATCTCCTCAACATAGGACATTTCAACTAAGTAACCGTAAGAGGTGGCATATTTTTCAGACGCGTAGTAATGACAGTGCAGAGGATGAATAAAGGTGCGGTCGCGCTTGGCAAGCTGATATTGTGGCTCAGAGTTAGGATTATCAAAAATGTAGAGTTCATCGCTAGAGTAGGCAACGTAGAGCAGTTTCTTGCCCGTTTGCGGATGCTGATACCAGGTCAAACCGCAGGGAGACTCAAAGGGCGTCAGAACGCTGAACTTAACTTCTCCAGTGCCTCGTTCCAGACAGTAAACCGTTTGTTCCGTTTGATCGCAGACCCATAGTTCTTCTTCCCAGACTGTCAAATTCTCTTGCCCAACCCCCGGCGCATAAAAACGGGTAATTTCCTGGGCTTGACGGTTGAATACCAGAATGGCCCCTGCCTCCACACAGGTCACATAAATGGTAGATTGCCAAACTGCAACGCCATCTGCTCGGAACGGTAATCGAATAAATAGTTGAGGCTGAAGGGATCGAATGGTTCCAGCTTGAATTGCGCCAGGGCAACAATACACCCCCTGGTCACGGGTAAACCAGAGGGTATCTTCCCAAATCGAAAGACCCGTTGCATTGACCAACACTGCTGTTGTTTCAGGATTAACAATCGTTGTATTATCCGTTGCTGGATCAATCTGAAGCAGAAACCCCCGCAATCGGTCAACAGCCAGTAGGAAATTTCCCAGGGGAACAAGACTATAAATAGCCGAGGCTCCAAGGGGACGCACCGTCCGAATAGTCCAATCCTCGTGATCAAACGGCTGAACTGGATACGCTTCGGGGGATGGAGCTGGGCGATGCGAGGAGAATGTCATAGATGAATTGCCTTGGGCTTAAAGAAACTTAACCTTAAATAGGACTTGACTAGTGTGCGATCATAGTCACTAGACAAACAGTTTGGATAGAATGGGGGTATGACCCATCACCTATCTCACCCCTTGATAGAGGTTTAAATCGTTATGGTTTGGAAAGCACTGTCCCGTTATCCTACATTAATTTTTCTGGCTGGCGTAACTGGAATGCCTTCCGTCGGCATCTTTTTCGCCGAGTCTGCTTTGGGGCAGACTGCACGGTCAACTCAACTTTATCGTTCACAACTGGTTGTGCCAACTCAGGTTAGTCAGGCCATAGACACTGATTGGAACCAATTTCAGCCTCCGACCGTTGGAGTTCCAGGACGTAGAGAAGGCGGTGGAACCCGTGGCTCGGCTAGTTGTCAGACCGGAGCCAGCAAGTTGGTGGCCCTGATTCCAGCTTCAACTTCAGGGCGCACTTCTCTGGAACAACCGACACTTTTGTTCTACTTGCCTGTGGCGTTTGATCAGGTTCCAGCAGACTTGGAGATCGCTGACGAGGAAGAGAACGTCGTCTACAAGACCAGTCTCAAGATTAGCAATCGTCAACCAGGAGTGATCAAGCTGGATCTAGCAGATCAGCCAAATGCCCCTACTCTAGAAGCGGATCGGGACTATCACTGGTATCTCACTCTCCGTTGCAGTGCTGATTCACCAGATGCATCCTCGAATATTACGGTGCATGGGTGGATCAATCGGGTTCAGCTTGATTCAGCTCAAGCTCAGACATTGGAGCAGGCAAGTCCAGAGGAGAAGCTGGCAATTTATTCAGAGAAAGCGCTTTGGTACGATGCACTGGCTACGCTAGCCAAACTTCGGGCATCCAACCCTAGCGATCCAACCGTAGAGAGCCAGTGGTCTGAATTGCTAGAGGCAGTGGGTCTGGATCGGCTGGTTCAGGAACCGATTGTTACCAGTCAGGCGGTTCCTGAGAACTAGAGCTGTTAGCGGTCAGTTGGTCGTGGTCAGGTGTCGGGGATCAGTGCTTAATTGGCTACCAACGTTACTCCCAGGTGGAGTCCGACTGACCCGCTAATATTGTTGGGAATATTCTTGTCAGCTCACCTTCTGCAAAGGGTTTTATTGGTAATGCGGTAGTTTGCCTTTGGGGAGATTGATCTCCTGTGAGAAAATAGGGAATGCTGCCAGAAAACCAATAATATGCTCAAACGATTTATTGCCTCACTCCTTGTTGTTTTAAGTCTAGCTCTGACCAGTTGTGTTGCAACTGGAGGGGGTCTCAAAAGCTACGTCGATACTGCGGATGGCTACGAGTTTCTCTATCCCAATGGCTGGCTACCCGTTAAGGTAACGGGTGGCCCGGATGTTGTGTTCCATGACATGATCGAACAGACTGAGAATGTCAGTGTTGTGATCAGCCCAATTCCCGACAGCAAAACGTTGCAAGAGTTGGGAACGCCTTCAGAGGTCGGTTACAAATTGAGCAAGAATGCCATTGCACCAGAGGGTTCGGGTCGTCAGGCAGAGCTAGTCAATGCTGAGGAGCGAGAGACTAATGGTAAAACCTACTATATGCTGGAGTATGCCGTTGAATTGCCAACGCAGCAACGACACGATTTGGCCGCAGTTGCAGTGGGTCGAGGTCGCCTGTTAACCCTGAATATTTCTACTTCTGAACAGCGTTGGCAGAAGAACCACCAACAATTAGAGCAGGTCGCTCGTTCATTTTCAGTTTATCAATAGCTACATTGTGTAGCTACATCGCGTAACTTCGGATTCAATCTGCTCGATTGTCCTCCGCCGACTGCGTTGTATCAAGTTCTGATGGCAGGTCTTCAATTGACTTGCCACGGGGTGAGTGAGTGCTAAAAATTTCCTTTCCATTGCGACGAGCAACTAAGTCAATTTTCAAGGGGCCGGTGGTGTAGGTATCTCCCGCCGCAATGACCTGCAATTCTATCTGGTCAGGCTGCTGCTGCAGACGACGAAAGAACTGAACAAAGGCTTCGATGTTTTCATCGCCAATCTGAATGGATTCGTCTACGACTCCAACGAACCGAGCCCGAAACCCTGAAGCATTGATGAGTTGCTGCACCTCCTGTTGCAACTGTTCTTGGGTTAGCTGAGAGGGTTGAATTACGGTTCCAGCAATGACTTCCCCCGAGGAAAATAGCAAACGGTTTGGTTCTGCCTTGGTAAATACATCCACTCTGGTCTCTCCCACCAAATAATTCGCGGCTGAGATGACTTGAACCACGTAGTCCTGACCATCATCAATGCGATTAATCAGCTTTTCCACTTCCTTCCTGGTGATCTGCACCACCTGCTCTTGATCCGCATCGGCATTCCCAATTTGCACGGAATTAACTGCATTTTGATTGGCAAGTTGGAGCAATCTATCGACGAGTTGCTTTGAAGCGGTTGGATTTTCAGAACGAACTAGGCCCGTGGCTAGAACTTGACCACGCCGCAGTCCGACATTGCCTTCTCGCAGGAGTTGTAGATCTCGACCTAGAAGCTGGGCGTCCCGCTCAGCAATTTTGACTTGCTGTTCTAGATAACTCTTTTGCTCCTCTAGTTGGGCTTGTTGGGTTTCGAGTTCGGATAGTCGAGTTTCCCGCTGGGCAATGGTTTGATCGCGTTTAGTAATGACCTGATCCTGCTCAGCGATTTTTTGATCTTGTCGCTGGATTTCAGCCTCGACCTGAGTCCGCTGCTCGATCAACTGGGTTTGCTCGGTTTCCAGTTGTTCAATCTCGGTGCGAAGCACTTGCTTCTGTTCAAAGACTTGTTGAAGTTGGGTTTCGGTCGCTTGAAGGTCTGATTCGGTAGAGGCTTTAGCCTGATTAACCTGGTCGAGCTGAGTTTGCAGATCATCAAGCTGAGTCTGGGTCTGCTTGAGTTGTTCTTGAGTTTGTTGCAGTTGAGTCTGTTGTTGCTGGGTTTGACTCGTGGTTTCCTGGAGTGCGTCGCCTGCTTTGTTCAACTGGGAATAGGCCGCCTCTAAATCAGTCTTGACCTGTTCCAACTCGTCCTGGACTCTCTCTTTTTCATCTTCGGTACGCTTTAAATCCTTGCGGGCCTGGTTGAGACGTTCTTGAATCTCATCAATTCTAAAAACACCCCGACGCAGGGGTTTACTGGTGGAAAATAATATTGCCAGGGTCAATCCCGAGAGTACTGTTCCGGTAAATACTGTAACGAGAGAGGCGGTCTTTCGGGGGCGTAGCTTGAACAAACTGAGGCGCGCTTTGCCCACCCTGGTTCCAAGTTGATCGCTAACGACAGCGATGACCCCGCCCAGAATTAGAATGGCCGCCACAAAAATTAGTCCGGCAGTCATGCGTTACCCTTAAGTCCTCTCAATTACCCTCAACTACAAAGATAACTAATATTTGCTGTTAGTTGGTTGCTGTGGTTGGTTGTTATGTAAACTGCTGGCTTAGATCAACTGGGTTGTGTACAGTGATTTTTTTCTTATGGATGGAGATCATCCGCTTCTGACGCAGATCCCCCAGAAGGCGGGTGACTGTAACACGAGTTGAACCAATGGCCTCCGCGATCGCTTGATGGGACAACTTCAGATCGATCCGAATGCCATCTGAGCTAGGAATACCAAAATCACGGCAGAGAATCAACAGAAAGCTGACTAATCGCGATCCCATATCTCGATGAGCCAGGGTTTCGATCATCATCTCAGTCTGCAGAATCCGAGATGACAACCCCTGTAACATCATCATGGAGAGACTGGGGTCATGCTTCATTGCTTTCTCAACCTGCTCAATGGGAACAGACACCAACTCAACGGGGGTAAAGGCCACAGCATGATAAAAGCGATCTGACTTATGCCCCGTTACTAAAGAAAGCACTCCAAACACACTATTCTCTCGCAGCAATGCAACGGTGATTTCCTCACCTGCCTCATACACTCGGGAAAGTTTTACAGCCCCCTTCACGAGAACATAGACCCGCTCCGCTGGATCTCCTGGAAAGAAGATGGTTTTACCGCGCTCGAATGACTCTACCGTAGGCGGGTAAGCTCCATCTCCGAACTGGCGGAACACTGTCGAGAGGGACTGATCATACGTCACAACCTGTAGTCCTTGCACTTAATACCGATGCTTAATCGAGACTTCACTGTGTCTGCAACAGGGATTACGCTCCAGGCCGAACAGCTTTGATAGGGTGGTAAGTCATACCGCCATCCGCTATTCCTCCCAAAGTTGCTCCCTATCTATAGAACTTATTAGATTAATATACCAGTATATTATTAATTTTTGTTTTTTGCCTAGGGAAGAACTAATTTGATCAGATGACAGGTGCCGTAGCAAATTAATAAATTAATTGATCAACAGGATGCAGTATCAGGTTTCTGTAGTACTCTTAGGGATTGGATGAAGGGTGTGTTTCTCCAGACTCTCAACTGAATGGGGAGTGCGGTAACTGTCAGAAACAAGTGGTGAATTTTTTATCGTCAGATCGGTGTGTAAGAGATCTTTGTGTAAGATTCCTCGGCAAAAGTTCTCAAATTGTTCTTGGTGGACATTAAGTTTTCCAATACTCTCTCAAAGGATCTCGCGAAGAACTTCACAAAAGCCCATCCTCTCAAGCTCAACAAATTGGAGATAAGGAATCTACTGCAACTATGCTGGATTTAACTGGAAAGAATGCACTGGTCACTGGAATTGCCAACAGTCGTTCAATCGCCTGGGGCATTGCTCAACAACTTCATCAGGCTGGAGCAAATCTAGGCGTGACCTATCTACCGGACGAAAAGGATCGATATCGCAAGAAAGTTGAAGAGCTGGTTGAACCCCTGAAGCCCAGTTTATTTCTTCCTTGCAATGTTCAGAGTGATGCACAGATTGAGGAGGTATTCTCCGCTATCAAGGAGAAGTGGGGCAAGCTTGATATTCTGATTCACTGTCTGGCCTTTGCCAACAAAGATTTTCTGGCAGGAGAGTTCAGCAGCGTGACTCGTGAGGGATTTAATCAGGCGTTAGAAATCAGTGCTTACTCCCTAGTACAACTGGCTGCAGCGGCTAAGTCCCTGATGATCGAGGGCAGCAGTATTGTGACGCTGACCTACTTGGGCGGCGTTAAAGTGATCCCCAACTATAATGTGATGGGCATTGCGAAGGCGGCCCTGGAGATGAATATTCGCTACCTGGCGGCGGAAATGGGATCAGCGGGGATTCGGGTGAATGGCATTTCTGCTGGGCCTATCCGAACCCTAGCGTCTTCTGCAGTGGGTGGAATCCTCGACATGATTCACCATGTTGAGCAGACAGCTCCCCTGCGTCGTACGGTGACGCAAACTGAAGTTGGTAATACGGCAGCGTTTCTCTGTAGCGACCTGTCCAGTGGAATCACGGGTCAAGTGATCTACGTTGATTCCGGCTACTGCATCATGGGAATGTCATCTTCTGCGCAAGAGAGTTGACGTTTTGGGGGAAATTCAGCAATAATTATAGATTGTGTGTCTAAAAATCTGCTCGGATCAGGTTAAGACCTCATAAATGTTGAACAGTTCCTTGAAGGTTTTCTTGAAGATTGTTCAGGAAATTGTTCAGGAAATTGTTCGGCTACCTGTACGGCTAACAAAAAGAAGATTCCATGAGTTACGCAATCATTGAAACGGGTGGGAAGCAACTGCGGGTAGAGCCCGGTCGGTTCTACGACATCGAACTGCTGGCAGTTGAGCCTGAAGAAGAAGTCACAATCGATAAGGTGTTGTTGATCAATCACGAGGGAGAGGTTCACATTGGCCAACCCTACGTCGAAGGGGCAGCCGTTGGTGGAACCGTTTTACGACACTTCCGAGGCCGGAAGGTGATCGTTTACAAGATGCGGCCTAAGAAGAAGACGCGTAAGAAGCGGGGACATCGTCAGGAAATCACACGGCTAATGATTGATTCCATTGAGCTGAATGGTTCTGTTCTTGCTCTGCGAGAGGAGATTAATGAACTGGAGGAAGACGATTCTGCGGTAGTTGCTGTAGTTCCTGAAATCGAAGCGGATGAGGATCAAGCATCCGTAGCAACTGCACCAGCGGTTACTGACTCAGAGGAGGATGGGTCTGAGTTGGTCGGAGTGGCGGCTGAAGTCGATTCAGGTGAAGCAGAGTAAACTATAGGAACCTAGAATAAACAAGCGGGAGAAGCATAATGGCACATAAGAAAGGAACGGGAAGCACCCGAAATGGTCGAGATTCTAACGCCCAACGTCTGGGTGTGAAGCGTTACGGCGGTCAGTTTGTTCGAGCGGGCAATATTCTGGTTCGTCAGCGCGGCTGCAAGTTTCATCCTGGTAATAACGTTGGCATTGGTGGAGATGACACGTTGTTCTCTAAGATTGATGGCATCGTTGCCTTTGAGCGCAGGGGCAAAAGCCGTAAGAAAGTAAGTGTTTATCCCACGCCTCAGGAAGAGGCGGTAGCGGCTGAAGCAGCTTCCTAAGAATTTTCTGACTAGAGCAAGTTTTTCAAAGTGGGGCGAGCTAATCTCGCCCTTTGTTTTTGTGATCTGGTTAGTATGGGTTGCTGGTCTAATAAATTTCCATAGCAATCACCAATGATTTGTGAAAAGGGGTTGAAGGGGGAGTTGCCCTCTTCTTGGGGACGCAGCCCCCAAACCCTACCATAATACTTTTCAGGATTGATTCAGGATTGCTCTAGACTGGCTTCGTAGAGAATTTTCACAGAGAATTCCTGTTAAGCAATGGTGACAAAAGTGCAGATCGTTCGTTGAAAATCAACACAAGAAATTGTCATCGAACTATCACAATTTGACGCTAAAAACGGTTGCCAAAAATCTTGATTTTTTCAAAGGAATCGTATACAGTGATACCAAACAAAAAGCTGACGTGTTCCTCTCCAGTGCATTAGAGAAGTGCACTTCACACTATCAGTTTTCCTGATGTCATGTTTTGTGGCCTTTAGTAGGTCTATTGAGGTACGGATTGAGGAGGTCAGGTCGTTGTACACCCTACCCTCCTGTACTTCACCAGCGTTTCCAAAGCTATATTCCTAGTTAATCTATCACTCTTGGAAATTTTAAATTATGACTTTGTCAAGCCCAGATTATCGCCAGGTTGTGTTTCGAGATGGACGATCCAGTATTGATCTTCAGCAACTTCAAGACCTATTTAATTGTGCCGCTTTCTGGGCAAAAGACCGTCAGTTGGATGAGCTAGAAGTTGCAGTTTCTAATAGTGATCCTGTCGTCACAGTTTGGGATCAGGAACACATGATTGGCTTTGCTCGTGCAACTTCGGATGGCATCTACCGAGCCACTATTTGGGATGTTGTGATTCATCCGGATTACCAGGGAGGTGGTCTAGGACGCAAGCTGGTGCAAACAGTGTTGAGCCACCCCAAATTAGCCAGAGTCGAGCGAGTTTATCTCATGACAACCCGCCAGCAAAAATTCTACGAGCGAATTGGCTTCCAGCAGAACGCTTCAACCACAATGGTTCTGTACAACCAGCCCCTGGAACCTGCTTTTTCCCAACTCACGGCAGTTTCCTGCGAACACCCCTCTCAGGTATAGTCAGAAACAAGAACCCCCTGCTCGTTGCAAGCAGGGGGGTCAAAGACCAATCACATACTTTTGCCACTCTTGGTTCATGCCACTTTTGAGATGTTTGGTGACCTCAAAGTACAAGCTACTGTAGGGCTTCCTGGGGGTTCTGAGCAGCTTGATTCCAGCTTCGTTTGGGGTTCGACTGCCTTTCTTGACATTACAGCGAACACAGGCAGCAACCAGATTTTCCCAACTTTCTCCGCCCCCTCGTGAACGTGGAACCACATGATCTAGGGTTAAATCGTCCCCTGTGTAGCCACAGTATTGACAAGAGTGCCCGTCACGATGCAATATATTTTTTCGTGTTAGGGGGATTTCCTTGTAGGGAACTGAGACGTAATGACGCAGGCGAATCACAGTTGGAAATGGAAAATCCGGGAGAAGGTACTTTCCACTATGTTCAACCTGTTCTGCCTTCTGTTTGAGCAACAAAACAACCGCCCGTCGCCAACTGGTGATATTCAGTGGCTCGTAAGAGGCGTTCAACACTAGAACGTTTCCCATCGACGATTACCGCTAGAAGAGTTAGTTGTGATCAATATTACTACAGCTTATCGCGTTCTTAGACTTTGGGACAAAGGACGCAGCAAAATTTGACGACAAGGTCATTGAACAAAATATCAACTTCAAGGCCAGGATTTGCAGTAAAATTCAGCTCGATCTGTTGATCGATGGCTTGAGGGTGAGAATGCAACGCCTGATAGCATCGTCAATCTAGGACAATTTGCAGCCACGCTAGCGCAATTCCTGACTGTTTTGCAAAGCTAGAGGCTTGAGTCGGATGATGGGAAGCTGTCACATCTGATCCTTAGGGGAGGAAGACAGGGTGACTTGTTCTCCCTTGCCCAACTGCTGAGGACACTATTTGAACATAATCGGAAAAATTTATAATCAAATCACATTTAAAATGGCACTTCAGGCCCCGATCTTGGGCCTACATTCAAATCGCCAAGGGGCTGAAAACCTCTTCATACCAGAGCCGGCAGTCAGATTTGAACTGACGACCGTCCGCTTACAAGGCGGATGCTCTACCACTGAGCTATGCCGGCATTACAAACTTAAAGCATTTCTTATTATATTGATGCGGCGGGATTTATGTCAAGATTTCAGGATCAATTTTCTTGAAATCTATGAGTACTTACGACTTGGCATCGAACATTGTTCCAGCGAATCGTCTTCACCCCTTGACGGATCAACAGCCAGTGTTTACAATTTTGCCTTAGTCGTTGATGAAATCGCTGCCCAAAGCAGCGTGCAGAGGCAAGCTTCGCACATCTTTGTCTATATATAGTTTTTTGTGCTATGCTTAGAAAAGTGTGTTTTCACAAGCCCTGCATATTGAGGGGTCTGGCAAGATTAGCCAGCAGGTGTGGATACTGCATGTCCTGGTTTACTCGGGTCACTGCAAGTCCAAGCGATAACAGACAGCAAGCTTCGATCTTGCTATAAAGCTAAGCCAAGCAAATCTGCATAGGTGGCCAATTCAGAGAAGCTTATCGAAGTAAGTTCTGTTTTGGTGAGTCTATTGGGTTATTCGATACCTAGACAAGTTCTCAGCTTTCTGATGGAGGAGGGTCTGAGAGGTGTGGTTTGGCTACTAGTTGACAATCGATAGAAAAGGGGCGAGGTCAAGTGTCTTTAGGCATTCTTGGGACGAAACTTGGCATGACCCAGATATTTGAAACTGAGACAGGGAAAGCGTTTCCTGTGACAGTGGTTGAAGCTGGGCCGTGTATTGTGACTCAAATTAAAACCGAGCAGACGGATGGCTACATTGCTGTCCAGGTTGGTTATCGCGAGGTTCCGAACAAGGTTCGTAAGCTCAATACCAAAAAGTCTCCGGATAAAGAAGTTAATAAATATTTGAGCAGTGCTGAGCAGGGTCATTTGGCGAAGTCAGGTGGAACTCTAGTGCGTCACTTGCGAGAGTATCGCGTGCGGGACACGGGCGAATTTGAGCTGGGCCAGGAGATTAAAGCCAGTATCTTTGAGGTCGGTCAATTGGTCGATGTTGCTGCTACTAGTATGGGCCGAGGGTTTGCGGGGAACCAAAAGCGCCATAACTTTAGACGAGGGCCAATGTCCCACGGTTCAAAAAACCACCGCCTACCAGGTTCAATTGGCCCCGGAACGACACCGGGTCGAGTGTACCCAGGCAAGAAAATGGCGGGACACTATGGTAGCAAGCGGGTTACGACTCGCAAGCTGACGGTTCTCCGAGTCGATCCAGAGCGGAATTTGATTTTGATCAAAGGAGCGGTTCCTGGTAAGCCTGGTGGTTTACTCAGCATTACTCCAGCCAATCTTGTTGCTCGTAAGCAGTAGAGGAGGAAAGTATGGTTGAGTGTGTTGTTCGGAATTGGGATGGGGAAGCTGTGGGTCAGGCTGATCTTGACCTGAAGGTTGCGAGGGAAGAAAATGCTTCTCACATCGTTCATCGAGCTCTAGTCCGCCAGATGAATAATGCCCGCCAGGGAACTGCCAGTTCTAAGACTAGAGCTGAGGTTCGAGGAGGGGGTCGCAAGCCTTGGAGGCAGAAGGGAACTGGTCGCGCCAGGGCCGGTTCAATCCGCTCTCCCCTGTGGCGAGGGGGTGGCGTCATCTTCGGGCCAAAGCCTCGGAGCTTTGCGACAAAGATGAATCGTAAGGAAAGACGGTTAGCGTTGCGAACTGCTTTCCAGAGTCGAACCGAAGATCTAATTGTGGTTGAGGAGTTTGTGGATCAGTTTCCCAAGCCAAAGACGAAGGATTTGGTAGCGGCGATTAGCCGTTGGGGGATTGACCCAGACATGAAGACGCTATTGATTTTGCCAGAGAAGCAGGACAATGTTTACCTTTCGGGACGAAATATTGCGCTGATGAAGGTTTGCTTGGCGGATAGCTTGAATGTCTATGACATTTTGGCGGCGGACAAGATCGTTGTGACTGCAGCGGCATTGAGTAGGATTCAGGAGGTTTACAGTGACTGAGTATGATCTTCGGGACTTGGCCGATGTAATTCGCAAGCCGATTTTGACCGAGCGAGCCACCATCATGATGGAGCTGAATCAGTTTACGTTTGACGTTGATCCGAAGGCAACAAAGCCGATGATTCGGCAGGCAGTTGAGCTGCTATTTCAGGTGAAGGTGTTGAGTGTCAATACCCACAATCCACCGAGAAAGCGTCGCCGAGTTGGGCGGTTTGCGGGCTTCAAGGCCCGTTACAAGCGAGCCGTCGTCACATTGGAAGATGGTGAACCAATGCGGAAGTTGTTGTTCCCAGAAGTTTAATTCTAGGGGCTACGACTGATGCCTGTGGATAGGGTTTAAGTCAGTTGATTTTGAGTTGTTCAGTATCGAGTTGATGTAGGAGCAAACTATGGGAATCCGTGCATACCGACCCTATACTCCAGGTACCCGTCAGCACACGGTGTCCGACTTTGACGAGATCACCCGTTCAGAGCCTGAGCGCTCTCTGGTGACCCACAAGCATCGTCATAAGGGACGAAACAATCGTGGTGTGATTACCTGTCGGCATCGAGGAGGAGGGCATAAAAAGCTCTATCGGATTATCGATTTCCGACGAGATAAGTTGAATATTTCAGCAAAAGTGGCTCAAGTTGAGTACGACCCTAACCGGAATGCTCGAATTGCTCTCCTGAACTATAAGGATGGTGAAAAGCGCTATGTCTTACACCCGAATGGGTTGCAGGTTGGTGCGGAGGTGATTGCTGGCCCGGATGCCCCTTTTGAGATTGGCAATGCGTTGCCCTTGATTAAGATCCCCTTGGGAACGGATGTTCACAACGTCGAGCTGGTTCCAGGGAAGGGAGGCCAAATTGTCCGTGCGGCGGGTGCTGTGGCCCAAGTTATGGCGAAGGAGGGTAAATATGTTACTCTCAAGCTGCCTTCTGGAGAGCAACGTAAGATTTTGGCCCAGTGCTATGCCACGATTGGTCAGGTCGGCAATGCTGACGTCAGAAATATCAGTGTGGGGAAGGCCGGACGGAATTGCTGGAAGGGTAAGCGACCTACGGTGCGAGGTAGTGTGATGAATCCAGTGGATCACCCCCATGGTGGTGGTGAGGGTCGGGCTCCTATTGGTCGAACTGGCCCAATGACACCTTGGGGCAAGCCTGCTCTGGGTAAGAAGACTCGTGATCCCAAGAAGCGTAGTACCTCTCTCATCGTTCGGCGGCGTCGTAAGGCATCGAAGCGAGGTAAGGGTGGACGTCAAAGCTAATGTCGAGGCGTTTGCGTCAGTAGAGTTTAGACCCATCTAGATAATTGTTAATTCGAACTAACTATGTCCCGTTCTTTAAAAAAAGGCCCGTTTGTCGCCGACCACTTGATGCGTAAAATTGAGGCGCTAGATGCAAGTGGCAAGAAGGAAGTAATCAAAACCTGGTCACGGGCGTCTACAATCTTGCCCCAAATGGTCGGACACACCATTGCAGTTCATAACGGTAAGCAACACGTTCCAGTGTTTTTGACTGAACAGATGGTTGGCCACAAGTTAGGGGAATTTGCGCCGACTCGTAACTATCGAGGGCATGCGAAGACGGACAAGAAGGCTCGACGCTAGAGTTTGTTGATAATGCTGGGAGTAAACAGAAGTTATGGCCGTTGTTGACACTGATTTAGAGGTAAAGGCGATCGCCCGGTATATCCGCATGTCTCCCCACAAGGTTCGACGGGTGTTGGATCAGATTCGGGGGCAGTCCTATCGGGACGCACTGATTATGTTGGAGTTCATGCCCTACCGTGCCTGTGGGCCTATCTTGAAGGCGTTGCGGTCTGCGGTCGCCAACGCGGAGCACAATGAGGGTCTGGATCCAGCAACCCTCATCATTTCAAAGGCCTATGCGGATCAAGGCCCTAGCCTGAAAAGATACCGACCTCGGGCCCAAGGGAGAGCCTACCCCATTCGTAAGCCGACCTGTCACATTGTGGTGGCAGTTGCTCCGGGGATTGATGACTAGTGTGTCACGTTAATTGAAAGATATCTGGAAGTAACTATGGGACAAAAAATTCATCCAGTTGGTTTCCGCCTTGGTATTACTCAGGAGCATCGATCTTGTTGGTTTGCGGATGCTCGCCAATATCCTGAGCTACTTCAGGAGGATCACAAGATTCGCCAATACGTTCACAAGACGTTGAGTAATGCTGGGGTTTCGGAGGTTCGCATTGAACGCAAGGCCGACCAGGTTGATCTCCAAGTTCATACGGCAAGGCCGGGAGTTGTAGTTGGTCGAGGCGGTGCAGGCATCGAATCGCTCCGGGTTGGACTGCAAAAGGAATTAGGCAACAACCGCCAAATCCGAATAAATGTGGTTGAAGTTGCACGAGTGGATGCGGATGCAACCTTGATTGGGGAGTACATTGCCCAACAGTTAGAGAAACGGGTTTCTTTTCGTCGAGTCGTGCGGCAGGCGATTACCCGTGCTCAGAAGGCAGGAATTGAGGGCATTAAAATCCAGGTCAGTGGTCGCCTGAATGGGGCTGAGATTGCTCGAACTGAGTGGACGAGAGAAGGTCGAGTTCCACTGCACACCTTGCGAGCCGACATCGACTACGCCTACTGTACCGCCTTAACGATTTATGGCATTTTGGGCATCAAAGTCTGGGTATTTAAGGGAGAGCGAATTCCTCACCAGGAAGAAGCAGCTGCCGCTGCACCTGCAAATTTGGGTCAGCCTCGGCGGAAGCAGCCTCGGCGTCAGAAGTACGACGACCGTTCCAATGAAGCATAGGGTTCTAGCCCTGTGGGAGTAATTAACTACGATTTTTAGCAGCTCATGTTAAGTCCTAAGAGAACCAAGTTTCGTAAGCAACAACGGGGCCGAATGAAAGGCCGGGCGACCCGAGGCAGCCAAATCAACTTTGGAGAATATGCCTTGCAAGCCCTAGAGCCCTCCTGGATTACCTCCCGTCAGATTGAGGCAGCCCGTCGAGCCATGAACCGTTATGTGCGCCGGGGTGGAAAGATCTGGATTCGGATTTTTCCAGATAAGCCTGTAACAATGCGAGCGGCTGAAACTCGAATGGGTTCCGGTAAGGGTGCTCCGGAATATTGGGTGGCTGTGGTGAAGCCCGGTCGGATTTTGTTCGAGCTCGAAGGAGTGCCTGAGTCCGTGGCCCGGGAAGCAATGCGCTTGGCGGCCTTCAAGTTGCCAATTAAGACCCGATTTATTGCTAAGCAGAAGGAAGTTGCTGTTACTGAACCTACAGCGGCTGAATCTGAAGCAGTTGAGACAGCCGCTGAGCCAGAAGCGGTTGCTTCAGAAGGGAATGATGAGTCATAGGCCTGTGCCGGGGAACCCAAGAGAAGGCATTTAGAAAGGATTTAGGAGGTAAGGGATGGCATTTCCGAAGGTAGAAGAAGTTCGCGAAATGAGTGATCAAGAGATCGCAGATAACATTTTGGATATTAAGAAACAACTGGCTAATCTGCGTCTAATGCAGGCAACAGGGCGCTTGGAAAAACCCCATGAGTTTAAACATGCTCGTCATCGTTTGGCTCAGCTATTGACCATCGAACAGGCGCGACGTTCCCAGGCGGAATCAGAGGCTGTTGTTGCTGCGGCCCCTGAACCTGTAACCGAAGTTTCAGCGTCAGTAGCAGATACTGAGCCTGTAGTTGAAGCCCCAGATGATGTAATTGCCGACGAGCCTGTGGCCGAAGTCTCGGATGAAGCCGTGTCTGATCCAGCAGAGTAGTTCGAACGCAGTATTTTTGTTTCTAAGGTTTAAGACAATGGCAGTTAAGGAAAGAGTTGGTTTAGTCATTAGCAATAAGATGGATAAAACCGTTGTGGTTGCGGTCGAGAACCGTTCTCCCCATCCTAAGTACGGCAAGATTGTGGTTAAAACAAAGCACTATAAGGCCCACGACGCAGAAAACAAGTGTCAGGAAGGGGATCGGGTACGAATTCAGGAGACCCGGCCCTTGAGTCGCACGAAACGTTGGAATGTGACTGAGGTTTTAAATGTGAAGCCACGTTGACGTAGCTTCAATCCATCTGGAGAAAAACACTAGCGGGAGAAGGAACAGTGATTCAAACCCAATCAATGTTGAATGTTGCCGACAACAGCGGCGCTCGACGGCTCATGTGCATCCGTGTCTTGGGTGGAGGTAACCGCCGTTATGCCTACATCGGTGATGAAATCGTTGCTGTTGTCAAAGATGCGATTCCTAATATGGGGGTCAAGAAGTCCGATGTGGTTCGAGCCGTCATTGTTCGCACGAGTCATAATTTGCGCCGAGATAGCGGCATGAGTATTCGGTTCGATGATAATGCAGCGGTGATCATCAACGCGGATGGCAACCCCAGAGGAACTCGTGTTTTTGGGCCTGTGGCTCGGGAACTGCGAGATCGAAACTATATGAAAATTGTCTCTTTAGCACCGGAGGTGATTTGAGATGTCAGGTAAGCGGAAACGGAAGCAAGATAAACCCCACGCTTTCAAGATGCACGTTAAGCAGGGAGATACCGTTCAGGTCATCTCTGGCAAAGATAAGGGCAAAGTGGGAGAAATCTTAAAGTCAATTCCTGGAGAAAGTCAGGTGATTGTTAAGGATGTCAATGTCAAGACCAAGCACGTTAAACCTCGCCAGGATGGAGAGTCGGGCCAAATTGTTACCTTTGAGGCTCCGGTTCATAGTTCTAACGTGATGCTCTACTCCAGTAAGGAGAATGTCGCCAGTCGGATTTGCTACACCTTTACTGAGGACGGTCGCAAAGTCCGGATGCTAAAGAAAACCGGAGAGATCATTGACTAGCGTTGATTCGATTCTCTGTTTTAAAGTCAACCCCTATTTCCTGACCCAGCCCAGGAAACGTTCAAGGAGATTCAAATGGCTATTAAGTTAAAAACGCAATACCAGGAGCAAATTGTTCCCCGTCTAATGGAGCAGTTTCAGTATAAGAACATTCACCAAGTTCCTAAACTGGTCAAGATTACCGTTAACCGAGGATTGGGTGAAGCATCTCAGAATGCTAAGGCGCTCGAATCCTCTGTCAATGAAATCGCCATTATTACTGGACAAAAACCAGTGGTAACGCGGGCCAAGAAGGCGATCGCGGGATTTAAAATTCGCAAGGGAATGCCCGTTGGTGTCATGGTGACCTTGCGATCCGAGCGGATGTATGCTTTTCTAGAGCGATTGATTAACCTGTCTTTGCCCCGGATTCGTGACTTTCGTGGGATTAGCCCTAAGAGTTTCGATGGACGAGGCAACTATAGTCTAGGGGTACGAGAGCAAATCATTTTCCCTGAAATCGAATACGACAGTATTGATCAAATTCGCGGAATGGACATCTCAATCATTACGACCGCAAAGACCGATGAAGAAGGACGGGCTCTCCTCAAAGAAATGGGGATGCCTTTCCGTGAGCGTTAACAAGCAAACTGGCAAGAGAGACTATGGCAACAAACGATACCATTTCTGATATGCTGACGCGCATCCGTAACTCTTGTTTAGCGCGGCATCATACCACCCAAGTTCCCGCAACCCGCATGACCCGGAGTATTGCTCAGGTTCTAAAGCAGGAGGGGTTCATTGCTGATGTGGCTGAGAGCGGTGAAGGCATCCGAACCAACCTGGTTCTGTCTTTGAAGTATCATCCCAAAACTCGAAGACCGACAATTCGAATGTTGAAGCGAATTAGCCGTCCGGGTCTACGAGTCTACAAGAACCGGAAGGAATTGCCCCGGGTGTTAGGTGGGATTGGGATTGCAATCATTTCCACCTCAAAGGGAGTGATGACAGATCGAGAAGCCCGTCGTCAAGGCGTGGGTGGAGAAGTTCTGTGTTACATCTGGTAGTCACTGAGACTATCGGAAATCAACAGTGGTCAATTTATACTACGTTAAGCTGCTATGTCTAGGATCGGTAAACGTCCTATTCCTGTGCCTGATAAAGTGACAGTCACACTGGTTGGACAAAATGTTTCTTTAAAAGGCCCCAAGGGTGAACTCTCCCGTGAACTTCCTCCGGAAGTGAGTGTGGAGCAAGAAGGAGAGAATATTCTGGTGAAACGGCGAGATGAGTCTCGACCAGCTCGTCAGCGTCACGGCCTCTGCCGTACCTTAGTGGCCAACATGGTGGAGGGGGTCTCCAAGGGGTTTGAAAAACGACTTGAAATCCAGGGGGTGGGCTATCGAGCCCAGGTCAAAGGCAAAAACCTGGTTTTGAATGTGGGGTACAGTAATCCTGTCGAAATGGAGCCTCCTGAAGGAATTACTCTGGCGGTTGAGAACAATACCAATGTAATTGTCACCGGGATTGACAAAGAAGTTGTGGGGAATACGGCAGCCCGGATTCGAGCGGTACGTCCACCAGAACCCTATAAGGGCAAGGGAATTCGTTACGCTGGGGAACAAATCAGACGGAAAGCTGGTAAATCAGGTAAGAAGTAAACTATGAAACTAACTCGTCGAGAATCTCGCGACCGTCGCCACCGCCGAGTCCGCCGTCGTGTTTTTGGAACGACTGAGCGACCTCGAATGGCAGTATTTCGGTCTCACAAACATATCTATGTCCAGGTGATTGATGATACACAGCATCACACCATTGCAGCGGCCTCCACCCTGGAAACAGATCTAAAATCAGACTTGGATACAGGAGCAACCTGCGATGCCTCCACTCGTGTGGGTCAATTGGTTGCGGAGCGTTCTCTGGCCCAAGGGGTCAAGCAAGTTGTGTTTGATCGAGGTGGCTATCTTTATCACGGTCGAGTCAAAGCTCTGGCTGATGCGGCCCGTGAAGCTGGATTGGATTTCTAAGCAGATTGAATTGAGTATATTTTCTATTTAACAAGAAACCTATGGCAGAACAACAACAGCAACAACAGCAGCAACGACGTAAGAAGGGAAATCGCGCTCGTGCTGAAAAGGAATCCGAGTGGCAGGAACGGGTGGTTCAGATTCGCCGGGTCACCAAGGTGGTCAAGGGGGGTAAAAAGCTTAGTTTCCGAGCAGTCGTTATCGTGGGTAACGAAAAGGGTCAGGTCGGGGTCGGTGTGGGTAAAGCCGCAGACGTAATTGGTGCGGTGAAGAAGGGCGTAGCGGATGGTCGCAAGAACATGATCACGGTTCCCCTAACCCGTTCCTATTCCATTCCCCTTCCCACCAATAGCGTTAGTGGTGGTGCAAAGGTGATGGTTCGTCCGGCAACACCCGGTACAGGTGTAATTGCGGGTGGCGCTGTCCGAACGGTGCTGGAACTGGCAGGGGTTCGTAACGTTCTCGCGAAGCAACTGGGTTCTAGTAACCAGCTTAACAATGCTCGGGCTACGATCAATGCCCTGGATACCTTGCGGACGTTCTCCGAGGTTGAGGAGGAGCGTGGGGTTTCAATTGAACAACTTTACGCCTAAAGGAGGTCAGTCATGAGATTAGAAGACGCGGTTCCAAAAGCTGGTTCCCGTACCCGTGGCCGTCGGGTGGGTCGCGGGATTTCCGCAGGCCAGGGGGCCAGTTGTGGAAAAGGAATGCGAGGCCAAAAATCCCGTTCTGGTCGAGGCACTCGACCTGGTTTTGAGGGAGGGCAAAATCCCCTGTATCGACGGTTGCCAAAGTTAAAAGGTTTCCCGTTAGTCAACCGAAAGCGCTACACTACCCTCAATGTAGGGCGGCTTGCTGCTCTACCCAAAAATACCGAGGTTACTCTTGCGTCTCTGCTGGATAACGGGATTCTGACCGCCAGCAACGGGCCATTGAAGATCTTGGGAGATGGAGAGCTGGACGTTACTTTGAATGTCAAAGCTGCTGCCTTTACCCAGTCTGCTCGTCAAAAGATTGAAGCAGTCGGGGGAACCTGTGAAGTGGTTACAGCTCATATGGCCTCTTCGGATTCGACTGAATCACCAGAGATCAATGTTGCTGCTGAGCCTGAAGTAGCACCAGCCCAGGCAGAAACTGCACCTGAACCATCCAGCCCAGACCCTCAATCCGATGAAGCTGTTCCTGAAACAACTGCCTCTGAGGAAGAGTAATGCTCTCGTTGGAATTCAGGGATAAGAAAAGCGATTGAGGATGGTTATTAGGAGGTCAGTCTAAATGGTTGTAAGTCGAGACAAAGTACCAACTGCCCAAGAGACCTTTATGCAAATGGCTCAGGCGGCAGGTTTGCGAGGACGAATTTTGGTGACCATTGGTCTGCTGATTTTAGTCCGCTTGGGTGTGTTCTTACCAATTCCGGGAATTGATCGAGCTGCCTTTGCAGCCAACATTCAAAATAGTCCCGTGATTGGTCTGATTGACCTGTTCGTGGGGGGAGGCTTGTCTGCTCTGGGTATCTTTGCGCTGGGAATTTTGCCCTTCATCAATGCGTCAATTATCATGCAGTTGATGACAGCCGCACTCCCTAGTCTTGTGGATTTGCAGAAATATGTGGGATATGCGGGGCGACGTAATATCTCTCTAATCACCCGTTACGTGGCATTGGGTTGGGCTGTACTTCAAAGCTTCGGTCTAGCGCTATACGTGAACAGCCTGCCAGGAGTTCCCTTAAATCCTGGCCCTTTCTTTGTTGCTAAGATTGTCCTGGCTTTAGCAGCAGGTTCCATGTTCGTCATGTGGATTTCGGAGTTGATTACAGAGCGGGGCATCGGTAATGGGGCCTCGTTGTTGATCTTTGTCAATATTGTTGCGGTTCTCCCTCGTTCTTTGGGCGATACGATTGAGCTGGCTCAAAGTGGAGACCGAGCTATTGTTGGACGAGTCATCTTTCTACTGCTAATTTTCCTGGTGATGATTGTCGGGATTGTCTTTGTGCAGGAGGGAACCCGTAGAATTCCTATCGTTTCTGCCCGTCGCCAGGTGTGGCGCAAACTCTATCGTGAGCGTACCAGTTACTTGCCCTTGCGACTAAATCAGGGCGGGGTGATGCCGATTATCTTTGCCTCAGCGGTTCTGATTATTCCAGCATCTCTTTCCCAGTTCACAAATAATCCATTCCTGACTCGGATTGCAACATCCCTCAGTCCAACGGGTCAAAGCCCCTGGCTATACACTCTGTTCTATATTTCGCTGATCATGTTCTTCAGCTACTTCTATGCTTCTCTGATCATGAATCCGGTGGATATTGCCCAGAACTTGAAGAAGATGGGGTCGAGTGTTCCAGGTATTCGTCCGGGTCGGGCCACAAGTGAGTATTTGGAACGGGTGTTGAATCGACTAACGTTTCTAGGAGCGATTTTTCTGGGAGTAGTTGCGATCATCCCAACGGTGATTGAGAGTATTACACGGGTGCAAACGTTTCGAGGGTTCGGTGCAACATCGCTACTCATTTTGGTGGGGGTTGCTATCGACACTGCGAAACAGGTGCAAACCTATGTGATCTCACAGCGATATGAAGGGATGGTGAAGCAGTAGTGACTCAGATTATTTTCTTAGGCCCTCCTGGAGCCGGAAAGGGAACTCAAGCAGCTCGAATTGCTGAACAGGAGAATATTCCTCATATTTCGACGGGGAATATCCTTCGCTCCCATGTTGCTGAGGCAACCGACCTGGGAATTCAAGCAAAGTCCTACATGGATCGGGGAGATCTGGTTCCTGACCAGTTGATTCTAGACATGGTACGACAACGTCTGGCTGAAGACGATGCCCAAACGGGGTGGATTCTGGATGGGTTTCCCCGCAATATTGCTCAGGCTGACTTTGTGCAGGGATTACTTCAGCAACAGATTACAGTAGTAGGAGCAACTCTGCCTGGGAATGATCTTTTGGTGATCAACCTGGAGGTTCCTGATGAAATTCTGGTTCAACGGTTACTGGCGCGAGGTCGGCAGGATGATAACGAGGAAACGATTCGACGTCGTTTACAAGTCTATCGAGAGCAGACTGCGCCACTGATTCAGTTTTACCAGGATCAGAAGCAACTTGTTTCTGTTGACGGTGATGCCTCCATGGATGTAGTGACAGACAAGTTACTAGATGTGATTGCATCCACGAAAGTCCCATAAGCTTCGTTTATCATTTTACTCTTGACAAATCTTCGATCATTTGTTCAAGAGTTTGATAAAATCTTGAGAAGAGACTTAATTTTTTGGCAAAACTATGCTGTCTTCAGTCGTTAGCATCCTGAAATCCTATGTTTCTAGCTGGGATGCAAGGGTTAAGTCAATGCAGTTATCGGAGGAGTTTTAGCTTGTCCAAACAAGATCTGATTGAAATGGAGGGGACGGTAACAGAATCTCTTCCCAATGCGATGTTTCGAGTCGATTTGGATAATGGGTTCAATGTTCTCGCTCACATTTCTGGAAAGATTCGCCGCAACTACATCAAGATCCTTCCTGGGGATCGGGTCAAGGTCGAATTGACCCCCTATGATTTGACGAAGGGAAGAATCACCTATCGATTGAGAAAGAAATAGCCTCAGCGGGGTTAAGTTAACGTCTCATATTTTTGATTGCACCACATCTGGTGATATAATAGTAAGTTCGTTGTGATAATTTTTTGACCATGAAAGTCCGAGCATCGGTTCGCAAAATTTGTGAGAAATGTCGTGTGATTCGACGAAGGGGGCGAGTCATGGTAATTTGCTCCAACCCCAAGCACAAGCAACGGCAAGGTTAGTTTGGATTGAAAGCGCAGTTGTGGTTTAGGCAAAGCGGTTTGAAAGCAGTTTTGGCTACTCAGAACATTTTATGTCAATTGGTATGAAGGAGAAGACAGTATGGCCAGAATAGCGGGAGTTGACCTCCCCCGTGACAAGCGAATTGAGATTGGGTTGACCTACATTTATGGGATTGGTCTTTCTCGATCCCACGAGGTTCTCAAGAAAACAGGGGTGAATCCAGATACCCGTGTCCGAGATTTGCAAGATGCTGAAGTCGCTGCGTTACGGGCCGCAGTTGAGGGAGATTATCAGATCGAGGGAGATCTGAGACGATGGCAGGCAATGAATATCAAGCGATTGATGGACATTGGTAGTTACCGTGGGCGGCGTCACCGGATGGGTTTACCTGTTCGCGGACAGCGAACCCAAACCAACGCTAGAACCCGTAAGGGTGGGCGCAGAACTGTTGCGGGCAAGAAAAAAGCGCCTAAGAAGTAGTGACTCTATCCAGTTTTGCATTACAGTTACAACCCGTAAGTTAATACCTGAACAATTGTTATCCGAAAAGTGTCATGGCCAAGCCATCTAAGAAAACAAGTGCAAAGAAGCAGAAGCGCAATGTTCCCAACGGGGTAGCCTACATCCAGTCTACCTTTAACAACACGATTGTGACCATTACTGACCCGGCTGGGGAAGTGATCTCCTGGTCTTCCGCTGGAGCCGCTGGATTCAAAGGCGCCAAGAAAGGGACTCCCTTTGCAGCTCAAACTGCGGCTGAAAGTGCTGGCCGTCGTGCCTCTGACCAGGGAATGCGTCAGATCGAGGTGATGGTGAGTGGCCCAGGGGCTGGGCGAGAAACAGCAATCCGGGCTCTTCAGGGAGCTGGACTAGAGATTACTTTGATTCGGGACGTCACTCCAATTCCTCACAATGGATGTCGCCCTCCCAAGCGTCGCCGAGTTTAAGCCAGGTAGCAGTTTGAGGTCGGTTTTTGAAATATGGATTTCGAGGATACAAGCAAAAGGGAGGTCAATGAGTAGTGGCGCAATTCAAAATTGAGTGCGTAGAGTCTAGTACCGAAGCTGACCGAAGTCAGTACGGCAAGTTTGTAATCGAACCCTTGGCCAGAGGCCAGGGGATTACGGTTGGAAATGCTTTGCGCCGAGTTCTACTGTCAAATTTGGAAGGAGCTGCAGTAACTGCGGTTCGGATTGCTGGGGTAAATCACGAATTTGCCGCGATCAAGGGCGTTCGTGAGGATGTTCTAGAGGTGCTCCTGAACCTAAAGGAGGTTGTTCTCAATAGCTATACCGACCAGAAGCAGATTGGTCGATTGTTAGTTCAAGGGCCTGCTACGGTGACTGCCGGACACTTCGACTTGCCGTCAGAAGTTGAAGTTGTCGATAGGAGTCAATATATCGCGACTCTAGCACCAGATGCAACGCTGGAGATGGAGTTTCAAGTTGAGAAGGGCATTGGCTACCGAGCCGTTGACCGCAATCGAGATGAGACAACCACTCTGGATTTCCTCCAAATTGATGCGGTGTTCATGCCGGTTCGCAAGGTGAATTACACCGTTGAAGATGCTCGGGTGGGAGATTCCCTTGATCAGGATCGACTGATTATTGATATCTGGACAAATGGAAGCCTAACCCCTCAAGAATCCTTGAGTCAGGCCGCCACAATCCTAGTGGGTTTATTTTCACCATTGAAAGACATCACTTTGGAATCCATCAAGGCGGAACCTGGAGAGGACGTCGATCCGACCAGTCAGATTCCGATCGAGGAACTACAACTGTCCGTTCGAGCCTATAACTGTTTGAAGCGGGCTCAAATTAATTCCGTTGCGGATCTGCGAGATTACACCCAAGAAGACCTGCTGGAGATTAAGAATTTCGGTCAAAAGTCTGCTGAGGAAGTGATTGAAGCGTTGCAAAAGCGTTTAGGCATTACCCTGCCCCAGGAGAGGGCTGGAAAGGCTTAACTACATTTTGAGATTTGTTGTTTATTGTTGATTTAGGAGTTGATCATGCGTCATCGTTGTCGCGTTCCACAACTCGGTAAACCTGCCGACCAACGTAAGGCATTGTTGCGGTCACTGGCCACCCAGTTGATCCGCCATGGCCGAATTACAACCACCAAGGCCAGGGCCAAGGCAGTTCAGTCCGAAACTGAGAGAATCATTACTCTGGCCAAGGATGGCTCCCTGGCTGCTCGGCGTCGAGCCCTTGGCTATATCTATGATAAGCAATTGGTTCATGCTCTGTTTGAAGGCGTGTCCGATCGGTATGGGGATCGCAGTGGGGGCTATACTCGCATTGTCCGTACTATCAGACGTCGGGGTGATAATGCTGAGATGGCGATCATCGAACTGGTCTAATAACCGTTGAGCTTTAGTCCTCCCGATCGACCCATTGCTGACCAGCGAATTGCTCTTGTGATTCAATACCTGGGAACCCATTTCCATGGATGGCAACGTCAGCCCAATGGCCGTACGGTTCAGGAAGAACTGGAAACGGTGATCTCGACGGTGATTGGTCGTCCGGTCACGGTTCATGGTGCAGGCCGAACCGATTCAGGGGTTCATGCTGCTGCTCAGATTGCTCACTTTGATGCGCCAGATTACATTCCGGCTCGTCGCTGGAGCGTCATTCTCAATGGTCGTCTCAGTTCAGATGTGGTGATTCGAGCTTCTGCTCAAGTCCCAAACACCTGGCATGCTCGGTTCTCTGCCAGTTGGCGACGGTATCGCTATACCCTCTATACGGAGCGCTATCCTAATTTATTTCTGCGCCCCTTTACCTGGCACTATTATCACGCCCCTTTAGATGAATCGCTGATGTTATCTGCTCTGAATCCACTTCTCGGTCGCCACCACCTCGCTGCTTTCCAGCGGGCGGGTTCTGACCGACCCCACGCCTGGGTTGAGGTGCAAGCAGTCGAGTGCCATCGTCAAGGGCCGTTCATTGAAATTGAGGTTCAGGCCAGCGGGTTTCTCTATGGTATGATGCGCCTCCTAGTGGGCATGCTAGTTCAGGTGGGCCGAGGAGAGCGATCGCTGGCGGAGTTCAGGCAGATTTGGGAAACTGATTGCCGAGAGGCGGTCAAGCATTCAGCTCCGGCCCAGGGGCTGTGTCTGTTGCGAGTGGGATATCCAGATTCTCCCTTTGCGGCTGCGGCCTGGTGTGATACGTTTCCCCAGTTTGTGCTCGGAGCTAACTGCGATTCGGGTTGTCTCGATTCAAGCCATCTCAGCCGCACCTAGCCCGTCTTATCAATAAAGTTTCATTGTTAAAAGTTGAGGAAAACTTCCATGACAAAAACCTATCTTCCGGTTCAGGATAAAATTGAGCGAAAATGGTATGTTATTGACGCGGCTGACCAGCGGCTAGGTCGCCTGGCTACTGAAATTGCCCGAGTGCTGCGCGGCAAGAACAAAGCAATCTATACTCCCCATATGGACACTGGAGACTTCGTAATTGTTGTTAATGCGGAGAAAGTCCAGGTTACGGGTCGCAAGCCTGCCCAGAAGCTCTATCGCCAACATTCTGGTCGTCCCGGCGGTATGAAAGTCGAGACCTTTGAGAAGCTTCAGGCTCGTTTGCCAGAACGAATCATTGAGACGGCAGTGCGAGGAATGTTACCCAAGAATGTTCTGGGCCGTCAGTTGTTCCGTAAGCTGAAGGTTTACGCGGGGCCAGATCATCCCCATGCGGCCCAGCAACCTGAAGCATTAGTGATTAACACCATTCCAACAAAAGGAGATAATTAATTATGCAAGCAACAGATAACCGCGCTGTTTACTGGGGAACGGGTCGTCGTAAGACGGCTGTCGCTCGGGTTCGTTTGGTACCTGGAACTGGAAAAATCACGGTTAATGGCCGTGATGGAGAACTATACCTACAGTTCAACCAAGGTTACTTGACCTCTGCTAAGGCTCCTTTGGAAATCCTGGGCCTAGAGAATGACTACGATATTTTGGTTAATGTTCGGGGGGGCGGACTGACGGGGCAAGCGGAAGCGATTCGTCTTGGCGTGGCCCGTGCTCTTTGCGATCTGAGTCCTGACAACCGTTCTCCTTTGAAGGCAGAGGGCTATTTAACCCGTGATCCACGAGCCAAGGAACGGAAGAAATACGGTCTGAGAAAAGCCCGTAAAGCCCCTCAATACTCCAAACGATAAATCCTTTGGACTTAACTTCTATTATTTTTGATAGATTGGCCAAAGATTATCGCTAGAATTGATTAAGAAACCGAGTTTATTGAATTCAAGAAAATGCCTAAAGCCGATATTCATCCCAAATGGTATCCAGAGGCCGAAGTTTACTGCAACGGCGAACTGGTCATGACAACAGGTTCCACTCAACCCCGAATTAACGTTGATGTGTGGTCAGGGAACCATCCTTTTTATACCGGAACTCAAAAGATTATTGATACTGAGGGTCGAGTTGAGCGGTTTAACCGGAAGTTTGGTTTTCTAAACAAAAAGTCTGGTAAGCAATCCTCTGAAGAGAAGTCCGAAGGTTAGCCAGGTTGTCGATTTGTCTATTTTTCTCAAGTTTTTTGAGTAGCGTTACATCTGACAACCGACCCTCTGAGGATAATCATCATGGCTGAAACCTATCTACTGGACAAATTAAAATCCGTCGAACAAAGCTTCAACGAACTCACCCTCCAGCTTGCCGATCCGCAAATTGCTAGCGATCCGACTGAATTTCAGCGGGTAGCAAAGGCCCGTTCTTCAATTGAAGAAGTTGTGCAGGCCTATCAGCAGTGGAAGACGACCCAGGAGGAACTGGCAGGGGCCAAACAAGTGCTTAAGGAAGCGGGAAATGATCCGGAACTGAAGCAAATGGCATCCCTAGAAGTTGATGAATTGCAAATACGACTGGAGCAGCTTGAGGTGCGTCTCAAGATCCTATTGCTCCCCCGCGATCCCAATGATGACAAGAACATCATGTTGGAAATTCGAGCGGGAACTGGAGGGGATGAAGCCAGTATTTGGGCCGGGGATTTGGTGCGGATGTACTCTCGCTATGCTGAGGGTCAGAACTGGCGGGTGAAAATGGTGAGTGAGTCACTGGCGGACATGGGCGGTTTCAAGGAAGCCATTTTGGAGATCCAGGGAGAGTCGGTCTACAGCAAGCTCAAGTTTGAAGCGGGAGTTCACCGGGTTCAGCGAGTTCCCGTGACTGAAGCGGGAGGAAGAGTTCACACGTCAACGGCGACGGTTGCGGTGATGCCAGAGGTGGATGATGTTGAGGTCGAGATTGATGCCAAGGATTTGGAGATCTCCACAGCCCGTTCTGGTGGTGCTGGTGGTCAGAACGTTAACAAAGTGGAAACTGCGGTTGACTTGCTTCACAAGCCGACGGGCATTCGGATTTTCTGCACAGAGGAGCGGAGCCAGTTGCAAAACCGAGAGCGAGCCATGCTAATTTTGCGGGCCAAGCTGTACGAGATACTTCTGCGGGAGCAACAGGAAGCCGTTACTTCAATGCGGCGATCGCAGGTGGGTACAGGGTCTCGATCAGAGAAGATCCGGACGTATAACTATAAGGATAATCGAGCAACCGACCATCGTTTGAATCAAAATTTCCCGCTAACTGCTGCTTTGGAAGGCGGGATTGAGGATATTGTTCAGTCCTGTATTTTGCAGGATCAGCAGGAACGATTGGCAGAGTTGGCGGCTGAAACGAACACTCCTGCAACAGTTTAGAGCTATCGTTATAATCTGCCTCTTGATAATCTGCCTCCCGTCAAAGTTTGGGTGCGGCTTTCAAATTGCAAGGGGCTTGACTCCCCCAAATAGAGCAATTTCAAATAGTTTCATAAAGCAATCCACATCCTGGAACCCGATTTGTCGCAACCAATCACATTGAAGTTCCACCGCAGTCAGAATATTAGCGGTTTTGTCCGCCCGATTGTAGTACTGCTGATCTATCTCCTCCCGTGAGTTGGAATTCCCCAATCGTTGATGATAGACATACAAACTATCCACAAAGAGTTGATCAAATAGAGTCTCACCCAACTTCGACTGGGAGGCAACGTGTTCTAGATTCAGAAAAACTCCTCCGGGGCTTAGCAATTGATAGATCTCTCGATACAGTTCTTGCTTGCGCGAGTCAGGTTGGTGGTGAATTGAGAACCCAGATACAATGACATCGAAGGGCATTTCAGACTGCACCAAGTCAAGCCAGTTGGGGGTTCCGAAATCGCCAGAAAAAAATTGGATTGCTCCGTTACTAGCAGCATCATCGGCAAACCGAACTTTTTGCTGTGCTGCTTCTAACATGGTGGGAGAAAAATCCAGAAAAGTTCCTCTGGTTTGAGGGTGGCGTTGCAGAATTGCCTGACCTAGCACTCCGTCCCCACACCCTAAATCCAGGAAATTCTTCACGTTGGGCCTGACCATCTGGATCACGCGCAACATCATTTCCAGTTGTTCAGCCGCTAGAGGAATCGCACTGCGTACTCCTTCCAAAAAATTCTGAGCTAGGGTCGCCGTTTTCCAAACTTCATCTGGTCTTACCATAATTCTTTACCCCAGAGAACGTTGGGTAGCCTTGCTACCCAACATTGTGTTATACATGCTGACTGGAGGACTGCTGTGACTCCAGATTGAACAGGGTTTGTAGGGTTCCCATTGCCTGACGGCGGGCGTCAATATCCTGCTGCGCCCGCAGTTGAACCATGGGGTCGTGGAGAATTTTATTTACAATGCCACGGGTCAGTGCTTCGATCACCTCCCGGTGTTTGTCAGCAAACTCTGAACCTAGCCGGGACAGGGCTTTCTCCAATTCCTGCTCACGGATGCCTTCAACCTTCTCTCGTAGACAGTTGATGACCGGAACCGTTTCTAGACTGCGCCACCAAACCTGAAATGCCTCTACTTCTTCCTCCAATAATACCTCAGCCTCCAGTGCCATTTTGCGCCGACTCTCATGGTTCTGGGCCACCACTTCCTTGAGGTCGTCTACGTTGAAACATTGGACTTGCGCGAGTTCAACTACATCCGCTGCGATATTTCGCGGCACCGAAATGTCTACCATCATTAGAGAACGGCAGGAATCAATACAGGTTTCCAACTTCGCCCGATCCAGAATCGGTTCTGTTGCACCTGTGCTGGTGAAGACGATATCGGAGGCGGCAATCACCGTCATCATTTCTTCAAGGGAATGCAGGGCCAATTGCGCATCAGGGAATTGCTTGGCCAAATCCTGAGCCCGTTTCGCTGAGCGGTTAATAATTGCGACTTGGGTTGCGCCCTTGGAGAGCAAATGTTGCACCAGTAGTCGGGACATCTTTCCGGCACCGATAATGGCAACTCGATAGGGTGCTAGATCTCGAACCTTGAGCTGCATCAGTTCGACAGCGGCGGAACTGATGGAAACGGCTCCTGTTCCAATGCTGGTTTCGGAGCGAACTCGCTTTCCCGCTGTGATCGCCTGTTTAAATAGACGGTTGAGAATTTGACCGATACCCTTGAATTGCTGGCCCAATTTGTGGGCTTGTTTCACCTGGGAGAGAATTTGTCCCTCGCCCAAAACCAAACTGTCCAATCCAGCCGCTACTCGCATCAGGTGCATAATCGCATCTTCGTGTAGCAGGATAAAGAGGTGAGGCCGCAGTTGATGCAGGGGTAGATGGCTCGACTCAGACAAAAACTGAATCACCTCCCGAATTCCAGGCTGGGTTTCAACCGTCATCACGTAAATTTCCAGACGGTTACAGGTACTCAGAATGCTGACTTCTGCAATGTGAGGGTAGCTGAGCAGGTGGTCAATGGCCTCATTGATTTGAGGCTCAGGAATGCTTAACTTTTCTCGAACTTCAACGGGTGCTGTCTTATGGCTGAGACCAATGACTGCGATATTCATAAATCAAGTGGTGTGTTAAACAACGAAGAATTTAAAGAATGGATAATTAAAAGATTGAGCGCTGAGGCTGAATTTCAGGATTGATGCTGTTCAGAGCTTTGGAACATTTAGAACAGGGATTGGGGATAATCCGAAATGACGAAACCCAGTACTAGACCTTTGAGAGAAAGGAAGGTTTCGTCATTTCAGTCCCAAACCATTAAGGTTTGGTAGGCCAGCCCAACTGTGAACGGCTGACGGCTGACGGCTGACGACTGAAAATAGCCTCGCCTTCTGTGACCGACACTTCGATCTTAGTGCAATTGCAATCGCTTGGGCTTATCAAACATGTGAACCGTATCCACAAATCGCGCGGTTTGAGACTGGGAGGAAATAACCAGGCTCTGAGTCCGAGCACCACTGGCAAAGAAACGAACCCCTTCCATCAATGTTCCTGGAGTAATACCGCAAGCCGCGAATAGAACGGTTTCACCGGATGCAAGTTCCTCAGCGTTGTAAATTCGGTCTGCATCTTCGATGCCCATTTCCTTAAGACGAGCCAGGTTCCCTTCTCTGCTCTCGCCGATCAGACCGGTCTTAACCACTTCCGGGTCGTAGATCAGTTGTCCCTGGAAGTGCCCTCCCAGGCATCGCATTGCTGCCGCAGAAATTACACCTTCGGGTGCAGCACCAATTCCCATCAAAGCATGAACGTTGGTTCCTTCAAAGGCACAGGAAATCGCAGCAGACACATCTCCATCACTGATCAGACGCACCCTTGCGCCCGCTTCACGAATATCAGCAATTAATTCTTTGTGACGGGGGCGATCCATTACGATCACCACCAATTCCTCAACCTTGCGCTCCAGGCAATCGGCAATAATCTGCAAGTTCTCAGTTGGAGTCTTGCGTAAGTCCACATGGTTCTTGGCCGCAGCCGGGGCAGCAAGCTTCCGCATGTAGAAGTCAGGAGCCGCAAACAGACCGCCCTTCTCTGAAATGGCTAGTACTGCCATAGAGCCATTCTGGCCGTAGGCAACCAGGTTAGTTCCTTCACAGGGATCAACTGCAATATCAATCTCGATTAACTGATCGACATCACAGAACTTGCCAGCATCTTCACGGGTACAGATACCTACTTCTTCACCGATGTAGAGCATAGGGGCTTCATCGCGCTCTCCCTCACCAATCACAATGCGGCCCCGCATATGAATCTCATTCATCCGCTTCCGCATTGCTTCTACTGCAACTTGGTCAGCCGTGTTCTTTTCACCTTTTCCCATCCAGCGTGCCGATGCAATTGCGGCTTGCTCGACGACCTCGATGATCTCTAAACCAATGACATTATCCACAAGATTGTTCCTCCCAACGTCTGAGGATGCCGAATCACGTCAGCACTCCCAGTGTTCAAGTCTATCAGGACAGGGGAACGTCAGGGTGTTCCGGGACAAGAGTTTTGCAAAATTTTACGTCCATGGGATTCGGCCTGTGTTAAGGAAATATTCTGCAAGGCTTTCAGGTACAATAATCTGAATCTAGTGCTGTGAGCTTTTGGCCCGCAATGGGTTGACACTTACTTGGGAAAGCGTTTGCGCCAGAGGTGCAATTGATAGATTTAGCAAGAGAGTAGAAGAAAAATTTATTAGCAAGGAAACCATGAGTCAGTCTGTAATTATTATTCAAAAAGATTCTGAATTTGAGACGCAAGTTTTAGAGGCAACAACCCCCGTATTGGCCTATTTCTGGGCAGATTGGTGTGGCCCATGTAAGCTGGTTGCGCCTTCCGTTGAGTCGATTGCTGAGAACTATGGCGATCGCCTCAAAGTCGTAAAGCTCAAGGTTGATGACAATCCCAATGCCGTTAAAACCTATAAAGTTGAGGGGGTTCCTGCTATCCGATTCTTCAAGGACAAGCAAGTGATTGAATCTCGTGAAGGAGCGATGACCAAGCAGCAATTAATCGACTTGGTTGAAGCAAATTTATAGGAAAAATGCAATTCGCAAACCGTTTAGCCTCCCTCAGTTTCAATTTATTCGCCGACATGGATCGGGCCAAGGCTGCAGCAGTTGGCCAGGGTCGGGATTTAATCGATCTTTCCCTGGGGTCTTCCGACTTGCCCGTTGCCCAGCCGATCTTGGAACGGATTCAGGAATCCCTATTTGACCCTCAAACCCACGGCTATGCTCTGTTTCAGAGTACCCAGACCTTTCGTCAAGCCGTCGCCACCTGGTACACCCAGAAATATGGAGTGCCGGTTGATCCTGAGACAGAAGTTTTGCAACTGATTGGTTGTCAGGAGGGAACCGCTCACTTGCCGCTGGCAATTTTGAATCCTGGTGATGTGGCGTTGTTAACTGATCCCTGCTATCCCTCCCATAGCGGCGGAGTTCATCTGGCGGGGGGACAGATTTACGCCATGCCGTTGCGAGCTGAGTCAGGGTTTCTGCCGATGTTGTCTGATATTCCGGCAGCGGTTTTGGAGCAGGCTCGGATGATGATTCTCAGCTATCCCCACAATCCAACAACGGCATTGGCTCCTCTGAGTTTTTTCAAGGATGCAGTGAAGTTCTGTCAAACTCATAATCTGGCGCTGATTCATGACTTTCCCTACGGTGATTTCGTATTTACTCAGGGGAATTCCAGTAAGAAATTCAGTGAAAATCAAATTACAACCTTAGCCCCTTCCATTCTCCAAGCCGATTCAGAAAAAACCGTTTCAATTGAATTATTCACCCTGTCAAAATCCTACAGTATGGGGGGATTTCGGATTGCCTATGCCATCGGAAATCAAGAATTGATTGAAGCCCTGCGTCAGGTCAAAGCAGTGATTGATTTCAATCAATATCGTGGTATTTTGAATGGGGCCATTACCGCCCTGACCAGTTCCCAGGATGCAGTGAGAGAAACGGTTCAAACCTTCCAAGTTCGTCGCGATGCATTTGTCCAAGCACTGGCACAAATTGGCTGGCAGGTTCCAACTCCCAGAGCCACCATGTATATTTGGGCCAAGTTACCCCAAGGTTGGGAGCAGAATTCTCTCGCGTTCTGTACTGAACTGGTCAAACAAACCGGAGTCGCCGCCTCCCCTGGAATTGGCTTCGGGCCATCGGGTGAGGACTATGTTCGGTTTGCCCTGGTTCATCCCCCTAGACGTTTGTCTGAAGCGGTTGAGCGGATTGCAGGATTTCTGAGTTAGTGTTTCTGAGCTGATATTTCTGAGTTAATCACATGACTGAAAAATTGGGAATTGCTGTTGTTGGTACAGGTTTTGGTCGGAAGGTTCATATTCCAGGCTTGCAAGCCCATGAACAAACTGAAATTGTCGCAGTTTACCATCGAGACCTGGAAAAGGCCAAGAGCATTGCCCAGGATCATAATATTCCTAAGTTTTCAGATAGTGTTGATGAGATTGTTTCCCTACCAGAAGTCACAGGAGTTGCAATATCAACCCCACCCTTTCTTCACTATGAAATGGCAAAGTTCGTTCTTGAGGCAGGGAAACATCTACTGTTAGAAAAACCCACAACTTTAACGGTTCATGAAGCCCGCTATCTCTATCGGCTGGCCCAGGACAAAAACTGCATCACCACAATGGATTTTGAATTTCGGTTTGTTCCAGCCTGGCAACGATTTTCTGAGCTATTAACCGAAGGTTACGTAGGTCAGAAACGCCTGGTCAAAATTGATTGGTTGGCCTCCAGTCGAGCAAATCCCGAACGAGGTTGGAATTGGTATGCCCAGAAAGAAAAGGGTGGCGGAGCCTTGGGTGCGATTGGTTCCCACAGCTTTGATTATATTCGTTGGTTATTTGGCCCCATTCGTCGGTTGTCAGCCCAATTGAGTACATCAATCACTGAACGGCCTGATCCTCTAGACAACAATCAATTAAAATCGGTTGATGCGGATGATACTTGCATTCTCAGTATGGAGCTGGCCGATGAAATCCCATGCCAGGTTTGCCTCAGTTCAGTGGCCTATCAGGGACGGGGACATTGGGTCGAGGTGTATGGCAGTCAGGGAACGCTGGTTTTGGGCAGTAGCAACAAAAAGGATTATGTGCACGGATTCCACCTCTGGGGCAGTCAACAGGGCGAAGATCTGGCAGAAATTCCAATTCCTGAACGGCTGGAGTTTCCTAAAACCTATCCAGATGGTCGAATTGCTCCGTTTATTCGGGTGGTGGATCAGTGGGTGCAGGGCATCCAACAGGGACAAGCATTTGTGCCAACCTTACGAGAAGGGGTTCACTCGCAATTATTAATGGATCTGACTCAAGAATCCCACGCGACCGGAACCTGGGTGAATGTACCTGATTTTGAAAGTTTTATGGCCTGAATGAACATGTGTGGAGAATTGACACTCCCCCCGCTTCCGCTTCGCTCAAGCAGGGGGATTCTTGGTTCTCAGAGAGACGCGCTCTCCATCGACTCGCCGTAACCCAGCAGGATCTCTCCAACCAAGCTAGAGGGCAAATCTCCCCAAACGTGAGTTCC
>JBHJGO010000128.1:0-21954 GCA_050331715.1 Microcoleaceae cyanobacterium
AAAAATTTCTAGCGTTGGGATTATAATCTGCTCCCCTTTTTAGGGGTATTGTAGGCGGGAAGATCTTAACTGTTACTGCCTCACTGTCGATACCTATCCCTATTTCGTGATTGGCATCCTGCATCTTGTCGCATCGGCGGTTCTGGCTGCCGGAGGGTTCTACCACATTTTTCGTGGCCCCGCTCGCTTGGCCGATGGAGAAGGCTGGGTGAAGCAATTTCATTATGAATGGACAGATCCGAAAAAACTCAGCTTCATCTTGGGTAATCATCTGGTTTTCCTGGGAATCGGAGCATGGTTATTTGTCCTGAAAGCAACCACTTGGGGGGGAATTTATGACACTGCTCTGGGCAATACTCGCCTGATTACCCAACCGACTCTCAATCCAGTCACGATCTTTGGCTACCTATTCGGTCTGAATCATGGCACTTGGACACCATTGGGAATGGCAAGCGTGAGTAGCCTGGAAGATGTTATCGGTGGCCATATTTGGATTGGTACATTATTAATTGCAGGTGGAATCTGGCACATTGTCAGCACACCGTTTCCCTGGGCACAACGACTGATTCCCATTCAAGCTGATGCAATTCTCAGTTACAGTCTAGGGGCACTGGCATTTATGGCCTTCGTTTCCGTTGCATTTGTCGGTTACAACATAACTGTTTTCCCGGTCGAATTCTATGGCAATAGTCGTTTAGGTCTGTCAAATGTTCAGTTCTTCCTGGGAGTTCTGGCCCTGGTCGGACATCTCTGGCACGCAGCTCGTGCCCGTTCTAAGGTGACTGCTTGAGCGGATTAACTATCTTTCCAGCACAGCTCTAGATTTTTGAGATTTTAATGAGAAAGATTGTCAGTAAATTAATGCTCTGCTATGATAAGACTGAGATAAGCATTCTGGCGCTTGTTGTGAGTATCTCATCGTCAAACCATTGAGGAAGAGGCTTGTACGGCGTTATCGAATGGATTTCAGGTATTCTACAACTCACGAAAAAGTTGACAAAGGGGAGCACTTGATCTGAATTCACTAATCCTTTATTAGAAAAGACTCTTAATAAAAGGGGTAGTCGGATAAGTTCAGACTTTGGCTCAGTTCTTGAATTAACCTCATGAAAACTTGTTTGTGCTGCAGGGAAACGTTGCTTCATCATGTTTGCAAAAACCGTTGTTATTTGTTTTGTCCTTATTGTCGGCAGGCAATGCCCGCTACTCGTGAAGTCAGCGAACCGTCGTCAAGCAATTTTCAATCCAATTGCCCTCTGTCTGACGTTTAGTGTGATCAGATTTTAGAGATCAGGTCGTTCTGAATCGTGAGTTTCCTGTTTCTCAATGCCTGTCTCAACAAATTTTGTGTCCATGTTCTGAGGAAGAATAATGTCAAAGATTGGTTTATTTTACGGCTCAACTACAGGTAAAACTGAGGGTGCTGCCGAAATGATTCAAGCAGCACTTGGAGGCGATAGTGTCGTTACATTGCATGAGATTTCCGATGTTCAAGGAGAGGAGTTTGGCCAGTATGAAAATATCATCATTGGTTGTCCAACTTGGAATATTGGAGAGCTACAAAGTGACTGGGAAGGGTACTTCGATGAACTTGAAAACATTGACTTCAGTGGCAAGAAAATAGCCTATTTTGGTACAGGTGACCAGGTTGGCTATGCAGATAACTTTCAAGATGCGATGGGATTACTGGAAGAAAAGATCTCAGGCTTGGGCGGTGCAACAGTTGGTAATTGGCCGAATGAGGGTTATGACGATGGAATTGAGTCAAAGGCTCTTAAAAACGGCAAATTCGTCGGTTTAGCACTAGACGATGATAACCAGTCTGAGCTCACAGAAGAGCGAGTTCAGACATGGGTCTCTCAGCTCAAAACTGAGTTTGGAGTCTAATTTCTCGTCAGCGGTTTAATCTCTAGCCTTTCTTAGCTATCAAATCCAAATCTAGGCTACTGTTTAAACTTTTTTGGCTGCGTTGCTATCGCTTCCGTGAGTAAACTGCGGACTGGTAAGTGAAAACTACTGCCGTGGATTGGGAGCTTACAGGACTTAAATTGTAACGGCTCAGTCCACTTCAAGTGAACTTGAGCAACTGGCCCGTAGTTTATTCATAAATGGGTCTGCAACGAAGCCGTCGTTTGGAAAAACAAGTGAAGGGGGAGATTGGTGCAGAACTTTAAAATTAGTCAAGGAACTAAGGAATTTAATGCGTACTAGCACACCTGAAGCAGTTTGGCTCAATACAAGCCCCAGTTTGCGATGCTTTGATCAGGGATTACTCTCTCAGTTGGCGAACAAAGTTCCGATCGGATACTGGGAATACCAGCAAAGTTTGGATGAACCTAGCGTGTTTAGTATTGCAACAACTCTAGTTCATGACTATCTGAAATCGCTTAATCGCCCCGTTCATTTGATCGGGCACAGTACAGGTGGATTGATCGCTCTTCTGTATGCCCGTGAACATCCAGAACGGGTTAAATCTCTAACTCTCATGGCAGTGGGAACAAATCCTACTGTAGATTGGAAATCTCACTACTACGTGCTCCAACAATTACTGCCGTATTCTCGTGAAAATCTGCTACGTCAGATGGCTAGAATCTGTGGTTTTCAATCAGCAGCCTCAGAACGTAAAATTGCTCGACTATTAGAGCGGGATTTGGTTGAATCTTTTTCCCCCCATTCTCTAACTCAAAGAGCTAGCTTCTCAGTAGAGGATGTATCGGTGCCTCTCTTCGTTTGCGGGAGCTTAACAGACAATATCGTAAGCCACTACGAAATGAATGAATGGAAAAGCTTTTTAAAAGAAGGCGATCGCCTCCATCAATTTCCCCAAGGAGGTCACTTTTTCCACTACTTTTTTCCGGAACAGATTAAGGCAGAAATTTTTAAGTTTTGGTCAAGTATTGAACATCTGCCAGAGCAACAAGTCCGCGTCAGAGCTGACTGCTACAACTGATTAGTACTCGTAGACACCTATGATTTAAACCTATGCTAATCCCTACAGTCCTACTGCAAATAACCCATTCCTCAGCTAATCCTGTCTATTCAGTTTGCGCCTCTAGCTTAGTGATTGGAACCGTTGGCTTGACTTGGCGAGCATTTCGAGAGGGAAAGACCTATCTCCAGCGATTGCATCAAATTCCCTGTAGTCGTTGTAAATATTTCACTGGAGATTATCGCCTTAAATGTACGGTATATCCCTCACTGGCTCTAACCGAAGAGGCAATTGGATGTCAGGATTTTGAGCAGGCGTCTTACTGTAACTCAAGCCAGAATCAGAAAACCTGGAGAAAGGCCCTGAATAAGTGAGGCAGCTAAGGTGATACGCTGAAACTATAAAAGCCTCAGCTTAAAAAATTCAGATTGATCCTTTAAAAATGATAACTCCAGAATTAATTCAAGAATGGCTCAAGTCAGAGGACTTGGGCGATCGCTTACGGGCTGTGAATCAAATGCGAGACATAGACCCGGCGGTAGCCTTTGAAATGATCCAGACTGCGGTAGTGGATTCTGACACTCGCGTTCGCTATGCCGCCGTTAGCCAGCTCTCCAGTCTTGGAAAACAGGATTTAGATAAATCTTTGGAACTATTACGCGATCGCCTGCAAACGGATCCAGAAGCAGATGTTCAAGCCGCCGCTGCCGATGCAATTGGGGGATTGCAACTTAAGCAGGCTTTTCCCGAACTCAAACAGCTCTATGCTCAGACCTCCGAGTGGTTGGTCAAAATGAGCATTGTGGCCGCCCTTGGGGAACTGGCAGAGCCGGAGGGATTTGACCTGTTAGCGGATGCCTTGCAGGACGAGAATGAACTGATTCAAACCGTTGCCATTGGTTCCCTGGGAGAACTGGGGAATCTCCAAGCGGTTCCCCTATTGACACCCTACGTCACGAAGGATGACTGGCAAATTCGCTATCGGGTTGCCCAAGCCCTGGGCAAGTTGGGAGGGGAAGAAGCTCAAGCGGCCCTGAAACAACTGGCAGAAGATAAAACGGCTCCAGTGGCAGAAGCCGCCAAATCAGCCCTCAATTAGTCCTGACTAATTACAGCGTTTCCAACGCTGGTGGAGTGCAGGAGATTGGGGCGCAGTGGGCCCCAACCTCCTCAATCTGTACCTCAATAGACTTGGAAAAGCTATAGGAACTATTAACTAGAAATTGAAATCCGTTTTTTGAAAATCTCAATTTTTTCTGGACTGGGGCGACGGTTCTTTTCTGCTAATGCCTCGGTCTGCTTCAAAAAGACATCAACTTTTGTGAGTTCGGTTGATTGATCAACCAGGATAAACAAATCGATTTCCATGGTTTTGTGTGATTAATTGCTTAAGGTCTCTACAATGGCTTGGGCTATGGTTTCGGTTCCGGTTTTATCAATCGGTTCAGAGCGGTGGGGTGGATGCATCGGCTGTCGGAGAAATTCCCAGTTACCGTCGAAGAATTCTGCTGGAGGTACAATCTGATGATGGGCATAATTCCTCAACCCCTCCAACAGCAGGGCCGATTCAGCAAATCCCTGCCGTGACAACGAAACAATCGGAATATCCAGTCGCATGGCTTCGGCATAGGTACTGAATCCCGGCTTAGACACCACCCGACCGCAGAGTGGCATGAAATCCACCGGACGAATCTGTTCATAGGCAGAACTCAGGGGTTCTTGCTGTTTCCTAGCGTTGACCAGATTTGGTAAAGTTGGCGCTTTAGTATCGAAGGTAATGAAAGTGAAATCCGGGAATTGTTCTAGATTTTCATAGGGAATTTTAGCTAAACCCAAGCCACCAAAACTGAGGAGAATCGTTTTCTCTAAGGGCGTTTCAATGCCAAAGTCGGCCTGCAATTTTTCAAAGTCATAGCGTGGATCGCCGCCTGTGAGTCCGACGTCAACTTTCTCTGGAAATGCCTGCATCGGTTCATGCATTGGTAATCGAAATAGCCGACTACATTGGCTGAAACAGTCTTCAATCCAACGGGCTAGTTCCAGAAATTCTCCACCCCAAGCCTGGTAGATAAAGTCCCAGCCAAAGTTACTAAACATGAAGCAGGGAATGCCAGCTTTTTGAGCGATGGGTGCAGCTAGTGGGGGAATATCAGCGATCATCAAATCCACCCGATTTTGTTGAATGAAACCCACTTCCCCGAAAACAATCGAATTCTGTTGTTCTCGGATTGATTTTAATCTCTCTAAAGTGGCAGGTAGATCCATATTGAGGCTATCGGATTGCACCACCCCCACATCGAAGGCCCGTGGTCGTAGGATGAAATCACCGGGAATGTAGGATTCCAGTAACCAGCGGGGAGCTGTGGTCACCAGGATTAAAAGACAATCCGGCAAAAGTTGCTGAACTTTGGCAGCGACGGTAGCAGCCCGCACAGCATGACCAAAGCCATGATTAGTAATGGCAATATAGATTGTTGGCCTGGATATCATGTTTCAGTAAGGTTTTCAGGACAAGTTTAAGCTTGATAAATCCTCAGTAAATTTCAGCTTCGAGCTGTTCAAAGGGAATGAAACTCTCACCTGGCAACAAGACAGCCCGTTTTGAAAATAGCAAAATACCCCGGCAGGTTGCTGGATCAATCGCAACACCGAGAGGTCGGCGCATTTGACGGGCATGAATCTGGAGATAGGAAAGATAAAGTTGCTTCGCAGCCCTGAGAGCAACGGGGTCAAGCCAAACGGAAACGGCCGGACGCTGTTGTGACAAGGGTTCTGACTGGGGTCTGACTGCAAGTGCCTGAGTCACGGGATATTCGTTTCAACTGACAGGACAAGGAGTGAACAGAGTTTGCCTGAATTGTACCTCAATCGGCATCAGCAACGAGGTGATAGGTCTTGTAGTTGATATTGGGGAAGATATTGTCAATTTCTTCGACTTTCTGGAGCCACCCGGAGTCGATTTTTCCAGTCGTAACATCCTCATACAGCTTGGCAAATCGCATCAGGTGGGATTGGGTACGTCGAACGGCGTAGGGAACCATGGTTACGGTACTCATGATAAATGCCAAGTCGGAGGATTGAGCCAGCAGCAATTCCCGTGCCGCCTGGTTTAAGGCACGTCGCTCCAGTTCATCGGTGGCCTGCCGCCTGGCGAGTTCAGCCATCCGCTCTGCTGCTTTGTGTAAGTGGGGATAAATCCAGCTATTAGTATGATTGAGCCAATATTCGTGGAACCCTTTGTAACCCCAACTGGATTGGGCCGGTTGACACACCTGATTCGTGGTGTATCGTTTCAGATAATCAGCCAAGTGAATCATGCCGTAGACATCCTGCTCAAACGAGGTTTTGCGGAACAGGGAATCTAGGAACCAGGGGCCTTCGTACCACCAGTGACCAAACAGTTCAGCGTCGTAGGGGGAAACAATCACCGGGGGACGCTGCATGATGCTGTAGAGATGTTCGACCTGGCGTTCCCGATTAAACATGAAGTTGCCTGCATGTTCCACCGTTTTTTGTTTAGCCCAGTAGGGATCGTAGAATTCCTTCGCATCTAAACTCACCTCGCGGCCTGTGATTTTGTGGTACTTGATTCCGGTATTTTTGCGTTGGCCATTGGGCATGACGTAGGGCTTGATGTATTCGTAGTCTGCCTCCCAGCCCAAATCTTTATAGAACTCTCGATATTCCGGTGCACCGGGATAGCCAATCTCGGCAGACCAAACCTGTTGTGAGGATTCGTGATCACGGGCAAACACCGCTACACCATTTTCAGTAAAGATCGGCGTATAGGTGCCAAACCGAGGCCGAGGTCGAGCATACAGAATTCCATGGCCATCGGTCAGGAAGTAACGGAGTCCGGCTGCTGCGACAAAATTTTCTAGACCCTCGTAGTAGGCACATTCCGGTAACCAAATGCCGTTGGGAGGACGGTCAAAATGTTCTTCGTAGTGTTCACAGGCGACTTTGATCTGGGCCCAGACCGCTTCTGGATGATCCTTCATCAGGGGTAAATAACCGTGGGTCGCCCCGCAGGTAATGATCTCCAGATTATTCGTGGCTTGAAATTGTTTGAAGGCGGTGATTAAATCTCTGTTGTAGCGTTCCCAGGTAGCCCGAACCTGTTGGAATTCCTGGGCGTAGTGTTCCGCTAGATACTTCAAATGGCCATTGTCTTGATGCCGTTCAATTTCTCGCTCCGTCAGCTCTTGAAGTTGAGTCAAGTGCGCCTCGTAGCGCTCTTGCAGCAGGGGATCCCGCAGCATTGAAACCAGGGGAGGGGTCAAGCTCATGGTGAGTTTGAAGTCGATGCCGTCCCGTTTCCAATCCTCAAAGATTTTGATCAGGGGAGCATAAGTTTCTGTTATTGCTTCAAACAGCCACTCTTCTTCCAGGACGTAGTCACTTTCAGGGTGTCGAACAAAGGGAAGATGAGCGTGGAGCACCAGGGCGAGATAACCAATAGCCATAGAAATGATGGATGTCTTGGGTCAGAGACAGTGTGAGCTTGAGACTGAAGCTTGAGAACAGAACAACTTCACAATCCCTTAAGATTTTACGGCTAAAGGGGAATATCAGAAAGCATAACTGGTTACTTGACTCTGACTTGAATTGATGAGGATTACCCCCTTGAGCAGAAGAAATGCCTTACCAGGGGCTACCAATTAGAGTAAATCCTGCCCAGTAAAACGGATGGGAAAGATCGGCAGTGCCATAGTTGCCCATTCCATCTATCGGGAGCTGACCTGGAATTGCTTCATGTGAGCGGGTGTCGCTTGTTTCATCAAAGGAAATGACCTGCTCCCCGTTAATTAATTTCCCCTGATGAACTTTGATTTTGCCCTGGAGCATCGCAAGCTGAGCTTGTCGTAACGCCTCCGCTTTGATCGAGCTGGTTTGGAGGGATTCATAGAATTGGCTCATCAGTCCCAGGGTTCCGGCATCGCTAACGTACCAGAGACTTGCCAGGGCAGATTTTACTCCCGTTTTAACGGCTAGTCCAGCAAAGCCCAGCTCGGCTTCCTCATCGCCCACCGCAGTGGTACAAGCACTGAGAACCAACAACTCCACCGGAGGAGAATCGAGTTTTAACTCCTCAATTTCGTCCAATCTCAACTTCCGATCCCAGAACTGAATGTAGGATTGGTCGGCCCCACCGGCCAGAAATTCTCCGTGGGTGGCCAGGTGGATAATGTCAAATTGGGTCTGACTGCGCTGGGTGGTTAAGTTATCAACGGTAAAGGCTTCGTTTAGAAAGGCAGCTCCTGTCCAGCCCCCTTCACCCAGAATCAGATTTAATTCCAGGGGAACAGCCGGTAAGGGGCGTTGCTCCGAATCAAGGAATTGGGACGCTCCCATGGCTAGAACCTTAGAATTCTTGAGATTGACATAGCTCATGTCGGTCAGGCTGAGACTCGGAATCAGGCCCAGGCTATAGCGTTCTAGCAAGAACTGCTGACCATCAAATAGGGCGGCAATGGGCAGCGTTCTCAAACCAGAATCCATAGAAAAGATCAGAGTGTCAATGGCCTCGCCATCCAATTCAGTTTCCAGGGGCTGAATCAGCCATTCATAAAGTTTCTGACCCTGATCTTTGTATCCAGTATCCTGAAAATCTTTGGGCGATCGCACCTGATTCGTAAAGTCACGGGCGACTTCTAGCAGTTGTTCTCGCTTGACGGGAACCCGCTTGAAAACCGACTGTCCATTGGGTAGCAGCAACCGTAGTTCCAATTGTTTGCGCTCGACCGAAACGTACAGCACTGCAGGTTTATATCCGGTAACCTGGGACACTTCGCCTAAAATCTGGCGGATATCCTGAGAGCGGTTGAGCCGCCGGATTGAATCTTTGCCCAGGTAGTCGGTAAATTGTTGATCTCGTAGCTGGTCAATTTGCAGAATCGATTGGTTGACGGAAGACTTAGCAATTTGATCCGTGGCAATCGTGGTTGGTTCAATATTGATTACGGCTTCTGGAAGGGATTGAGAACCCTCCGTCGATTCATCTAAACCTGCGGATGGCTCGTCAATTTGAATCGGATCAGTTAGGGTAGCGGCTGCTGAATTGTTCTCCTCCGTAGCTTGGATGACACTGGATGAATCCTCAGACTCCACACTGTCCGGTGGTATTGGGGTGTTGCCAGGATTTGCCGTCGGGGGCTGGGTAGCTTCAACCGTGGGATCGGTCACTGGAGAACTAGGGTTGGATCCAGGGGTATCGGGATTGGCTGGGGGCGGTTGAGTCGTGACCTGTCCATCGAAAATGATAGCGGCAGTACCATTCACCGTTGGGTTGCCAATTTCAAAGGGGGTCTCCACATCTCCGCCCCGCTGTAGATCCACCGCTCCAGATTGCTCGGCTCCCAGGGACGACAGACTGGCGTCCTGGACATTGTTTAACGCGAAGCGACCTGTTGCTCGGAAGAACCGATCCGTTTGTACCTGAATGTCACCGCCACTCCGAACTCCCTGCGTGTTAATGGTTACTACTTCAATATCGTTGGCCGCAGACAACTGAACATTGCCTGCATTACCAGACGGAGATCGAGTACTCAGACGACCCGTTGTTATGCCACCTCCTGCATCCAGTAAAATATCGCCACCCTGACTGTTACCAGAAGTCGTAATGTCTCCCGTGGCAATCGACTGCCCAGCCTGCAGAGTCACCTCAGAATTTACCGTTGTCCCTGGCGTGAGTTGCAGGTTTCCAGTCACGATCTCTCCCTGGGTACTCTGGAGCTGAATTTCTGAACCGGGAATCGTCAGATTACCCAGCAAAATATTCCCTCCGGTTTCAACCCTGAGGGTGGCATCATCAACCCCAACTAAATCACCATTAGCAACGACAGAACCGTCGTTCCCAGCTTGCAGCACCAGCGGATCTCGAAAGGTAAAGTTTTCATCCAGTGTAATCACAGCGGAGCCATCAGCCTGGCCGATGGTGATTTGCTCAAAGCCATTGGCCAGGGCTGCCCAGTTTGCTGGCGTAATGTCCAAGCCTTCAGTATCGGCAGCCGTTCCTAGATTAATCGGTTGGTCTGGATTCGCAGGCTGTAGGGTTATGGCTCCTGAACTCTGGATTGAATTCGCTCCTCCAGCAAAGTCAATTTCATTGGCGGTAATTCTTAGTTCAGTGCCGTTGGAAATGGGTGAGGTAGTGGTATCAGCAGTGGCGAACGGGTCAAGAATTTGAATTCCTGTAACGGTGACTTGACCCGATGGACTCTCCAGGGAAATATCCTGAGCTTCCGTTGTGACTTGCCCCAAGTTAATCCCCCGATCCCCCACCAGGGTTAAGCTAGCATTATCAACTCCAGCCAGGGTCGGAACCTGTTCTGGGAATTCACCCCCATGAACAATTTGCCCTCCGGATGCGCGAATAACAGTTGGATCCTGAAAAGTGAGATCACCCGATAGTAAAACATTGCCACTAACATCTTCTCGACCCACAATAATTTGACTGAAGCCATCTTGCAGTTGGGCCAATTCTGTGTCGGTCAGGTCAAGAAAAGGGCCAGAATTGCTCGAACTTCCCACCAGAATCTCCAGGGTTGGGGTTGCAGGCTGAAGCTCTATCACACCATCACTGCGGACTTGACCAATCAGGTTAATCTCATCACTGGTCAGAGTAATCTTGCCGCCGGGGTCTGAGAATTGACTGTCAGCTTCTGCTGATCGCCCTGGCAATCGGCCCGTATTAATCGCACTCAAGGTCATTTCCTGAGTTGCTGACAACTCCAGATTCCCTCCGGCAATGCCACCCCTGGCATTCAGGACATCCAATCTCAGGGTTTGTGGCGTTGTGACTGTAATATCGCCGCCGATTCCATTGGCAGAGGTGGTGTCGATGCTATAGTCCTCTGACAAGAGTGTAATGTCTCCGGTCAGACTTTCCAAGATAACGTTACCTCCCTGGTCTGCTCCGGAAGCGTTGATAAAATCAATTGTCAGGTTATCCGTCGCCACAATATCGAGATCGCCTCCCCTACCCGTTGTCGGATCCTGGGCCTGGGTTGACAGAGAAGCTGTTTCTAGCTCACCGTTACTGACTAGCATAATGTTGCCGCTCTGTTGTGTTCCATTGGTTGCCAGGGAACCTGTGGTTAAATCGCCTTGGGTTGCAATCAGATTAATGTTTCCACCGTCAGTAAAAATGTGACCCACTTCAATCTCAGCGGCGGTGATATTCAGGGTTCCTCCAGCCGTTTGCAGTTGATCCTCCGGATTCATCGAGAACCTACCGCGACCATCTCCATCAGCGTCGGCCCGGAAGGTAACGGTACCCGTCGTGGCTTGCAAATTCAGTTGATCGGCAGTCAGGTCATTAATCTGGTTATTATTGCGGGCCTCCAGAATAATGTCAGCCGTCGCCGCAACATTTTCTAAGGTACTTTCGGAAAGGGTGACCTCTTCTGGTTCAGCATCGGCAAGTAATTCTGGATCGAAGGCGGTTTCCTGACCCAGAGAACCGTCCCCTACATCTACAATCGTGATATTTTCTGGATCGAGAAGTAAGGTTCCCACACTGCCATCCGCGCCAGTTAAATCAACCGTTCCCTCGATAGCCAGACTGCCCCAACTGGAAATTTCCGCAAATCCCCCCTGGGTTCCGGTGGCCTGGATTGACCCGGAGAAATGAGTCACTTCGTCTGACCAGAGAATGATATTGCCGCCCGAACCCTGTCCCAGGCCATTAGCGCTAATGGTTGTATCAGGATCAACTAACGTGCGGGTTGCAGTGGGTAAAGTATCAGCTCCCCGTTGATCACCGCCAATCCGAACGGTTCCACCCTGGTCGAATCCAGAGGCATCAATTTCAGCGCTGAACAGACCAATTCGGTCTCCCAGGAGATTAATTTGGGGGAGTTGGGTTGATTCTGTATCTGTTTCTGCAGTGCTAATCTTTCCCGCTAGAATTGCGGTTCCGCTCTCAGGAGGCAGGGGAACCTCAGAGGAGGATTCAGTATTGGTTAACTTCAAGGTTCCGTCAGACAACACTTCAACGCCCGTTGCCGACGCGCCGCTTTCCCCGGTTAAAAGTTCCGGCAACGACAGGGGTGCAAAGCCTTCTGCTCCTGGAAAATCAGTCTGAACGATTTCCAAATTCAGCAAGTGGCCCAAATGACTGATTCGAACCACACTCTCCCCCGGTACTGCTGCAACGGTGACGCTGCCCCCCGGCGCGATCAATTCTCCCGTATTCACCACGGTTCCCCCAATTAACGTTAGGGGTTGTCCGGGTTTAACTTCTAGTTGACCGGAGTTGACGATACTGCCGGGTGCAGCCGTTGCAAAGGCAAAGGAAGTCGGTGTGCCAACTAGACTGGAATAGTCGTTGGACTCTAAAACGTTAAACCAGCCCGATTCAAATCCAATTCCGGTGGCAGTCGTTGCTGTGAAAGCGGCAGGAACATTGAGTTGAGCCGCAGCACCAAAGACAATGCCCGCTGGATTAACTAGAAATAAATTAGCGTTACTGCCGGTCACCTGAATCAGACCATTGATCTGAGAGGCTTCTCCACCAACCACCCGCGACAAAATATTTTGAATCGAATCATTGGCCAAGAAGTTAGCCACCTGGCCTGTTTCAACATTAAATCGGGTAAAACTATGGAACAAATTACCGCCATCTCCCGATAACTGCCCCCCATTGATGTCAATTTGATTGCCCGTTTGATTAACTGTTGTATTGGTGCTGTTCGGCTCTGGAACAATCGATTGTGGAGCAGGCTGAGCCGATACCGAATGTGTAAAGGTTGAGAATTGATCAGACCGGAGCCTAATCTGGAAAGGGCTTTGAGGGAACGGATCTAGACAAACCCAGAATCCCACCAGCGGAATCAAGCGAAGAATTGACCATCGGGTTGATGCTGATTTCATCCATGAGGCTCCCAGAATACTTCCCGCAGTCATCAGTCTAGCAAGTCAATGTCAGGAATGAGAAGCGGCTAAATGTTCAAAATTACAGTACAGTTGAAGGGGTAATCATTTTTAGCCGGGAAATCAACTGTTAGGATGCCGATCACATTACCACCGGAACTGGAGCAGTCTATCCAAAGTCAGGTTGCCAGTGGCAAATACGCTTCTGCAAACGTATGTCTGATCTAATTCTTTTCTGGCACCGCCGCGATCTTCGTTTTGCTGACAACATGGGACTCACAGCCGCCTATCTATTGAGTTCCAAAGTTGTCGGTCTGTTCTGTCTTGACCCAGGAATTCTTGAAGCCGATGACGTTGCTCCTGCCCGTGTTACTTACATGATGGGTTGTTTGGAAGCCCTACAAGAACGTTACCGAGAACTTGGCAGTCAACTTTTAATTTTGCACGATAAACCTGAGGAGATTATTCCAAAATTTGCTCTAGCACTCGAAGTGAAAGCAGTTTATTGGTACTTAGACGTTGAACCCTATGCTCAGAAACGCGATCGCGCCATTTCCCAGGCTTTGAAAGAGAGCGGAATTTCCGTTGCGATGTTCTGGGATCAGTTACTCCACCCACCAGGAAAAGTTCTGACCAATTCCGGCGATCCCTACAAAGTTTACACGCCATTTTGGAAAAGCTGGTGTGTGAAACCAAAAGATGCACCGACTGAAGAACTCTCAGGAAAGTTAAGCGGATTAACTGATGAAGAACAGGACACCGCAGATAGTAATGGTGCAATCAACCTTCCCACTGCCAAAGAATTAGGATTCAATTGGGAACATCCATTACTGCTAGAACCAGGAGAAAAACCAGCTCAGAAAAGACTGGAAGAATTCTGTGACGACGCCGTTGCCGAATACGATGAGCAACGCAATTTTCCCCACATTGAGGGAACCTCTCAACTGAGTGCCGCCCTGAAATTTGGTGCGATTGGTATCCGAACCGTTTGGGAGGCGGCCAGTGAAAAATACAACCGCTGTCGCAGCGATGAAAGCCACAATAATGTTCGGACTTGGCAGCAGGAATTGGCATGGCGAGAATTTTATCAACATGCTATGTATTACTTTCCGGAACTGGCTAAAGGCCCCTATCGGGAGCACTTCAAAGATTTTCCCTGGGATAACAATGAAGAGCGATTTCAAGCCTGGTGTGAAGGTCGTACAGGCTACCCAATTGTAGATGCGGCCATGGGTCAACTGAATGAAACCGGATGGATGCACAACCGTTGTCGCATGATTGTTGCCAGCTTTTTAACCAAAGATTTGGTGATTGATTGGCGTTGGGGCGAGAAATACTTCATGCAGAAACTATTCGATGGAGATTTGTCGTCTAATAATGGGGGCTGGCAGTGGAGCGCCTCCAGTGGCATGGATCCAAAACCCCTAAGAATTTTCAATCCAGCCAGTCAAGCTCAAAAATACGACCCAGAAGCAGGATATATTCGTCAGTGGTTACCGAACCTGAAGAAATTAGAAACCGAGGCTCTACTGACTGGAAAAATTGATTCTGAAGATCGCAAAGCCTGCGATTACCCCGAACCTATTGTGAATCATCATGAGCAACAAGCTCACTTCAAAGAACTTTACAAACAACAAAAGGGTTAGAACTTCTACTTCAGGTGGAATAGGTCTAGCAGAAAGTTACATGGCGCTATCCAGTTTTCCGCTTTAAATCAATATACAAAGATCAGATTCTAAAAGTAATTGACGAAATTTTCAATTCACTCTACAATATTGAACTATGAGGCATATCCCATCTGAGAAAACACTTTACATGGTGTGTTTTTTTCAGGTTGCTAGGATAGACCAATGGTATTGTTCATCCGTAATATTTACCCACAGTATTCAATCCGTCCATCTTCAGGTCGTTTACCCCGATAATAGATAAGCAAAATCATTATGGCAAATGCAATTGTGGATAGTCCAGAACGTCAGAAGGCTTTAAGCAATGTCCTCAATCAAATTCAGCGCAGCTTTGGTAAGGAAGCAATTGTTCGTCTAGGGGATTCGACCCGGATGAAGGTGGAGACCATCTCGACGGGAGCCTTGACGTTGGATTTGGCGCTCGGCGGTGGCATTCCCAAGGGACGAGTCATTGAAGTTTATGGCCCAGAGAGTTCTGGTAAGACAACTTTGGCGCTTCATGCAATCGCTGAAGTTCAGAAAAAAGGCGGGATCGCTGCTTTCGTGGATGCGGAACACGCCCTTGATCCCGTTTATGCTTCTGCCCTGGGAGTTGACATTGAAAATTTGCTCGTTTCTCAGCCTGACACGGGAGAAATGGCGCTGGAAATTGTTGATCAACTGGTTCGATCAGTTGCTGTTGATATCGTTGTGGTTGACTCGGTGGCAGCCCTGGTTCCACGGGCTGAAATCGAAGGGGATATGGGCGATTCCCACATGGGACTTCAAGCGCGTCTGATGAGTCAAGCCCTGAGAAAAATTACTGGAAATATTGGGAAGTCTGGCTGTACCGTTGTTTTCCTCAATCAGTTGCGTCAAAAAATTGGTGTGGTGTACGGCAACCCAGAAACCACTACAGGTGGAAATGCGCTGAAATTCTATGCCTCAGTTCGGTTGGATATTCGTCGAGTTCAAACCCTGAAGAAGGGATCGGACGAGTATGGTATCCGGGCCAAGGTCAAGGTTGCGAAGAACAAAGTTGCTCCACCCTTTAGAGTGGCTGAATTTGACATCCTGTTCGGTGAAGGAATTTCCACCATTGGTTGCCTGGTTGACCTAGCGGAAGAAACCGGCATTATTAAACGCAAAGGTTCCTGGTATAGCTACAACGGTGACAATATTGGCCAGGGTCGAGACAAGACCATCAACTACATGTTGGACAATCCAGAATTTACGGAAGAAATCGAACAAAAAGTTCGCCTGGAACTAGCAGGTGGCGCTGTGGTGTCAGCCAATTCCGTGGCTCCGGTTGAGGCAGAGCAGGAAGGAGCTGAGGCAACTGAAGAAGAGTAAGCCTTTAATAGGGATCGCCCGAAACGTGTATTACTAGCTCTCGCGTGTGAGATCGCTGACGGTGTTCCCAGAGATAAATCCCTTGCCAGGTTCCCAGGGCCAATCGACCCTGGGAAATTGGTATATGTTCAGAGGTATGGGTCAGGACACTCCGAATATGGGCTGGCATGTCGTCTGGCCCCTCCGCATCATGAATGTAATAGTTACCTTCTGGAACCAGTTTAGAAAGAAAGTTTTCCAAATCCCGCAGCACATCTGGATCAGCATTTTCCTGAATAATCAAGCTAGCTGAAGTGTGTCGCAAAAAAATCGTACACAGTCCTGTTTTAATTCCAGAATTCTGAACGATGTCTCGAACAGAGCGAGTGATCCGGGAGAGAGATTTCCCTTGAGTCTTGACAGTTATCGATTCTTGATGGTGGGTCATGGCCGTATCTTGCTGTAATCAAAGTTCCACTTTAGTATTATCCCCAACGCAAAACGTTGGATAAATACTTATGAAAGAGTCAGTGGGTAGCAAAGCTACCCATTCCTCTACTTACATTGATACCTTTACACCTCACCTGATGTATCATTCATAGGGGCTATGTCTACTTCTTGAAATGGAGTGAATTCCGGTCGGCTGGCCCCAAACAGAAAAGCGCGACCCAGAATCAGTATCGTTATCAAGGTCAGGAGAGCCCCAATGATATCGTTACCATCTAGCGGAGTTTCGATTTCCTCCCGCTGATTACAAAATGAACAGTAGACCCAGTTACCCCGCTGCTGATGACAACAAGGTAAGTAATTCAAGTTATTCATGTTTCTAAAAGGACAGCTTTTCATGATTAATTCTCCAGATCAGGATTAGGGGACAAGCGATATGAAAGGATGAGGAATGTTGATGGTGATGGAAAAACCTATCTACGGGAGTGGTGAACGCCCACTACCTCGCCCTATGCTCTGCTCTTGATAGGACTCAATCTGTTCGATTACTGGGGGTAGGGCTTCCACCTCAAAAAATTTGAGATGAATCCGAATCGTGTGATCGGGAAGCGCAGTTCCCAGAAGGATTAGGCTTAGCCACAGTTGTAATAGCTCTGTTAGCATCTCTGCATTCATGATGTTAGGTTCCTCTAAGAAATTGACCAAAAAAAGCTGATGCAGTGGATTAAACACTGATCAGCTTCGTCGTTAGTTACTAACTCTCCAGCCCTATTTAATTGTTGTGAATAGCCCTTAAGTCCTATTCAATACTGGGTTTGGATCAAGCGACGATGGCTCACCATTACCCGACATTGAAAGTCAATCTGATTTCGTTTTTCCTTACGAAACAGTAGTACCAACTGCCCATAACCGGTGCGTTGCAGAATTTCTAGAACTCCCTCCTCCAGACAGATAAATGATGCCTGAATCGCACTTGGAACTCCTGAGAGTTGGCGACAGTAGTTCTCGAAGTCCTTTTTAGGAACGTAGAACGGATCGTGAAGGAAACCATGCGGTGTGATCTTATAATTGACCTCCCCAGAACCATGGGTATTTTCCTTTGTGAAATCAATGGTTAGCTGTCCCTCACGGGACTGGTGGTAATGGGCCAATAGCGGCTGAAATGATTGCAGGAATTGGGATAGCGTGTTCGGATGACTGCTCTGTGCTGACATATCCTTTCCTCAAACAGATTGGACAGAATTGAGCCTTCTCACACCGGATTGATAAGCTTTTTATCAACTGTTACCAAAACGATACTATCAATTACACTTAGTTGTCAATCGAATTGATTATTTTTTTATCAGCTTGGATATTGATAGCAGATGAGATAATTCTATAAAAATAGTGTACAGAGGCACATCCATATAGCAGTGACACGTTACAATAGGAAACGTTGACTTAACCAAAGTAGACTGCCTAAATTCAGTCAACACCTTAATTCGTAGGGGTTTCAGTGGGCTCATAGATCGGATTGAATTGTGGGGAACGCAATATTGCCGTCCGGTTTGTCCATCAAGTTATCAGCCCAGTAGGATTTCTGTGCCAGAATCGATTGGGTCAAGGGTTTCTCTGTTTTCTACTTATGATAACTTTTTTTCACGCATCGATAATCTACTGATTGATAAAAGGTAGTAACAGATAAGATGTGAGGCCGTAATCAGTTATAACCCGGAGTAATACTATTGATGTTCGAGTTTTCTGAAGATTTTCTCAGGAGTATCATGGCTGAGCACCTGATTTCTGATGCTGAGCTGAATACACTTCGTCTTGCTCTAAATGGGAAAACGGCCAAGGAGATTGCTGAAACCCTAAGCGTTAGTGCTCCTGCTGTTCGGAAACGCTTGGGGGCAATCTATTCTAAATTCCAGATTCCAGGGGATACTCCTGGTAAATTAGAAGCATTAAAGCGCCAGCTAAAGCAGAAACAAGAATCACAAACCCATGGTTCTCCTTCAGGGTTTGAAAATATACCGGATGTTTCAACTGGGTTTTCAGGGCGGGTTCAGGAGTTACAGGATTTAGAGCAGTGGATTGTCAAGGATCAGTGTCGCTTGATTGCCATCCTGGGTATGGGAGGAATTGGCAAGACTAGTTTGGCGGTTAAACTAGCCCTGGGAGTTCGGCAACAATTCGACCACTTCGTCTGGCAGGGATTTCGTCATGGTCAATCCCCGGAAGAATTTCTTAGGGAATTATTAATTGCTCTGGCAGATTGTCCAAAATCTAACGTGTCAAAATCAGGTCTCCCCGATACGTTTAAAGATCAGCTTTCGCTTCTTTTAAATTGTTTACAGACCCATCGCTATCTAATTGTTCTCGATAGTATGGAATCTATTTTAAGAGAGAGCGATCGCGCTGGGCATTATCAACCCGAATTCAAAAATTATGGCAATCTCTTATGGGAATTAGGCATCGTCGGACATCAGAGTTGTGTGGTGATTACGAGCCGTGAAAAGCCAAAGGAAATTGCTATTCTTCAGGGAAGAAATCTTCCAGTCCGCTCACTTTCTCTAAAGGGATTAGATGCAGAAGAAGCCAAGGACTTATTTGAGTATAAAGGAGAATTTGAATTTAAAGCTCAGTGGGATGAATTGGTAAAACGGTACGGTGGAAATCCCCTAGCCTTAAAAATTATTGCTGCCAGTATTGGAGAGCTATTTGGTGGAAATGTTGCTGAGTTCTTGAATTTTCTGCAACAAACTCGAGAACAACTCTTTGGAGATGTACGAAATATTCTTGAGGAGCAATTTGAGCGGCTATCTGCTCTAGAAAAAGAGATTATGTATTGGTTAGCGATTAATTATCCTACAGCGCAGCCTCCTACCTCCTCATTTATTATTAATCTGGGGCAGGACATTTTATCTCCTGTTTCGCCTGTGGAAATTCTTGAAGCAACTGAGTCCTTGATTCGTCGATCACTAATTGATTTAGACGAAGATTCTAAGATGTTCAGACTACAACCCGTTGTAATCAAATATACCCTGGAACGCTTGATCTACTATGCAGCTGAGGAAGTTAAGCAAGCAGCAAACTCCAAAAGTGACCTGTATATTCTCAGAAGATATGCTTTTCTAAAAGCCTGTAGCTCTGATAGCCTACGTGAACAGCAATTTCGATTGATTCTACAGCCCTTAGCAGATCATTTACTCAAAGAATTAATTGACCTGCATCAGATTAATCGACAATGCTTTAGGATTTTGGATGGCCTACGGTATAAGTCTGATCTCGAAATAGGTTATACTGCGGGCAACCTACTAAATCTTTTCGTCCAGCTAGGTAGCGCATCCAGTTATGCGAGGCGGCGAGCCAATCGAAGATTAGAACCGGAATCAGAAAAAAATTTAGGGCAAGAGCTAAATGTAGATCTGACACGACCTGAAATTTTGGATTGGTCGGGACTTGTCATCCGACAAGCATACTTACCAAATGTAAATTTGCCAGATTTAGATTTTACGAATAGTCAATTTATTGACACGGTTTTTAGAGAAAGCTTTGGAAATGTTTTTTCAGTGACTTTTAGTCCTAATGGAATCTACTTAGCAGCCGGACATAGTCGGGGTGATATTCATCTATGGCGTATTGATGAGCAACTAACTTTCCTTGCTCAACTTTGTGGCAAGAATAGGCGAAATCTCCTATTAGTAGGCCCCTTAAAATGTCATCATTATTGGGTTAATGCGCTGGATTTTAGTCCGGATAGCCGAAGACTGGCTAGCGGCAGTCAAGACGAAACCCTCAAAATCTGGGAGATTGAAACGAAGACTTGTTTGGATATCAACAGTCAGGCTGGTCGAGTTTGGTCGGTGGCCTGGAGGCCGGATGGTCAAGTTCTAGCCAGCGGATGTGAGAATAAGCAAGTTAAACTTTGGGATACAAAAACTGGCAAGTGCCTGAAGACCCTATCAGGCCATAATCAACGAGTTCGTTCTGTAGCCTGGAGTCCCGATGGTCAATGGCTAGCCAGTGGTGGTTCAGATTGTACCGTGAGAATCTGGGACGCTGTGACCGGAGATTTTCAATTTGTTTTAGAGGGCCATGCCGAAACCGTGATGGCAGTTACATTTGCTCCCAACCCCGACACCGATGCTCACCCGTTACTGGCAACAGCAAGCGAGGATGCAACGATAAAGTTGTGGGACTTATCCAGCCGGAAATGTCTGAGAACGCTAACGGGACATTCTGATCGCCTGATTTCCCTGGCATTCAGTCCCGATGGCCAAGTGCTAGCGAGTGCGGGCAAGGATCGGCAGATTATTTTGTGGTTAGTGGAAACGGGGGATTCTCTGACGGTGCTGAAAGGGCATCACAATCGAGTGTGGTCGGTGGCCTTTCATCCGAATGGAAAAACGTTGGTCAGTGGCAGTGATGACCAGACCATCAAGCTGTGGGATGTGAATTCATCGGTTTTGCAGACTGCAACCCCCGATAGCCGCGCAGCGAATTCGATAATGAGTTACACCACATTAGTGGGCTATGCCAATCAATTTTGGTCGGTGGACTTCAGCCCAGATGGTCGTTGGCTAGCAACGGGAAGCGATGACAAGGTCGTTCGCCTCTACAATACCTCTACAGGGGTACGAACACAGCGGTTAGAAGAGCATACCAAGCAAGTTCGTTCCGTTGCCTTTAGTCGGGACGGGAGTCTTTTGGCCAGTGGCAGTGATGACCAAACGGTGCGGTTGTGGGATGTGAAGCATGCCCATTGCCAGAAACGGTTGAGGCAACATACAAAAGCAGTTCGGGCAGTGGCCTTTAGTCCAGACGGCAAAACCTTGGCCAGTGGGAGTGACGACTCTAAGCTGAAATTGTGGGATGTTCAAACCGGACAATGTCTTCGGAGCTGGACAGCCTATGAACCTGGCGGTGTTCTGACCCTAGCCTTTAGTTCAAATGGTCAATTACTGGCTAGTGGAGGTGAGGACACGGTTGTTAAGCTCTGGACATTACATCCAGATAAAATGGGTACAAATCGAAATTTGCCGCTGTCTGATCCAGAGGTTTGTTTGCTGGAAGGCAATGAAGGTTGGGTTTGGGCAGTGGCCTTTAGTCCTAATGGCAAAGTTTTGGCCAGTGGAGGTGAGGATAATCTGATTCGACTTTGGAACCCCGAAACTGCAGAGTGTTTCCAATGTCTCCAAGGACATAAAAGTTGGATTCGATCATTGGCCTTTACCCCCGACGGCAAAACCTTGATTAGCGGCAGTGCCGATAACACCGTCAAATTCTGGGATGTCGAAACTGCTACATGTGTTGAAACATTGGATCAGCATAACAACTGGGTCACTAGTGTTGCCGTTAGCCCTGATGGTCACCAATTTGCCAGCGGCAGTGCCGACGAAACCGTAAGGCTTTGGGATCTGACGACCCCAACCCCCCAAATTACAATTGACCCACTGCATGCTCAGCGTCCCTATGAAAAAATGAAAATTACCGGAATTCAGTTTCCCCACCTGAATGGTGTCTTGAATTCCAGAGAGATCAAACTGGAAGATAAGTCTAAAGTTCGCAACGCGATCGCCGCCCAAAAGGGAACTTTGAGGCTTTTGGGAGCAGAGGAATAGGAGAAGAAGTTTCCCATAGAAATTCTATTCAGGTTTTTACTGAAAATGCTGCGTCGGCTGTGTAGATCAGTAATATTGTTGACGAGTAACCAGGACTACCATG
>JBHJGO010000129.1:0-26234 GCA_050331715.1 Microcoleaceae cyanobacterium
TAATGGAATTTTTAAACAAGTCAATTGTTGTATTTTAACCCATGTCAAATTGCATCGATTCTAACATCATTAGTTGTTTGAATTTGTGGTGTACTAAACCCTGCCTGCTTCAGGTAGCTGAGAAAGCCAGCATCGTAGTAACGTTCATCGAGAGCCAAAGCCTGTTGATAGGCTTGCTGAGCCAGGGCAGTTTCTTCTTGACTCCAGTAAATTATCGACAGAGCGACCCAGGGATGGGGGTTTTCCGGTTCAAGTTCTGTTGCTCGAATTGCATGGGAAATCGCTTGATCGTAATCTGCCAATCGATGATAGGCCAAGCTCAGGTTGTAATGGGCAATTTCGTTGTCAGGCTTGAGTTCTAGAGCTTGAGTGTGGGTTTTCACCGCCTGCTCCAGGTCTCCATCGACCAGATAAACAATTCCCAAAGCATTCAAAGCCGGTACATGGGACTCATCCTGAATCAGGGCTTGTTGAAGGGCTTGCTTTGCTTCGGCTCTCTGTCCTGCTAAATGCAGCGTCCAACCCAAAATTACATGCCCGGATAGATTTTGTGGGTCGAGGGTGACGGATTTTTTCAGCTCACTGATGGCCTCGTCGTAACGTTCCTGATTACGATACTCCAAGCCTAACTGCCGAGCCTGACTGGCCTGGGCTAATTCTTCTGAAGTGGGGGGAATAGGTGAAGGGGTGGGTGCAGCGGTTGGACTCGGAGACGTTATCGGTGCTGTCGTGTCAGCAGTAGAGTCAGGTGCGGAAACCTCCGCAGAGGTCTCAGAAATTTGCTGCTCCTGAAAGTTGCGACCTAGCTGACAACCTGTAAGACCGAGAATAAACAGAATTCCGAAAAGAACAAGTTGGATGGGCATGATTGTGCGATATACACTCACTTGACTAGTTTATAGTGTTGTTTAGATTCTCTGGATTCCTGCCTGTGTAGGAATAACTATTGAACATTTTTGTTGTTTCATCCCTTCTCACTGATTCATATTCATTATGTTTTATCCAATCCGTTTCCACTCAACCTTTTCCCGCCGAGCGGTGATAGCACTCATCCTAACCACATTCGTTTCCCTCATCGGTTTCATTACAGTCGGTTTCACTACACCCGCACATGCCCTGGGAGGCAAACTCCCCGAAATTGGTAAGCCTGCGCCGGAATTCACCCTGCCCACAAATACCGGAGATGGGGAAGTTTCCCTTTCAGACTACCGAGGACAGTGGGTTGTGACCTATTTCTATCCGAAGGATTTCACCCCTGGCTGCACTTTGGAAGCTCGACGGTTCCAACAGGATCTCCCCAAATATATCGACCGCAATGTCCAAGTCATTGGGATTAGTGCCGACGATGTGGACTCCCATGCGGAATTCTGTGATTCGGAAGGCTTGAAATTTCCATTGCTGGCCGATGTCGATGGTCAGGTGAGCAAAGCCTATGGTTCCTGGCTCAACTTTTTCTCCATGCGTCACACGTTCATCGTCGACCCAGAGGGAACATTGCAGGAAATTTTCCTCGGCGTTAAACCCGCCATCCACAGCCAGGAGGTTCTAGCCCGATTGGACGAGTTGCAAGCGGGTTAGGATTTACCCCAGATGAAACGATCAAGCTCTGCGGTAAAGTGAATACTATGCAGGATAAAAAGATTGATCTAGCCAATACGCCAGACCTGTTAGATAGTCCTCTGGATCATTGGGAGGAGGCCGAAGTTGCTCCGCGCGATCCGGAGGAAATGTTGGTATTGCTCCAGGTGCCAGAATCTCAGCGCCGCATTGTGGCTGCCAGAGCCTTTTGTGAATTGCAGGATGAGCGGGCGATTCCCCATTTAATTCAACTCTTGCAGGATGCCTGTCCCCTGGTACGCGTCAGTGCGGCCTATGCCCTGGGACGCAATATTAGTCCGACTGCCGTCGATCCCCTGATTGAACAACTGAATCAGGATTGGAATGGCTATGTCCGTAAAGGCGTGGTATGGGCCTTGGGCAATTGCCAAGATGCGCGAGCTTTATTTCCTCTGGTTGATGCTCTAAGAACGGATATTTCCGCAGTGCGGCTGTGGGCAGCCAGTTCTCTCGGTCAAATGGCCAGTGTTGGTTATGAATTTGTCGTTAAGGTGATTCCTCCAGTGATTGAATCCCTGCGCCAGGATCCGGTGGCCGCTGTTCGGAGCAACTGCGCCTGGGCCTTGGGTCAACTCTGTCGTGAAATGCCGTCGAATGTCGTTTATGCAGGAGCAATTGATGCATTGATCGAAGCCCTGGAAGAGGATGAAGATATGGGGGTGAAGGATGATGCCCAATCTTCCCTGCTTCGGGTTGGTGATCCGAGGGGACTACAAATTATTGAAGAACTACAGCGGGATGGTTTGCTCTAGGAACGATGAAAATTACAGACCTCAATGCTTTGCCGGATCGGGCTGTCTCCCACAATCCTGCGATTAAGAAAAAGGTAATGTTGCGGATGGGCGATCTACCCCATTTGACCAACTTTTCCCAGGCTCGATTTGCTCCGGGCCAGATTGCCGACGGTCATTCCCATGCAGATATGTGTGAAGTATTTTTTGTGGAATCAGGTTCGGGCGTGATGCAGGTGAATGATGTATCCCATGAACTGCAACCTGGGGTCTGTATTGCCATTGAACCCGGAGAGGTACACGCAGTGAAGAACACTGGTTCCGTTGATCTGGTGCTGACCTACTTCGGCATTCTGTCCAGTTGATGTCTCGGCACTAACCATTAGCGGGCAATCCGACCCATGTAATCCTGCCAAAGTTGAGCGGCATCGCCACTGGTGCCCGACGTTGGCGTATTGTCATCATTACCCAACCATACCCCGGTGGTGTAATCCGACAGGTATCCAATGAACCAGAGATCCACATTATCGTTGGTTGTCCCCGTTTTTCCTGCTTCTCCTAAACCTAAGAAAGCATTTTTACCCGTTCCATTCCGCACTACTCCCTGCAACAGTTGAGTCATGGTGTCTACCACGTCTCTGTCCAAAACGACTTGAGGGCTTGCATTCTCTCTGGCGTAATCATAAATGATCCGACAGGTAATGCTGTCGTCTGGATCAAGGCAGTCACTGCTGTCCCGAATAACTCGGATTGCATGGGGCAAATGTTCCTGACCCTCTCCTGCCAGCACGTTAAATGCTCCGGTGATTTCCAGAAGCGTGACCTCACTCTGACCCAAGACTAACCCCGGAACGGGATCAAGGGGAGACTGAACTCCCAAGCGCCGCGCCATTTGAACCACCTGATTTAAACCTGCTTCCTCAGCAATTCGCAACGCAATCACATTTTCTGACAGGGCCATTCCGGTATACATGTCCATGGCAGCCGCTCCACTGCGACAACCTTGAAAGCCCTGCCCTTCCCAGGTCATGGAGTTACAGGAGTAGGCTTGACTGGGAGAGGTGCCGTCATCTAGCGCCGCTGCATAGGCAAAAATTTTGAAGGTGGAACCCGGTTGGCGCATGGCCTGAACTGCTCGATTAAATTGGCTTTTTTGATAGTCAACGCCGCCCACCATGGATAAAATCTCTCCGGTTTTTGTGTCCAGAGTCACCATTGCCCCTTCTGAAAATCCCGCAGCGGCCCCGACTCCATTTACGGTGTTTTGCAGGGTTGATTCGGCCTGTTTCTGGATTTCAGGAGCTAGGGCGGTTTCAACGATAAAGTTTCCCTCACGGGCGACTTGCTCTCCTAGCAAAGTTTCAATTTCAGCAAAAACGTAGTCGTAGAAATAGGGAGCTGTCGTACTTTGCAGCAGGGCCTTAGCGGCTGGGTTAATTTCAATTCGCGATCGCCGGGCCCGATTCGCTTCCTCTTCGTTGATCATCCCCAGAGATAACATGCGGCTGATCACCCGGTTTCGATAGTCCACTGCCAGTTGATAATTTTGAATTGGATTGAAGGTGTTAGGCGCAGGGAGGATTCCAACTAATGTTGCTGCCTCCGACAGAGTCAACTCCTCCGCCGACTTCCCAAAGTAAAACTGGGATGCATCTTCAAATCCGTATAGATCCAGACCCAGATAGACTCGATTTAAATAGGTGAGCAGGAGTTCATTCTTGCTGTAGAGGGTTTCCAGTTTTAGGGCGACAATCGCCTCCCGCACCTTTCGTCCAGCGGAGTCCTCTGTTCCGACATAATCCCGAAATAGGGTGCGTGCCAGTTGTTGGGACAGCGTACTCCCCCCCTCTCTGATTTCTCCTCCCCTAAAATTAGTCACGGAGGCCCGCAGATTTCCAATCGGATCAACGCCCATGTGCCAGAAAAACCGACTATCTTCCGAGGCAACGACCGCTTTCGGCAGATATTTCGAGACATCTGATAGGGCCTGAGCTTCCAGATGGGTGACTTGCTCTCGCTGTCGCGGGCCAAGATTTTGGCCATCACGGGAATAGACTACAACAGGCCGCCGCTCAACATTCGGTAGCGGCTGGACAGAGAATTTCTGCCATTCAAACACTACTGCTGCCGTGACTAAAGTAGTAATTCCAGTCACTCCCCAGAATCCATAGCACAGCAGCTTGCGATACCAGGTCGGTGGATTAATGTATTGTAACCGTACGCCGTTGGCCAACTCCGGTGGGCCAAGGGTGATGGCATCCCCATGCTTCAGGGGCAAGGCATTGACCCGACGACGACCCAAATAAACCCCATTCGTCGATCCCTCATCCTGAACGAAAAATTGCTTTGATGTGCCTGCACCAAACCAGCTTCGTTGGGGTTGATCCCTTGAAATTGACAGGTGGGTCTGACTTACAACGGGATTGCGGACAACAATATCGCAGGACTTAGAAGATCGGCCTAGTAGATAGCGATCGCCCAAAAGGGGATAGACATCAGCCGTCTTGGAATTAGAATTTTGCACCCAGACCTCCGGCGCTTTTGCACCAGGCTTTAGGGCAAATCGTGAAAAATTCACCTTGGCATTCAAGGTTTGAACAGCCTGGGTAATTGCACCTCGGAAGGTTTTAGGTTTCGGAGACGGGGGAGTTGAACTCATGTTCGGCGATCAACCAAGTTGCGTTAGCACTCTGTCCATTCTATCAACTCAGTCTATCAAGTCAGCGTGAGACAACCGCAAGGGTCGATAGACCCAGACCCCTCGGAGATTTTTATCCTGGTCTAGAACACTTCATCTCAAAGAATAAATCAGTAAATTTCCGGAATTGGGGTTAATGATCTCTGAAGTAAAAATAAGTAATTCCCGAAATAGATCCTCACCAAAAAACTTCAATACTAGTGATAAACAACGAATGACAAATGACGAATGACAAACAGCCAAAAATTGATCAGTCATAGGTTTGAACTGGGTATCCTACTGGTAAGTCAACTGTAATCACCAACCTGGGTGAAGTACTTGAGAGTGTAATCCTGCGAAAGTAAGACTGGGTTTGAGGAGTTGGGTCAAACAACTAAGCCAACAGTAAGTTGAAAGATTTAGCCAAACGATTGCATTGAAACATTTAAAAGAGGTCATTCCCATGATATTAGTCTATCGTGGTGTTCCATACGAAGTAAATATTCCATCTATTCCAGTTCAAATAGAGGCTGAGCCTGCTGCTAGTCAGTCATCCAGCGTTGATACTCAGTCTGAGTCCCAAACGACTGAGCATAATTCGAGTCAATCCAACCTAATTGATCAACAGTCTGTCAATCAGGCTTCTATGGAACAGAGCGTTGCCGAACCCCAATCTCAAACATTGGAAGCTCAGCAAAAGATGAGCAATCAAACTATGGAACAGTATCAGAACCCCCAAAATAATTCTGGTTTTTCCCTTCGAGCAATCGCTCGCTTCTTTAATCGTGAAAGAGTGCTAAAACCAATGGTGATTCAAGCCTACAATCACCAAGAAGTAACCTACTGGTATAAAGGAAATCAGGTTCGGTTGACCTTGGATGCGTCCGGTGAAGCTGTGCAAAGTGTTATGGTTCGTGGCAAGAATACAAAATAATCGATCTCAATCAAATCCGACGGTAGGAATGTTAGACCTGACATTTCTACCCCAGGCTATGGAACTGTTATCCTATTTTACGACTCGATCTGTTCACGGTAGAATCCCCTTAGACTAGGTATAGTAGTGTTAGGAATTTCTTCCTAAGTCTGAGCTGCTGATTTTGTACGTTGAATGATCATGAATAGTCTTTTCCTGGAACGCCTGCACAGTCCTGAACGTCCCGTAATTGTTTTCGATGGGGCGATGGGAACCAATCTGCAAGTTCAAGATCTAACTGCGGAGGATTTTGGGGGCAAAGACTACGAGGGCTGTAATGAGTATCTGATTCACACCAAGCCTGAAGCCGTTGCTACCGTGCATCGTAGCTTTTTAGAGGCCGGAGCGGATGTGATTGAAACCGATACCTTTGGCGGTACTTCGGTGGTCTTGGCTGAATACGACTTGGCGGATCAGGCATACTATTTGAACAAAGCAGCAGCAGAACTGGCCAAGGGCGTCACAGCAGAATTTTCTATCCCTGAGAAGCCCCGGTTCGTTGCAGGATCAATAGGGCCAGGAACCAAGCTTCCTACCCTCGGTCACATCGACTACCAAACTCTGGAGGATGCTTTTACAGAGCAATCAGAAGGGTTATTTGATGGTGGAGTAGACCTGTTCATTGTGGAAACCTGCCAGGATGTGTTGCAGATCAAAGCAGCACTCAACGGCATTGAAAATACATTTGAGAAGAAGGGCGAACGTCGTCCACTGATGGTCTCCATCACCATGGAATCCTTCGGAACCATGTTGGTAGGATCTGAAATCAACGCTGCGTTAACGATTTTGGAACCTTATCCGATTGATGTTCTGGGGCTGAACTGCGCGACTGGCCCTGACTTGATGAAAGAGCACATTCGTTATCTGTCTGAATATTCCCCCTTTGCTGTGTCCTGTGTTCCCAATGCTGGATTACCAGAGAACGTGGGTGGACAGGCCCACTACAAATTGACGCCCATTGAGTTGAAAATGGCGTTGATGCACTTCGTTGAAGATTTGGGCGTGCAGGTAATTGGTGGATGTTGCGGAACTCGTCCGGCTCATATCAAAGCTCTGGCAGAAATTTCCCAAACTCTACAGGCAAAGCAGCGCCAGCCCCAGTGGGTTCCCGCTGCCGCTTCCATCTACAGTTCCCAGAGTTACGAGCAGGAGAACTCCTTCCTGATCGTGGGTGAGCGACTCAATGCCAGCGGATCGAAAAAGTGCCGCGACATGCTGAATGCCGAAGATTGGGATGGGTTGGTGGCCCTAGCCAAGTCCCAGGTGAAGGAAGGGGCGCAAATTCTCGACGTTAACGTGGATTATGTGGGTCGGGATGGCGTGAAGGATATGTATGAATTGGTCTCTCGCCTGGTCACGAATGTAAACCTGCCCCTGATGCTGGACTCTACTGAATGGGAGAAGATGGAGGCGGGTCTAAAGGTTGCGGGCGGTAAGTGTTTGCTGAACTCCACCAACTACGAAGATGGGGAACCCCGATTCTACAAAGTGCTGGAACTGGCGAAGAGATACGGGGCTGGGGTTGTCGTCGGGACAATTGACGAAGATGGCATGGCCCGAACTGCCGACAAGAAGTATGAGATTGCGAAGCGGGCCTACGATGCAGCCGTTGCCTATGGCATTTCTGCCGAGGAAATCTTTTTTGATAACCTGGCTCTACCTATCTCAACGGGAATTGAGGAGGATCGAGAGAATGGCAAGGCCACCATTGAGTCAATTCAGCGGATTCGAGAAGAGTTACCCGGTTGTCACATTTTGTTAGGCGTTTCGAATGTCTCCTTTGGTTTGAACCCTGCTGCTCGCCAGGTTTTAAATTCTGTCTTTCTACATGAGGCCATGGCCGTTGGTCTTGATTCGGCGATTGTCAGCGCCAGCAAGATTCTACCGCTTGCGAAAATTGAACCAGAACATCAGGAAGTTTGCCGCAAGTTAATCTACGATCAGCGGGAATTCGACGGAGAAGTTTGTACCTACGATCCTCTGGGAGAGTTAACCAAACTATTTGAAGGAAAAACCACCAAGAAAGACAGAACTGCAACTGCCAATTTACCGATTGAAGATCGGTTGAAACAGCACATCATTGATGGTGAACGAATTGGTTTAGAAGAGGCTTTAGAAATTGCGCTAAAACAATATCCACCCCTGGATGTTATTAATGTCTTTCTGCTAGATGGCATGAAGGTGGTTGGAGAGTTGTTCGGTTCAGGTCAGATGCAGTTGCCCTTTGTACTGCAATCGGCTCAAACCATGAAGGCTGCCGTTGCTTACCTTGAACCGTTTATGGAGAAGGATGAAGCGAATAGCAGCGGTAAGGGGATATTCTTGATTGCCACGGTCAAGGGAGATGTGCATGACATTGGCAAGAATTTGGTGGACATTATTCTGTCTAACAATGGCTACAAGGTTGTCAATTTAGGAATTAAACAGCCCGTTGAGAATATTATTTCCGCCTATCGAGAACACAATGCTGACTGTATCGCCATGAGTGGACTACTGGTAAAATCCACTGCATTCATGAAGGATAATCTGGAAACCTTTAACCAGGAAGGAATTACTGTTCCGGTGATTCTTGGAGGTGCGGCATTAACCCCGAAGTTTGTTCATCATGATTGCCAGAATACCTACAAGTGTCAGGTGGTTTATGGAAAAGATGCCTTCTCTGACCTGCACTTCATGGATAAGTTGATGCCTGCAAAGGCGGCGGAGAACTGGGATGACGTTCAAGGTTTTCTGGATGAAGTTAGCGCAACAAATGGTTCCTCCAACGGTGCTGCAACTAATGGCCATTCAGACACCCTGACGGAGTTTCCACCAGAAGAAACTACCATCGGTGCAACGGAGGCTGAAACCCCGAAGGTAATTGATACTCGCCGTTCTGAAGCCGTTGAAGTTGAGATTGAACGTCCAACGCCACCGTTCTGGGGTACTAAGATTCTGGGGCCATCAGATATTCCGTTGGAAGAAGTGTTCTGGTACTTGGATTTACAAGCGCTATTTGTGGGTCAGTGGCAATTCCGCAAACCCAAGGATCAATCCCGCGAAGAATACGATGGGTTTCTCCAGGAAACCGTTCACCCAATTCTGGAACACTGGAAGCAACGAATTCTTGACGACAATCTGCTGCAGCCCAAGGCCGTTTACGGTTACTTCCCGTGTCAGGCAGAGGGTAACACTTTGTTGGTTTACAATCCAGAAGCAGTTCAAGCCGGAAACAGTCCCACTGAGCCAATTACTGTCTTTGAATTCCCTCGGCAAGGTTCCAGCAAGCGTCTGTGCATTGCAGATTTCTTCGCACCAAAGTCAACGGGTCAGATGGACGTTTTCCCGATGCACGCAGTCACAGTGGGAGAAATTGCCACAGAATACGCTCAGAAGTTGTTCCAATCTGATGACTACACCAACTATCTCTACTTCCACGGAATGGCGGTTCAGACCGCAGAGGCCATGGCCGAATGGCTCCATGCTCGTATCCGCAAAGAGTTAGGCTTTGGAGGAGAAGATGCGGACAATATTCGAGATATTCTGAAGCAGCGCTATCGCGGTTCCCGCTACAGTTTTGGCTATCCTGCTTGTCCAAACATGCAGGATCAATACAAACAAATGGATTTACTAAAGGCAGATCAAGTAGGAATGTACATGGATGAAAGTGAACAACTCTATCCCGAACAATCCACCTCAGCAATTATGACCTACCACCCAGTCGCGAAGTACTTCAGCGCTTAATTGCCCTGGTTCCACGATTCAAAATGCAGCAACTGATCACAGATCTTCACAGTGAAGACCAGGCACTCAGCATCAAAGCCACCAACGCTCTGGGAAAAATTGGCGATGACGCTGCTATTTCAGCTCTTGTTGAAGTACTAGAAAAGGGGAGTTCTAGGGTTAGCCGTAGAGCTGCCGCCAACCTGATCAAAATTGGTAATCAACTGAGCAATGCACAGATTCTCTTGGCTTTGACACAACAAATTCGGCACAGCGACGATGATTTGGTGGTCAAGCGAGCGGTTTACGTTCTAGGAAAAGTGGGGGGCGAGGATGCCCTGCGAAATTTACTTCAGACGCTCCAGGATGAAGATGAGAATATGATGGTCAATGTGATGCAGGCCCTCGACGGAATCAACAGTCTAGAAATTCCCAGAGATTATCAACCATACTGGTCTGATGTGTTGACCCAATACGCAGAATTTGACTTCACCTCATCTTCGGAATCTGAAGCTTCAGTCTCTCAACTGCAAAGATATCCCTATCTGGACTGCCCAGAACAATCCATTCTTGACCAGGCGTTTACACTGAATGTTGAGCTGACCCTGGAACCGGTTGATGACAACATTGAGGCTCTGTCCATTGAAGATCCTGGAACAGATAAATTGCCAGAGCTGGAAGTGGTGGTCAGAGCCCGTCAATTTACAATTGACGGCAATGATACTCAGCTTTTGCAAATCGAACGGGATGACGACTCCATTGTTAAGTTTCGCTTGACGCCCCGCAAACTGGGAGAGCAACAGATCCGCATCGATTTCTGGCAGTTTGGTCGCCGCATCGGTACTGCTCGGCATCAGGTCATGGTGGTAGAAAATCCTGCTGAGCCTTCTACTCAGAGTCCTACAGCCCAGCCTCCTCAGAGCATTTCACCCCCAGCCCACACAGAACACTCACTCGACATCAAACTCTCACCCCCCAGCATTCCTCCGGCTGATTTGAACCTGCACATTGATCTAAGTGAGGATCAGCGAACGCTGAGTTTCGTCCTGTACTCCACCAAGGATTCACCGATACACTACAACTTTCACCGGGTTGGACAGGTAACCTTGCAGGCAACACCGGAGGAAACCATGCAAGCTATCTATCAACAGTTGAGCCATCTAGCCTCCCAAATGTCTCGTAAGTTGAGAGTCGCTTCATCTGAATCCTCCAATTTGACCCCAGAAGAGCAGCAAAAGAGAAAACAAGCAAGGGCAGAGCAGCAATTAATCGATCAGGGAAATTTACTCTGGGATCAACTGATTCCCTTAGAACTAAAGCAGGAATATTGGAAGTTTCAAGACCAGGTGAAATCGATTTTGATTACTTCGGATGAGCCGTGGATTCCCTGGGAGATGGTGAAGCCCTATCGAGGTGACGTAAAAGAAGAACAGTTTCCCTTTTGGTGTCAGCAGTTTAATCTGTCCCGTTGGCTTTCAGTTAATAATATCCCACTCGATCAGTTGCCATTTAGAACGGTGGTTCCAGTGGCTCCGGTTCAATCTGATCTGAAGTCGGTTCAAGCAGAAGTTCGATTTCTGACCGAGGAATTGGCCTGTCTCTCTCCACAAATTCGGACTGAAGCAGCGATTGGTCGGGTGACTGATTTTGAGGACTATGTGGCGGATGGAAGTCATCAATTCTCCGTATTACATTTTGCCTGCCACGGTGAGTTTAAAAATGCGTTGCCACAGGATTCGGCAATTCGGCTGGATGATGACGTGTTGCGGCCTGCCAATATTCGTCTATTTTTCCAGCAAGAGCGGCCTTTGGTTTTTATTAATGCCTGTGAAGTGGGTCGAGTTGGGTTTAGCTTTACTCAGATTGGCGGATGGGCAGAAAAACTGGTGCAGGCGCGAGTTGGAGCTTTTGTGGGGGCAATGTGGGAGGTGAATGACGAGTTAGCATTGTTGTTTGCCAAAACGTTCTACACGGCTTTGTTGCAGGAGAAGCTGTCAATTGCAGCCGCCTTTCGCAAGGGTCGTGAAACGATTCGAACCGCAGCCCCCCATAACTCTACCTGGCTGGCCTATACACTCTATGCCGATCCAGAAGCCCGAATTGAGGTGAGTCCTGATGCGGGTTCAGCTTGATCGAAGAGGTTGAATAATATTTATTCAACAACTATTCAGTGGGCTTCTCGGTGGGCTTCAAGGTCTATTCCCAGGCTGAACAAATGCCACCCGAAATATCCTTGGAAACGGTTTTGACCACCAATGCTGCGACAATCGCCGCCACCGCAGGAGCCAAACCTAAACTCGACGCTAAAACGGGGGCCATTACTCCAGCCGCCTTGGTATAGTTCTCATCCAGTGCTTTCTCCAGAGCCTTCTGAGTTTCCGGATCACCGATAGGAGTACACATGATTTTGTAGGCCTGGGGGCTGACCTGCTCAAACACTCTTTTCCCCATAGCCACAGCGGCCTCGGAGATGGGTGACCGGGATGCAGCGTTTACATCAATAAAATCTACGTCAACTTCTTCTGGAGCAGTCTCGCCTGACAGATCCTCTCCCATGGCCTCAGCAAGGTTTCCCAGTTGAGCCTCTAAAACATCCTCATGGAGTTCAGTCAGTTGTGACGCTAAATCATCAATCCCTTGCGCTTCTTCATTCATAGTTCATCCTAGCTCCGGTCTGATGTACTCCTGATATGCTAAGTAATGACCTTGAGTCGAGTCAAGATAGATAGTTCTTACCATAGAAGAATTTGTTGAGCGATCGCCTGCAACTTTCTAGCCGATTCCAGGGGTAAGCAATCGGTTAAATCAACCGAATGGTGTGATGTGCTGCGCTGCTCCAGATCATGTTGATAGGCTTTGTCGTAATATTGCAGGATTAAGTCAGTGGCTTCTGTCAGCTTGCCTGCCTGAATCAAATTAATTGCGGTTTGAGTTCTCGCACCACCCAGGCGTTTGCGAATTCGTTCCGTTGCGGCAACCAAATCTTGCGGTGAAAACTCGCCATAGTCCTGGACTAGGCGTTGAAGTCGTTCAGGACGTGATTTTTGAATTTCTACAACGGGGGCGGTCTGCATCTGTTGAAACAACTCTTCAGGAATTCGACACGTGCCAATCCGCTTACTTTCTGCTTCAATCCAGACGGGTTGGTCACGCTGCAATTTTGACCACTGAGCGGTGATCAGGTTCAGAAACTGCTCGTTAGTGGGTTGGGGAGCCTGACCTAGCGCGCCGTAACTGCTGCCTCGGTGATTAGCCAGTTCTTCTAAATTCAGGATTTGTGAGCCAAGGGCATCTAGTTCATCGAGAATCGCGGTTTTTCCGGTTCCGGTCATCCCCCCCAGAATGATCATTTTCTGAGGTTCTTTTAATAGGGCAGCACCCCAACGACGAAAAGCTTTGTAGCCGCCAATCACAACCGACACCTCGAACCCAGCCATTTCCAGTACCCATCCCACAGCACTACTCCGCATTCCTCCCCGCCAACAGTAGAGATACACCCGATGATTCGGGGCAAGGGTCTCGGCCTGGGTAATAAAGTCGGCGCACTTAGGGCCTACGATCCTAAAGCCCAGATGAACCGCTCGATTGCGGCCTTGGTGTTTATAGCAGGTTCCAACTTGGGCGCGCTCCTGATCCGTGAATAGTGGAAAACTGATCGCACCTGGAACATGACCAGCAGCGTATTCTGTAGGACTCCGAACATCCAGAATCGGAACGGATGGTTGACAAAGTTCTTTCGGGTGAAGCGGTTGCGACATATTAAGTCAGAGTAGCACCTATTCAGGAAATGTGACTGCTTAGTTGCCGAACCTGGGAATACTCAAATTAGACAGGCCAAGGGCTTCTGGCCGAGATAAATCACCCTGATGGCAGCTCCTGCACCTTTATGGAAAATTTACATGCAGGCGAACCGTCTTCAAAGAAGCTTGCAAATTTTATTCATACAATGGGAGAACCTATGGAAACCCTGACACAAAATATCAAGTTTATGGATACTAGAATTTCTATCGGACTATTGACACTGAGCTTATTATTGATTGGCACCTGGGCCTGGCAGTGGATGCATTCATTTCATCCCTACAAGCCATCATCCGACTCGTGTACCCACCGAAGCAACCGATTGATTGCAGCTTTTTTCTGGTTGGTCATCCTTCCTTTTTCCTATGTACAACTATTCTTAGAAGCATTTCTCAATAGAGATAAGGATCAGGATATATCGAAACTTACTTTCCCGTCTCTATTGAATGAATCCAAATGATTGCCTATCCCTATTATCTGATTCTCAAGGGATTCTTTAGTACCCTAGCATCCTCTCTCGATAGGACAAGGATGTTTTTTTTGTTAGTTTTTTTGTCTTTTGATCAAAGTGAACCCAGCCTAAATCCTGCAGACGATAGAGCAGGTTCGCAATCGTAACACCCAGTTCGTCCTTGATTTCTTAGTGATCGGGCCATCGATCGGAGCGACGCCATCTCAGCTTTTGTTGCAGAACAAATTGCGGCATGAGCAAGCAAGCTGCGAAATGCTGTGCCTGCCACTCAGTTGAAGCAAATTCATAGGCTAGTTGACCCTCATCGGTTGCGCCCCGGCAGACAAAAGGCTCATCCTCGTCCTCCAAATCTTCAGCATCCACCGCATCCCCATCAATATGCAGAACCCAATGCCCGATCTCGTGAGATAGGGTTGATTCAATGAATCCTTGGGACATGTCGAGAATAGTTTCATTAATCTCGATCATGCGCTGAGTGGGTAAGATACGGGCGGCAATGTCTCCCGCCCCGTCTGGTGGAATGCAATCCCAAACTACCCCCAGATCCAAAAAGTCGGCCACGGATGCTGATTCCAATGGCCAGGTGGGGGCAAAGGGTGTGGACTCCATTTGTTGTAGCAGGACGTTCGCCTGACGCTCGATAAATGCCTTGGAGTAATGGGTGTATGGTCTAAGAATCCCCACCTGTCTCTCCCTGGGCCGCATCCGCCTGGGTTTGAGCAACATCAAATACTTTTTTCGCAAACTTGGGATTTTCCATGCGGCGGAAAAGCGCTGCGAGTTCCCGATTATTCTGCTTCAGGAAACTTTCATACTGTTGGGGGATTCTGCCTGCCAGGAAGATTAACTCCTCTTCGTCTAATCCCAGATTGCGTCCCAGGCCTCGAATCACATCCTCCTTCGGTGGATAATCAGCCCGGTCATTTTCCAGCTTAGAGAGATACGTAAAGTCAACCTGTAGTAAACCCGCAAGCTGTCGCTGAGAATAACCTTTGTCCTAGCGAGCTTGACGAATCAGTTTTCCATAGGTTCGGTCTTTTGCAGATATCGGTTCTTGAATAGCCATTGATTTTTGTTTTGCCGATGTTTGTTCCACGGTTATGTCCTCCTAATAAAATTCTAGGTCGAATTGAACAAAATTTCAACTTTTGAGGTAAAATCTCTATATCCTAACAAACAGAAATCATCCCCAACCAAACGCCAAACTCTCCAACTTGCATAATACATCAGCGATGGCGAACGGTTCAACACTTATGAAAGTTTTCAGGTTGAATCGCAAAGGTATTGACTTTTTGCGGTGTTCACCCTCTTGCCATAGGGCTTATGATTAACTCAGACTATTGTTAGCTCAAGAATCACAATGCATCCCGAACAAATTGTTGTTGCTTTCCTCGATGTCCTGGCCCACCAATCTCAACTCTTGATGGGTGAGGCTCGACATGACCTGCCCAATCTGGTGGCGTCATTGGAGACGGTTGAATTCCAGGCAGACGATGAGCAGTTGGATTACATGGCAGATCTATTGGTTGACTTCTGTGATGTGAATCCCGAAGTGAGTAGTGCGGTACAAACCAGTACTCAGAAACTGCAGGATCAGGTTCCTAGCATCACCCTAGAAACCCTGGAGGAATTGATTCTGGCTAGCGAAAACCTGTGGCGTAGAACGGTGTCTCTTCCCGCCGAGATCAAAATTTGAGGACATCCTGACTAACTTCTTGTCAGAGTATCGGCTAGCTTATCAGCAATCTCTGTAATCCAGTTTTCATCCTGTTGCGTGTAGCTACGGGGAGCGTTGGCTCCCAGAATTAATACACCCTGACTACCGATTGGCTGGCAGATCACCCCTTGGGTATTTTCAGGTAAATAGTCAAATTCAATTCGGCCCGGATACAAATCCAACTTCACCAGATAAACTGGTTTCTGAGTTTTGAGGACACGTTGGAGAATTGGCCCTGGTTTCACCTGTGCATTCTGGCCCAAAACGCCTCGACGGAGCAGTACTTGATCCTGGTAAACCACAACCAGAGAGCGGGTAACCGTATTCGTCAGCAGGGCATGGGAGGCCCAGGCCAACTCCGCTTGCACCGCTTCAGGCAGATTCGGCAGCAATTCAAACCCCTGCTCTCCAATTAATTCAACGGTATCCGGTAAGCGAGGCTGCACCTGTTGCCAGATGAGTCCAACCAGAATTAATAGCGCGCTCAAAATCACGCCAACCGCGTCTGATCGCGCCTGAGAATCCAGAATTTGAGACGTCAAAGAGCGGTTGATCAGTAGCAATACACCCCCCAGGCTCCCAGCAACCAGAGGCAATAGTCTGAGAATTCGATTGGGGTCAGATTTTGCCATTTCCGATTAATTGCCCAATTAGTTCACTGCATGGCCTATCCGACTTCACCCGGTTCAATAATGCGCTGGAACAGATACCCGGTTCCGCGAGCTGTGAGAATCAGTTCTGGATTACTGGGATCTTCTTCTAGTTTGGCTCTTAGCCGAGAAATATGAACGTCCACCACCCTTGTATCGACATGTCGCTCTGGTGTATAGCCCCACACCTCTTGCAAAATCTCAGAACGGGAAAAAGCCTCCCCAGAACGACTGACCAAAAGTTCCAGCAGGCTGAACTCCATACCCGTCAGCCGAATGCGTTCATCGCCCTTGTAAACCTGACGCTTGTTGGTATCGATCCGGATGGTTGCAATCTGAATCACCCCTGAACTGGGAATGCCGGACATACCATCCTTGTCAATACGGCGCAGCACAGATCGAATCCGAGCTTCTAATTCCTTGGGAGAGAAGGGTTTGACGACGTAGTCATCAGCCCCCAATTCTAGACCTGTGATCCGGTCTGCCACATCTCCCAGGGCCGTTAGCATGATGATTGGAATATCGGACTCTTTACGCAATTCCTGGCAAACTCCGTAGCCGTCGAGTTTGGGCATCATCACATCCAAAACCACCAGATCTGGATCGGCCTTGCGGAAAGTGTCGAGGGCTTCCTCTCCGTCCGCTGCTGTGACAACGTCGTAGCCAATCATCGATAGCCGAGTTTCTAAAATTCTTCGGATACTTGCTTCATCATCAACGACAAGGATCCGTTCCTTATGATTTTCCAATTGAACTCACCACTCCTTAATTCATAGAATTTGTCTGAAGCCCCCTGAAACCTGCCCTGGTTCAGTGGGTAAAGTTCAGTCAACTCCGGATTAGTCTAGACAGAATTTTAATTCTGCAACGAAACCTTTATATTAACTTCACTTTGCTTGATAAATAAATTTGTCGTTTTATATTGTTATCCTATTATTAAACTTAGTTCGAGGAAATCCCAAATTTTGTTACGATTAGCTACAACTTCACTTCCTACAACTGCTGTAAAGCCTGATTTTGAGACAATTCTTCATTAAGAACGCGACAAAACGATAAAAAATTTTACATTCTCTTAAGGTTCTAGTTTCCTCTATTCGTCAGCAACATCGTTTGTTCGTAACGACAATTGAACCAAACCCAACGGATTAAATGCGGTCTGAACCATGGCAAAATCTCGCACCCTTTATGTTTGTAATGAATGTGGAGCTGATTTCCCGCAATATTTCGGTCGATGCCCCAGTTGCCATGCCTGGAATACCCTGCATGAACAACTTGAGACGCAAACTTCTGCAACGCTGCAAAGACCAGGTTGGACAGCAGTGACCGTCGAGCGACCGGGGCAGTCCCCTACAGATCCAAACGATTTGGGTCATCCCCTAGCCGCCTATAAACTGTCACAAATTGTAGATCAAGCAGAAGCCCGCCGCTCTTCGGGTTTTGGGGAGTTGGATCGGGTTCTAGGAGGTGGTATTGTGCCGGGTTCCCTGGTTCTCATCGGTGGGGAGCCTGGCATTGGTAAATCAACTCTCTTACTTCAGGTCGCCAGTTGTCTGGCAGACACAACCCGTGTGCTCTATGTCTGTGCCGAGGAATCAGCCCAGCAAATTAAATTACGAGCACGACGACTGAAAATTGATCCGACGGTTGAGTTAGTGATTCAACCCCATAACCTCACTCTAGACGCTCAAACAAACGGTCAATCACTGGCCCAAACCCTTCAACATCCAGTTCAGAATCAACCGCTAGATGCATTAACCGACCCTGAATCCGAACTCTATCTCCTGCCCGAAACGGATTTAGAAACGATTCTGCGAGAGTTGGGTTCTCTCAAACCCCAGCTTGCAGTGGTTGACAGTATTCAAACCATCTATTTTTCCGGCTTGTCGTCTGCACCCGGATCAGTCGCTCAAATCCGAGAATGTACTGCTGCGCTGATGCAGGTGGCCAAGCGGGAGAATATTACCCTCTTCATTGTGGGCCATGTGACCAAGGATGGTTCTCTGGCGGGGCCAAAGGTTCTAGAACATTTAGTGGATACGGTGTTGTACTTCGAGGGCGATCGCTTTGCGGCCCATCGTCTCCTCCGTTCCATGAAGAATCGATTTGGGGCCACCCACGAAATTGGGGTATTTGAAATGATCGCCGAAGGGTTAAAGGAAATTCCAAATCCTTCCGAACTGTTCATTGGTAGTCGCGAAGAGTCAGCCCCCGGAACGTCAACAGTGGTCGCAGTTGAAGGCACTCGGCCCATCGTCGTAGAAATTCAAGCTCTGGTTAGTCCCACCAGCTATGGTACAGCCCGCCGAGCCACAACGGGGGTAGACAATGGACGACTCTTACAAATTCTGGCGGTTCTAGAAAAACGAGTCGGGATTCCCTTGTCCAAGTTAGATGCCTATATTGCCTCCGTTGGTGGGCTAAAAGTGGATGAACCTGCGGTGGATCTGGGGGTTGCCATTGCAATCGTGGCCAGTTTTCGAGATCGGGTAGTTGATCCCCATATTGTCTTAATCGGTGAAGTAGGACTGGGGGGACAAGTGCGTCCGGTTTCTCAATTAGAACTGCGTCTGCGAGAGGCAGAAAAGTTGGGATTTAAAAAGGGCATTGTGCCCAAGGGCCAGATTCCCGCCGAGATTCAGATGGAAATTTTGCCGGTCAATCGAGTGCTGGATGCAATCGTAGCAGCCCTACCCCCCGTTACTCAAGTGAATGGAAGCAAAAACTAGGATGGCTGAGTTTGACTTACGGGTAACGTTAAGGGATGTGCGTCGGAATAAAATATCCACCGACGCCATAAATTCTGCCTGGATTCCTGCCTACGCAGGAATGATGACATAACCTTACGTCTTCATATTGGGACGTTTGATAGGTGTGTATCCCCTACGCAGCAGGGGATACACCCTCAAACCTAATTCTGTAGGGCTATATTTGCAAAATCAAGAATGACCGCAATTAGCCATAATGAGAATTGCTCCTAGTGAACTGTCAATTTTGATATGGTTTTGAACAATATTTTGGTTTCGGTCGGTACAATCACCTCACTTTTGATCTTGGGAGCAGGTTCTCCAGCTCAGCAACAGGATCACAGCAGACATCCTGCAAATCCAGTCGGTTCAGTTCAAGTCGCACAATCACTCGATGATTTTCCGATTCCAGACGATGCAGTGAACTTAACCGAGCAACCGGGGACTGGGGTCGGTGGTTCGGTGAATTTTCAAACGGAAATGACGTTGGCAGAAGCCATGGACTTCTATCGAACTGCCCTAGAAGAGCAGGGACTCAAGGAACGGGAGATCAACACTGCAGTCACCGAATCAACCTTCAATCTGGTGTTTGAAGGCGCGCCGGATGATTTATTTGTTGTGGTTCAGGGCGTTAATCTGGGGGAGCGGAGAAACGTGAACATTCGATATGAAAGGTTAAATTAGTACAACATTTAGCTTGCAAGTCCCCAACCAGTATTAAGAGTTATTCTCAATCGGTTTTGTGCCTGGGGACTTAGTCGCGAACCCGCAATAGGCAACTGGATTTTGTTCCTGATATTTTGGCAAAGCTGCCTCACAGCTCGACTTGGTCGTAAACCAATCAGCATAGACCTTGTAGGAATTATTATTGGCAAAATTGGTATAATTTGGACTCCAAAAAAATCCTGCATTTGGATATCCTTGGTTGACTAATTGTTGACGCTTGGTCTCTGCTTTACTGGGGTCGTAAAAGGCAGAATCGGCGATGAAGTAAAAGGAACGGGGCAAATTCGCCACCTGAAGTTCTTGCTCAGAAATTGTCTGGGTTCCTACTTCTGTTTCGGGAGAAGCTGAGAACAGCCTCGTCACCACAGCAAGCAATAAACAGACTACAATTCCAGAGGCGACGCCAATGGCCAATGCCTTTTGACCCGCTTCTAAACCCGACCAGAAACGCAGCAAGTTCTGAACAATAGGATGTTGATCCAGTTGAGCTGAAGCCTGCCGTTTCACCTGACTGTCCTGCTTTGGAAGAATCAGGGTAGAGGGGGGTAGAGAAGGTTCAGTGGGAGGGATAGGAGATAGAGAATCCTGCAACTCCTGCAACATCTCCTCCGCACTGAAAAAGCGATCGCGCGGATGAAATTGAACTGCCTTGCTCAGAACATGTGCTAAACGGGGACTCACCTGGGGGGCGTATTGTCGCCAGGATAACTCAGACTGCTCTGGGGTAAACTGCAATTCTGGAATGGCCTTTCCTGTCAGTAAATAGATAGCTGTCAATCCTAAACTGTATAAATCACTAGAGTAAACCGGATGGCCTGCCGCCTGTTCTGCGGCCATAAATCCAGGGGTACCAATGGCAATCGATTTCGTAATCTGTCCTTTGGAATCAATCGTCGTTCCCATCGTTTCCTTGACCGCACCGAAGTCAATCAGGACGGGTTTATCCTGCGGGTGGTTCAGGATAATGTTATCGGGTTTAATATCTCGGTGAATCAATCCTCGACGATGGATCAAATCAAGAACCGGCAACGTTTTGATCAAAATTTCTCGTACGGCTGTCTCACGGAATAGTCCATGGTACTGCACGTGGGCCATTAAGGTTTTCCCCTCAATCCATTCCTGCACCAGGTAAAATTGTCCCTCTTCCTCGAAATAAGCATAGAGGCGGGGAATTTGACCCGAAATTTCCCCCAATTCCTCCAAAATCGTGGCTTCTCGATCAAATCGTTCCCGAATCAAGGGATAGATCTCTGGAGCATGGTTTCGTTGCTCGTCAGCAGGTCTCAACTGTTTGATCACGCACCGACGGCGAGAGGGCATCTGAGTATCCTCCGCCAAAAAGGTTTCACTAAAACCTCCCGAACCAATCGACTGAATAATTCGATAGCGATTCTTCAATAGCTTTTCTGGAGGAGGAGTAGGGTTGAGAACGGCCATAATTATTCCTCAGTTAACGCCGAGGGGTCACTCGATCTGGGTTGCGGGACTGGCGCGATCGCATCCATCGACTCAGTTCAACAAAAGCATCTCGCTGTAGCAGTGGGTAAGACCCCACCCAAAGATTTTGACTGGGGATATACAGGTCGGAAACCTCGCTGATCTCGCTGAGGTCATCCAGATAGGACATGACAATCAGTTGAGCCATCTGGCCGGGCCGAATCCGCTTATGCGCTCGACTCAGCGGAGCCTGAACCTTGGCGCGAAACCCACTTTCATCCCCGACTTTAATATTAATCCGCCGTTCTAAGTTTTCGATGATGATTAGTTCCCCCCGCTTGTTCACAGATTCCTGTTCGCTGGTCACATCCTCTGTAATGTAAGTATCTAAAATCTTGCCCTGCCAAAATCCTGCATAGGGATGCTTGCGATAGCGGCGATTTCGCCAGCCCGCCTCTACAACTGGCCCCCATAGCCAGTAAAGCAAGGTGATAATGATAACTAGCAGCAACAACAGTCTTAATCCACTCGATTCAACGGAGATATCGATCAGAATAGTAATGCCGCCGATGGCCGCAGAAATCAATAGCCGCTGTAGGACATCAGAAAATTTTCCCCAATAGTGCCGATATTGATCAGCGGTGGCAGAAGCCGGAATCAGTTCGTCAAATTTTTGCTTGGTGATTGGAACCAGCATAGAGTTTAATCAATCGTATTTCTATAGTATCTTCTCTAACCCGTAGATCAGGGTTTGAAGTTGGAGTACCTTGCGGACTGCCAGCAGTACCCCTGGCATAAAGCTAGCCCGATCCGTTGTGTCATGCCGCAAGGTATAGAGCTGACCTGGCGAACCAAACAAAATCTCTTGATGGGCGATTAGCCCCGGTAGACGCACACTATGGATTCGGATATCCTCCGCTGCATTGGCTCCCCTAGCCCCGGTCAGATTTTCCGTTTCCTCGACTACGGGTGGATTGTAGGTTTTTCCCATTTCCGCCAACATCTCAGCCGTCTTAATAGCAGTGCCGCTAGGAGCATCGGCTTTTTGATTGTGGTGTAGTTCGATAATTTCGACGTGATCGAAGTAACGAGAGGCGGTAATGGCGGCCTGTTGCATCAAAATTACACCGATAGAGAAGTTGGGAACGATTAAACAGCCTACACTGGCTTTCTCGGCAAATTCTGCCAAATCTTGAATCTGGGCTGGACTCAATCCCGTCGTTCCTACTACGGGTCGGACACCGTAGGCGATTGCTGCTCGGATATTGTCATAAATTGAGTCTGGATGGGTAAAGTCCACCATTACAGGTAATTGCTTTTCCTGAGCTGCCATGACGAGCATTCCTTCCCGATCCTCCATAATTGGAATTTCTAGCGGCTCGATTCCGGCGAGGACACCAGCATCCTGATTCAAAAGGGCTGGATTCCGATCAAGGGCTCCTAACAGGGTCATATCCGATGCCGCCGCAACAGCCTTCACCACTTCACGGCCCATTTTGCCTCCGGCCCCATTAACAATGACTGGAATTGGATTGGTCATACTGACAGACTTCTAACTCAATGAAACAGCAATAAACAGAGACTACTTTACAGGATAGGGCAGCAAGCAAGGTTGTTGTCCAAATTGAGCGGCCAGTGAACCACAGCAACCATTTTTAAAACCAAGTGGACGAATCATAGCGGACTATAGTAACGGGAAGATTCTGCTGCAGTTGTGGGGCAACTTGAAAATTCGATGAATACCCGATGAACACGGCGACTCAGACGCTGACCCTGGAAAAGTTTCTCTAGCATCCAGAAACAAAACCCCCCTCAGAACGTGTCCAAGGGGAAATCATCTAGAAATCTATGACCCAAGGCCAAAATAGCAATCACAAATGATTTGTGAAATCGGGGTGAAGGGGGCAGTGCCCCCTTCTTAGAAAGTCCCCAAACCCCTTTTTTTCGTGATTTATTTAGGACTGCGAGATAAACTAAGCTGCTAGTGAATTTCTACAGTATTCAGCCATTCATTCCACAGTAAAGTAGCCTGAGTTTGTAGTTGCGAGCCATAGCGGCAAGTGGCTTGTCGCAGTTCACTGACCTGAACGTTTGGAGTACTGCCAATCTCACAACTATGTCCAATAAACCAACGCTCCAGTCCTTGAGGGGTCACTTCAGGATGAAATTGCAGGGCTAATCCTCGCTGTCGATAGGCAAAGGCTTGATGTTGATATTGGGAACTGGCCGCAAGATGCATTGTATCGGGAGGCAGATCGAAAGTATCTCCGTGCCAGTGGAGGACAGGGGTTAATTCAGGAGCGAGATACTTCATCGGAGATTGCTGACCTGCATCTGTCAGGATTAGGGGTGACCAACCGATTTCTTTGCCCTGTCCGGGGTAGACTTTTGCCCCCAGAACCCGTGCTATTAACTGCGCTCCTAGACAAATTCCTAGGGTTGGCAAGTCATCGGTTAACCGTTTTTCTAAAAGTCGAAATTCATCCTGAAGAAAGGGATAATCCTGTTCATCGTAGGCTCCAATAGGCCCTCCAAGAATAACGACTAAATCAGGGGTAATTGGGTCGATTTCACCGAGATTGGCTGAACCTGCTTCAATATAACGAATGGCGTAACCTCGTTGCCCTAAAACGTATTCTAGACTTCCTAAATCTTCAAATGCAACGTGTCGAATTGCAATTGCTGTTTTCATTACTTCTAATCCTTATTTTTGGTTGGCCGACTAATTGTTTTCCGGGTCTAAATTTGTGAAAAGCTTTAACAGCAAAGGGATAAGCTTCGCCCCCTCCTTAAGCGAGATGCCCTGGGTGGGAGATCCGCTTCTGGAACCTCAGATCAGTTTTGTTGAACTATTTGATTTCGATATCCTGCATTGACCCCCCCTTGATTCCCCCTACATTTTGGGAAGAAGCTATTGCGTCAAAAAAGGGGGAGAGGTTACGGATGGGCTTCAAAATCACTGCCTGAATTAACTCCCTGATCAGGGATAGGCTATTCACAGCAACAACGGTTTCAAAGTGAAATTTTAGGCTTCTAGTAAACCTGCTTTAGCAAAGCTGTCGAAGCCAATTGGTGTATCTAGGATTCCGAGTTCTTCTGCTAGAGAAACAATGTCAGAGTAGTCAATTCGCATCACATCAACTTCAGCAATAGCGCGACAATCTTGAATGATTTTCTCTGCATTTGGGAACTGAATTTGCTTTAGCATGGCATCCCACACATCGAGTTCAACATTGGCAAACCAACGAACAGGCTTCGGTAGAATTTCAGCAAAGAATTTTTGTTCTTCTGGATTTAAATGGGCGTAGATGCACGTTGCTAGTGTTTTGAAAATACTATGGTGGGCCTTTTCATCCATGCGGTGGGTGTAAACCGTCAAACGATTCAAGGGTTGGATGGTCTGGTCACGGGCCAACAAATCCAGATAATCACTGATGAAGACTTCGGAAACAATGGAAGTTGCCATCTGAACCAGGATTTATTTACAGGATTCAGGGTAGAGGGATTTCTCCAGCTCCATTTGGGTGGCTAAATTGAAAGCCGGTAATCTGAGAAATTCCAATCCACTTTGTTCGCGGGTAATGCGACAGGCCGCAACAACCAGTTGGATATGATAAGCTTCGTCAACCAACGTATCGCTAGCGATCAATTGGCTAGTGCCATCGTCAGCACCCGGAACTTCTCGATAGATGATATGACTGCACGCGGGGGCAATCACCTTTGATTCAATATCGACTGTTTTTTCGTTGTAGGCCAGCCAACCGCAGGAAAGAGCGCGTTTCTGGAATTCTATCGGAGCTGCTAGAAATAGAGGATGATCCTTGAACGGCAGCAAATCAACTCGAAAATCATCCCGCTGAGGATCAAAGGCCAAGTCTGAACCGGATTGTTCTTCGACTTTCTGCCGGACTCGACCCACTTGAGCTCGTCGATGCCAATTGGCGGACATTTTTTGCAGCAGATTTAGGCAATGAGACAGGTTAGAAGAAATTTCTGAGGTTTCAGATGATGTCTTGACAGACTGATCCTGTGTAGCCGTGAAAACTGCAACCATGATGAATGCTCCAAAGTAAATCGTTGAGTGACAGAAAAATTTTCTGGAGGTCGGAAAGCTTGCAGTTAATCAACTGTCCCTGGAGATGGAAAAGCCGAAACTTAACGTTACGGAGTGTCAAGCTTTGCAAACTTTGTTACGTTTACTTAACACACCTTTTAAGTTAGAGATGGAAGCTGAGGCTCAACTGACGGATTTCTGAAATAAACCTGAAAAGGCTTTGAGTCTGCTCTCAGGGTCTTGGGGGCAAATGTTAATGGTAACGAGTTATACAGTTGAGCGAAGATATCCCCCTTTCCCTACCCCACTTGTAAACGCCGTTCAATGGCATTGGCATGGCAATCACTGATTTCTATGAGGTTGGCTTCAATCAGAACGTCATTTCCACCCGCAACCAGCTTCAATCCCATCTGGGGTTCCTCAACCTGACCCAGGTGATACCACGCCTGCTCAGGCAGGTTTTCCTGGAGGAATGCTTCCCAAGCCTCTTGGTGATCAGGAGAGACGGAAACCACGATTCTGGCTCCTCCCTCTCCGAACAGAATTCGATCCCAGCGGGGTTGTACCTGAGTGATCACGTTGAAATTTACCGTTGCGCCCTTTTGACCACTGATACAACATTCTGCCAGAGCAATCGCCAATCCCCCTTCGGCACAATCGTGGGCTGACTTGATCCATCTCTGACGAATGCCATTGCGACAAACCGCTTGTACCCTGCGTTCCAGGTCAAAGTCAACCCGTGGCGGTTTTCCTGCAACGACGTTGTGAATCACAGCCAGGTATTCTGAGGCATTCAATGTCAGAATTTGGGGGAGTTCTTCTGCTTGGGGCATCTCTTCAACTTCCTCTCCCTCAAGATCTGCTTCAACAACTTTCTCAATCGGCCTTTCTCCATAGCCGTGCAGATAAATCAAATCCCCTGAAGTTTGCCAACCC
>JBHJGO010000130.1:0-8540 GCA_050331715.1 Microcoleaceae cyanobacterium
GAGCCTCGTATTAGCGAGTATCTACGTCCAAGCCCACCAGCATTCCTTCCTTTGTATCCTGGTGTTGATCGGTCTGTGTTGATGCCTGCCAGAATTGAGGAGGATTATGGGCTGCATTACTGTAGGAGAGAATCCGAGTCACTGGGTTATATTCGGAGTAGAACAGTGTGACGAATCGGCTGGAATTTTCTAAATCGGCGTACATGACGCGATTCAAATGCTGCAAAATCCTGGCTGGGGAATGGCGATTAAGCACTTCAGCCCGTAACATGCCACGGGTCATGGTCATGATCAGTCCAGCAGGAACTCCTTTACCCATTACATCCCCAATCACGATGCTCCAGGGCTGTTCCTGGGCAGTTTTACGAGAATTCTGGGTTTTAGGATTCCGATTTCCCGGCTGGTCAAAGTTCGCCGGAATGAAGTCGTAATAGTCTCCCCCAACCCGATTCGCCGTCACGCAATCGGCTGCTATGTCTACACCTGTAATGTCGGGACATTGCCGAGGGAATAGCCGCAACTGAATCTCTGCACCAATTTCCAGTTCCCGATCCAATCTTTCCTTCTCTCGCAGAGAGACAGCCAATTCATCATTGGCGATGGCAACAGCCGTCTGATCTGCAACCAAACGGATTAATTTCTGGCGTGTGGGTGTCCAGCGGTAACTCGGATCGTAGCTAAAGACGTAAAGCCGCCCCCGCTCGACATTATTCACCAAAATCGCAGTGCCAAAAAGCTGCACACTTGGCCCCAGGCAATGGCTGACCTGATAATCGAGACTGGCAATATAGGAACGGAGGAAATTGGCCGGAATGTGATCCACTGAGTTGGCCTGAACCTTCATCTGGCGGGTGGCCGAATCAATGGCCTGACGAATATCCTGACAATGATGGCCGTCCTGACAGTGCAGTTGCTGGAATCGTACCTGGCCATTGGGCTTAAATAGGACTAGCGCCCCTCCATCTGCATCGGTGACGCGGCTGGCAACCAAAGGAGTCAGTTCTAAAAATTGATTCAGGTTGTTAAAACTGCGCAGGGCAAATCCTAAGGAACTCAGCAGTTCATTTACGCCCTGCTGCTCTCGTTGCAGTCGGGCAACTAACTCCTTCAGGGTCATCACAGGTGTGATGTCTACCGCAGGTTGGGGCAGGGGCGAAGAAGGTTGGTTTGGAGGATGGGGAAGAGGCAGCGCAGTCATACTTGGCCGATATTGTACAGGGGGGTGGGTCAGGGTGAAGAAGTCAGAATAACAATTCGGAATAACAATAGAGTTCCCACTATCATAGAAGGGATTTAACCACTCAACAACGCTTCTATAAATTCATAGCTGGAGAACGGTCTCAAATCTTCGATACTCTCTCCGACACCGATAAATCGAATCGGTAGGCCAAGCTGCTGAACCACCCCCAGGGAAACTCCGCCCTTTGCCGTCCCATCTAGCTTTGTAAATATCACACCGCTAAGTTGGGCGACTTCTGCAAACACCTCGGCCTGACGCAAACCGTTTTGCCCTAATGTAGCATCCAGAACCAGCAATGATTCAATCACTGCATCAGGAGCCTGCTTCGTAATTACCCGTCGGATTTTGTTCAACTCCTCCATCAAATTCTTCTTATTCTGGAGGCGACCTGCGGTGTCGAGCAGTAGCAGCTCTGTTCCACGGGACTTTGCTGCTGAGATTGCGTCGAATACAACCGCAGCTGGATCAGTATTCTGGCCCGGATTGGCAATTACGTCAACCCCACTGCGCTGACCCCAAACCTTCACCTGTTCTACCGCTGCAGCCCGGAAGGTATCTGCCGCACCAATCAGACAGTCATAACCCGATTTATTGGCCAGATGAGCAATCTTACCAATGGTCGTCGTTTTCCCTGCACCATTCACCCCGGTGATCAGCCAAATGTTTAACTGTTCCTTCTCCGGAGCGAAGGTAGGAGCATAGCCCTTTTGGTAAGGCTGTTCTAGCAGTTCTCGTAATACCTGCTTCAGATAGGCGATCGCCTGTTCCGGCGGGAGTGCATCCTGACGCAGCCGCTCCTGGAGCGCCTCAACTACTGTGTCGGTGGCTTCAATTCCCACATCGGCCTGGAGTAGTAGCGCCTCAATCTCTTCAACGGCATCCTGATTCAGCGGCCCCTGACCCACAATTGACCTGAGTTGATTCAGTAAGCCCCGCCGAGTTCGGCCTAGACCCTGGCGCAGTTTTTGCAACCAGGTGATTTCCTCCAGAGTCACCTCATCGGGACGACGGCCCTGACTCGCTAAAACTTCAGCAGACCAGAGAAACCGCTCATCAAACACAATCGGTGGTGCGTCTGAATCTATTGAGATAATGGGTTCGGGTTCGGGTTCCGGCTCCTCAATGGCCGTTTGCTTCAGCCGCTCAATTCTAGCTTGCCGTTCGGCTTCAGCCTTGGCCCAAAAAGGAACAGTTGCCTCGGATTCTGTTGAAGTGGGTACTGCTGGCTCTTCTGGCAGTGTTTCTAGAGGCTCTACTGGTTCAGCTTCAGCTTGCTGCTCCCTGGCCGGCTGTCCCGAAGTGGCTCTAATCCCCGCTTCTTCGGTAGTTGCTGTGGGAGCGCTGGCGGATTCAATGTCGGCCTCTCCTGTTGCTGCTCCTTCGTCTGTAATCTCCGTCTCTGGTGAATCGAAGACTTGAACTGATGAGTCCTCATCTGATTCCACGGCGTTTGGTTCAGTTGTCTGGTCAGGTTGAGTCTGCGCCGCTGGTTCGTCTTGTTGCTTTTGTTGAATATTTTGATAAGCAGCCTTGGCCCACTTGAGATAGTCCTCTGACGCAGACCCAGATTGTGATTCGGACTCGCTCGTTTGAGGCTGTGCAGGTGCAGGGTCTGGAGTGGGTGACGGTTGGGCGGATTGTTTATCCTGATCAGGCTGACGACGAAACCAGTTAAAAACCATGTGAACGAGTGGAGGACTGTAGATTGTTTCCTAATTATGCTCAATTATGGTCAACAGTTTGCCATATCGTCTGCTGCATGACTAATGACCAATTCCCGAGCGCTATTACCTGCTATTGTATTAATATCTGATTTTTCCATTCTTCGGAATAAGGCGCTATCCGTCCAAATTTCTGAATTTGATGAGTATTTCAATTTCAGTACTCTCAGAATTAACGCAAGCGGTGCCTCAACTGCGGCCCCAAATTTACTTTAAGTCTTCTCTTGTAGCTCTGTCCCACGCAATGGAAGATCAGGTACTGGCCAGCGACGAGTGCCCCCTGGTAATTGCAACATTTCAACGGGAGCGGTTCTATCGTCAGGAGGCCCATCGCTACTGCCGGATTGCAGCTCGGAGTTCCCACGTTTACGTGATGGCAGCTCCAGAAACGGAATTTAAGAATGCTTCAAAGGACTATGAAACCATTGCATTCACGCCTCAAGATGAGCTGGCCCATGAATGGAATCTGGTTGTTCTGGGGCAGAGCTATGCCACTTGCCTGGTTTGTACTGAAAAAGAACATTCTGCTCCGGACGCCTTGAACTTTGGGCAATTAGCAATTGATCAGGCCCGTCCCTTTGAGGGGATTTGGACATCCCACCGACCTACAATCTGTCGTGCGGCAGAATTACTCCTCAAACGGATTTTGTATTATCGACCAGAGTTGACAACCAAGGTCGAACGGGCAATTCGCGAGTATGACCTCACGCGTCAACCCCCGGAGCTTTCGCTGGAGCCTGAATCGCTCACTTCGCCACAGAATTCCCCCGGTGACTCCCAAGCTCAAGATTGTGTTCAGTTCAATGATCCGTTTACCTATCGTTTGGTCAACTACCTTCAGGCAGGTCAACACAAGCTACTGCGGGTTTATCGTTCTCTGGCCGCCAAGGAACGCAAAGAACGATTGGTGAACTTGATTACAGCAGCAATCCGTCAATCCCTAAATCCGAAGCAAATTCTGAAAGCTGCCACCGATGAACTGGGTGAAGCAATGGCGGCATCTCGATGCCTGATCTATCGCTGTAGGTCAACCGATACCTCAACCACGATCCGACACGAATTTTTGCGACCTTCTGTTTCTGAGAATTCCATACTTCCTGAAGCTAAGGGAAAATCGTGGGCGCTACAGAAAAACCCCCTATTTCAAGCTGCAATTCAATCCCAGACTCCGACTTACTGTCCGAGCGTGGCTCAGTCAGCGGATGAACTGGGCTTCAGTGCTGAACAACAGAAAAAATTGAATACGCTGGCTCAGAAGTGGCAGATTCAAGGATGGTTAATGATGCCAATTTCCTACCAGGGTCGATTGCTTGGGATGGTTGAGCTGCATCAATGTCAAACGTCTACAGCAACGTTGCTACCTGTGTGGCAAAAAGACGAATTGGCCCTGGTGGATGCGATCGCCTCCCAGTTAGCCGCTGCCTTGATTCAAGCCGAAACCCATGCCAATCTGGAGGATCTAAATCAACAGCTAGAAGCATTGGATCGGACACGGAGTAATTTGATTGCCATTACCGGTCACGAACTTCGGACACCGCTTTCAACGATACAGGTTTGCCTGGAGAGTTTGTTCCATGAACCGGACATGCCCGTGGAAATGCGTCAGGTGATGCTGGAAACGGCCATGGCTGATGCAGATCGAATGCGGAAACTGGTACAGGACTTCCTCACCTTATCTAATCTAGAAAGTGGTCGGGTCGATTGGAATTTGGAAGTGCTACCCCTACAGGAATGTGTTGACCTGGCCCTGAGTGGAATTCGGGCTCGTTATCCCCAGGCCAGCACTCCCCAGGTGAATATTCAGGTTCCACCTGACCTGCCTCTGGTTAGGGCCGATGGGGAATGGTTGGTTGAGTTACTTTCAAAGTTGCTGGATAACGCTCATAAATTTACGGATTCTGACGGTACAGTGACGATTCGGGCTAAGCGCAACGGCAGCCAAATGTTGGAGGTGATTGTAGAAGACACAGGTCGTGGAATTGAACCGGATCGGCTAGAAGCGGTATTTGATCGGTTCTATCAGGAGGAAGGTTCACTGCAACGCACCGTCGGCGGAACCGGGCTTGGTTTGGCCATTGGCAAACAAATTGTCTCCAGTTGGGGAGGGCAAATTTGGGCAGACTCCGCTGGAAAAAATCGGGGCAGTCAGTTTCACTTCACGATTCCCTTCATCGAACCTGGCGTTGATCCTGCCACTGTTCTAGCAGGAAAATAATCGGTTGTTCCTCTATAGACGGGAATTTCAGACCTCCACCGACATACGACACAGGTGTAGCTTCTTGTCTTCGCTTTAGGAGAAACCAAAAATTTGTTAAGGTGCAGAGGTAGGGATGGCGGTGGTCATTCGTGCGGATGCAATTTAACAAGGGTTTCCAGTGAATGATTGAAGCAGTTGCGCTGACCAAGAAATACGGCGACTCGACCGCAGTTGAGGGCGTTTCTTTTGAAATTGCTTCAGGGGAAACCTTTGGCTTGATTGGTACCAGTGGTTGCGGCAAGACCACAACTCTGAAAATGCTGAACCGTCTGATTGAACCAACTTCGGGTTACGTGTTGATGGACGGAGAAGACGTTCGCAGTCGTCCACCGGAAAAGCTCCGCCAGGGTATCGGCTATGTGATTCAGAATTCAGGCTTATTTCCCCATTACACCGTAGCTGAGAATATTGCTGTCGTCCCTCGATTGCTAGGATGGAAAGCCAATAAAATTGAACAGCGAACGGCGGAGTTGCTCGACCTGGTGAAACTTCCGGCTGAGAAATTTGCCCAGCGCTATCCCCGTGAACTGAGCGGCGGCCAGCAGCAACGAGTTGGCATCGCCAGAGCCCTGGCTGCAAATCCCCCCGTTATTCTGCTGGATGAACCCTTCGGAGCGCTAGATCAGATCACCCGACGGCAGATCCAAAAGGAATTCAAGCAGCTTGAAAGCTTGCTGGACAAAACCATGGTGTTGGTGACTCATGATGTATTTGAAGCGGTGGAATTGTGCGATCGCATTTGTGTGATGGATCAGGGCATTGCCCAACAAATCGGAACCCCGCAGGAGCTTGTGTTTCGGCCCCAGAGTGAATTTATTCGAGAGTTTTTTAATGCCAATCGATTTCAGCTCGAGCTTAAAGTGATTACCCTCCAGGAGCTGGTTCCCTGGTTACCGATGCCAGAGAATCTTGACCAACCGGAACGGAGTTATCCTGCAACTTCGAGCCTACTCGATGTTCTAGAGGATGTGGAAGAATCGTCTTTGAAGCAGTCATACATCAAGATCACAGATTTGCAGACAGACCAAACAGGTGACAGTGATGTGATAACCAACTGTAGCGCCCTGCTGACAGCCTTCTACAACCTCAAACAATCTTTATCGGTCTGATGGAATGGGAAATCGGCCCAAATCTGTCAAACTGTCACAGCTAAAAATATTTGTTAATTATTTCAACTATGAGTGAATCCCTCCAGCAATTATGGGCATTTTTTGTCGATCATCGCAGTGAAATCGCCGAACAAACCCTTGAACACTTGAAGTTAACGCTGATTGCACTCGCTCTGGCTACTCTGGTCGGTGTCACGATTGGAATTGTCATTACGCGCTATCGCAAGGCTTCTGGAAATGTCCTGGGAGCAGTAGGTGCGATCCAAACTATTCCTAGCATTGCGCTGCTGGGGTTTCTACTCCCGCTATTGGGCATCGGAGCCATTCCAGCCATTGTAGCCCTGTTTCTCTATGCCCTGTTACCGATTGTTCGCAATACCTTCGCAGGCATTGATGGCGTTAGTCCTGCCGTGAAGGAGGCCGCCAAAGGTCTGGGCATGCCGGATTCCCAAGTCCTATTCAAAATTGAATTACCCCTGGCGGTGCCGATCATCTTCGCGGGAATTCGCACAGCTACGGTGACAACCGTCGGAGTCGCAACGCTGTGCGCCTTGATTGCCTCCGGGGGCCTGGGAGAGTTTATCTTTCGAGGCATTGCCCTGAATAATGTGGATATGTTGCTAGCAGGTGCGATTCCCGCCGCAATTCTAGCGCTGTCATTGGATTTTCTCCTGGGAAGAGTGGAGGCCAATATTCAAAATTGGTTTAAACCGATCCTGATCGGGGCAATTGTTCTATTTTTGGTGGCCATTCTTTCGGCCGTTTATCCACTATTCTTTGGCCCCGAATTTCGGGCGGGCTTTGTGGCGGAGTTCATGGAACGGGCCGATGGTTATCCGGGCCTACGAGAACACTACAACCTGAAAAAGTTAGACATCCTGGAACTGGATCCAGGATTAATGTATCGGGCTTTGGCAGAAGAAAAAGTGGATGTGATCAGTGGCTTCTCAACTGATGGCCGGATTGAAGCCTACAATTTAACGGTTCTAGAGGATGACCAGAAATATTTCCCCCCCTACTACGCCGCGCCCCTGGTTCGTCGGCAGACCCTGGAGACACACCCTGAAATTCGCTCTGCTCTGAATAAAATGGCGGGGCAAATCTCCGATCAAGTCATGGCAGACCTGAACTATCAGGTGGATCAGCAACAACGACCCACAGCGCAGGTGGCCAAGGAGTTTCTGGATCAACTGGGCCTGGATACGGCAGTCGAACGATCTGGAACCCCCGATATTTTGATTGGCTCTAAAAATTTCACGGAGCAATTTATTCTGTCGGACATGATGGCAATCCTGATTGAAAACTATACCAATCTGGATGTCGATTTGAAAGCTGGATTGGCGGGAACGAAAATTGCCTTTGATGCCTTAAGTCAGGGGGAAATTGACCTGTACCCTGAATACACCGGAACCGCTTTGTTAGCCGTTCTAAAGCCGGATGACGCGAAACGGGACGCCATTATTTCTGATAAGGATCAGGTATTTGACTACGTTCAGCAGGAGATGCAGCAACAGTACAACCTGGAATGGCTGGAACCTTTTGGATTTAATAATACCTACGCCCTGATGATGCGTAGTGATGAGGTTGAAGAACTCAATATCCGTTCTATCAGCGATTTGAAAAATTATTTGGATCAGTCCGAGTAATGCCAGGGTTGATACGGCTGAACTTGTCCAGCGCCCACTGAGCAGTTTCCTGAACTTCTGGATCGGGGTCGTAGATCGCCCGCTGCAAAAGCTGATTCAATTGCAGAGTCATGTCATAGATGCGGGTCAAATCTCGGATGGCATTTTTTCGCACCTCTGCATTTTCGTCTTGCAAGGAAAAGGTCAGGGCGCGACCCATGGGTTGTAAAGCACGAGTCCCAATTTCCGACAAGGTTGCCAGGATCAAGCTGCGTTGCTTGGAATCAGAGGTTAATAATAGGTCAACCAAAGGTTGGATTGCTCTTGAATCGCCATTTTGACCCAGTTCCCAAATGGCGCGATTGCGAATTCTGGGGTCAGGGCGTTGCAGGTTCAAAATTAATCGCGTGATGACATCGGGTGTGCTGGAGCCAGACTGTCCCGATAGGAACGGTGGATTTGCGGGGGGTAACTCGCCAGCCGTCGGGGTAGATGGAGGTGTTGCCCGATGTCTATCCTGAATTGACGGTTGAGCAGCAGATGGCTTAACTTTGGTGGGCGGGTGAATTGGGGAGACAGCGGGAACAG
>JBHJGO010000131.1:0-46092 GCA_050331715.1 Microcoleaceae cyanobacterium
TTCATCGTTCCCTGATTTGATTTGCAAGGGTTACGATACATTGCTCTGGGATCTTCCGCAGAGCTTTTTTTACTTTTAAGCTATGTGTTTATTTATACCTGGATTCGTAGATGGGCTTTTTTCGCCTTAAGTTGATACCCCAATAGACTTGCAAACGAACAAGCCCCAATGCCATTCCTACGCAGTCAGGAACCCAGGACGGATTGAGAACGTTAGGGACTCTTGCAAGCCAGTCAAGTCTCAACGTTATTCCTGTGCAGACGGGAATCCAGGCAGAATTCTATGATGTTAGCGAGTGTCTTATTTCAACGCGTATCCCATGTCTCTAATCTCTAATGGGGACAGCTACTGAACACTTTCTAGGTTGGGGGCGGAAGTCGGAACAGTTGCCTGCTGCATTTGATTCAATGCTTGCTCCAGTTGGGGAACTCGGCGTTGTGCTAAGTTCAACCGAGTTTGGGTAATTTTTTGATACTCCATTCTCAGGTCATCGATCTGCAATGGAGGCTTCAGACCATAACGACGGGTAAACTCACCCATAATCTGCGCCACAATAAAGTCTGTCACGTTGCGGCGATCCGGCTGCCAGACCAACGCTGGATCAGAAACCATCGCAGCCTCATAACTGGGAAAATAATCTACCCCTTCAACACTTGTAACCAGGGTTCCTGCCGCAGACCGCAACGTGGACTTCGACATCATATTTGCCACAATCACATCCTGACCACTAAAGGTTCGTTCCAGAGCGACCGGAGAAACCGTCACCAGAATTTTTAAATCCGGCTTACCATATTTTTTCAATAACGTACAGGTGGACTGCAACACGGCTAAACATTCTGCACAGGACAGAATCTTGAAACTAAACCGATCCGGATACTGCTTCATTAATCGAGGTGAGGGCATTTCCACTAATGCTCGTTGTGTCAGCCGATCAAACCAAGTTTCAGTTAATCCCAGCGTTAGGATGACTAAATCTGCCTGGAATGCACGGGAAAAGTATTCCTTCAACAGTTCCCGCCGAGTCTGCAACAGTTCCATCGTTCCCTGACGGGCCTGATCCCGCAGGTAGGGATCAACAAATTTCTCGCCATCATCCCCCAGTTGGAGCAATCCATTTTCTGGAAACGTGGACACCCCTGCTGCCCACTCTAATTCTTGGTGAATTGATAGCGGGTTGTATTTGTTGAGCAAACCCACCTGCAAATTCGTCTTCAGTTCCAAAACATCACTGCTTGGATCAACGCTGGTCGCTTGAACCCCTAAATGCAGCAACTCTTTCTCAACATTGCGAGCAAAGCAAGATCCAATCGCAAATACTGTCGCATCTGGTGCAATTTGAAACGAAGGATTCCATTCTGGAACGGTAACCCCCAGAGCAATGCGATCGCGGGCTGAACCTTTTCCCTTGCTCCAACGATTTAGCTTGGAGAGTCCAACGGGCATCCGCAAGGGCTGAGTTGACTGGTTCTGTTGTTCCTGGTTTTCTGCTGGATTCTCCTTCTCTGTCATGGGCTTAAATGTTAGTGAGAGCGCTGAATGGGTAAAAATTCTTATGTCGAATCTCACACCAAGATACAAACCCAAAGTTAAGAGAAAGCTATGCAGAGGTTAAAGAAAGTCTATGAGATCACATGACTTGGAAGGGGACAAACTGAGTCACCATATTGTTGCTGATTTTTAAACAAGCTAAAGCAACTACAAGCATTGGCCAACAGCGACAAGTAGAGTCTGATCATTTCGTAAAGGTGGGCGATAACACTGCCCACCCTTGGAGCTTATTTGTCAGACCACAACCGATTAGCCCATTGGCTCAGACAGCATCTTCTTGAACGATAAGCGTTCATTCTGGATATCAACGGAAATTGTATCGCCATCATTAAACTCACCCCGCAGAATCCCCTTGGCAATCTGAGTTTCCAATTCCCGCTGAATAGCTCGTTTCAGCGGTCGTGCGCCATAAACCGGATCGAAGCCAACTTCTGCCAGAAAATCAATTGCCCCATCCGACAACTCCAGCGACATCTTGCGATCTGCTAGACGAGCCGACAAATGCCGAGTCTGGAGCGACACAATTTCTCGCAATTGCTGCTGCTGCAACGGACGGAAGATAATCATCTCGTCGATCCGATTCAGGAACTCAGGCCGGAAGCTACTCTGCATCGCCTCAATTACACGATTTCGCATCTCTTCGTACTTAGAATCATCTCCCGCCACATCTAGAATGTACTGGGAACCAACATTACTGGTCATGATGATAATGGTGTTCTTGAAGTCGACCGTATGGCCCTGGGAATCGGTGACCCGACCATCATCCAGGATTTGCAGCATTACATTGAATACATCCGGATGGGCCTTCTCAATTTCATCGAACAGGATGACCGCGTAGGGACGGCGACGAATCGCTTCGGTGAGCTGACCTCCTTCGTCGTAGCCCACGTAACCGGGAGGTGCACCAATCAAGCGCGAAACCGCATGTTTTTCCATGTATTCGGACATGTCAATCCGCACAATCGCTTCTTCAGTATCGAATAGGTAGGCGGCCAGGGCTTTGGCCAATTCTGTTTTACCAACCCCTGTGGGGCCTAGAAAGATGAAGCTGGCAACAGGCCGCTTTGGATCTGACAACCCGGCACGGGAACGCTGAATCGCATCAGCCACCGCAGTTACGGCTTCATCCTGACCAATCACCCGTCGATGGAGTTCCTGTTCCAGGTTCAGTAGTTTTTCCTTCTCCGATTCCACCAGTTTGCTGATCGGAATGCCTGTCCACTTAGAGATGATCTCGGCGATGTCCGCCTCAGTGACTTCTTCCCGCAGCAGGGTTTGACCGCTGGTTTGAGACGCTTCTAGTTGCGCTTCCTTCTGGGTGAGCTGCTTCTGGAGTTCTGTCAGCTTGCCATATTTCAACTCAGCCGCTCGGTTGAGGTCGTAGTCCCGTTCTGCCTGCTGAATCTCAATATTGACTCGATCAATCTCTTCCTTCAAAGATTGAATATCAGTGATCACCCCTTTTTCCGCTTCCCACTGGGTATTGAGAGATTCCTGACCTTGCTTTAGCTTGCCTAAATCCTGGTCTAGACGCTCCAATCGTTCCAGGGAAGCCGGATCACTCTCTTTCTGCAAAGACAATCGCTCCATTTCCAGTTGCAAGATTTTGCGGTCGATTTCGTCCAGCTCCTCCGGCTTAGAGGTGATTTCCATTTTTAACTTAGCAGCAGCTTCATCTACCAGGTCAATGGCTTTATCCGGCAGGAAGCGATCGCTGATGTAGCGGGTGGAGAGGGTGGCGGCAGCAACCAGGGCGCTATCGGAAATTTTTACCCCGTGATGCACCTCATAGCGTTCCTTCAGACCCCGTAGGATAGAAATTGTATCTGCTACAGTCGGTTGATCAATATAGACCTGTTGGAATCGCCGTTCCAGGGCGGCATCTTTTTCAATATATTTGCGGTATTCATCTAGGGTTGTGGCTCCGATACAGCGGAGTTCCCCACGGGCTAGCATCGGCTTAAGTAAATTTCCGGCATCCATCGATCCCTGCGTGGCTCCCGCTCCCACAACCGTATGGATCTCGTCAATGAAGAGAATGATTTTGCCATCCGATTCGGTAACTTCCTTCAGCACCGCCTTAAGCCGCTCTTCAAATTCCCCGCGAAACTTCGCCCCTGCAATCAAAGCGCCCATATCCAGCGCAATTAATTTACGCTCTTTCAAAGATTGGGGCACATCTCCTGCCATAATCCGCTGAGCCAGACCCTCGGCGATCGCCGTTTTTCCCACCCCAGGTTCTCCAATCAGAACCGGATTATTCTTGGTTCGGCGACTCAGAATTTGAACGGTACGGCGAATTTCATCATCTCGACCAATTACGGGGTCAAGCTTGCCTCGGCGGGCGGCGTCTGTCAAATCCCGACCGTATTTTTCCAGCGCTTCATACTTGCCTTCAGGGTTGCGGTCAGTCACCTTCTGATTGCCGCGAATTTTGCTAATCACCTGCTTCAGCTTCTTCTCATTCAGTTTGAACTCCTGAAACAACGCCTGGCCAAAGCGCTCATCTTTGAGGTAGCCCAGGATCAGGTGCTCAATGGAAATGACCTCATCATCGTATTCTTGCTGATAGACCTCAGCTCGATCCAGCAGTTGATCAAGGCTCTGGCCCAGGTAAATACTGCTGCTGCTGCCCGTGACCTTTGGCTGACGGCTAATAAACTCTTCGGTGCGATCGCGCAAGCGGGGGATTGAAACCCCAGCTTTATTAAATAAACTCGTCGCTAACCCGTCTTCTTGCTCCAGCAGAGCCTTCATCAGGTGTTCAGTTTCGAGCTGCTGTTGTTGAGCTTGGCGAGTTACCTCAATGGTTTGGGTTAGGACTTCCCATGCTTTTTCGGTAAACTTATTGGGATCATTCGGTTGCATCGTAACTATTTCCTTCTCTTTCTCTCGGTTTTCTGTAGAAATTTATCCTTAGTTTTTACTTGATAGAACTACCCAATTACACGAACTGGATAGGTTACATAACAATCATAATCCTGTGATTACCTTTAAACTGTAGCTTAACCTAAACCACAGCTCAGTACAATTGACCGCCCTTCCAAAGTGAGGATTGCCGAAGAAAACTTTACAGCCAATAACTAATAAGTAGCACAACGTTTCTAAGGCTTCTAAATACTGAAGTTGACGGTGTACTGCGTCGCCAACTCTCAAATCTACACCTCACGCGATTAAAAATTGATAAACCTACAACTTCACCTGCACCGGCAACCAAACCGTAAAAGTTGATCCTTTCCCCTGTTGACTATTCACACTAATCCCACCCCCAAGAATCTCACAAAGCCGCTGACTAATTGCTAATCCTAGCCCCGTACCCCCAAATTGTTTTGTTGTAGAAGCATCAGCCTGGGTAAAGGCTTTGAAAATGTGTTGTTGCTGTTCATCCGTCATTCCGATCCCGGTATCCTTGACCCGAAATACTAGAAATTGAGCGCTGCCTATGGCCTTTTGTTCTGTGACAACACCCTTTGTATTGCCTGTGCGAGGACGACGCTTCACCCGATCCACCGCTAGAGTAATCGTCCCATCGTGAGTGAACTTACAAGCATTACTGAGGAGATTTAGCAAAATTTGCCTCACCTTTGGCAAGTCAGCATACATCTCGCCCAATGCCCCACGTGTTTCAACTTTGAGTTGGTTGCCATTTTTCTGGGCCAGGGGTTGCGTGGTCGTGATCACATCCTGAATCAACTGATCGCGCACGGAAAAGTTTTCCAGATAGAGCGTTACATGACCGGCTTCAATTTTGGAAATGTCTAGAATGTCGCTGATCATATCCCGCAGATGCTTGCCAGCGGTTTGAATTCGTTCCAAGTCTGGGATGAAATCGTCATACCCCAAATCTTCTGATTCGTCGTGGAGAATTTCGCTGTAGCCAATAATGGCATTGAGTGGGGTTCGCAGTTCATGGCTCATATTGGCCAGAAATACGCTCTTAGAACGGTTGGCCACTTCAGCATTGACCTTGGCTTCTTGCAGCTCGTCGGTGTACTCCCCCACCTGTTGCATCAGGTGATTCAGGGCGTCAATTAAGTCTCCAATCTCATCGTGGGCCAAAGGTGGAATTTGAATCGCAAAGTCAGATTCGTCTCCCACGCGCTTGGCTACCTGGGTCATGGTCTCAATTGGGGAGGCGATCGCCCAACTGGTATAGGTCGCAAATACCAGGGCTAGAAAAGCTGAAGTTAATAGACTAAAAAACAGAACTTTGTGGCCAGAGGTTTCTGCTCTGAGATTTTGCTGTAGGGTTTCCTCGGCACTGTTACCGTATTCGACTGCCATGTCCAGGGATTCCTGGGCCAAGTTATACAGGGATTGTGCTTCTGGAGTGCTGGTAAAGCGAATCAAATTCTGTTGAGCCACTTGCTGGGCCCTGGGATTGGTGTTACTGGTTTCTGCCGCCTGTAATAGTGGCTCAATTTGAGTGGTGTAGTTTTCTCTGGCCTGGTTATACTGCTCGACCAGAACTTCCAGGGTTTTCTCTTCCTCTGGCGTGAGTTCTGCCTCCTGGATAAACTCTGAAAATCAGCCAGTTGTCCATTCAGTTCAAATCCCAAATCGGCCCGAATGGATGAAATTGTCCCTTCTCGCTGGGGTTTTTCGCCGAGCACCGTTGGCAATTGAGTTTGGTCAGCCTGTAAATCGGTAACGGTCTGCGTGATTTGATTCAAGAGCTGAACCTTCCGCACCTGGGAGGCCAGTTCAGTTTGGCGTTGCCGCTGGTAGTAGCCCTCAATGACAAATCCAGCCGTTGCTCCCAAAATTGCAATTCCAGCCACCAGCGCATAGCCAATCCCGATTTTTTGTCGAATGCCCAGCCGACTAAATCCAGGCAGGTGTATCCCTACTGCCTTTGGCAGGACAACAGGTTGGCGCAGTGACTTCGTGGAAGACATCCGTAAAAGTGCTAGGGAGAATGCTAATACTATTCTAAGCTGAGTTATCAGGGGATTCACGAGGGCGATCATCCCATTGGGGGACAGAAGTCACTGACAGAATTTATCCAAGGCCCGCTCCGCTAGAGGAACTCCCGATTGAGATAGGGCTGTAACACCTCAGGGACTTGAACCCTCCCGTCAGACTGCTGATAGTTTTCTAGGATAGCAGCCATTGCCCGACCGATGGCAACCCCTGAACCATTCAAAGCATGAACAAATTCAGTTTTCTTCTTTTTCTTATCTCCCTTAGAGTCTTTAAATCGAATATTGGCCCGTCGAGCCTGGAAATCATGGACATTTGAGCAACTTGAAATCTCTCGATAGGTTCCCGCAGAGGGCAGCCAAACTTCCAGGTCATAGCACTTGGCCGCAGAGAAGCCCAAATCTCCCGTGCAAAGTTCTAGCACCCGATAAGGTAGTTTTAAGAGCTGCAGGATGCGTTCGGCATCCTGGGTGAGTTTTTCATGTTCTGCTCCAGACTCTTGAGGCCGCACTAGCTTGATTAATTCCACCTTGTTGAATTGATGCAGTCGAATTAAACCGCGAGTATCCTTGCCATAGCTGCCCGCCTCCCGGCGAAAACAGGGGGTGTAGGCACAGTGGTAAATCGGCAGTTGATCCGCATCTAAAATGTCATCTCGATACAGATTAATGGTGGGAACCTCAGAGGTGGGAATCAACCACAGGTCATCTTCGCTACACTTGAAGCTTTCTTCTGCAAACTTGGGGAGCTGGCCCGTTCCGGTCAACGTGGCGCTATTAACTAACAAGGGTGGCATCACTTCGACATAGCCATTGGCAATGTGCTGATCCAGCATGAATTGAATTAAGGCCCGTTCCAGGGCAGCCCCTGCACCGATGAGGGCGACAAATCGGCTTTGAGCCACTTTCACCGCCCGCTCAAAACTAAAAATCCCCAACTTTTCCCCAATCTCCCAGTGAGGCAGTAACTGCCAATCCTGGGGAATCTGTTCATCGCCCCAGCGTCGCACTTCAACGTTGTCGGCTTCACTTTTGCCAATGGGAGTTGAATCGCTGGGCAAGTTAGGCAAAGGTAGCAGCAATGTCTCAATCTGAGCAACAATCTCCTTTTCCAGGGGATCAATTTCGGCTAAACGAGTTTTGAGCTGCTGTCCTTCATCTCGAAGCTGCTTGACCTCTGCTCCCTTTGGATCGCTGCCGGATTTGATCTTTTCTCCGACTAACTTGCCAATTTCGTTGCTGCGAGTTTCCAGTTGAACTCTATCCTGTTCCAACTGCCGCCGTTTTTCATCTAGTTCCAGGATCGGCTGGAGATCGTATTCCCCTCGCAGATTCAGACGCTCTTGAACCGTTGCGGGATTCTCTCGGATTTGTCGAATGTCTAGCACAGCTCCCTTGAAGGCATTAACCTTTGTTATATTGCTATTTTAATTTGGATTTTACTGGATTCCTGTCCTTGCGGGAATGATACCAGGGTCTCCCACAGATATTGCACGCGAACTGATGAATGCGGATGAAGTTGTGTTAAAATCATCTAATGTAAAAAACTTGGCTCTGTAGCTCAGTGGTTAGAGCAGGGGACTCATAAGCCCAAGGTCGCAGGTTCAAATCCCGCCAGAGCCATCTGTGCTGAAGTGTTAACTTGAGTTGCTAACTCAGTTTGAGGAAGATCAATCCGGGGGGTTTCAGTGAGAACTGGAGTTCCTGACGTTGTTTGACCTCAGTTAATTCGAGTATGATACATCTGTACCATCTGCAAGCGATTCATTGAACAACCGTTGGGTGTCTCGGCAGCACAGTAAGGAGAAGCAAAAGCATGACAACTGAGGATATTCGCATCGGCACGATTGCGCCTGACTTTACCGCAACTGCTGTTGTCAATCAAGAGTTTAAGACAATTAAACTTTCTGATTACCGAGGGAAATATGTCGTCTTATTTTTCTATCCTCTAGACTTCACCTTTGTCTGCCCCACTGAAGTAACGGCCTTTAGCGATCGCATTGAAGAATTTACCCGATTGAATACTCAGGTTTTGGGTGTATCTGTTGATAGTGAATTCTCCCATCTAGCCTGGATTCAAACAGAACGAAAACAAGGGGGAGCAGGAGACTTAACCTATCCTCTAGTTTCTGACATTAAAAAGGAAATTAGTACAATCTACAATGTGCTTGATCCGGAGGCTGGAATTGCTCTGCGAGGACTGTTCATTATCGACAGAGAAGGCGTCATTCAGCACGTTACCATCAACAACTTTGCCTTTGGTCGGAGTTTGGATGAGACCCTTCGAATTCTCCAGGCTATTCAGTACGTTCAGGCCAATCCAGAGGAGGTTTGCCCTGAAGGTTGGCAACCGGGAGACAAAACCATGGTTTCCGATCCAGTTAAATCCAAAGAATTTTTTGCTACGCTCTAGGGATCTGTCGATTGTGGTGCCATGTGTGCCACCCTATCTATCTGAGGGGGAATCCAGTCACCATCCTTCCACCTTAAGCGGGAACCCCGCTATAGTTTAGTTAGTGTTCTATCTAATCAATTATCTAGCTGTAGGTTAAGCAAGGGTTATGCTGACTTCAAACGATTTCCGGGGGCTACTGAATCGTCGCTTTTTTCAAAATTTCTTGCCCATTCCAGCCACAAGCCCTCTTAAGCTTGGCTACAAAGTTCCCGATTTCCAGCTTTTAGATACTCTAAGTGGGCAACCTCTGCAATTGTCAAACTATCGGGGAGATCGACCCGTTGTACTAGCCTTCACCCGCATCTTTACAGAGAAGCAATACTGTCCCTTTTGCTATCCCCATATCAAGGCTTTGAATGAAGACTATGAGGCCTTCGTGCATCGGGGAGCAGAGGTTTTAATGATTACGAGCACCGACGAAAGTCAGAGCCGTACCGTTGTTAGAGATTTGGGATTGAAGATGCCGCTGTTGACAGACTCAAGCTGTGGAATTTTCCGTTTGTATGGTTTGGGTCAAGCATTAGGTGCTCCTTTACCCGGTCAGTTTATTATCGATCAAAAAGGGGTATTGCAGTACAAGCATCTATTCTCTTTCCTGGATTACAATGCCAGCGTTGAGACTTTACTATCTGCATTAGATTCATTGAAATCTAACCCCTCTCCGAAGGTCGAAGTCACAGTTTGAGTTTTAAGGAACAATTATGCCTCCAACAGTTGTAATCACAGGTGCATCCCAAGGCAGTGGACGAGCAACAGCTCACCGATTTGCTAAAGAAGGATACAATGTTGTGTTAGCCGCTAGACAACTAGAACGGTTGCAAACGGTTGCCGATGAAGTGCGATCGCTAGGCCGTTCTGCCCTGGCAATTTCCACAGATGTAACTGATTTTCAACAAGTTCAAGCTCTAGCAGATTCTGCCCTGGAAACCTTTGAAACAATAGATGTTTTGGTAAATAATGCCGGGATTTGTTTAACTGGCCCAGCGGAAAAAACCACCTTGGAAGATTGGCAGCAAATTATGAATACCAACTTCTGGGGCTACGTTCACACGATTCAGGCATTTCTACCCCATCTTCTCAAATACGGATCCGGCACGATTGTTAATGTTGGCTCTTTTGGCGGCAAGATGCCCCTGCCTGAAATGACAGCCTATTGTGCCAGCAAGTATGCGGTTACAGGATTGACCGAAACCCTGCGGTTGGAGCTGACCAGCAAGGGCATTCAGGTTTGTGCGGTTCATCCCGGCGTGATCAATAGTGATTTTTTAGAGCGGGCCAAGTTTCGAGGCGGCAGTGATTCAGAAGCGGAGCAACGTCGTCAGCAGATGTCGGGTATTTTGCAATCGACCTGGGTGAGTCAACCAGAGGACATTGCCAACGGGATTTGGAATGCGGTCAAGCAACGAAAGGATGAAGTGATTGTTGGGCCAGCCCTGCTCGCCACAGAAGCCTACCGACTCTTCCCTGGATTAACCCAACTTTTACTGAAGCAAAGTTAATCTATGTTAAAGCTACGTCAGTTGAAATCAAATGAGTTTCGTGACTGTATCACCTACATCCCACGATAAGCCAGCTAGTATACGGTTGATTGGTCTAACGGGCGGGATTGCAACAGGTAAAACAACTGTTTCAAATTACTTAGCAGAAACCTATCAGTTACCAATTTGGGATGCAGATCTCTATGCTCGGGAAGCCGTACAGATTGGTTCACCTGTTTTGACTGCAATTGAGCAACATTATGGGTCAGGAATCTTGAATGCTGATCGCAGTTTGAACCGAACCAAACTGGGCCAGATCATTTTTAGTAATGCTGATGAACGGCAGTGGTTAGAGCAACAAATTCATCCTTTTGTGCGTTGTCGATTTCAGGAGAATATTGTCAGCTTTAAGACTGTTAATTCCAAGACTGTTAATTCCAAGATTGCTAATCTTAAGACTACCAATCCCAAAACCGTTAGATTCAGAGCTGAGAAATCAGCAGTAACTCAGACCCCCACCGCAGTTCTAGCAATTCCGCTTCTATTTGAAGTGGAGATGACAGATTTAGTGACGGAAATCTGGGCGGTTTACTGTTCCCAAGACCAACAACTCCAAAGGTTACTTCAGCGGGAAGGTAACCGTTTGAGTATTGAAGAAGCACAGGCTCGAATCCAAAGTCAAATGTCTCTAGCAGAGAAATGTCAACGGGCTGATGTTGTTTTGGGCAATACCTCTACCCTGGATGCACTTTATCACCAGATCGATCAGGCATTGCTGCATTGATCCGCCCTTAAAAGAGGGGTGGGTTTTACAGTATTTCCAACACTGACAAAGTACAGGAGGCCAGGGCACGGTGCGCCCCAGCCTCCTAAATCTGTACCTCACCAGACCTGGAAAGGCTGTATGTGGGCTTCGATGCTACTAGATGAAGCTATCGGAAAGATCGTCAACCTCTAAGTCTCTGACCACAGCCAGAACCTCATCTGTTTCGATCAATGTAACCCGAACGCCATTGGCTTGCTGTTCAAGCTCAAGCTGATCAACGGTCAAGCCATCCAACACAATGGTATCGATACCGACTTCAAAGTCACGGATGGAATCTCGGTCATTACCCGCTGCCAGAACAAACTGATCTCCGCCTTCACCACCGAAGAGTTGATCATTGCCCAGGCCGCCATTCAGCAAGTCATCGCCCTGATCCCCGAACAGGCGATCATTACCCGCTTGACCAAATAGTTCATCGTCACCTGCTTTGCCACCGATACGGTCGTTGCCAGCACCGCCGAGTAGTGTATCGTTACCCCCTGCTTCGTCGGAGGAACGAACATTCGCATCACCCCGTAGAATGTCATCGCCGATGCTACCGGAGATTAGATCATCACCCAGGCCACCTGCAACCAGGTCATCACCTGCACCGCCACCGATGGAATCGCTCTCCTCGCCGCCGACAATCTCATCTTCGCCGCTCAGGTCTCCGCCCTGTAGCTGACCACGAATTGCACCACCAGGGAACTCATTGGTGTGAACATTCCAGTAAAGGCCAATGTCTTCACCGAACTCAGCATCCTGAATTTCGTCTACGAATTCGCTCAGGGCAATTAGAGCTGGATCAGTTTCTTCCCAGATACCAGACAACGTTACGGAACCGTCTCCATTGTCCACAACAGTTAGATCATCGGCGTCTTGACCATCTGCTTCCGGTGCAACCAGGTCGAATAAACCAAAAGCAACTGGGCCATTCTCACCGCGATCGCCATCATGGATATGAATCCGAGTTACATCATCGCCAGTGTCAGGCGTTAACGGATCAGTTCCAAGTAATGCACCAAAGTCCAATCCAGAGAAGGTAAGTTCATACTCTAGCGCATCACCTGCTTCGTTCAGGCTGAAAGAAGAGAAACCCAGTACGGAGTCGTCAGCACCTCCTGCAACTTCCTGATCACCAGTCAAAACAGAGGATAAAACCGTAGGTTCCGCAACCTCATCCTCGATAAAGACTCGAATCCGAGCCACCTCGTAGCCCTCTGCAGTAAAGTCAGCATTGAAGAAGTCGTCGGAACTCAGGATATTTCCACCGGGGATAAAACCTTCCGCGATCTCCACAACACCGTTTTCATCAACACCAGTGTCAGGAGTCTGTTGACCGAAAAATGCGGTATTCGCAGGGATCTCATCGTTAACTTCTGTTCCAGCATCTAGGATGTTTTCACCGAGAACAACGAAGTCTGTACCGAGGAAATTCCCTTCCTCATCAACAATTTGAAATGCCCGCTCGTTGCCGTTGGCAATGAAGAAATCATTACTAGGAACGATCATGGACGCATAGTTGAAGAAAGCGCTCTGGGGATCGTCCAGGTCAAGCTCTACAGTGAAGGTAGTCGTTTCACCTGGATCAATTACGCCAGGGATTCCAGCTCCGCCAGGAATTGTTCCCTGAACTGTTCCAAAGCCAGCTAGATCAAACTCCGTAGAGATGAGACTTGTATCTCCATCCTCTGCCACGCTCTCTAGACCAGGGGAAACAGGACGACCCCGATCATAGGTGTCAAACGTACCATCATGGAATCCGAACCAAACTGGAGTGATAAAGGTTCCGTTCTCAGGAGCAAGGTTCTCGATGCTGATTGTAACTTGTTGTGTGGTCATTACTTTACACTCATTTTGATAGATTTACGACTGCAAATTGATGAAGCTTATGCACCCGTCCCTATTAACCAGCGGAACCCTGAGTAGAAACTGAGAAGGATCTGAAACTTTTGTCATTAAAGCTTTACATAAGCTTGATGTGAGCTTTACATAAAATCGGATTTTGTCTAATTGCCTATTAGGTATCTGGAGGAGAAAAACTAATTTGATGGGTATGAATGCCAACTATGGTGGCAAACTCGATAGGCTTCCTCCAGGTTAATGATCTACGGCGACTCATACTCACTCTGGAGAATTAGCAGAGTTATAGCATGTCCTTTAAAATTTTTAGTTGAGCACAGCGGGTATTTTTGTACTTGTCTGATTCATATTCGGAGGTTCTAGAGAAATTTCATAGACTCTATTGTCCGTTTTTATCGATTTAGTTACTTTACAGGTGGAGTAGGCGGTTTATTGAACTAAACGAACCTGTGAGAGAATATTTAAAGTTATCTCGATCCTCCAAAAAGAAAAGTAAGGTATGCCCCAATTAATATCAGCTCCGTCAATTATCGAACCGGACGGGAATAAACCCAAGCGCATTGAAGAATATATCGGTCGGGTTAATTCAGGTGATTCTGTCGTCAGTGTTGCTCGGATGGCGTCACCTTCAGGCTGGATGGAACCAGGACAACGTCCGGAGTTTGAAGAGATTACGGTTGTGATTTCCGGATTTCTGCGGGTCGAATTTGAAGTGGGAGAATTTGATGTAAAGGCTGGACAGGCTGTGGTGGCAAAACCTGGAGAGTGGGTACGCTACAGTACTCCTGGGCCAGATGGTGCGGAATACGTCGCAATTTGTATTCCTGCCTTTTCACCCGACACCGTACATCGGGATAGCTGATTTTTGATAACTGATTTTTGATGGCTAATTCTACAAAGGGAATGGCTGAGCCATCCCCCTTGCTGATCTCTGAGCTGGTTTTCTAGACAGATACTCGGAATTTACCCTAGAGCGGTTACGCTAGTATCTTCAGGAATAACATCGTCGCCTGATATATCAAAGGCACCTGCAACAATCCCCAAATAGGAACCATCCGGTGCTTGAATAGCAGAAGAAGCCACAGGAGTCACTGCACCGTCAAGGGTCAAGTCAATCCGGACGATTGTAACATCGCTGAAGCTCAGGCCATTGGTCAGCATGATCTGGTCAATGCCAGCCTCGAAGTCAGTAATCACGTCTGCTTCTTCCAGGCTGTCTGCCGCAACATCACCCCCAATCAGCACAAAGGTATCTCGGTCTACACCTCCTGTGAGAATATCCTGACCTCTGTCACCCACCAGAGTATCTTGATTCTGGCCACCGATTAGCACATCGTCACCCCGACCTCCCCGGAGCAGATCATCATCATCACCACCGTTTAGAGTATCGTTATCCTGGTTGCCATTCATCAGATCATTGCCATCGTTGCCCTCCAGGACGTCAGAACCTTGACCGCCTCGAATCGTATCATCGCCGCCCCCGGCATCAATGCTGTCGGCTCCTCGGTTTCCAACAACATCATCATTGCTAGAGGTTCCCTCTAGGGTGTCATTACCGGAGAGTCCAAGAACCTGTAGGCCAATCGCTGGAATTTCCTGAGAGTCCGGCTCATTCGAGAGGACAAAGATGGATGTACTTTCACTGACTGGAATCTCACTGAAAGCAGCAATTCCTGGAACCGGCTGACCAGAAACGACATTGTTCGGGGTTGGAGAGTTGATCGTGACTGATGGAATTTCCACTGCCGCCAGCAATGGGAAACCAGATAAGCCCTCAATGGTGTCAATGAAGCCTGGGCCAAAGTTGGTGCTTGTTGCATCTTCGAAGAAGTTAGCCAGTGTCAAGTCGTCGTCAGGATCGATCTGACCATCACGGTTTATATCGATGATCAGGTCTGCCCCAATTCGAGCCACACCGGTAGTGCCGGGGCTTGGGGGATTAACAGTCACATTTAGAGGCGGAGTGAAGTCGATGCTATCAACTCCACCAGCATCATCAACGCGAGTTCCACCTACCGTGGGTAAACTGTTGATTGTGTAAGTATCATTACCAGCACCACCCTGAAGGTCATCTGCACCACCATTGCCAGTGATTGTATCGTTGCCCTGTAGACCCCGAATCACTTCATCGCCGGTTGTGCCTACCAGATTGTCGTTGTTATTAGTCCCGACGAGAGTTCCGGGTAGGCCACCAATATTGGAAATATCATTGTTTAGGACAGTTACGCCTGGCAGACCATTTAGATCTTCGATGAAGCCTGTGCCTGCTGTATTGTCAGTTACATTTGCGTAGAAGTTGATGATGGTCAGATCGGTATCTGGATCAGCCTCTCCATTGCGGTTGATGTCTAGAATCAGGTTCTGGCCATCCCGTGCTAACCCCACATTTGTCATGTTGGGATTAAGTGCAAAGACAGTTAGAGAAGGATCAAGTTCTAAGCGGTCAGCCCCACCGGCAGTATCTTCAATGCGAGTACCACCTGCTAGACCTAGGGCATCAATTCTATAGATGTCATTGCCATTGCCCCCTTCTAGAGTATCTTCACCTCCGCCACCAATCAGGCTATCAGCTCCTTCACCGGCCTGGAGCAGATCGTTTCCAGCACCTCCCAGCAACGTATCATTATCATCACCCCCTTGGAGGGTGTCATCACCGTTGCCTCCTAACAAGCTATCATTGCCTGCGCCCCCTTGGACAAGGTCATTGCCATTTGCCCCAAATCCAGTATCACTGCCATCTCCTCCTTGAAGAGTGTCGTTTCCAGCACGACCTCGCAGTTCATCGTTACCATTGCGGCCAACTAAAGCGTTATCTTCGGCATCTCCTCTCAGGTTATCACTGAAATTTGAACCGATTAGACCTTCAACATTGTCAATTATGAAGAAACCATCAGGGCCGCTAAAGCCATCGCCTAGATCGGCAAAAACGCCAAATAACTCATCTTCGTAGGAAACAAAGTCAAACCCTTCTCCACCATCCAGCAGCGCATCAACATCTGGCCCACCCAACAAAGTGTCGTTACCCGCACCACCATCCAGCTCATCCATACCAGCCTGTCCGAAGATCTGGTCATTTCCTGCTAGAGCGATGGATGGAATCACATCGCCATCACTATAGAGGGTTCCATCAAATATGATGGTTCCGCCGGCAGGCACTGTGGTAAACGGAGCTCCAGGTTGAATAACGTCATCTGCGGGTGTTGCATTAATAGTCGCCATAGTCACCTCAAAGAATTAACAGTCTGTAAGTTGCTAGTTGGTAGATACAGCCTGTTATTAAATCCGTTAAAACTAATTGCTTGTCTTGGGAAAACGACCAATGCGCTCCTTCTTAGCAAATCAACTCAGTAGACAAACACGAACCCCGTGCAAGCATTGTGGAACAAGTTACACACTCAAAAAATCAGATGCCAGTATAGATAAATGGCTGAGCTTTTATCTACTAAATCTTACCCAGAAGGTATCAGTTCGTTCTCTTTGCTTTGAGTTTCTCCCGATTTATATTCTGCTCTTCATCCGATTTACGTAACCATCAGGATGAAATTAAAATATCCCAGTGTAAATTTCGCTGATACTATTGTGGAGTCTTCCTACATCGGCTAAATCTATACCCTACGCGATTGTATATTGCTATGTGGCACTACCCATCCGGTCAAGAGGTGCCTCGGCTACCTAGATACATTGCGCATAGCCCTGAGAAGAATTTAATCATTCTCGGACAATAAATTTTTTGAATTGAAAATCACTTATTTCTGGGAACTTCTAGGAATTATTATCAGTCTAGGAGTATTTATTCTCGACTCCTATCAAGCTAGAAAATTCTGTCAATGGGGGGAAGATTGGCGGAGTATTAAGTCAATAATTAACAATTGATAATTGGCAATTAGTTACTATCAATGGGCTAGCTGGCTCGTTGAGATTTCATCCAGGGAGCGACAACAAAAATAGTGATTACTACTCCTAAGATTACCAGGGCAAACTGACCCACCAAGGTCACTAACTGCTCCAGAGGAATCAGATGTCCCACAAAATAGCTCAAACTTACCATTACAGAAGCCCAGCTAATGGCTCCGATGGCATTACAAAGAAAGAACTTCCAATATGGCATTTGAGCAATTCCCGCCAGTGGCCCAGCAAAAATTCTCAGCAATGCAACAAAACGTCCAAACAAAACTGCCTTGGCTGCATTCTGACTAAATCGGGCTCGAACCTGCAAAAGTTGCTCTTCTTTCAAACGAAACAGGTTCCCAACCCTTAATACTAGGGGCCAACCCTGCCAGCGACCAATCCAGTAACCGCAGTTATCTCCCAGGATTGCGCCCAGGGTTGCAAAACCCAGAACATACCAATAGTTCAGCTCTCCACTCCCCGCCAGAAATCCACCAACCAACGTAATGGTTTCTCCCGGCAAGGGAACACCTGCATTCTCCAGGGCGATACCCAAAAAGACAGCCCAGTAACCATATTGCACTGCCAGGGCTTGAAGTGTTTCCAGAGAGAGAAGTTCAGATGACATGAGGTGATACGTAAACTAATCTCCCTCAACCATAACCTGACGGCATGATAGTTTGCTGAGGACAGGCTTAGGCGTTCTTCAGGGCTGGAAATTCGACAGAGCCATTGGATTGGAAGCTGGGCAAGTCAAGGGTATTGGGCCGACGACTCTTCTGAGCCAGACGATAGCTAACACTCTGTAACTCAGCATGGAGCTGGCGGTTTTCCTGTTGCAGTTGATCGACTTTAGCCATCACTTCATTCAGACGCTCTGAAAACTTCTGACGATAGACACCGGGCAACTCCTGAACGACTTGTTCTAGCATTCGAGAACGCTCGGTTAACTCGTCAACCGACTGGTTCAACTGATAGACCTCGATATCACGCTCTGCAATCTGCTCCTGGTAGAACTTAACCTGTTGCTCGACTTCCTGCAACTGCTCTCTCAGTGCTTTAACCTGGGTTTGATGACGTTCGGAGGTTTCGATCTCTTGCTGAGCCGTCACAGCACTGTTCCCTTTAACCAATCGGAACAGCTCTTGGGACAATTGCTGAACGAGCTGATCCCGCATTTTCAACTCTTCGTTCAGGCGAGTAACTTCTGCCTGTAGCTCCTGCTGTGTTGTGGTGTTGGCTTGGCTCACGATGACTATCAGCTCCCAATAAGATTAAAAAATAGGTGTCTTTATAAAATACTCCGATGGGCTCTATATCTGCAAGATCTTTTAGAAAAATTACCTAAATTTGACCAGATCCAGTGACCGAAGGTACTCTAAAGGGCTTAGGAGGAACTGGATTGTTTTGCACAACCTGGATAGGCAGATCGATAGGTTTCTGGACGTTGACCAAATAATGAATAGCGATGATCTCGAACCTGCTCATAGATGCGATCGCCTGCCCACTTCATGCCTGGGACAGCTCGATAGGCATCAACTAAGACCTGCCCACCGGGTAAAATCCGACCAATTTCTTCCGCTGCATCACTCCCTTGCCAACGCTGGGTGGGGTCATCGGCATTGATCAAAATCATTCCCAGTTCACAATCTCCAGGAGTAATTCCTAACTCCTCTAGCATTGCTTTATCCTGCATCGGCAAGTATTGAAAGTTTTGGCCCTGGTCAAAGGTTTCTAGTCCCTGAACTAGAGTTGTACAGAGGTTGCAGTTACCGTCGTAGATGATGTTGTAAGTCATTTTTATCTAATTGTCTAAGTCTAAGTTTAGTCTTTAAACCTTTACCGCAGAACGCTGGGTTCTTTTATGGTTCGATTTTTGGTTTTGTTTGTGCTTTTGTTCTTGCTTTCCCGGCGGTCGGGACTGGTGTGCTGTCGGCTCGTCCTTGCAATTCGCCAGAACTAGAGTTGACGCATCTACTTTTTGAGGATAACCCCAGATTACCGTTTCGTGCTTGTAAATCACCATGCCTGGCTTTGCGCCCTTGGGCTTGTAAATATGCTTGGGCTTGGTGTAGATTACGGGAGCTTGATCACTCTGTCGGGCTTTGCTGTAGAACGCTGCAACATTGGCGGCGAATTGCAGATCCTTGTCATCGGGGATCACCCCCGCATCCAACCGCAACAGGACATGACTGCCGGGGATTTCCTGAGTGTGAAACCAGAGGTCGTAAGTCCCGGCGACATCAAAGGTTAGTTGATCGTTCTGACGATTGTTACGACCGACCCACAGGTCAAAGCCACTCGGCGTTCTGTAGATGTAAAATCTGGGCTTAGTATCCGATTTGCTTTGGTGGTTGGGAAGATTGAGATACCCCTGCCGAACCAATTCCTCCTGAATCTCTTCCAAAATCTGCAAATCCTCAAGACTTTGGCAAGACTCCAGTTGCAAAATTGCATCTTCAATCGATTCCAGGTAACTTAATTCCGATTGAACATCCTGCAACAATGGTTCGATGGCATTTCGAGACCGTTTGAGTTTTTGATGACGCTTGTAGTAAGCCTGGGCATTTTGAACCGCGTTCTTTTCAGGATTTAGCGTTAGGGTTACCGTTTCTCCCGTTTCAAAGTCAGCTAAATCAATTGCAGTCATGCCCGGTTGCCATTCGTGCAAATTCGCCATCAATAAATCAGCTCGATTGCGATAGGTCTCCGCATCGTCTGATTGGGCGAGTCGTTTTGTAAAGTCCTCTTTCTTGATTCGCAGCTTTTTCAGCAGACTGTCTAATTTCTGGAGAATCTGGTGGCGCAGTTGAGTGTAGTCTTGCTGGTTCAGGTGGCTGTTGTAATAGATGTTGAGTAACTGTTGAACCGTTTTCGGTTGCACTTCCGGATAGATGAAGTTGAGTGCAGAACCATTAATCTTGTTAAAACAGGTTCGGTCTGGGGGGGCCTGATCTGAAGATTGCCAATCGATAACGGTATATCCAGTCTCTGTCCAGTTTGGTTGGAACTCGGAGTGCTCCAAAGCATCAAGCCAGGTTTGCCAAGCTCGAAACAAACTGGCCCAGTTATTTTCAGTGAGGTCTTGATTCGATTGCTCTGGATCCAGTCCTGCTGATCGAATCATGGCAATGGCCAGGGATGAACTGAGTCCTCGATAACTTTTAATCAGTTGCTTTCTCAGGGAACCCGGAATCAGACTGACTCGTTCTTGCCAGATGGCTTCAGGTTCTTCCCGGCAGGGAATTGGATCGGTCAGACTCGGCGGGAATTCGTAGGGCTGTCCCGTTTGCAGCGGTCGAACGCTGGATTGTTTTTGACTGACCTGATGGGCAACCGTAACAATCAAATTGTCATCCCCCGTCAGCACAACGTTACTGTACTTGTTCATCACTTCCACGTACAGATGCCACAGGGCTACTTCTCCTGGACGTTTAGCAAATTGCAAATCTAGAACCCGCTCCCATGGGGAAACCGTTTCAATCGCCACCAATGCCAATCCATTCAATTGATGACGTAATTGATCGCTAAAGGTAAAGGTATCTGGTCGTCGGGGAGGAGGATCTCCGATGCACAGCCGAGCCGCCTGGGGATGCCAGGAAATATCCAACCAGCCTTTCTGCTTCAGCGTCCGGAGGTGCAGAGAAATAGTGAAGCGATCGCGCTGATACACCTGTTCCAAGCGTGCAGGCAACCACAGCGACCGAAGCTCAGAACAAATTGCCATCAGGGTCGTAAAGTCAACAGATTGCATAATTGAAATTCTTCCCTTACTCGCATTAGTAGATTGCTTGGTTGACTGCGTCGTGGCTCATGAAGACTCAGGCCATATACAGTGCTGTCCAAGTTTCCAGATGACCACCTACGCCTGCACAAGATTGAGCTGCGGTTAAAGCAGGAAGCTGGCAACAACTCGCAGCTACGCAAAAGGATAACGCACTCAGCCATTGAAATGCCAGCCTGTAAATCTGACCGACAAACTCGTTAGCCAAGAACCAATCATAAATGTAAAAGTGGAGCATATGGGAATCGAACCCATGTCCAGAATGAGTAATAACTCCTTGATCACTCACAGGCTTAGCCCAGTCTGGCCCTCAGGGCGGGGACTGTCTGTGACCCTAGACAGCGAGGGACTCTGGTAAGTTTTCGCTACCTAAGCCACCAGAGGGACTTAGCTAACATATCCGTTGGGGTTAAATCCATAGACCTTAACGGAGTCAATCTACGGATGCTCAAACCTAACTGAGGTTTTTTTCCTAGGCAGCAACAGCTACGCGAGGACGAGCGAAAGCGACAATGTTGTTTGCACTTATTGTTATGTGAGCTGGAGATTGTACGAGAGACAACTCACTCTCGGCCTGTATCACAAGACAGCGTTTGTCACCCTGTCGAAACCAGTAATGCCCCATGCGTACTTCTTATCATATATAATTCTATGTTTGATCGTCAAGGATCGTAACCTGAGAACAAGCTGAATTTTTGCCCACACTCGACTCAGCAATTTTTGTCCCTGGTCTCGTTTTGACATCAGATGACTCCCAGGTTCGATTTCTATTCTGTAGAAGTAATGAATCACACATGTCATTCGTCGTTTTGGAGCAACTTCTATGATCTTCAATTCAATTAAAGCTTCTGTTAAGGTAATAGGTCTGATCTCCGCCGCCATCCTCTCAACTACAGGTAGTGTGTTACTAATTCCTACAACGGTTGAGGCCCGTCCTGTTACAACAATTGCCCAATCCCATACCGTCCTGGACTCTGGGAATTTCGAATCCTTAGAGCAGGCGATGGCTACTTCCGGAACCGCTCTTATCATCGAAGAGGGTGGCAAGCTTTTTCTTGAATTTGACAGTACGTTTTCTACAGCAGATGGGCCAGATGTATTCGTGGTTTTGTCTCGCAGCGGCAAGGTTTCTAACAAGTTGGAAGAAGGAGATTACAGAACCATTGAGAAAATCAAGAGCTTCAGCGGTGCGCAGCGTTACGAGCTACCAGGTGATATCAATCTAGATGAATTTGAGTCTGTTGTGATCTGGTGTCGTCAGTTCAATGTGAACTTTGGCTACGCTCCTCTTTAATTTGAGCAGAACTGACAGCGGCGACCAGGCACAGTGCGCCATCAGCCGATGAATTTGCACTCAGTTCAGTTCTCAATACTGAATAGTTTTAATGGGACAACAAGCGATAATTTGCCTGTTGTCCCGTTTTAGTTGGTCAATCCCGGTTGATCCTTTAGAAATACTGGGTGGGCAGTCATCATCTTTTAAAATAGAGAGCAGGTTCCAGGTAAAACAGATGATTTAGCGCTTGTGAAGTATTTTTTTCTGGCAGATGGATGGACGGTGGGAAGAGTATGGGGCGTTGGTGGCCTGTGGGACGAAGTATTGCGACGACGTTCTCCCGACATTCAGCGACTAAATTTTTGTTTGAGTGATCCCAATGAAACCCTGTGGCTCTATCGAGCTGAGGATGCAGTTCTCATGATTGAAGTAAAGCCAGTTGTGCTGCCGTCAACACCAACCACGGGAATGAATATTGGCCAGGTTGTTCTGACTCGATTGATGACTGCAGACCAAGTATTAGAACGGCTGTGTGGCGCGTCCGCCCAATGTAATATCGACCATACCTCTTTCAAGGAGAGCACTTTGAGGATGTAACTGTCAACGATGCGCTTGCAATTGGCTCTAACTATCGATACACTTCTTTAAATAAGTTTCATGTACGCGAAAATCCCGTTAGGGTTCTTAACTTTGTGTCTGAGACTTCTTCTCTGATTCTGGGTTAGGCCCGATCAGGGTTGTCGAATAGCAAAATTTAACAAAAGTAGACCTTATTCGTCAGGAGGAGAGTAGTCAATGGGACTACCTTGGTACCGTGTACACACAGTCGTCATTAATGATCCGGGCAGACTGATTTCTGTACACCTTATGCACACTGCTCTCGTAGCAGGTTGGGCGGGTTCAATGGCTTTATATGAGCTCGCTGTTTATGATCCGTCTGATCCAGTTTTAAATCCAATGTGGCGTCAGGGTATGTTCGTTATGCCCTTTATGGCCCGTCTGGGTGTGACTGAATCATGGGCTGGCTGGAGCGTCACTGGACAGGCTACCGGTAATCCTGGTATCTGGTCATTTGAAGGCGTCGCTGCAACTCACATTATTCTGTCTGGTCTGCTGTTCCTAGCAGCGGTATGGCATTGGGTTTTCTGGGATCTGGAACTGTTTACAGATCCTCGAACAGGTGAGCCTGCCTTGGACTTACCCAAGATGTTTGGAATTCACTTGTTTCTATCTGGTCTTCTCTGTTTCGGCTTCGGAGCCTTCCATTTAACGGGGCTATTTGGCCCAGGAATGTGGGTTTCTGACCCCTATGGGCTGACGGGCAGTATTCAGCCAGTAGCGCCGTCGTGGGGGCCCGAGGGCTTTAATCCATTTAATGCTGGCGGAATTGTCGCTCACCATATTGCGGCTGGAATCGTTGGTATTATTGCGGGTCTCTTCCACCTCTCTGTGCGTCCACCTCAGCGTCTCTACAAGGCTCTGAGAATGGGTAATATTGAGACGGTGTTGTCCAGCAGTATTGCTGCGGTTTTCTTTGCTGCTTTTGTTGTGGCTGGAACCATGTGGTATGGTTCTGCCGCAACTCCTATCGAGCTGTTTGGCCCGACCCGTTATCAATGGGATCAGGGATACTTCCAGCAAGAGATTCAGCGGCGGGTACAGTCCAGTGTTGCTGCAGGCGAGAGCTACGAGGAAGCTTGGGCTGAGATTCCTGAGAAGCTTGCTTTCTACGACTATGTGGGTAATAGCCCTGCAAAGGGTGGTTTATTCCGGGTTGGCCCTATGGTTCAGGGTGATGGCATCGCCGAGGGTTGGTTGGGACATCCTGTCTTCAAGGATGCAGATGGTCGTGAGCTATCTGTCCGTCGTCTACCAAACTTCTTCGAGACCTTCCCAGTCGTTCTAACTGATTCTGAGGGCGTGATTCGGGCTGACATTCCATTCCGACGGGCTGAGTCACGATACAGCTTTGAGCAGGCGGGAGTAACTGTCTCCTTCTACGGTGGAGAGCTGAATGGTCAGACCTTCGCTGATCCACCAACCGTTAAGCGCTATGCTCGTGCTGCCCAGAAGGGTGAACCGTTCGAGTTTGATCGCGAGACTCTAGGCTCTGACGGTGTATTCCGTACCAGTACTCGCGGTTGGTTCACATTTGGCCATGCCTGCTTTGCACTGTTGTTCTTCTTTGGTCACATCTGGCATGGTTCTCGAACTATCTTCCGAGATGTGTTTGCTGGAATTGACCCTGAAATGACTGAGGAGCAATTGGAGTGGGGCTTCTACCAGAAGTTTGGTGATAAGGATACCCCGTCACTAGATGTCGGTTAGTCCTTGTCTAGCTGATTTGTGAGAGCACCGCGATGCTCTGATTGTTTCGGAGAGCAAAGCTTAATTAGTTAAGCTTTGCTCTTTTGATTTTTGTAACAATTGTGAAATTTTCCGGCACGAAAAGCTGTCGCGTAAACTTTTGTGCATCCTCGACTGGTAAACTGATAGAAAAATGGAGCGTTTAGGAATCGTATTATGGAAAGCGTAGCCTATATTCTAATCTTGGCACTTGGCATTGGTGTTCTATTCTTTGCGATCGCCTTTAGAGAGCCGCCTCGGATCGGTAAATAGATCCCAGTCCTGTCCGCCTTAGCGCTTTTTTTGATTTAGAAACTCTAATTCAGAAACACTGGGCAAAAAATCGGACAGGCTGGAAGGTTTATTTTTTTTAAAGTTTAAGCTTAGGATATGTTGAAGTAAAGTTTGGTTATCATAGTTCCTATATTGGGACAACTCCTCTTGATACAGAAGTCTTTAAATTTATGCAGTGTCCGGTTTGCCAACATACGAACAGCAGGGTTCTAGAATCCCGCGCCGCAGAGTCTGGTCGAAGTATTCGTCGTCGGCGAGAGTGCTTGAGCTGTCAGCATCGGTTCACAACCTATGAGCGGATTGAGTTTGTTCCCATCGCTGTAATTAAGCGAGATGGTAAGCGAGAATCTTTTGACCGCTCTAAGCTGTTGCGGGGATTGGTACGGGCCTGTGAAAAAACGGGGGTCACTTCCAATCAGCTTGAAGGAATCGTTAGCGAGATTGAGGCTGACTTGCACCAGCGAACGCATCGCGATATTCAGACAAAGGAAATTGGTGAATTAGTCCTGGAACGGCTGAAGTCTTTGAATGAGGTGGCCTATATCCGCTTTGCCTCCGTTTACCGACAGTTTACCGGAATTCGAGACTTTGTCGATACATTGGCACAGCTTCAAAGTTATCAAGCTGAACAAGGTTCAGAGGGCAACGGTCTCAAAGCCAGCGACGCCCCGTTGTTATCTTCTCCATCTATTCAACTAGAGACTGACCCTAATTCTAATTCAGTCTTAAATTCCCAAACTTCCTCGATGAACTAACACAGATTGAGGAAAGGTGTGGCATAATGTTGGTACTTTGAGCTAGATTAGTTAGGTTAACTCTATAGTTATAGATAGTGAGCTAGTAGTTGACGGGGTAAAAATGAGGGTATCAATACCTCGATTTTTCCGTGCTAACGCTAGTTTTTGCAGGCTTTGGCCTCGCGTCTATCTGTTTCTGGAAGTCGCTTTCAGCTCTCCTTTCACCGGAAGGGGGATGGCTGGCTAGATGCAGAAACTGATGATCCAGTCTTCACGGGCTGTTCTGTTTATGGATTCTGGATTTTAGAGTACTGCTAAGTGTGGCTGTACCTGTAGGCCAACCTGTTGATTGCACAAATACACAGCTTAAGGAGAGGTATCCCTAGGAAATAACCCGCATGCTTGATCAGACAACCAAACCTACAGAAGTAGGCTTTACTCATGAAGATTTCGCCGCCTTACTTGACCAATACGATTATCACTTTAGTCCGGGAGATGTAGTCCCTGGAACGGTGTTCAGTATCGAACCGAGAGGGGCTTTGATAGACATTGGTGCTAAAACTGCTGCTTACATTCCTCTGCAGGAGATGTCTATCAACCGTGTAGAGAGTCCTGACGAGGTGTTACAGTCCAATGAGACTCGCGAATTCTTCATTCTGACGGATGAGAATGAGGATGGACAACTTACCCTTTCCATTCGACGCATTGAATATATGCGTGCCTGGGAGCGGGTTCGTCAGCTTCAAGCCGAGGATGCGACCGTTCGGTCTCAGGTTTTTGCAACGAATCGAGGTGGAGCGCTGGTACGGATTGAAGGGCTACGGGGCTTCATTCCAGGTTCTCACATCAGCACTCGCAAACCAAAGGAAGACCTGGTTGCTGAGGAGCTTCCCCTTAAGTTTCTTGAGGTCGATGAGGAGAGAAATCGACTGGTTCTGAGCCATCGTCGGGCGTTGGTTGAGCGCAAGATGAACCGCCTGGAGGTTGGAGAGGTTGTGATCGGTACAGTTCGTGGCATCAAGCCCTACGGTGCGTTTATCGATATTGGTGGGGTCAGCGGTCTACTGCACATCTCTGAGATCTCCCATGATCACATTGATACTCCCCACAGCGTCTTCAATGTGAATGATGAGGTGAAGGTAATGATTATCGACCTAGATGCTGATCGCGGTCGAATTTCCCTCTCGACCAAGCAGCTTGAGCCGGAGCCAGGAGCGATGGTCAAAGATCCTCAGCTTGTTTACGACAAGGCTGATGAGATGGCCGCCAAGTTCCGCGAGAAAATGTTGGCAGAGCAACAGGGCATTCAGCTCCAATCCGAGGATGAAGTCGCTTCAGAGGAGTATGAAATTCCTTCTGCAACTGAGGACGACGAACCTGTGGCTGAGGAAGCGGCTCCTGACACCGAGGATTCAGAAGCAGCAGAGCCTGAAGCGACTGATGAGTCAGAAACCGAGGAAGCAACTGGAGAAGCTGAAGCCGTTGAAGAAGTACCTGAAGAGACTGAAGCAGTAGCCGAAGCAGAGCCTGTGGAGGCAACGGTTGAGTCTTAGCTCTCGTTCTTAATCAATGCTAACAAGCTTTTTAGAGAGGGTAATAGTCCCTCTCTTTGTTTTTTGTGCTTCTATTGCTACCAAGGTATCGGAGGTGGCAACGTACTGTGCCGCCACCTCTCGAACCTGCACCTCTCGCGATTCAAAATTGGTGTACAGCGTCATGGGCCAAATGCTTTAATTAGAACAATCACTAAAAATCCTAGTAACATCGAGAGACCAACCATAAAACCCCGTCGTTCATAGGCTTCAGGTAACATAGTTTCAGCCAAAACTGTTAAAATCGCGCCAGCTCCAATTGCCTCAATAAATGACGTGAGTTTAACAGGCGCATCAGCCAGAATCAAACTCCCCAAACCTGCTACAACACCCTGAACCAGCATCACTGAACTCCACAACAGCAGAATTCGGGGAAAGGTAAACCCCTGCTGTCGCATCCCATCTGAACTGGATAATGCCTCTGGGTAATTTGAGATGAAAAGACCCGCCAGCAGCGTTGCACTGACACCCCCATAGGCAACTTCTGCAGCCCCAATCGTCAGGGATTCAGGAATGCCATCAATCAATAAGCCTAACCAAATCGCAATCGGTGCACTACCGTGCTCTGCCAGAGAAGATAGCATCTCGCTGGCGGCGGGCAACTGCTGACCTGACTCCAGATTTCTAAAGGCTTTCTGTAACCAGAGAGCTGATTGTTCTGTGGAGAAATTCTGTTTTTTCTCCAGATATCCCTTAACAGATGCCTGACGGATTACCATTTCAACCGCCTCTCGCAGTTCAGGAGACTGCTTGATTAGTTTTTCCCAATCCGTTCTGCGTAGTTCCCAGACTTCTGCACTCCCTTTCGCAACTGCCGTTGAACTGTGGGATATACCCGTTAAGAAAGACAACCCACCAAATACGTCTTTGGCATGCAGCAGAGAAGCCTTGCGACTCAAACCTTGTGGGTCAGTCAAAGCAATCTCTCCTGTATGCAGAATACAGAGGGAATTAGCCGATTCATTTTGGTAGAACAAAGTGTCACCATCCTTGTAGCGATGCAAGGAAAGCCGATTTGCCACAGCTCTGATGTCCTCATTCGGTAGATAGCGAAATAGGGGCAAGCGCTGAAGTTGCCGTGCCACATTTATGAACTCTTCTGCTTTGTTATTCACCACAACGGCGTCTGGAATTCGGGCATAGGACTGAATCGACGAAACGGCCTGATTGACCCAGGTTTTGACTTCATCCAAACTCAGATGATGCCGTTCCTGAAGATACTGGGCAATTTCTTTACCCTGGACAAATCTCTGGGTTGCCGCGTTGAATTCAGGGGAAGTTTCCAGGAAATCCTCAAAGACCTCCTTGGGCAGAATGGCAACTTCACAGTCGGTCGCTGCCACCGCACAGGTTCCGTGGGGCGTGCCTGCAAAAAAAGCCATCCGACTAAAGCTATCTCCTGGCTTCAGAATAGTGAAGGGTTGCATATCCTTCAGCGGATCTAGAAGTTGCACTCCACCCTCATGCAGGATGTAGAGATTTTCACAAGCACTGCCAGGCTCATAGATAGTTTCGCCCTTGCTGTAACAGTTGATCAGAGCGGCTTGAGTCAAGCGCTGCAAGTCCTGTGGGGGTAGGGATTGGAAAATGTCTATACGACTCACCTGACGCAAAAATTCCTTAAATTGCTGTGCCTGTTGGCGTTCAACGTGGGCCGTGGCCGTAGCCGACTTCCGCAAAAAGCCCCCAAACTGGTTAACGATGTGGTTAACCGTCGTGAAAAATAGACTCCCTAAAATTGAGCCACAAACCAGCTCTAGAATATGACCTTCTTCCACTGCATCAGCAACTAAATCCAATACTGTGGCCGAGAGCAATGCACCTGCTCCAAAAGCCGTCAAAGCGCCAATAATTTGGTCAGAAGGCTGCCAGAATCTAGACGTGATCGCACCCATTGGCATTGAGGCTGCACTCATCAACCCCGACCAAAATGCCCGTATCATTACATTCAACATAGGACGTTGCTCCTGAGCTAGGAATTTTCCAAGTCAACAATACAGCGATTTTCAATTGCGTGAGGTGCAGATTTAAGAGGCAGCTTCAGAGACGCTGTAAATTAATTCAGGGAAAAATAAGGTTCGATTCTCAATAAGCGACTTTTTTTGACTCTCATTAAGAAATCATGTATGATTATCACTATTACAGCCTTATTGAGAAAAGCTATGGCTCTGTATACCTCTGGCTCCTTCAAGTCCGAACTCAACAATCGAGGTTGGCGCTTGACCCCTCAGCGAGAAACAATCCTCCAGGTCTTTCAGAACCTACCCAAGGGAAACCATCTTAGTGCGGAAGATTTATACAACTTACTAAAGACGAGAGGTGAGATGATTAGCCTCTCAACCATTTACAGAACGTTGAAGCTCATGGCCCGCATGGGAATTCTGCGGGAGCTGGAGCTGGCAGAGGGCCATAAGCATTACGAAATTAATCAACCCTATCCCCATCATCATCATCATTTGGTTTGTGTTCAGTGTGGCCGAACCCTTGAGTTCAGAAATGATTCGATTTCTAAGATCGGCATGAAGCAGGCGGAGAAGTCAGGACTTCATCTGCTAGATTGTCAGATGACAATTCATACTGTTTGTCATGAAGCGCTAAGAATGGGATGGCCATCCTTGGTTTCGATGGATTGGACATGTTCTCAGTCTATTGCAGCCCAAGCGGAGGAAGTGGAAGGGGCAGAAACACAGGAGAGTTCTGAAAATCAGGCAGAACCTGAGTAAGGAGACATAGCAATCACATTTGCGGTGAAGACTTTACCAAGTTTGGTTTTGCGGTTCCAGATCCCAATATCTACTGTTATATCTGCGTTGTAACTACCCATCTCACTTCCTACGGGTAGATTTACGACTAATTCGTCTATGGCGGTAGTTCGAGCCTGAGTTCTAGATTCTGTCAACTTATTCCATCAAGTGGTTACTTTAGATTCGTTGAAAAATGACGGATAGGTTATTCGCGGGCATCTGAACCACGTTAACTAGGCCGAACCCCGCAGCTTGGGCAACTGCTGTCACTTCATCCAGATCTCGAACGCCCCATTCTGGATTCTGGAGTTGAAGCGATTGATCAAAGGCTTGGTTGCTCGGAGCCGTGTGCTCCCCGCCTCGTTTAAACGGGCCATAGAGATAGAGAATTCCTCCAGTAGACAGCACCCGTTTCGCCCCTGAGATTAGCCCCAAACAAGCTGCCCATGGGGAGATGTGAATCATATTTATATTGACAATCGCTGTAATTGGATGAGCTTTCAAGTCTAGAGATTTAACTGTGCTCAATGGCCAATCAGACAACCGAGCATCCAAGTCAACCGGCCCATGAAGTGTATTGCAGGGTTCATGGGTTGTCCAAGCTATGATGCTGGCGCGATTTTGTGGATCAGGATCAGAGGATAACCAATGTCTCGGCTGGAGTTGAGGGGCAAAGAAAACAGAATGTTGCCCCGTACCACTCGCAACTTCAAGAACCGTTCCGCTCGGTGGCAGAAATTTCTCTAACACTTCTAGAATGGGTTGGCAATTGCGATCCGTTGCAGGGGCAAATCGACGCAGATCTTGAGGAGTCATAAATTAGTATTTGACTATAACGTTTACTTAAACCCTATACAAAGATGATCCATGCAAACGGCACATTCAACACAATCAGCAAACGTAAAACGCCATCAAACCTGGTCACCACCTCCTCTCATTGCTAATCCAATTCACCGTAGGTTTATTTTCTTGGGCCTTGCCCTCTACCTGTTCCTGGCGATTCGCTCCATAGAAATCGATCCTGAACGAATTGCCCAGGGGGTGACACGAGGCAGCCGCATCTTCAGCAGCTTTCTTCACCCTGATTTCACTTCTCGATGGTCGGATATTCAATCTGGACTTTTAGAAAGCCTCACCATGACCGTTGTTGCAACAGTGATCGGTTCAGTCATTTCAATTCCAATTGGATTTGGAGCGGCCCGTAACTTTGCACCCTTACCCCTCTATTTACTTTGTCGTGTCATCATTACCCTGTCCCGTACTTTCCAGGACGTTATCATTGCTATTCTTTTTGTCGTTATGGTTGGTTTTGGGCCATTGGCAGGGGTTCTGACCCTCAGTTTCACAACGATTGGATTTCTGGCTAAGCTCCTTGCAGAGGATATTGAGGAAATTGATCCGGCTCAAGTTGAAGCGGTTCGGGTAACGGGTGCTAATGGGTTTCAGGTGATGGATTATGGGATTCTGCCTCAGATTTTGCCTCGCTTGGTGGGGTTGGTGACTTATCGCTTTGACATTAATCTGCGAGAATCTGCTATTGTTGGCGTCGTTGGTGCTGGGGGGATTGGTTCCACCTTGCAGACCGCCTTTAATCGCTACGAGTTTGAAACCGCAGGAGCAATCTTGATTGTGATTGTGGCTTTGGTGATGGTAATCGAGTTGGTTTCTGGAGTAATTCGGCAGCAATTGCAATAAAACGGGACACAACAGTGTTGTGTCCCCAAAACTAATTCAACGGAGTTTGCGATTAGCTGCTAAAAGTTAATGCCATTAACCTAAAACTTCCTTCGCCTTCGCCACGACATTCTCAACGGTGAAGCCGTACTTCTCCATACAAGTGCCACCTGGGGCAGATGCACCAAAGGTTTCAACGCTGATGCTTGTCCCTTCGTCGGTGACGTAGCGACACCAGCCCATAGCAACCGTCGCTTCAACGGAAACCCGCTTCTTCACTGCTTTAGGTAGAACCGATTCTTTGTAAGCTTCATCCTGAGCCTCGAATAATTCCCAACTTGGCATGGAAACCACCCGCACCTTTTTACCCTCACCCGTCAGTTGTTCCGCTGCCTGAACACAGATACCCACCTCAGAACCCGTACCAATCAGAATCAGATCCGGTGTCCCCTCACAATCAACGACCGCATAGGCTCCCTTTGCAACGCCTTCGATGGAGCTAGCGGCTAAGTTTGGCAAACCCTGGCGAGAGAAGCAGAGCAAAGTAGGACGATTCTGAACCGCATTTTCCATCGCCACCTTGTAGGCTCCAGAGGTTTCGTTGCCATCGGCGGGGCGAATAACGGTCAACTGAGGAATGGCCCGTAGAGAAGGGATAGTTTCCACTGGTTGGTGAGTTGGGCCATCTTCTCCCAGAGCAATGGAATCGTGGGTCATGACCCAGATTACGCCACATTCAGACAGCGCACTGAGGCGAATCGCAGCCCGCATGTAATCGGTGAAGACCAGGAAGGTTGCACCATAGGGGATTAATCCCGAACCGTGCAGGGCAATTCCGTTACAAATCGCTCCCATGCCATGCTCCCGTACTCCAAACCGCAGGTTTCGATTCTCGTAGGCTCCTTTCTGGAAGCTATCGCTCACCTTCAGTTCCGTCAGATTGGAGTGGGTCAGGTCAGCAGACCCGCCAATTAATTCAGGAACAGCCGGAGCGATCGCATTCAAACAAGCCTGGGAATGCTTCCGGCTTGCCAGCGCCTTATCTTCAGGCGTGTAGGTGGGGAGGACTTTGTCCCATCCATCCGGGAGTTGGCGATTCAGCATGCGCTCCAGGATTGCAGCATCTTCAGGATACTTAGTCTTGTATTCAGACCAGATTTGGTTCCATTCGGCTTCATAGCTTGCACCCCGTTCAACGGCTTTGCGGAAGTGGCTCAATGCGTCTTCAGGCGTTTCAAAATCACCGCACTGCCAACCCAGGGACTCACGGGTGAGCTTGATTTCGTCATCACCCAGGGGAGAACCATGTACCCCAGCGGTGTTCTGTTTGTTGGGAGAACCATAACCAATCGTAGTGGTCACCTTAATCATCGTGGGCTTGTCGGTGACGGACTTGGCTTCTTCTATCGCCTTGTGAATCGCGTCCAGGTCAGTATTGCCGTCCTCAACGTGAATCGTATGCCAGCCGTAAGCTTCAAACCGCTTACTCACATCCTCTGTGAAGGCAATGTCAGTGGAACCATCAATGGAAATGTGGTTATCGTCGTAGAGCGCAATTAACTTACCTAATCCCAGGTGACCCGCCAGGGAACAGGCTTCCCCAGAAACCCCTTCCATGTTGCAGCCATCACCCAAAATTACATAGGTATAGTGATCGACCAGTGTTGCATCGGGCTTGTTGAATTTTGCAGCCATGTGAGCTTCTGCCATGGCCAAACCGACTGCATTGGCAATTCCCTGTCCTAGAGGGCCAGTCGTCACCTCAACGCCGGGCGTTTCAAAGTTCTCAGGGTGACCAGGGGTCTTAGAGTCCCACTGGCGAAACTGCTTGATGTCATCAAGGGAAACGCTGTCGTAGCCTGTCAAGTACAGTAGGGCATACTGCAACATGCAACCGTGACCCGCAGAGAGGACGAAGCGATCGCGATTGAACCATTTGGGATTTTTGGGGTTGAATCGCATGAACCGATCCCACAGCACAAATGCCATGGGAGCTGCTCCCATTGGTAGTCCGGGATGGCCAGATTTTGACTTCTGTACAGCATCAACTGCTAAGAATCGAATCGAATTGATGCAAAGTTCATCTAAAGATTGAGTAGCGACAGCCATAGTCGTTGTTTTGTATAAATCCGATGTAATGTGTGAGTGCCGAAGCGCAACAACTGGTCATCCGAACTAGTCGCTTGAGAGCCTAGCTTTAGATTTGCCGTTGAGCCGCTGTCTCTTATCATCCCACCATGTTGGAACGACAAGCAAGGGAACAGTGGCATAATCTGGTGGATCAGGCATGCCCGAACCGTTGGGCAAACCACCTGAAATGATGCGGCTTGGGGATCAACAAAGGACGCTGAAAGGAGTATGATAAACTGCTAATCGAATCAAGAAACCAACAACGGCAGAAGTGACACCCATGGATTCCCAAGAGTTCGGACTCAACATATCAGAAGAAATTAAATCTCTACTACCAACTGAAAAGCTAGAAAAGGTGGCTGAAGCCTTTAATAAAATTGACAATAATCATGATGGTAAGATTGAGCTGGAAGAGTATTTAAATTATTTAATTGCCAAGGAAAAAGACAAATTGATGCGGCAGTTCAGATATTTAGATGCTGACCAGGATGGGTATATTGAGTTTGAGGAATTTCTGTCAGCAACTGAGCCGCACTATGCAATTTTGAAGAAGTTTCGAGAATTCGATCTGGAGAATAATGGGTTACTCTCTTTTGAGGAGGCGATCAAGATTGCCAACGAATTATCTCTTCCTTACACTGAAAGCCAATTGAAAAAAGCACTGAAAGAGATTGATCGGGATGGTGATGGACAAGTCACTTACTACGAATATCTTGGGGCAATTACTCACTTTGGATTCCAGTAGTTTTGATAAGAAGGCAGGGCGAGCCTGTCCCAAAGTACTCTCGTTTCGATTTAAAGCTTGAACAGTTGTGAACGACGGTTGAGCCAAACAACGCCATTGCCCAGCAACAGAGCAACCAGAGCCGGAATCCATGGTATCCATCCGCTCAGCCTCCACAGTGCGACATAGCAGACACCGCTAAGCACAATTAGGCTCAAACCCAGCACTAATCCGCCTTTCCACTTAACCGGAAAAGCATAGGCAATCAGCCCTCCTACACCTGACCAAGTTCCTATCCACAGCACCTCGGCCCAAACAGGCCACCACCAGATTAGTGGTCGCCCATCTTTTGCTGCATTGAGTAACTGACTGACCATATGGGCTTGGATCAGAACCCCTGGCATTTCCAACTTTTCCTCAGTGCTATAGGGGGTGCGATGCAGATCCCGAAAGGTTGAGTCTGTGGTTCCAATCAAGACAATCTTGTCCTTCACCTGCTCTGCGGTGAGTTCACCCTCTAGCGCTTCTGTTAAAGTCAGTTGCTCTGCGAGCTTGGCTGCATTTCGATAGTTGACCATGATTTGGTAGCCCCTAGCATCTATTCGTTGATATGCGGCTGAGCGGGCTTCCAGAACGGGCAGTTGTGCTTTGCCAAGTTGCCGCATTTGAAGATTTAACTCAATTCCATCGTCAGCTAGATAGCGCAACGCAATCATCAGGCTCAGAGCATTAGAAACGGGGCAGAGGGAATCTGTAAATGTGGACTGACCTAGAAGATGACGGCGAATCACCTGATCAGAATCTGGAATGACATCACTGAACCCAACTCGATTTTGTAAGTCAGTTGTGGCAATTTCTGGAGCAGCGGGAATGCCGGGATTATAGGGATCATCCTCTACCTTGCAGGTGGTGATCAGGCGATTATTAGTTTTGAGCTGCTGGAGTAATGTTGCATATTGGGACGACACTGGAACTCGCCGATAAATATCAACTCCAATTACACGAGGCTCAAGCGGAATCAATTTTTGGAGTAGTTGATCAAATGCTGCGTTGGAGAAGGAACCCCCTTGACGATCTTCGAAGGGCTGGGACTGAACATCTTGACCCGTCAGTGTGATGACCAATAGACGAGAATCAGGGGATTCGGGTGGACGCGATCGCATTAAAAAATCAAACGCCTTTAGCTCTAAAAATTCAAGCCCACCCAGGAGCCGTAGACCAACAACGGCAGCCATTACCCCTGCGCTCAAAATCCCCACAGACCTCAAATTCAGCGATGGAGTATCAGGTTGGAGCTTTGGAGGGGGCAGTTTGGAAGGTGGTTTTCTTAGGTGTTTCCAGGTGGGGGGATCAGCGGTAGGGTTTTGACAAATGACGGGTAGCCAACTGGCACAGGGAAATTGATCCTCTAGTCCCTGTAGCTGTTCACGGGCATGACGCACCGACTGATATAGCGGTTGATCAGTAGAAAATGCCTTCAGCCAGCGGGTCAAAAATTCCTGAGCCACCCGATCCGGTACTGGCTCCCGCATCACAATCAGTTGAGGAATCTGCAAATCGGCTAAGGTTCTAGCAAGGCCCAGGCCATCACAGGAATTGAAAATTGCTAGTTGTAATCCTTGGGCAATCGCTTTTCTCAGAGCGTTCTGCAGATCAATCAGGGTGAGGCGCTCCTGCGAGTTGATTTCGATGTAGGCGCAATCCTGCTGATTCCCGCTAAAGCTATGACCTGCGAAAAACAAGATATCCCAACCGCGAGCATCAAAAAGGTGATCGTTGAGTTGCTGCCGATTGGGTTCAACCAAAAACACAGTTTGAGCCTGGGGCAAATTCTCAAGTTCCTGGCGATCGCGCTCAGTATCGATTTCTTGGCTATTTCCCAAAACTGCAAGCACCCTGGTCTTTTTGCGTCCGGAGGCTTGGGGAATAATGCGGCTGAAATGTAGAGCGCTCAGCGCAACCTCCGCCTGAGGATAATTCTCAAGTAATCCCCACAGATGCCAGGGTAGACGACGTAACTGTAGATCCTCCGTTTCAACAATAATCCGGACAGCATCGGTGGGCGCAAGATTGACCAGGAGATGCCGATAAATTTGCTGAAAGGAGTCAGCACTGAGCCACTGGTTCAGCCGTTGCTTCAGGTCGTCACAGAGTTGCTTGAATCGTTTTTCCGAATATTGCTCCGGCTGCTGATCTTGAATATCAAACTGAATCTGAGGGTCAGTGCCTTGACGAAAGCGGCGATATTGATAGGCAGCCTTGTACATGGACTGCCATCGCTGATAAATTTCCGGCAGATCGGGAGCCGGCGGTAGGCTGCCTGGAATTTGCGATTCCAGGGTGCGCTGTTGATCGTCCCAGATTTGAGCCCCAACCTTCTGAAATCCCTCAGAACAGCTACCATAGCCAAAATCCAGAACAACACACCAGTTCATCATCGGAGAAATCAATCTTTAGAATCGAATGTTAAACATAGAAAATTATTGGCCTAGAACCATTGACTTTGCAAAAGTGACAGAGATTAGAGTAAGATTGTAGATTGTCAGATTTAGCAATCTCTTATTCCTATGGCTGTTCCAAAGAAACGAACGTCCAAGTCCAAGCGCAAAAGCCGTCAGGCAGTTTGGAAGCGAAAAGCTTACTACGAGGCGCAGAAAGCTCTTTCTCTCGGTAAATCTATTCTAACGGGTCGTTCTCAAGGCTTCTTTTATCCCACTGACGAAGAAGACGAAGACGACGAAGAATAGGGTTCTGGATTACATGATGAGCAATTGGGTCGGCAACTGGGGGGCTTCCCCCACCACCCGCTCGATAGCCCAGAAAAAAGCACTCTTCTGAGTTAGAAGAGCGCATGACCTTTCTCTACGGACTGACTTGGAACCCTTAACTAAACGTATATCTGGCGAGACTGAGCTTATGCACTTTATCACGCAGGTTTGCTTCTCAGCCTAGGTTTCACCGCTCTCCGGTAAATGGGTTTCCTCCTGACTCCGCGTCACAATGTTCTCCGCCACGATAGCCTCAAGATCCAATTCATTGGCATGGGCGATATTCGTAATGAACCACAGGCAATCGGCCAATTGCTGCTTGAACTTCGCAAAATTGATATCTTCTAGCTCCTGAAGCTTTTTCGCTCTGGTGTTAATCTCGCGCGCTTCCTGCTCCAAACCAATGGCGCAGAGTTTGTAAAACTTAATCGCAGCAATATCCTGGCGAGTTGCTTTGCGCTGGTACTCTTTAAAGTTCATCCGTTAACTGCCAATTCTGAATCTCACACGGCCTTCAATTATATCCTGTCTCACTTCAGTATCAACCCAGGACGAAAGGAGAATGGATTGTTGGAAAATTCTGATGGAGCAGTTGAACGTTTCAGAAAACTGGCTGGTCTAAATGGGTGTGGGCTCGTGATGGCCTGGATTCAGCTCCAACAAGTAAACTCCATAAAAAGACTGCTAGTCGCACCTGACTAGCAGTCGTCCGTTAGCTCCATAGGGTATAGAATCCCAAATCTATAGACTCAGCATGAGAGATTTTGCTCCCGATCTGAGAAAATTCGGCTGAATTTTTTTTGCAGCGAGATTAGCAGATAAATTCAGATTAGCCGTACGTAACGTTGCTGATCCTTTCCCCACAGTAGTTTGAAGCGTTTGCCGCTCAAACTATTTCTCTGGGTCAGCAGTCAGAAGCGGGATTGGGGGTTATGATAATGTACATTGACATTTCTTAATCTTTTTTTACATAAATGCTGATTTCGCCGACTGGCCTGGTTGGAGCCAAGCGATTTATCAAGAAAAACCTATTCTTCGGGAATCAACCCACATTAGAATTGACCGCCATTCTCTTGGTGTATTTCATTCAAGGCATTTTGGGTTTGGCTCGGTTGGCCATTAGTTTCTTTCTCAAGGACGATCTGGCCATGGCTCCCGCAGAGGTTTCTGTCCTTTTAGGGGTGGCTGCTCTGCCCTGGGTGATTAAACCTGTGTTTGGGTTTATCTCAGATAGTTTGCCAGTCTGCAGCTATCGCCGTCGTCCCTATCTGATTCTGTCAGGGCTGTTGGGATCATTGTCCTGGCTATTGCTGGCAACCTGGGTCGAAACTCCCCTGATGGCAATGGCAGTGATTGCGTTGGGGTCTGCTTCGGTTGCTATTAGCGATGTGATTGCCGATTCTCTGGTGGTAGAGCGAGCCAGAAATGAATCCACCAGCAGTGTGGGTTCCCTGCAATCTCTATGTTGGGGGACTGCCGCTTTAGGTGGGTTAGTTACGGCCTATCTGAGTGGAATCCTGTTAGAAATCTTCGATAGCCAAACGATTTTCTTGATTACAGCGACTTTTCCACTGGTGATCTCGGTAACGGCGGGTATAATTGCGGAGCAACCTGTGCAGCATTCCACCGACTGGCAGGTTGTCAAGCAGCAGGTTGGACAACTACGACAGGCTTTTACCCAAAAGGCGGTCTGGCTGCCCACAGCATTTTTATTTGTTTGGCAGGCCACCCCAACAGCGGACTCAGCATTCTTCTACTTCACGACCAATGAACTTGGATTCCAACCCGAATTTCTGGGGCGAGTCCGGTTGGTGACGAGTGTGGCATCCCTGGTCGGCATTTGGTTGTTTCAGCGCTTTTTCAAGAAGGTTCCCTTTCGGACTATATTCGGTTGGTCAACTGTAATCTCGGCGGTTCTGGGCATGACCATGTTACTCCTGGTGACCCACACGAACCGAAGTTTAGGAATTGATGATCACTGGTTTAGCCTCGGCGATAGTCTCGTCCTAACTCTGATGGGGCAGATTGCCTACATGCCTGTGTTAGTTCTGGCGGCTCGTCTTTGCCCTCCTGGGGTGGAAGCAACCCTGTTTGCACTCTTAATGTCCATCTCAAATCTAGCGGGACTCATGTCTCACGAATCAGGAGCGCTGCTCACTCACCTGCTTGGGGTAACGGAGCACAATTTTGATCGCCTGTGGTTGCTGGTCGTAATTACGAATCTGACGACCCTGTTACCGTTGCCTTTTCTGAACTGGTTGCCGGAGACCAGTGCTGAAGAGGATGAACCTAGCCCAGTGGATTCTCCTCAATTGCTAGCTTCGGGCATGATGGCTAAAAGTGCGATTCCTGAATTTATTCCAGAATATGAGGGGGTAGGAATTCGAGAATAAATCTCAGGTGATTTTTCAGAAATCCATCGGCAAGAGTTCAGACGGTCTACAAATTGTTAAGGCCAATCTCTTCTTATTTAACCACCTATTCAACTTTCTTTTTATCTAGAACCATGACTAACGTGCAGATTCCAGAACCCCAGCCCAAGGCTCCTGAATCCTCCTATACCACTCAGGATTGGCAGCAAGGTTACCGCTCTCAGCCTGAAGAATTTGATTACTGGATTGAAGATATCGAAGGAGAAATTCCTCTAGAACTGGAGGGAACTCTTTTCAGAAACGGCCCTGGTTTATTTGATATTGGTGGGGAACCGATCCAACATCCTTTCGATGGAGATGGCATGATCTCCGCCGTTAAATTCTCCCAAGGAAAGGCCCATTATCGGAATCGCTACGTTCGTACCAAGGGCTATGTCGAGGAACAGGCAGCAGGCAAAATTCTTTACCGAGGGGTTTTTGGAACCCAGAAATCCGGTGGCTGGCTGGCGAATCTGTTCGACTTCAAGATGAAGAATATTGCCAATACCCAGGTAATCTATTGGGGCAATCGGTTACTAGCCCTCTGGGAAGCGGCAGAACCCCATCGGCTTAACCCAGAAACTTTGGAGACGATGGGATTGGATGACTTGGATGGAATTCTCGAACCTGGCGATGCGTTTGCGGCCCATCCCCGCATTGATCCAGCCTGTAAATTTGACAGGGATGAACCCTGCCTGGTTAATTTCTCTATCAAACCGGGTCTCTCTACGACGATTACGATCTACGAATTGTCTCCCCAGGGCAAGCTGTTGCGAAAGCACGCCCATTCAGTGCCAGGGTTTGCCTTTATCCACGATTTTGCAATTACCCCTGACCATTGCATCTTTTTCCAAAATCCGGTGTCTTTCAACCCTTTACCGTTTCTTCTGGGTTGGCGGGGAGCTGGAGAGTGTGTTCAGTTTCAGGCCGGCAAGCCCACCCAGGTAGTAGAGATTACCCGTGATCCAGAGAGACAGCGGGAGAAGAAAATCTATCAGGTGGATGCGGGTTTTGTATTTCATCATGTCAATGCCTTTGAACAGGGGGATGAATTAACCGTCGATTCCCTCTGCTATGAGTCTTTGCCTGGGGTCGATCCTCAAGCCGATTTTCGGGATACCAACTTTAATACACTAGATCCGGCCCAGGTCTGGCGTTTCCGGTTCAATTTCAGAACAGATGAAACGGTTCAGAGTGAATTAATTGAGTCCCGTTGCTGTGAGTTTCCGACAATTCACCCTGACCATGTGGGACGAGAATACCGCTACGCCTACATGGGAGCTGCCCATCATCCAACAGGCAATGCCCCATTACAGGCAGTTTTAAAGCTAGATCTGCAAACTGGAGAACGTCAACTGTGGAGTGCCGCGCCCCGAGGATTTGCTGGAGAGCCTATTTTTGTTCCCCATCCCCAGGGAACTCAGGAAGATGAGGGTTGGTTGCTGACATTTATCTATGATGCAAGTCATCATCGGACGAATGTTGTGGTTCTAGACGCTCAAGATTTATCCAAGCCTGTAGCAGAACTTCATCTAAAACATCATGTTCCCTACGGCTTGCACGGAACCTTTGCCCCGGCTTCGCGATATTAGTTTTAATTGGCAAAGGTTACCAGGCCAGATGTCAAGCCCCCATAGAGTGGGTTTGACTATCGCAACCTATGAAATGTAAAACCTACCGTTTCACTAGCTTCTTGCTGAGTTTGCGCAGGCGAATAGATTCGGGAGTAATCTCCACCAACTCGTCGGGGCCAATGTACTCCAATGCCCGTTCTAGACTCATTTCTACTGGAGACTGCAACTGTACCAATTCATCGCCCGTAGCAGAACGGTGGTTAGTTAACTGCTTGGTCTTACAAACATTCAGATCCAGATCCTGGGGACGATTGTTCTCACCTACAATCATGCCTTTGTAAACCTTGGTTCCTGGGGTGATGAAGAAGACACCGCGATCTTCCGCATTTTTCAGCGCATAGAACGTGCTAACTCCTTCTTCAAAGGCAATTAGTACTCCATTCCGACGGGCTTCAATCTCACCACACATAGGCCGATATTCCAGGAAACTGTGATTCATAATGCCCTCACCACGAGTAATTCGCATGAAGTCACCCCGGAATCCAATTAATCCCCGTGCTGGAACTGTAAACTCCAGTTGGGCGCGAGTATTGGTTCCAACTCGCATGTCCTGCATCTCGGCTCGCCGCTGACCCAAGCGCTCCATGCAGCTTCCGACGGAATCTTCGGGAACGTCTAACACCAAATACTCAAAGGGTTCACCGGGCTGACCATTGACTTCCCGATAAATGACCTGAGGCTGAGACACCTGGAACTCATACCCTTCTCGACGCATATTCTCAATCAAGATTCCCAAGTGTAATTCACCTCGACCAGAAACCAGGAACTTATCAGGAGAATCAGTAGGCTCGATTCGCAGGGCTACATTGGTTTCTAACTCTCGCATCAGGCGATCGCGCAACTGTCGAGACGTAACAAAGCTACCCTCCTGTCCTGCAAAGGGAGAGTCATTCACCGCGAAGCCCATTTGCAAGGTTGGCTCATCAACTTTGATCAGAGGTAGCGCTTGGGGCTCGTTAGGACAGGTAATGGTTTCGCCGATATTGGCATCCCCAAATCCAGCAACTGCGACAATATTTCCTGCCGTGGCCTCTTCTAACTCAATTCGAGCCAGTCCCTCAAATCCCATTAGCTTGGTAATTTTGCCCTTAACTATGGAGCCATCTTCTTTGACCAATGCCGTTTGCTGACCCATCTGGATCTTGCCGTTGTGAATCTTTCCAATCACAATTCGGCCCAAATATTCGGAGTAGTCCAGAGTTGTCACCTGCAATTGGAGAGGCTTTTCTGGATCGCCCACTGGGGGTGGGATATGCTCCAAGATATCCTCAAACAGCGGTTGCATGTCACTGCTATCGTCTTCCAAATCCCGCTTGACAAATCCCTGCAATCCAGAAGCGAAGAGATAGGGAAATTCACACTGGTCATCATCAGCCCCCAGTTCCAGGAACAAGTCCAACACCTTGTCAATGGCGATGTGGGGATCTTCAACGTTGGGCCGATCAATTTTGTTGATCACAACAATGGGTCGGAGTCCCTTTTCCAGGGCTTTTTTCAAAACGAAACGGGTCTGGGGCATCGGCCCTTCATTGGCATCAACGATGAGCAGACAGCCGTCTACCATCCCTAGAACCCGCTCTACTTCTCCACCAAAATCGGCGTGACCGGGGGTATCGACAATATTAATCAGAGTGTCTTTATAGCGAACGGCAGTATTTTTGGACAGAATCGTAATGCCTCGTTCCCGCTCAATATCATTTGAGTCCATGACGCATACCGGAATATCTTCCCCCTCACGGAAAATGCCGGACTGCTTCAGGAGAGAATCCACAAGGGTGGTTTTACCGTGGTCAACGTGGGCAATGATCGCGACGTTGCGAATAGGGAGAGACATAGGAATGAAGTTCAGGTACTACAGGTGTTGAATTTTGTCTAGATACTAGTTGTCCAGATGTTGATTGTCCAGATGTTGAGAATCTTTCAAATATCTTAACGATTGTAACGTGCTGAGCAGTTTTTTGGCTCTTGTCATGGGGATTGGTCTTGCCCTTCCTGAATAAACCTGAACTTTTCTATCTTGTCAAATGAACAAACTCCTGAACTTATCTATATCGACGTTCTCGAAACCATCGGTAATGGTAGGAATAGGACAATTATTTATGGGTGACTGGGGTCAACGATATGAAAACTCAAGCTTCTTTCCAACAGCATTATCGCAACCTAGGACAATTGAATTCCAGCTTTAATCGAGCCAAAATCAAGGCAGTGGAGGTCTTCCAGTCTGCGGTGGCATCGGGTAAGATCGCGGTTGATCAACCTGGCTTAGAAACAATTTTCTTAGCTGATCTTTATCGTCGAGCTGGCAACTTTGAAATGGCCCAAACTATCCTGGAACGTAGCAAAACTCAGGGTGAGTTGGAAAGTAGTCTGGCAACGCTTTTCGACTCAGTTCAAGACCTAATCCAAGCTCAGGACAAAACTCGTCGTCCCACTCTCATCTCGGCTTAGGGGTTTAAGAAAAGATTACTCTTGTTTCAATAACAAGAATTTCCGCTAGGATTTGAATCGATTAGCGATTTTCAAACTTCCTATGGCTTCTCCAATTGAAGCGTCTATTCCTCGTCAGCTTTCTAAGGCCGATCTCAAGCCCAGAGGTCGGGTTCATCCTAGCCCCGCCAGTTGGCGAGATCAGTTTTTGTATCAGCTCTTGCCAGATCGCTTTAGCGATGGTCGTGAGGCTGAACGTCCCCTATTCAATCGAGACTATCCGGAGAAGTTTCGCGCCCAGGACAAGGCAGCCTGGATGGCAGCAGGCAATCGGTTTGTTGGCGGTACCATTGCTGGAATCAAGAGCAAACTCGATTATCTCCAGGGTTTAGGGATAACAACACTGTGGATTAATCCTCCCTGGCGACAGCGCCGGGATTTGGAAACCTACCACGGCTACGGTATCCAGAATTTCTTAGATATTGATCCTCGCTTCGGCAGTCGGCAAGAACTCCGCGATTTAGTGGATATGGCCCACGACCGGGGCATGTACGTTATTCTCGACGTTATTTATAATCACAGCGGTAATAATTGGTTCTACATTAATGAACAGAATGGAGGCAGTCCCTCCGGCAGTGTTCCCTATCGGTTTTCTCCTCCCTATCAGATTCATGGTTGGCGGTCTCACCAGGGCAACCGGATCGAACAACCCATTGAACTCGAAGATGGGGTTTGGCCGGAGGAATTCCAGAATCCAGATTGGTATACTCGCTCCGGCAGTATCAGCCATTGGGAGGCTGCCGCCTGGGAAGACAACATGAGTCCTTTCGTAGAATTTCGCCGAGGCGACTTCTTCGACCTGAAGGACTTTAATCTGGAAAATATTGAGGTGGTGGAGTCCCTGGCAAAGGTTTATCAGTACTGGATTGCCCTAACGGATTGCGATGGCTTCCGAGTTGATGCCGTGAAACACGTTTCTCCCGAAGCCTCTCGGCGGTTCTGCCTAGCCATTCATGACTACACCCAATCCATCGGCAAAGAAAATTTCCTGCTGACTGGAGAGATTACCGATAGCAGCATGACGATTGGCTATCTGGAAGTCTTTGGGCGCAACTTGGATGCCTCACTGGATATTGTCAGCGCCAATAATCAACTCACCGCAGTCGTTAAGGGCTTGGCCCATCCTAATGCCTACTTTGACCTGTTCAACGAGAACTCTAGTGAAGGAGCCTATCGACAAGTAGGGCGATATCACGTCTCGGTTTTAGATGATCACGATATGTCCTCCCGTCCCTACAAAGAACGATTTGCTGCCCATGGTATTGTCCCAAATTGCTACTACCAAGCGGCTAATGCGGTGGGGGTTCAGTTGACCATGCCAGGAATTCCATCTATTTACTACGGTACAGAACAGGCCCTCGATGGTTCAGAAGACTACCATGATTACCGTGTGGAAGGGGAACGGGCCTACGTGGATCGGTACGTGCGAGAATCCATGTTTGGCGGGGCTTTTGGCGCTTTCTTCACCGAAGGCTGTCACTTCTTTGATACCACACACCCTACTTATCAGCGGATTGCGGCGATCGCCCGCCTCAGAAATCGTAATGATCGGGTAGGAAAAACCCTGCGACGGGGACGACAATATCTCAGAGAAACCTCCTTCGAGGGGTTACCATTTGCGATTCACGGCCCTGGTGAATTGGTAGCATGGTCAATGGTATTGTTTGACAGCGAAGTCGTGATGGTACTGAATACCCACGGCATGGAATCAAGGGGTGCAGACGTCACAATTGATCGGGTGATGCATCCGATGGATTCAAGGTTGAACTTCGTATACCGAGGGGATTGGAGTGACGCTGAGTTAGCCCAACCACCAATTGACCAAACGGTAACAGTGCAAGAAATCAACGGACGGGCCACAATTCGGGTTGATTTGCCTGCGGCTGGTATGGCCATCCTAGCCTAGGATTATTGCAAAACCAGCACTGAAATGCAGGTAAAAATCTGAGAGCAGAAGGAATTAGAATTTTGGCCTCTGGTGCGTGGGCTTCTGCCAGTGGAGGGGATGTAAGTCTCAAAGTAGGTCGCAAGATCCGTTTTGAGCGATCCCCCGCGAAGCTGGAAACTCTATCCTCTGCGAAGCAAGGGTAGAGTAGTTCATAACTCTTTCACCCACTTGGGCGAAGTGAAAAGATCTTGTCTAATGGACAATATGAATAGAGTTTCATCAGTGAAGGGGCTTGAGTCTAATGTTTTGTTCAGATTGTTCAGTTGTTAACCGCGAGGATTTGTTTCACCAGCTCTCTGAGCTAATCTACGATGCAAATGAAATGTCAACTTCAGAAATTATTGAGGAGTTATTGGTGATTCGGGGTCAATTATCAGGTCTGAAAAATTCTCAGGTTTCTTCTAAGCGCTATCTGCCAAAGGCTAAGTCCTACAAATTGGCCTAGTGACATACTCGACACCCTAACCCTGTCGGGTATAGGGGTCGCTTCTCAAGATCGCTCCTGAGAGTTCCTGCTTTGTCCGGTCTTGTCTAGGCAAAGCCCCCGACAGATCCCGTCCACAGGCAATTTGAACACCCGAAAG
>JBHJGO010000132.1:0-33363 GCA_050331715.1 Microcoleaceae cyanobacterium
GTATCTTGTTGTTTTTGTTGATCTTGTCTTTTATGTTGTTGTGGATTTTGATCTTGTTGGTGATGATGTTTTGGATTTTGATCTAGGGGCTGATGATGTCCTGGGGATTGATGATGACCTGGATATGGATCTGGGTGGTGATGATGACCTGGGTGGTGATGACCTGGGCATGAATCTAGAGGTTGATGATGACCTGGGTGGCGATGACGACCTGAATCTCGATATGGATCTGGATTCCGGTGCTGAGACGACTCTGCTCGATCCTGGCGTAGAGATTAATGTCGATGAAGCTGGCCTGGGCGTTGATGACGATCTGGCTTTGGGTGACCTGGACATGGAAGGTGACCTGGATACAGATGACGGAACAGCGGATGTTGAATTAGGCGATCTGGAACTTGGAGATTTGGGTGGCGATGATGAGCTAGGCGATCTCTCCTCCGATGATCTGGACGAACTGAGCCTGGATGATCTGGGCGAAGTGACCACTGGGGATCTAGATGATATTGATCTGGATGGATTGACTGATTCTCCTAGTGAGGATGATGATCTATCTCTGGATCTGAAATAACGCACCCGCAGTTCGGTCAAGCCTTCAATGTTTCTCTGGAGCTCCAAGCCATCAAGACCTCACACTCACAACTCATTTGGTAACGACTAAGACAACAACTTGGAAATCCTAGGACTTGATATTTAAGGAGAGCGTATGACCGCAACTCAAGAACCACAGGCGCTAAATTTCGATTGCGAAACCGGGAACTACCATACTTTCTGCCCGATTAGCTGTGTCGCCTGGTTATATCAAAAAATTGAAGACAGTTTCTTTCTAGTAATCGGGACAAAAACCTGTGGCTATTTTCTACAAAATGCCATGGGCGTGATGATCTTCGCAGAGCCTCGGTATGCCATGGCAGAACTGGAGGAGGGAGACATCTCAGCTAAATTAAATGACAAAGAGGAATTGAAGCGCCTGTGCGACCAAATCAAGCGCGACCGCAACCCCAGCGTGATTGTCTGGATCGGTACCTGTACTACTGAAATCATCAAGATGGATTTAGAGGGACTTGCGCCAAAGCTAGAAGCAGAGATTGGGATTCCTATCGTGGTAGCTCGCGCAAATGGGCTAGACTACGCCTTCACGCAAGGGGAAGATACGGTTCTGGCCGCAATGGCCGCCCGCTGCCCCAATAAGGCTCCGGAAGCAGAGAAGGAAGACCGCAATGCAATTCAGAAATTACTGAATTTTGGTCGCAAACAGGAGGACGTTTCCGCTGAGGTTGCTGAATACGCGGATCACCCGCCGTTGGTTTTATTTGGTTCCCTACCTGATCCAGTGGTCACAAACCTGACATTGGAACTGAAGAAACAGGGCATCAAAGTTTCCGGTTGGCTACCCGCTAAGCGTTATACTGAACTACCTGTTCTGGAAGAGGGAGATTATGTCTGCGGCGTGAATCCCTTCCTCTCCCGCACAGCAACGACCCTCATGCGTCGGCGCAAGTGTAAGCTGATCGGTGCACCGTTCCCGATTGGCCCAGATGGAACCCGCGCCTGGATTGAGAAGATTTGTTCTGTATTTGGTATCAAACCCCAGGGATTGGCAGAACGGGAAGCGCAGATTTGGGAGAACTTGGCGGATTATATTGAGCTTATCAAGGGCAAGTCTGTGTTCTTCATGGGCGATAACCTGCTATAAATATCTCTGGCCCGTTTTCTGATTCTGTGCGTCATGACCTGTCCTGAGATTGGGATTCCCTACATGGACAAGCGTTATCAAAAGGCTGAATTGGATTTGCTGGAACGCACCTGTGCAGAGATGGGCGTTTCGACTCCGCGCATTATCGAGAAACCTGATAACTATAATCAGATTCAACGGATCTACGACCTGAAGCCTGATTTGGTGATTACTGGAATGGCCCACGCAAACCCTTTGGAAGCACGGGGCATCAACACCAAGTGGTCAGTTGAATTCACTTTTGCTCAGATGCACGGTTTTACCAATGCCCGCGACATTCTGGAACTGGTGACTCGACCCCTACGCCGGAATGAAGCTCTGAAGGATTTGGGCTGGAGCAAGTTAGTTGAGGAAGAAGCAAAAGTATAGCCATAAATCAGTTCGATTTTGGTTCAGTGTCAGTTTATTGCTGTCTCTTGTCTGTAGCATCTTGGCCTTAACAAAAGCATGGCAAGGGCCATATGTCATCCAGGATGATGCCCGCTCCCATGTGGTTTGGATGCTACGGTTCATTAATCCAGATCTATTTCCCGCCGACTGGATCATCAATTATTTTCAATCGGTAGCCCCCTGGGGCTACAAAACGCTTTACCAAGTTCTAGCCGCAATTGGTATCCATCCCTTCACCGCAAATTACTTACTACCAACGGCTTTAGGATTAATTACAACGGGCTACGCCTTTGGGGTCTGCTGGCAAATTTTCCCAGTGCCCGTTGCCGGATTTTTGACAACCCTATTGCTGAATCAAAATCTCTGGCTCAAGGACGATCTAATTACCGCAACGCCTCGGGCCTTTTTTTATCCCCTATTTCTTGGGTTTCTCTATTATTTCCTGCGTCAATCCAGGTCTGGAATGATTGGCACGATTATTGTATTGAGTGCTTTCTATCCCCAGGGTGTTCTCCTTGTCCTTGGGATTTTAACGTTGCACCTGATCAGGTTACTCGTCACTCAGCAACTCACAATTTCTGCATCAAACCGTTTTACCGTCCTAATCAGTCTTGGAGTTGGGATTTTAACCCTACTTCCCCATTTGCTGAACACTTCCGAATTTGGCCCGGTCATCACGCTATCAGAAGCCAGGAATTTACCTGAATTTTATCCTGGGGGACGGGCGGCTTTTTTCACCGATCAACCCTGGGATTTCTGGATTACCGGTGATCGCTCTGGTCTTTTGCCCCAGGAATGGTTTCGCAAGTCAATTCCACCACAAGTTTTTGCCGGATTCCTATTACCTGTATTGCTAAAGTTTCCTCAGCGGTTTCCATTGGTTCAGAAAGTTAACCGCAACGCGATTCTGCTGCCGGAAATTCTGCTCGCTTCAACGGGATTATTTCTTCTGGCCCATGCTTTTCTATTTCGGTTACATCATCCGAGCCGCTACAGTCAACATAGTTTAAGAATTGTCGCGGCGATCGCCGGAGGGATTGTCATTACAATTTTGCTGGATTTCTTCCGGCAACGGTTCATAATTCAAACGCTATGGCCCAAGGTGGGCTTATTCGCTCTTTTATTTGTTCTCCTGTGTTATCCCAGTTTATTTAATCGGTTTCCCACAACCAATTATGTGGTGGGGCGCTATTCTGCCTTGTATGAATTCCTAGCCAATACCCCTCTGGATACTCGAATTGCTTCAATCGCATCTCAAGTCAACAATTTACCTGCCTTTACTCAACGTTCTATCTTAGTGGGTTCAGAATATGCCCTACCCTATCATCAAGGCTATTATGCAGAAATTCAGCAAAGGGCTGAAGCCTTGGCTCAGGCTCAATATAGTTCGGATTTGGCAGAGATGAAGTCATTGATTCAACAATATGGGATTAATCTCTGGTTGATTGAGTCTAATTTTTCTGAACCGGATTATATTGACCAAAATAGTTTTTTCCAAATAGTTAATCCTCAGATCACACAACAAATAAAAGAAAATCTCAACAAAGAAAATCAGCCAGTTTTAACTCGATTCATGGGCGATCGTACTGTTTTTAAAGTAGATAACTTTCAGGTGCTCGATACCACCTGTCTACTTCGTTCTCAGAAATAGCTCTTAACGTGTCAATCGGCCTTGACTTGACTTGATGAAGAAAACAATCAATAGCATTCTAGAAATAGGGTGTATACTTGCCAAGGTGTTCATTTTGATACTACTTAATCTGAATACTATTCCGTCTGGATACAATAGTTAGTCTTTTAAACCAGGAGTGCATCGAATGTTGGTAGAAACTAGTTCCCTTAATCGTTCAAAGCAGCTTGAATCAGAAGAATTTGTGCTTGATGATTCTAATCAATCTACTCCCCAGCAAGAACTCGTTAGATTGACGCTGACGGGCTCTCGCCAGGGAATTGAAAGAATGATTCAGCTCTTGCATAATAGCAAAGTGATTGCAGGGGGTGAATGGAGTAACGCGGTTTCCATCAAAAACTCAGCCGAAGTGATCAGTGTCGCAATTCGGATGGTTTAGTAATTTTTCCAGGACAAAAAACAACTGGATGATTTCAAATTAGTATTGAAGTTGGTTAACTGGATTCCCGCCTACGCGGGAATAGCAGTTACAGGAGGCTTTTCTGTAGCGTCATAGACTTAACTTGATATCCTAGTTTTTGGTAAAGATTCAGGGCAGGTTGGTTTTGGCTAAAGACTTGCAGACTAATCTTGCGATCGCCCTGCCGTCTCACCCAGATCTCAGCCTCCGCAATTAGTGCTGCTGCAATTCCTTGACGACGATGGGGCGGAGCAACATAAATCAAAAAAATGTACGCAATCGAATCTCCCTCCACTTGATCCGTTGCACTTCCCATCCACAGGCAGGCGACCGGAAAGCAAGGAGTTCCTGTCACTAAGTGTCGTTCGATGTTTGATTCAGAAGATTGGCTAGTGCGAGAATTCTGAGCTACCCACCAAATGGGGGTTTTTGAGGAAAGATACCGCTCAACGGTGAGAGCCAGATGTTCAAAGGATTGCTCAGGATAGAGTTCTCGATAGGTCAAGTGCATGAACTTGAGCAGCAAGGCCCGATCCAAGCTTGACCCAGAGTAAACCGAATATCCTGGAACTGGCCAATCAGCCACGGGTTTCAGACTCAGTAGTTTGCACCTGTTCTGTTGGGGGTAACAATTCACTGCCGGGGCCGGGAGCTGCTAAATCTTGCGGTAAGAAAATCCTTGCACTGACAACCACCAGGGAGAAGACAAAGATTAGCAACACAATCAGCGGAGCAACATATTGACGGAGGATAGGCATCTTTCTAAACGCAGCAATTTGAGAGATATCGTTAACGATTGTAACGGGTTTTGCCAGATATAAATGAATGAATGCCAACAGGCGCTGATTCCAGGCAAGTTCAAATTGTTCTGCCTGATGATATTGCCCATTCCTTGGAGAATAGATGGGGCAGCTTGGAAAACAAGCTTCTGGAACTGCTTGCCCTCGAAGCTTACCACGAGGGCTCAATCAGCGTTGGGAAAGTTTGTGAACTGATGGGGATAACCACTCGGCTGGAAGTGGAAGAATAGCGGCCTCTCGTGGCTTGCGAGTTACTGGCCTATTGGGAGTATTGAGGGAAGCAAAGCCTGACTAATAGTCATAATCCTCATCATCCAACCCCGGACGAGGCATGGCCCGAACTCTAGACTTACTGAATTGCCGCAAGCCGACCCATCCCAGCACGGCAACGATCAACGCAACCCAACCGAGCGTGGGTTTCAGGAGTAAAAACCCTCCCGTTGACAGCAAAGCACCAAACAGCAGTAATAAGGAAGCTCCAACCTTTTGCAAATCGGTTCTCAAATCTTGAATCGGGGAGAGTCCAGTATTGCGGCGCTGACGTGCCCAGCCCCAACCGCTAGGACGCACATTTTGGTAGAACGTATCCAGGGTTTCCTCTGACTCAGGGGGGGTCAACACCATGACAATTACCCACAAGGTCGTCACACAAACTGTAATGAAGATAATGCGCCAACCAAAATCTTCAATTTTCTACGCTGGAACCTGACTGGTGACAATCCCGATGACAAAACTGGTCACAATTGCCGTTAACTCTGCCGCCGCATTCACCCGCCACCAGAACCACCGCAGGATTAATACCAAGCCTGATCCTGTACCAATGGCAATGACCAGTCGAAACACCGTTGCCACGTCTGTCGCAAAGAATGCTGCCACCGCTCCCAAAGCCGTGACGCAAACAGAGGATAACCTGCCAATCAGAATTAACTGACCTTGGGATGCACTGGGATTCACAAACCGCAGGTATAAATCATTGGTGATGAAGGAGGCTCCCCAGTTAATTGAAGTAGAAACTGTGCTCATGAACGCTGCCAGTAGAGAAGCAACCACGAGTCCCAGAATTCCAGTCGGTAGAAAGTCCGTCATCAGCTTCGGATAACCCAATTCTTTGTCGGCTAAATCGGGATAGATCACAATTGAAGCCAGGGCCACAATAATCCAGGGCCAGGTACGGATCACATAGTGCATGATGTTAAAAATCCAGGCGGCTTTTTCTGCCTCCGATTCATCTCTGGCCGCTGCAAATCGCTGCACAAATTCGCCCCCGCCGTCGCTGCGTCGCCATGACCACCACTGAATTGCAATATAGGCAAAAAACGTGCTAGCAGTGATTCCAGCAGTTTTACTAAAGGTAATCCAGCCATCTTCTCCCCCAAAAGTCAAAGGTAGAATCGCCAGAATGTCTTTATCCGGTGTTACCTGCGGCACCTGTTCCACCAACCGTTGAATCCCCCCAACTTCGTTTAGGGCAAAGTAGGCCACAATGATGGCTCCAAACAAAGCCAGAAAAAACTGGAAAAAATCAGTTGCAACAACGCCCCAAAGCCCGGACAAACCAGCATAGATCAAGACAAAAATGCTTACCCCGATTACACTGACTAATTTCAAGTTGGTTTCCGAAGCTTCAAATCCTAAACCTTGCCAGATTTCCAACGCATCCACTACTTTCACCATGGCTAACATGGCATAGCCAATGGCAATGCAGTTCATCGGCACAGCGAAGATAAAGGCTTTGACACCGCGTAGAATTGCTCCCATCTGCCCGCCATAACGCAACTCCGTCAGTTCCGCATCGGTCAGAACTTCCGAACGTCGCCACATGCGGGCAAAGACATAGATCATCAAAATATGGGAAATCCCGAATGTCCACCATTCCCAGTTCCCTGCGATGCCTCGATTGGCCACAACCCCAGTAATGTAGAGCGGCGTATCAATAGAAAACGTCGTGGCCGCCATACTGATCCCGGCTAACCACCAGGGCAATGAGCGGCCCGACACGAAAAATTCTGCTAAGTTCTTAGATCCCTGGCGAGAGAGGTACAGCCCCATCGCCATGGTAAAAATTAGGTAAGCTAAAACAATTAACCAATCGAGCCATTGCATGAAGATTTAAGCGATTTGATGTTGAAATTTATCCTTAGAAATCTATCATGACTCCCGCAACATCAGCCCTTACCCTGGCAGAATTCCTACAAAAACCGGAAACAAAACCTGCTTCCGAATACATTCATGGCGAGATTTTCCAGAAACCGATGCCAAAAGGAAGACATAGTCGCCTCCAGGCAAAACTGGGTACTGTGATTAACCAAGCTGCTGAGACTCAGAAAATTGCCTACGCTTTCCCAGAACTACGCTGTACATTTAGCGATCGCTCCATCGTTCCAGATCTGGCGATTTTTCGGTGGGGCCGGATTCCATTCACACCTACAGGCGAAGTTCCCGATGATTTTGCCGCCTGTCCAGATTGGACAATTGAGATTCTTTCCCCTGAACAAGGTCAAGTCGCGTGATCGATAATCTTCTGCACTGTTTACAACACGGAACACACTTGGGCTGGTTAATCGATCTTGATGACCGCAGCATCCTTGTATTTCCGGCCCATCAACAGCCCGAAATTAAACGAGATCTGAATGAGCAATTAGCAGTGCTTGAAGGAATAGAGTTGGAACTGTTTGTCGGACAGGTGTTTGATTGGTTAAAAATGGGAGTTTAGTGAGATGTATAACTATAATCCCTGGCAATGTTTGCCTTCAATTACAAACCTTGATCGCTAAATTGCAGCAGCAGGGAATTGACCCAAATTCTCTCTAGTTCTACAAAACTAATCTAATTCAACATCTGGCAACAACAGATTCAGCAACACCCCAATAATTCCTGCTAAACCGATCCCCTGGAAGGTAAAATCTCCGAGCGTGATACTCATCCCCCCCACACCCAGAATTAAGATTACTGAAACAATTGCTAGTTGACGGGGCTGCAATAAACTTTCCCGACTTCTGAGTAGACTCTGCATCCCGACCACCACAATCGTGCCAAACAGAATCACCAAAACTCCACCCATCACTGGACTGGGAATCGTTCGGAGAAAACCGCCAAGTTTACCGGAAAAGGACAGAGTGAGAGAGACCAACGCCGCCCAGGTCATAATGCCGGGATTGAATAGTTTTGTGAGCGCTACTGCACCCGTCACTTCCGAATAGGTCGTATTCGGGGGGCCACCCAGCAAGGCTGCAACAGAAGTTGCAATGCCGTCTCCCAGCAACGTTCGATGGATGCCTGGATCTTCCAGATAATCCCGACCCGTGACGGAACTAATCGCTAGCACATCACCAATATGTTCAATGGCGGGAGCAATGGCCACGGGTAACATAAACTAAATTGCAGGCTAATGGAAACGCGGTGGCGTAAATTGCGGAATTAAAAACCATGGGGCTTCCACTAAAGGACTAAAATCAACCATTCCTAAGATTAAGCTCACCAGGTAGCCAGCCGTTGCTCCGGTTAGAATCGGCAATAATCGCCAGAACCCTCTAGCTAGAAGCATGGTGAGAATTGTGGTGATCAAAGAAGTGACTGCAACTCCCACTGCCATATTCGCAGTGTACCCTTCCCCAGATTTGGAAGCCATATCCACCGCAACCGGAGCCAGGGATAGACCAATCACCATAATTACTGGCCCAGTTATGTAAGCGGGGAGGATGCGATGAATGACTCTCGAACCTGTTTTGACGATCACGAGACTAAGCAGAATGTAGAGCAAACCCGCAGCCGCTAATCCAGATAGGGTTTCTGCTAGACCAAATTCTTGAATGCCATAGGTCACAGGAGCAATAAAAGCAAAGGATGAAGCCAGAAAGACCGGAACTTTCCCGCCTGTAATCAACTGAAAAATGAGTGTTCCCAGGCCCGCTGTAAAGAGGGCAACATTTGGATCGAGTCCCGCCAGAATTGGGACAAGCACCAATGCCCCAAAGGCAACCAATAGGATCTGCGCCCCTAAGATCAAATCCTGCCCACGAAACTGGTATACCGTCGGATCTGGTTTGATTTCGACTTCAGTCATTACAATTTCCCGCCTTTTCCTGGAATTAACATACCATTACCCTTATTCCAGCGTCGGCAAGAGTTGAGAAATCACCGAAGAATCACCTTACAGCAGACGTTCATTGAAAATTCTCCGGGTAGGAACACCAATCGCTCCAGCTTCCGGCGTAGAGTTTGCCCATTTGAATACCCGCCAGGGCTAGAGACCAAAGATTGACACAGGCTGTTACCCCAGAACCGCAGTAAACCATGATGGATTCAGCCGATGCTAGATCTTGCCAGCGTTGTTGTTGCTGAGTCGCATTCGCCAGTCCCGCGTGATTCGTTACCTGTTTCCAGGGAAAATTAACGGCTCCTGGAATGTGCCCGGCAATTGGATCAATTGGTTCGTGTTTCCCCAGGTAGCGTTCTGGATCGCGGGAATCAACCAGAACCACACTAGAACGTTCCTTTTCAGCTTTAACGGTCGCAATATCCACCAATTTTTCCGATTGGATTTGAGGCGTGAATTCTCCAGGTTTTGGTGTGGTCAGATCAGCGGTGACGGGATATCCCTGATTCTGCCAATAACTAAACCCACCATCCAGCAAGGCCACCCGATCATGACCCAGATAATTCAATAGCCACCATAATCGACTAGCAAAGGCAAAGCGAGAATCATCATAGGCGACAACAAAGGTCTGTCCGGAGGTAACGCCAATTTTGGAAAGGGTCTGGCAGAACACATCCACATCAGGCAATGGATGACGACCGCCATGTGCTTGAACAGGGCTAGCGAGATCCTGGTTCAAATCTAAATACACTGCCCCTGGGAGATGGCCCTCTTGATATTGCTGGCGACCTAATGCTGGCTGCGTCAAGGAAAATCGACAATCAACGATCACGATGTTGGGAGGGTTGAGCTGCTCCGCCAACCATGCTGGCGAAACCAAAGGTTTGGGAAATTCCATAGCGTTTCGGCGTAATTCACAGGTCAGAACAGAAACCTGCTTTGTCTACAGAATACCTTCAACGAGAAGCCCGTACGAGTAAAAATCCAGCAACCCCCAGACCCAGGGCAGTAGGCAACCAAGCCGCTACGAAGGGTGTGAGGATTGCCTTTTGACCCAAGGCCCCGGTGATAAAAGAGAAAAGATAATACGAGAAAATTACAATAATACTGATCCCAAAACTGGTAGCTTTGCTGGTCCTCTGAGGTCGCGCACCCTAGGCAGCCCCCAGCAAGCCGTACAACACACAGACAAAGGGTAGGGCGTATTTTTGCTGGATCCGAACCTTGGTTTTCAGGACTCGTCGTTCATCACCGCTGAGTCGCATCAGTTCCAAGTATTCCCGTGCCTGGGCAATATTCATCTCATCATAACCCCGTTTTTTCGTAGCTAAGTCCAGGGGAGTTCTAGAAAGCTGAATGGCTTTGTGGTCAAACCGCAGAATATTTTTGTAAGAACCATAGGGATCAACGGCGTAGAGCGTGCCATCATAGAAATCCCATACATTCTCAGACCCATTCCAAATCGCGGACTCTGAAGAGATAATCTGGGTTACACCAATTTGGGATCGATCCAGAATCGTCACTCCCTGCATCTGACGACCGTCAAACCGTTCAGCGTAAAATAGACGGGCCAGAATCGTAATTTTGTCATCTTCTCCGGCAAGTTCGACCCGCTGATACTCTGGATAGAAAATATTGTCTTCCTGGACAGGGAGGCGATCGCGGTTTAATGCCTCTTCCAAAGTGACAGACGCCTGATAGTTGGTGGCGGGAACAATCAACTCATTAAAGGTAAAAGTCAGCCCCGTTACTAACAAACTAAAAATCATTGTCGTGACGATCAACCGATAGATACTGATGCCGCAACTGCGCAGGGCGACCAATTCACTATCGCTGGACAACCGACCGTAGACCATCAGCGTCGCCAACACCATCGACATCGGAAAAGACAGGACGATGAATTCTGGCATGCGCAGTAGGAACACTTGAAACGCAATTCCAATGGCTAAACCGGAGTCAGCAATCTGCCGCACCAAATCGAATACCGTGTCAACGGTGAGGGCAATGGAGGTAAACAGGCCAATGCCAAACAAAAAAGTTGGCAGCAACTGCTGGATAATGTAGCGATCCAGTACAGACGGCAGTGGAATCGTGAATTTTCCGGACTGTGCAGGATTCGCAACTGAGATTTTCATAATTGAAAACTGTCTCCAAGGTAATACCGCCGTACTAGAGGATTATTGTAGAGTTCTTCCGTCGAACCTGATGCAAAAATCTGGCCGTCCCGCATGATGTAAGCCCGATCTGTGATCTCTAATGTCTCCCGCACGTTGTGATCCGTGATCAAAATGCCGATGCCCCGTTGTCGCAGTTTCGCCACAATTTCCTGCATCTCGGCAACCGCAATCGGATCAACCCCCGCAAAGGGTTCGTCTAGTAGAAGAAATAGAGGACTGTCAGCGCCAGAGGCCAAAGCCCTGGCCATTTCAGTTCGTCGCCGTTCTCCGCCAGAGACTTGATTACCCAAATTTTGAGCCACTCTTTCCAGACGAAATTCCTGGAGCAAAGTTTTTATGCGGTGCTGCCACAATTGAGGAGGAACGCCAGTCTGCTGGAGCACTAGTAGGATATTATCCTCAACGCTTAAATGTCGGAAAATACTGGGTTCCTGGGGCAGATAACCGATTCCAAGCTGGGCTCGTTTGTGAATGGGTAAGCCAGTAATGTTCTGGTCATTCAGGTAAACCTGGCCTTGATTTGGCTTTTCCAAACCCGTGACGATATAAAACGTTGTGGTTTTGCCAGCTCCATTGGGGCCAAGTAATCCCACAATCTCGCCCTGGGCCACCGACAGATTGACTCGACTGACAACTGTCCGTTTACCGTAGGACTTATGAATATTTTCCAGCACAATTTTCATGGGCAAATCGGATGCACAGATATCTGAAACCGGATCAATGTGCTGATGCGTATTGCTGAACTCTCAAAAGGAAGAAATATAGCTGAACGGCTCCTGGATCAAGGAATTTACTGAGCTGGAGGACTACTGAGGGGGTCTTTAAAGGCTGGCTTTGGATTAAAGGGTTCTGTGGCCGTTTTAGAGCCTGTTGTATCGTCAGGAACAAGGTAAATCGATTCAACCTGTTCTCCTCCCGCAGGTACCGCAATAAATCGCCCCTCATCAATCAAATAGGTAACGGTTTCCCCCCGGATACTATTACCTTCCTGTAAAATGAAAACATCGCCACTCAGCACAATGCGACGTTCGCGGCTAAAGTACTGGGCCTGGGCGGCTGTCGCCTGGATACTGCGAGCTGGATAATTGATTTGAACATTACCACGGGCTGTAATAATGCCAGTGTTTGCATCTGCTTCCTGAATATCAGAACGAACCGTCATCGCGGTTTCAGATTGTTGCTCAGCAGCAGTTGCCGTTTGGGCCTGAACTGAGGAAAGGGTGATTCCGCTTTCTAGCAATAAACCGCTCAGCAAAACACCCGGAAGTAGGATCGTCCATTCTAGACGTCGGAGGGAGCGAAGCATTTTTGCGAACAACATGATGGCGTTGGAAATGATTGTGCTGGAGTCGAATGAGCCGATAGACACTTGCTCTGCCTATTGTACTCGATACATTGTTTGGAACCGCAGATCCGGTCAGTTTTTGCCAAACCCTTTTTGCCAAACCCTTTTTGCTAGACTCACTTTTTAGTGCTAATGTTCACACGAACCTAGCCGACTGTCTGCTTATTCCCTTGAACGTGGTAGAACCTCAGTGCAGTGTTCCCGTAGGTTTTTTTTCGGCAGGTCTCCAGAGTTCCAACGCATTCAGGCAGGGGCAACTTTGGACTATGTTCTGCGGCCAGTTCTCCGTCTGGCGCAAGCAGTTGGTAGTCTACAATCTGCTCCAGTACAAGCTGATAGAGCTGGCTGGCATAGGGCGGGTCGAAATAAATGCAATCGAATTGTTGTCCGGCTAATTTTTTCAACCGTTCAGTCACGTCGCCTCGAATCACTTGAATGGTTTGTGTTTCGGTGGCTACAAGCTGCCAATTCTGCCGAATAATGCCGCAAGCTTTACCCGACTGTTCAATCGCAATTGCACTACCTGCCCCTCGACACAGGGCTTCTGCACCCATTGAACCGCTACCCGCACAGAGATCAAGCCAGCGACAATCAGAAATTCTTCCCTGCCAGATATTAAAAACTGCTTCTCGAACACGGGCCAGGGTTGGGCGAGTTGCTTCTCCGGGCAACGTTTTTAGAAGTCGATTGCCGTAGATTCTCAAGTTCATCTCTGCAGAAGCGCATCATAACTCAATATATTATGAACTCTAGAACCGCCAACGAAAGGAACTGACAGCATGACGACCACAACCAATGCTCAACCCTTGTCCTTTGAGCAACGCTTGGATCAGTCCTCCCTCACCCGTCCGATGTGGATGCTGTGGGGACTATCAGCGGGCTTGATTGCCCTGGATGGGTTTGACTTTTTCATTATTGGGCTGGCCTTGCCCTTTTTGCGGCAAGACTTTCATTTGAATTCGACTGAAGTGGGGGCAGTTGCCGTCGCAGCCATTGCCGGGTCTCTGGTTGGTTCCCTCACTCTGGGGCCAGTCACCGACAAAATTGGTCGTCAGGTGATGTTGGTGGTGGATGTTGTGATTTTTCTGATTGCGACGGCTGGAACCGCTCTGGCCTGGAATGCCATTTCCTTGATCTTGTTTCGTTTTCTGGTGGGGATTGGCATTGGGGCCGATTATCCGATTAGCGTTTCCTACATTACTGAGAATGTTCCTTCCCGCTGGCGGGGGCGAATGGTAATTGGTGCATTTACCTTTCAAGCGGTTGGAGCCTTGATCGGAGCGGTAACGGGGTTAGCGACGATTCATATTTTTGAAGCAATCTATCCGGAAAATGCCCTACCTGCAATTCAATATGCCTGGCGATGGATGCTTGGAGTTGGGTTTATTCTAGCGATTGGTGTTGCAATCATTCGACTGAGATTTCAGCTCGAAAGTCCCCGATATCACATCAGTCGCGGCGAATACACAGAAGCTTCCGAATGCGCCTCTAAACTGCTAAATGAGACGGTTGAGATTACTCCAGACTCTGATCCAAGGGTTGAAACTACACAGTTGAACTATGGATCACTCTTCAAAGGTGAATACCGCAAACGAACCTTATTGGCGGCAGTTCCATGGTTTTTGCAGGACATTGCCACCTATGGGATTGGGATTTTTACCCCTGTGATTATTGGCACAATTGCTTTCACCGATAAAACTGATTTTATTGACCGAGAGTTGGCTTCTGCCAGGGGTTCAGCTTTTGTGGATATTTTTTTGATTCTAGGGTTTTTGGTAGCGATTGTTTTGGTCGAAAAGCTAGGACGGATCAAGTTGCAAATTACCGGGTTTCTGGGAATGGCAATTGGACTTTCTGTTTTATCCATCGCTAGCATCTTATCCAGCTCAGGGGAACCGAATGTGCCGCTGACATTTGCTGGATTTTTAATTTTCAACTTGATGATGAATGCTGGCCCCAATGCTACAACGTTCTTACTGTCTGGTGAGGTATTTCCCACATCAATTCGTGCCAGTGGTGCGGGTTTTGCCGCTGCCTTTGCCAAAGCAGGAGCTGTCCTAGGGACATTTATCCTACCGATTTTGAAAAAATTCCTGGGCGTTCCGAACTTAATGTTCCTGTTGGGAATTATTTGTATTCTTGCTGCCGTGATCACCTATGCTGTTCGGATTGAAACCACGGGTCGCTCCTTGGAGAAAGTGGAGGATGAACCGCTGTCGGATTTAGGAACGCAGATCGATGTGTCTGTTTAGGACTATCCCCTCAGAGGTGATTTCTCAGCATGAAAGTACCAGCAACATGATTCTCGCGCATGCGAGAATCCGGTAGCCTGGGTTCGCTATCTAAGAAAATATTTTGAAAATATTTTTCAGAAATCAGCTTAATCCTTTTCTAAGCGCACCGCATACCATTGAAAAAATTCTCCTGGACTCGGATCGAACTCGCAGTAGTTGTGCAGCAGATATTGGGCCTGTTCGGGGATCGTGGTGAATTTTTGCACATCCTGGGGTAGATCCGCCTGACGGGTCGCCAAAATCGCCTGTAATTTTTCCAGTAACTCCGATTCGGTCACAATCTGTTCAGCTTCGCCGGATTCTAGGACAACGAAATAGTCTTCGGCATACATGATCGGATCTGACATGGGTAAAAATCTCGTAATTTATCTTGTACTTTTGTTAACTGTTAAATCTTGATTGTATCTGGCTCAGGTCTCCTCGGAATGGGGGACAATGACCAAAGCTGTCATGTTAGGATGATATATACTACTTAATCCCGACCGGATTAGTGAGGTTTAAGCGAATCAAGCTTGAAACGTCCCATCTATGAGAGCTTTTAATCTTCTGGATTTCTTCAGAATTCCTGCGATTGAATCGGGTGATCGAATTTTATTGACTAGGCTGGCACGGATAATTTTGTTATGACAATCTCTACAACTCCTCCACAGGTAAAGGATAAGCAATCAAAGCTAGAAGGAATCAAGGAACGTAGTAACTTTCTGCGGGAACCCCTTGCGTCCGAGCTGTCGAATGATGAAAATTTCTTCAGCATGGATGCGATTCAGATTTTAAAGTTCCACGGGTCTTACCAGCAGGACAATCGGGATAATCGAGTTAGAGGTCAGGAAAAGGACTACCAGATGATGTTGCGAACTCGCAACCCTGGTGGGTTCATTCCTCCAGAGCTTTATCTCACCCTGGATAAATTGTCAGATGAGTATGGTAACGGAACGCTGCGCGCCACGACTCGTCAAGGATTTCAACTGCATGGGGTGCTGAAGCGCAATCTGAAATCCACCATTGCTGCCATTGTCAAGAACATGGGTTCGACCCTGGGAGCCTGCGGGGACTTGAATCGAAACGTGATGGCTCCACCAGCACCCTACAAAAACCGCCCAGAATACAACTATGCCTGGGAATATGCCGATCATGTATCGAATCTGCTCACCCCTCAAACCGGAGCCTATTACGAAATTAGGCTGGATGGTGAGAAGGTCATCAGTGCAGAAGAAGACCCAGAGGTTAAAGCAGCTCGACAACGCAATGGCAACGGTACAGTCTTCCATGATTCTGAAGAACCTATCTATGGTTCCCACTACATGCCGCGCAAATTCAAGTGTGCGGTCACAGTTCCGGGAGATAACTCCGTTGATCTCTATACCCAGGATGTTAGTTTGGTGGTGATTACCAATGCAGCCGGAGAGCTGGAGGGCTTCAACGTCTACGCGGGTGGGGGTCTCGGTCGGACACATAACAAAGAGGAAACCTTTGCCAGAGCCGCCGATGAAATTGGCTACGTTGCTAAGGACGATATTTATGATTTCATGAAGGCAATTGTGTCCACTCAGCGGGATTATGGCGATCGCGGTAACCGACGCCATGCTCGGATGAAGTACTTGATTAACGATTGGGGTGTCGAGAAGTTCAAGACCCAACTTGAGGAGTACTTCGGTAAACCGATTCTGCCGATGAAGCCGCTGCCTGAATGGAAGTATCAGGATTATTTGGGCTGGCACGAACAGGGAGATGGCAAGTTATTCCTGGGTATTCCCGTTGACAATGGTCGCGTCAAGGACGAGGGAGAACTGCAACTCAAAACCGCACTGCGGGAAATCATTCAACAGTTCCAACTCCCGATGCGGCTCACCCCGAATCACAACATTTTGCTCTACGAAATTGACCCAGAGCACCAGTCCCAAATCCAGCAAATTTTGGATCGCTGCGGGGTACAGAAGGAGACGGAAATTGATCCCCTGACGCGCTATGCGATGGCTTGCCCTGCATTACCAACCTGTGGGCTGGCAATTACTGAATCTGAACGAATTATCCCTAGTATCCTGGGACAGATTCGGGTATTGTTGGACAAGGTAGGACTAGCACAGGAACACTTTGTCACTCGCATGACTGGGTGTCCCAACGGATGTGCCAGACCCTATATGGCAGAGCTTGGATTCGTTGGGAGCGCTCCTAACAGTTATCAAATTTGGTTAGGTGGCTCCCCTGATCAGACCCGTCTGGCCCGGCCCTTCATTGACCGATTGCCTGTTACAGACTTGGAGACGACCCTAGAGTCTATCTTTGTCTACTTCAAACAGGATCGACAGGAAGGTGAAAGCTTCGGTGATTTTTGTCATCGGGTTGGGTTTGATTCCATCCGCCAATTTCTATCTAGCTACTCATTGACTCCCTCGATGAATACTGAGACCCCAAACAATACTGCTGCCTCCGAGTCCGAAACTCAGCCAGAAACCATAGTGACCTCAGCCACACCTACCCCTGTAGAGAATGGTGGAGCACAGCCTGAAGCCCCCGCTGAAAGTAGTGGTGAATCTGACCCAGGTAAAATTCGTCATCGAGTCAGCGTGCGTCACACAACTTACACACAATTGAAAGAAGAAGCCAAACGTCAGGGCAAACCTGTGGTTGAGCTTGCAACACGGGCCATTGAAGAATATCTGGAGCGAGTTCGATCCGAGAATCCAGCGGATTAAGCGAATTGGTTCAGCTTCAACGATTGGCGATTACCCCAGCGCAAATTCAGGGTCAGCAATTGAGTCTAACCCTGGAGCAGCAGCACTACCTCGGTAGAGTTTTGCGGTTGCAAAAGGGTGATCGTTTTGTTGTGTTTGATGGGCAAGTCCAGACCTGGACAGCTCAGTTAGTCACGTTTCTACCTGCCGATCCACCCCAGGCTGAGCTGCTGGAGTCGTCTATCAACCAAACTGAGTTGCCTGTTTCTGTAACGCTACTCGTAGCTTTGCCCAAGGGAAATGGATTTGATCAGATTGTTCGATGCTGCACCGAGCTGGGGACAAACCGATTTGTGCCTGTTTTGAGCGATCGCACGTTACTCAAGCCCAGTGAGAATAAATTAGACCGTTGGCGCAAGATTGCAACTGAAGCAGCAGAACAATCCGAGCGTCAGCAAATTCCAACAATTTCACAACCTCTGCCGTTAACAACTGCTTTGCAGGAATTTCAAGATCAGCACAGCCTCAATTGTTTCTGCGTTGCCCGTCAGCCAGCCCCTCACTTATTAACGCTTCTAAATCAATCCTCTCAGTTCAAGGCAGCTACGCTGGCAACAGGCCCGGAAGGAGGATGGACATCTGAAGAGGTTGCTCTTGCTCTGGAGATGGGATTCCAGTCCGTTTCCCTGGGGAATCAAATTCTCCGCGCCATTACGGCTCCGATTGCAGCCCTGTCAATTGTTTCCGCTTCATTAACGGCTGCTTGATTTGAAAATTGCTTAACTCAAAACTTCCACCGTTCCCCGATAGCCATTGACTCGAACCTGTTGACCATCCTGCAATCGAGTCGTGACATTCTCAATATTCATCACCGCTGGAATGCCGTATTCACGGGCGATAATGGCACCATGAGACAACTGCCCCCCCACTTCGGCCAGCACTGCCTTGGCATTCAGTAACAAAGGAGCCCAACCCGCATCAGTGTATGGAACAACGAGAATGAATTTCTCACTGCCTGAAGGGGCTTCCGTGAAACTGCGACAAACTTTGACGATTCCCTCCACTTGCCCAACACTGGCTGGAATTCCCGTGAGCATCGAGGCCTGCATTTGGTTTGAAAGGGTCTGAGGTTCTGGCAAAATATTGCCGTAGACGACCGTTGGAACTGGGCGATGGGAATCCTCAGCAAACTGTTGGCGACGGTGCTGAACCTGTTGCTGTAATCCGTCGGAGATCCCCGTTTGAATCCAGTGCTTCACTTCAGAATATTCTAGAAAGAAAATATCTCCCGATTGTTGTAGGGCTCCCGCTTTCAATGCTTCTGCTTCAATGGCTAGAATCGTCCAACGCAGATCTGCCAGTAACTTGCCATAGATCTCACTGATTTGCCCCTTGGTCACCGTTCGTTGAGTACACTGTTGCAACCGCCAGCGTTCCTGCCAATTTAAGGATTGGGCATCAAACTTTTCCCGTGTCAGTGGGGAACTCTCTGCCATTCTCAGCAAGGTTTGCTGGAAGTTCTCTGGCTGTTCTCCCCAGGTAGCAACAGAGATATCCGTTCCCACTTCGCTCATGTAGCTATAGTTTGAGAGCCAGGTCGTCAATTGCTGCTGAATGGATGAATTACTGGAAAATTCCTGGGCCAAAGTTTCCGATGAAATCTCTGTTTGTGCTGCAACTGTTTGATGCAGTTGATCCGCAATTTTTTGCAGGGCTTGCATCGAGGCCACTTCTGGCAAGGCCTCATTCGGCAACCATTCCGGCGGAATTTTGAACAATGTTTTGCGAATTTCCAAACCGATTGGCCCCAAGATGTTGTAGTAAGTAATCGGTTTCAGTACATTCTGAATATGTTCAGCCCGATTCAGCAACTCCTGGAGAGACAGTTTAGAGATATTTTGACGGGTTAACTGTTCTAGTTCGGGTTGAAAAGTCTTCTGGTTATCCCGCTGGAAGGACTTGACTAATCCTATTTCTTTCAAGGCTAGTCGCAGTAATCCGATCAGCGATGGCAAGGTATTTTTCAAATTAGGCTTGCCCATCTTCTGACCCCGCAGCAAAAACTCTTATCCCTGCTCTGGCAAACCCATCATCCGAAAGATTTCTCCCAGAAGTGTGGCATTAAAGTAGGCATGGGAACCGAGCAAAGTCGCTGTTTCAGTAAAATCCAGGTTTGCAGCTTTCTTGCCCAGAACAATACTGAAAATTTGTCCCCAAACTCCACAGGTAAGCGGACGATTAATTGACCAGGTTAACGGACGAATTGCCCCTGGAATCACCTCTGCCGCAATGGTGCGTGTCCAGATTGGACGCAGATTCGTGATCGGGCGGGTTTGGAAAATCCAGATTGTCTCGCCATCCCAACCCCATTCAATATCCAGGGGTAGGCCATGATAAAACCCTTCGATTCTGCGAGCGAGTTCTACCAGTTGTTTCAGAATTTGGGATGGCAGAATCGCTGTATCCAACCGACTTAAATTTTCCTCCTGAGCTTCGATACTGCTGATATCAATCTCCAAATGAAGTGGCGTTTGTTGCCCCCCCACAACAGCTTCCGCTCCACCGGGCAAGGCTTCAATAATGACTCGCGCTGCCCCATCCAGAGGATTGCGGCTGAACATTACACCAGCGACTTGACTGGCAATGTAGGGCTGGATTAAGACGGCAATTCCCTGATCAGGGATCTGCCGCTCTTGGCGGTAGGCGACAGCAGCGTTACTCCAATAGGATTGGCGGCATTGGGCGATCGCCTGAACCAACTCCGTTTCATCCGTGACCGCACTAATCGTCTGGTATTGACCCGCAGCGGAGTGAGCATCGGTATCTTCTCCAATCGCAGAAGAGCGCACAATTAGGGGAAAGTGGATTTCGGGAATCAGTGGATTCGAGGACTTCGGAGTCTCAGTATCCTCTTGGCTGACCGCAGGCAAAACCCATCCCATTGGCACTTGAAAGCCGCTCTGCTTCAGTTGGCTCAGTCGGGCTGCCTTGTCTCCGTAGCGTTGTGGGTCAAGTTCCTGATCTAAATTAGCCGAGTCCTGTCGTTTCATGTAGAGCCCCAGATCGTCCGACTGATTTATATTAATCCAAATTAGTAGACTAGCCAGAACAACTGCGGCCATCAGCTCCCAGATCGAGAGAGGCATCTGTCGGGGCCATTGATGCCAAATCCAAACCCAAATCGGGCCACTAGCACAGGCCCATCGAGCCCCTCGCAACCGATTGAGACGCAGCAGTTTCCACAGAACTAGCCCCGTCAAGCCAACAGAGATCGCAATGGGAGGGAAATAGATCAAAATTCCCCAAGTTGCATTGGTGACGCCGCCACCCCGCCCAATCCAATATCGTCCTGCAATCAAAGCAATTAACCCGACCAATTCCCAAGCAGGTTGGCTCGGTAACAGGAAACGGGCGAGGAGAACAGGGGTAATACCGCGCAGAATTTCAACCAGTGCAGCCGCGATCCCCGCAGCTTTTCCAGCGTGAGTAAAGGCAGCGGATACCCCAACATTACCAGTCCCCAATTGAGACAAATCGGTGCGAGAAATCCATCGAACAACTAAGCCTGTGAGCGGCAATGCACCTAAACCAAAGCAAATGACAATCAGGAATCCAATTTGTAAATTCGACATACCCAAGATTGAGGGAGTGTGCTGTCCACTTAGCTTAAAAGAAAGCTAGAGCCTGAACGAAAAATCTACTTAGCTATTGCCGAGCCTATTTATGAAGAACTATGTGAAGAGATCTTAATTCAAGATCTCCTTGAAGAATATCCCGTAAAACTTATGTATGGCAATCACAAATGATTTGTGAAATAGGGATTTGGACATTGTCCCAAACCCCTTTACTTTTTTCGTGATTGATTGAGGAATGCTATAGTACTGAAAAAGCTGGATCAGGAGTCCAGTAAACTCCTAGCGGTTTTCCAGAAAGCGACTACGACGCTGGTTCATGATTTCAGCCAACCGATCCTGCTGTTCAGGGGTCAAAACCTCTCGCATCTTTAGCAACATTTCCAACTGCATCTGGTTAAATTCCTGGCGAATCTGAACTATCTGGTCATGTTTGCTACGAATTTCTCCATCTGCGGCACCCCCATTGATTAGCCCCGTGAGTTCTCGCTGCAGCCGTGCTAATTGTTCTTTTGAGGCCCGTAGTTGGCCTTCATACTGATTTTTAATCCTGAGAATTTTTTGCTTTTGTTGAGGGGTAGCATTAATCTCATCAAGGAATCCTTCAGTCCCTTGCGTCTGTTGTTGAGCAATGATCAAGGGTTTAGCAAACTCTGAGTCAGGCTTTGCAAAGGCAGAATGACCCATTTGACCCCAAGCAATTAAAAAAACAATTGCAGAAAAAAGTCTACGGCTTAACATAGGATATTATCTATGATCAAAATCATCGATTGTTGACACGTTGTCGATTGTTGATGCGTTATTAATTTCTGGTTAATTCTTGACACAATACATGTCCCCTGGTCTAGAACTATCTTCTTAATCTGTCAAAACATCCAACCAACCGCTGTCTGGGTTTTCTGTCATGACATCATTCCAATTGCTCACAATAAAGTCTTCTAACTGCTGCTGTTCCGCTAAGCTCAGTTGACTGGGCTTCATGACGCCATAACCAATCCATGTCACCAGTAGACCTGCTGTTAAGGCGAGAGCAATTCTCAAAGGTTTGAGATAACGCTGACCCAATTGCTCTGTCAAAGCGATGTTATTCAGACCGTATTCAGAACTTTCGATGGCAGAGATCAGCCGCTGTTCTAGATTAGCGCTCTCCGCTGGAGGCACGGGTCGATGCTCCTTCAAAAAGCAGATAAGAGAGGGGTCTTTTGAATTAAATTGAGTCACCGGCTTACACCTTGTAGCTCTAAAAATTTCCGCATTGCCGCTCTCGCATGGAATAGTCGAGACTTAACTGTACCAACGGGGACACCAACGATATCAGCAACCTCTTTCTGGGGAAGGTCTTCCAGGTCATGCAGTACCAGCACAGTACGATGGTCGAAGCTGAGCTGTTCCAATCCTCGCCGCACAATGTCCTGATAGTGCAATCGTTGTAGATCTGGAGAAAGATGGAAACTGAGTGAAACATTGGATGCAACAGTTGCTTCTCCCTCCAGCTTAGATTTGGAATCTCGCTGTTTGGCAAAGGAACGTCGCTCATCCACTGCCACATTCCAGGTAATGCGATACAGCCAGGTAGAAAATGTTTCTGGCTGCCGCAGCTTGGGCAGTCCTTTCCAGACCCGCAGGAAGACCTCCTGAACCAGGTCATCCAGAGAACGAACCCCGCAAAGTTCGTAAAGGGTTGACCGCACTCTTTGCTGGTATCTTCGGTACAGATAGCGAAAGCTTTGGCTATCTCCTGCCTGACATTGACGGATGAGGTCACTGTCAGATCGTTCTTCTGTTATCATAGTTGACGCACTATAACGGCCTGCAGAGTTTTTAGTTTTCTGCAGAACTATTTTTATAGACCGATTATTTGCCTGGAAAGTTCAAGGCAAGTTAATGAGCAATTGGGCCAGTTCACAAAATCCCGATGCAGAGGTTGCCTGAGTGACGTAGGCGGGGAAATATTGCAATCGACTACGGTACTCGATAATATTCGCAACGCCAAATGAATGGGGAAAGTATTCGGGATTGAATAGGGATTCATCATTAGGGCTATCTCCGATTGTCACAACTTGTTGAGGCTGTAGCTCTGGGAAATAGTTGGACAAGACGTGTCGTAACCCGGTTGCCTTGTCCTGCTTTTGAGGCTTGATATGGCATTGAACTGTGCTGTAGGTAAACCCTTGGCCCTGCTGATGGCACAGTTGACTCAAAATCTTTAACTCTGCTGGGCTCAGTTGTTGAATTTCAAATGTCCAATCGGTGAGGCGAAATGGATTATCAGTGGATTCAACCAAGCCAAGAACCTGCAACTGCAAACACTGGAAAATTTGGGCCAGATGCCGACGGTGCTCAGCAATATCCAGGATAGGGGTGAGAATCTCTGGGGCTGCGGCATCCTTTTGATAGAATACGCCGCCATTTTCAGCGATCGCCCCCACCACAGGCAAATAGTGCACCAATCCCTGTACCCAACCCGCCGAGCGACCCGTGACCAGGAGCACAGCAATCCCAGCAGCGGCCAGTTGCTCCAGGGTCTGAACTAGAATGCTAGGAAACTTTTCCTGGTTCGTTAGGGTGCCATCCACATCCGTCGCAATCAGAGCAATCTGCTGCCGATGTTCCAAGGGAAAGGCTTGAATCGGTTGATAGGCATTCATCGTTAAATTTAAGGTCGCCTAGTTTCGCCAACGTCTTTCGATCCGATCCAAGACCTGGGAAACTTCAGCTTCACTCAGGGATTGAACCACAAACAAATTAAGCGGAGATTCGCTGACCCACTGACCATAATCGGCCCCTAGATAGCGTTCGTAATCGGGTTCTTCTGCCACAAAGGTTTTGAAAAAGGCTGTTCCAAGCGCATTGACATACCCCCGTGTGACTTCAGTTGGAGACTCGACTAAACCCCCAATATTCGGCAAAACACTTTGATTCATCTCTTGAGATTCATAGAAATGGTGATCATTTTCCTTGACCACTAAATATCGCCGTCGTGTTGTGAGCCAGGTGAAAGTTCGTATCTGTTCAGTCACCAAAGGGGCTAGCAAATCCTTACTACTGCCAATCATCATTACAGGAATCTTGATCTGACTCAACCCCGCTTGTCCAAATAAGCTTCGATTGACAGGATTTAATACCGCTACTGCTTGCACTCGCTCATCTCGCAGAGTATTCAAGGAATTGTCCAGCGTATCGGACGTATCGGACGTATCGGACAGTTGCAGGGCTTGACACTGAAGAAATAGGGAAGGATTCGTTGGGGCCTGATTCGGTTGGCAGTCAGTTTCAAGCTGTGCAAAATCGATTCTGGCTCCAGCTAAGCTCAAGGCTGTATATCCACCAAAAGAATGGCCAAACATACCAACAGTTTCCAGGTTTAGGGCCTGGTTAAATTGGCTCGTATTCAGTTCTTCTAAATGGTCAAGCACATCACTGACATCCAGGGGTCGATCAATAAATTCCTGGAGGTCGAAGAACTCCGCTGTCTCTCCTTTGAGCAGAGCCTCCAATCTGCCGCGATCGCTGCCGGGATGTTGAGGAACTGCAACAACAAATCCATAGGAGGCCAAATGTCGAGCCAAAGGTTCAAATCCTCTGCGACCAGATGCCAAGCCATGGGAAATCACAATCACAGGAACGGTTCCTGTTGCCGTTGCCGTTGCCGCCCGGTTCAGTGGGGTAGGCAAGTACAGATCCGCTTTTAATTCGCCACCTCGACGATCATTTGCAATAGTTAATTCCTGGCGCTGGGTGCGGAATGTACCCGATTGGCGGAGATCAAGCGCCTGGTTCCAATTGATCCTAGGGGTTTGGGCCGCCTCCACTGCAGCAAGTTTTTCAAGGCTTTCTAACATTGCATCAGTTTGCTGGATCAACTGACCCACTTCAACCAATATCTCCAGGGTTTCCACTGGATCAATCTGAATTTTTTCACCGGGAAACTGACGCAAAATATCGAGCAAGGTGAAGCCCTCTTCCTGCCCGGCGGCTTGCTTGAGGGCTGCTTGAATGGCGATCGCTCCGTTCTGCTTGTCCTCCGACCGAATTGCCTCTCCAATCTGATATAAAAACTCTTCCACCATAGAAGATTGAAACAACCCCTCGACGGCAAGCGGATCAAGTTGATAGCGCGACTGGAGCACCTCTCGAATTTGCTCCTGATTGGACAAACTGTCAAGCAATAAACCATCCAGGACAGCAGATTCCTGATCACCCAATTGATTGGCGGCAAGATAGGTCTCCAGGGTATCGATAGACAGGGTAAAGTCCTTTCCGATAATGGAAAACGAAATGAACTCAGCCGCCACGGCAGCTTGAGTGATTAACAAAACGCCACCCACTGATGCAAGAAATGATTTAAACCAATGCATTTGTGTGAATCAACACGCTCCATAATTTATTCTCTATCTTCTTTTACAAGAGCGGACGGTCTATTTTCCGGACTTGTCGCAATACGCGGAAAAATTGTTCCGAGGTGATAGAGTCAACCAGGCTGAGCGGATAGGACTCCTGACTAATAGCTCTGGCATAACTGGCCTGAAGAAAGGGGGCATAGCTGGTTTCTTGAGCCACATGGAGCTTGAAAAAAGCCAAGCCCATAGCATTGACATATCGACTAATGGTTTCTGGCACAGGCTCAACAATGCTGTACAGGGAGGAGCTGGCAGCGCTTTTCCCATCAAAGTCAAGGTTAATATGGTTGTCTTTCTCCACCAACAGCAGGTAACGATGGGGCGTCGTCAGCCAGGTAAAAGAGCGCACCTGCTCCCAGGCCACGGGCGTCACCTTGTCGTCGCCACTGGTTTTCCAAAAGATCGGAACCTGCACTTGACCCAGACTCCGCTGGCCAAAAATGCTGCTGTTGACTGGATTAATCGGCATAATCGCCTTAATCCGTTCGTCCCGTAGGGCATAGCGCTGTTGAGGGAGTTCCAAAGCTCGACATTGAAACATTTGCGCTAGATTGAGAGAATCCAGGCCAGAGGATGTACAAGCGGCTTCGAGATTGGCGAAATCGATCTCTGCCCCCGCCAATGCCAGGGCAGTGTAGGCCCCAAAGGAATGACCTGCAACCCCCACTCGACTCACATCCAATTTCCCCTGAAATTCACTGACATTTCGGCGCTCTAGCTCATCTAGAAGGTAGCTGACATCCAGCGGTCGATTGATGAATTCCTCTAGTTCAAAGACATCCGTCACCTGGCCAGAGAGAAGCGACTGCATGTAGAAACTATCACTCCCAGGATGCTGAATCAGGGCGGCTGCAAATCCATGGGATGCCAGGTGTTGACCAAAGGCTTTGTAGTTGGTGCGGTCAGAGGCTAAACCATGGGAGATCACCACAACAGGGAGCGAGCTAGGAATGTCCCCACTCTCAGAACTCAGCGGTTCCGGTAGGTAGAGATCGACCGGAATCGAGCGATTTCGACCCTGATCCTTCAGGATCAAGGGGCGAAGCGCTGCTTTGAAAGGGCCTGAATGCTGTAAATCGGGCTGTTGGGTAAAGTCCGTTGGGGGATCCTGATTGGCCTGCTGCGTTGAGAGTTTGACAATCTCTGCAATGACGGCCTCCGTCTGCCTCAACAGAGTATCGATTTGATCGCGCAGATCAAGCAATAATTGGGTATCCAGTTGAATCCCTTCACTGGGAAACTGACGGAGAACTCCCAGGAGACTAATGCCCCGTGGTTCCTCCGCCGCTCGAATCAAAGCGGTTCGAATCGAATTGGAGCCATTGTAAAGGGCCGGCCGATTCCCTTCTTGAAATTGAGCCTGAATTAATTCCCCTAGTTTTTCCAGGAAAATTTCTCCGGTTGGAGAGTTGAGGAACCGTGAGACAATCACCGGATCGATCTGAAAACCATTCTGCAGCGTATTACGAAATTGCTCTTTTTCCTGCGGGTTCAGCAGTAACAAATAACTTTCTAGTTCCGGACTAGTACCCCCCTGTTCAACGTAGCGTTCTAAGCTTTCAACGGAGACAGAAACATTAGCAGCAGCAAAGGATAAATAGACCCGTTCCGCAGCCTGAACCGGATAAGTTGAGCCAATAATACCAATCAAAGTCCATATTAGGCTGTATAGTTTTTGCTTGATACTGTGTTTGGCATTCCGCTTAATTTTTAGAGATGGTTTTGGGCCTGTTCCCTCGTCCTCTAAATAGAAATGACAATGTGAAACCTTCATCCTTGCCTCTCATACTTACAAACCTAGCCTGGACATTTTTTAAAGCGATTAGTCTTAAAAACCATTAGTTTGCCTAGACCATTCTAAACACAAACGTGGATTGAAGGACTGATTGTAAACGATTATTCCTGTCAAGCTGTCAACAACATTGGGTAACTGCAGATACCCAATTCTCTGAGCTTGGAACATCAAAATTGGATTTTTTTCCTAGAACTGCACCTCTAAACTCTGCTTGATCTGTTCTAGCAATTCTGCCATTGACATATGACAGGGCAAGATCTTGATTTGGAGTTTTTCGATTTTGGCCTGCAGGTCTTCAGAAAACTGAACCGAGGTGGCAGCACTGATCCGCTGACTGCCCGATTTGTTTGGGCGCTTTGAGTGGTCGTTTAGGTGGTCGTCTAGATAATGGTTGGAACCAATTTTGAAATTAGACTGATCGAAGATGATAATTGCGGGTTTATTGGATAGCATCTCCACGCTAGCAAGCACATCAATCAAGGTACGAGACATGAAATCTCGAATACAGATCAAGAGTAGATCAACACTCTGACAACGAATCTGCTGTAATACCTCAGCCCAGGAATGACTCATGGAACCTCGAAAGCCTGCCGTTTGAAAATATTGCACCAAGGCCCGGTCAATCTTGGAAGTCGGATCCCCGTCCTGACAGACCACAGACTTGGGATCAATCACACAGGATACTGTACCGGTGAGGTTGTTGTCCTGATGTTCCAGCAGATCTGACCCAATTTCAGAGGTTTGCAGTGTACAGACTGGGCCTTGGGGATAGGGAGATTTCAATGCATCGTTCCTAACCTGCTCCAGGTCTCCCAAATCCGCCAGGCTCAATAAATCCACCACCAGGATATTGGGCTTCCAGGTCATACCCGCTGCCACCTGAATGGCCTGGAGCAAGGAAAACTGTAGTTCCTGGGAAATCGCATTTGATCTGTCCCCTGCGGTAGCCATCGATTGATCCATTTGACTGCCAATCAAACAGGGAAAAACTGACAATTGCTCCGTCTGTTTTGCAATCTCATTCGCAATTTCGGTTACCCTTAGATCCAAGGTGACTAGCGGAATATCAACGAGATAGGCTGATCCGCTCAAAGCATTCAAGAAATCAACTAACTCCGCTTCAGGAAGTTGCTCTGGACTATCCATTTTCAGCACCGTAACATCCGGATGCCAAATCCGGGCGATCAATTCAGCTTGATCGAGATCATTGGCCTCTAGAACGCGACAGGGAGAAAAGTGCTGCAGAACCTCAGCGGTGGATTGAGCCGGCACATTATTGGTTAAATTGGCTTTGGGAGATTCCGGTTGCCCCAGATCAGTGGGGTTGAGCCAGAGAATGGTCAACCGTTGGTGAGCGACCTCTGACGGCGATTCAGCACTAAAGTGAGTTTCGAGGTTCACCTGAATCTTTTGCCAATCAGATTTTTGAATCGGCAGACTTAAGAAGCCATCACAGCGGTTCAGAAGTGCCCTCTTTTTCTCTCCTGATGTAGCAGTAATAATGATTGGAATTTGCTGAGTCTGGGCGTCTGTTTTTAATAACGTTAAAACATCCCATCCAGATAGTAAGGGTAGTAGAGGATTGAGAAAGATGACACGGGGCTGCAAGCGTCGTGCCTTTTCAACCGCTTCTGTCCCTGAACGGGCTACCACGACCCGATAACCAGAATGGATCAAGTAATCACTCAGATCATGAATAAAGCGAGGCGCTGCTTCCACGATTAAAACTAAGCGAGACTGAACCTGGAGTGCTGGGCGAGATGGTTTCCGGGTAGGGGTTGAGTGGAGAGGAGGGGACTGCTCCCAATTTTGATGATCGGCGTTGGGTTGCTTCTGGGGGGGACGGGAAGGTAGCAGCAGTGTAAATTCACTCCCCTGATTCTCCTTAGAAATAAAGCTGACATCTCCACCGTGCAAACGAGCTAACCGCTGAGTCAACACTAGTCCTAGACCCGTTCCTTCAAACTGGCGAGTCAAAGGATTCTCAAGCTGCTGAAATTTCTGGAAAATCAAGTGCTGTTTATCGGCTGGAATGCCAATCCCCTCATCCCAAACGGTAAATGCAATCCAATCCTCCCAATGACTGACCCGTAGGCCAATTGAGCGCTCATCCGGCGTAAACTTGAGGGCATTTGAGAGGAGATTCAGCAACATCTGCCGCAGGCGTATTTCATCGGCTATCAGGGTGGTTAATCCAGCTTCAACGTCCAGATGAAATCGCTGTTGAGCATTAACCACTGACGCAGAGGCTGCTGATCGATCCGTTCGGTGATAGAGCTGTAACGCGGCTTCAAAGGCTTGTTGGCATGCCGACTGAATCGAAACGACCCCTGGCACCAACTCCAGTTGGCCCGTTTCCATACGAGTCAGGTCAAGAATATCATTTACCACTAGCATCAGATGATGGCCACTCTGATGGATCAACTGGGCATAGCGGAGCTGGCGATCATTCAAGCTGCCAATCGTACACTCTTTGAGCAAACTGGACAAACCCAGAACGGCGGTCAGCGGCGTTTTAAGTTCGTGAGTCACACAGGCGAGAAATTCATCCTTGAGTCGATTGAGTTGGATCAGGTCGGCATTCTTAGCGGTGAGTTCCTGGGCCACTCGATGCTGTTCCGTAACATCCTGGGCAATCACCAACCAAAGCTGGAGATCGGCTCGGGCCTGAATTGGACAGGCGGGAAAAGGCGTAACAAACTCATTCCAGTTTGAATTGTCCAAGGCATGTCGAGCAAATTGCCAAACCCTCTCCTGATCTGGCGGAACTGGGCAGATACAAACATAGGTTTCGGGCTGGAGTCCTGGATGACACCACTGGGGCAGGGGGTGATGGGTATCTATTTCAGGCGGTGGGAAATCAGCCCTTGCTGAGGGCCACTGAATAATATTGGCTGCTGTTTCCTGTACCACTTGATGTTCCTGGCCAATTTGCGATCGCCAAGCCTGATTTTGACTGATGACGACTCCGGTATGGGTTTGAATCATCAGCGGAATCGGCAATTGCTCTAAAACATGAGCAAGGGTGTACCCGGTTGGGATTGTCGATTGGCTTGCACCAGGATTAAACGGCGGCAGGTTAGAAGTCATCAACTGGTTGAGCAATCCCATGCTGTCCAGAAGCCCCAAAAATCGACCAGAAGGATCCACTAGCCCCATGCATGATTGCTGAGACTGAGTGAGCTGTTGCTGCTGTAGATCCTGTAAATAGAGCCAGAAACTAGGCCCATCTAGCTCTGTCGTCAGCAGTTGCAGTGGAGTTGAAACCAGGGAAACAATCTCGTGGAGGGGTTGTCTCCAGTCAATCTGAAAATCGAAATTGAACTCAAGATCAATCTTTCCTTGATCAGATTCAGGGCAAAATAAAAAGCTGAGAAATTGGGCCAACTCAATGCAGCTTTGGGGATGGTCTTGCAAGTCAACCACAACAATTTGATGACACTGCTCCCGACGAAAAATTGACCATACAGCAGCTATCGTATCTGTTTCACGGCAAACAGGTACGTTCTGAATCAACGGTTGTAAGGATTTGGGGAGAGACATATGCAAAGTTGTCATCTGAGGTCAGGGGTTTGACCAGCTCCCTCTATTATCTATGGAGAAAATTGATTAGAGCATTAGCTTAACAATAAAGAAACATCTGAGGAAATCAGGGGATGATCAACAAAATTCAATATTCTTTACAAATCTATTAATTCGGTTTAGATTTGTCACAAAAGATATGTCCACAGGTGGTATTTGATTTGTTGCTCGAAAAACCCCTGACACCCAATTCCTACAGAAAATAGTTCATCCAAGCTTGCGCCGAGTGACCATTGTGTTGAGAATGGTTAGGGTCTGCTTCACTTTTTTAAAGCAGTCAATCATTGATGAATTCAGCTTTGATATCTCAACTTGCTTTTCGGAATTCAAGCTTGCTTTATGATGCTTCGGAACGTTGTTTAATCACCTTTGCTGGAACACCAACAGCAATGCTGTAATCTGGTAAATTCTTGGTCACAACTGATCCTGCGCCCACAATACAGCCCTTGCCAATGGTCACGCCATCTAGAACAATTGCTCCCGCTCCCAGCCAAACATCATCGCCAATGGTCACAGGCCCCTTAGAAAATAATCCCTGATCCATCAGCGGAACATCGATTCGATCTGCGATATAGCGACCCCCACCGATGTAGCAATTCCCTGCAATCAGAACAGAGTGGCCAATCGAAATTCCAGTGATGGAGGAAATGACAACGTTGCAGCCGATGTCGGTGCGATCGCCAATTTTCAGTGGCCCTGTTTTGCCCTGAATCACACAATTGCGGGAGATCATCACGTCATTTCCCAGAGTCACCCCGGCTTCTCCAGCTCCACTGGCATCCAGACTGCCGTAGTCATCGATGGCAACTCGATCACCTAGACTAATCTTTCCAGGGTGACGCAACACTAAACCTCGGCCAAAAATGACGCCCCCGCCAACGGTACGGAATAATTTGGGAAACAGAGCTTTGCGAGCCACATAACCCAGGGCTCCTGGAAGATTACCGACCAGCAACATGGATAATTCATATCTGAGCAAGGTTCCTAGTCCCGTCTCTCCCAGTGCTTTTTCCTGGTAGCGCTGTAACAGGGAGGATTTGGATTGGTTTAACTGCTCAGTCAGGGGCGTTTTGGCAACTTTAAGACGGGTATCTGGATTATCAGGTGCAACCATGAGATCAATGGGTTTCTAATAGGTTTCCAATAGGTTTCTGAATGGATTCAGGTGAGTTCTGGAAAAGATTTGCCAGTGATATGGGCGGGTCTGGATTCCCGCCGACGCAGGAATGATGTTTCTGACTTAATTCTGAGGAATCGACATCAAGATTTCTTGAGGGAAACCCAGCCCTGATCAACGTACCATTGAGCCGTTTCCTTAATTCCGTCTTCATCGGAGTGGGCCGTATTGAACCCTAGCATTTCCCGCATTTTTGAGGTGTTGAAGGAACGATCCTTGGTATAAAAGGCAACCCGTCGGCGATAGATCGGTGGTTGAATGCCCAAGGGCTTGCAGATGAATTCAAATAGATCTCCCAGGGCGAACAGGGGAGCGGCTGGAATCTGTACCAGTCGAGGATGGGTCTTGTAGGACTCGCCAATCAAGTTCACCATATGTTTGAAGGTCATATGTCCTGGGCTACCACAGATGAAGACTTCCTGCTCTGCTTTCGGATGGGTTGCCGCTACGATGAAGAAATCAGTCAGATCATCTACGTGAATGAAGTGATACAGATTGCTGCCATCACCCACAACGGGAACCCACTGACGACTGACCATTTGGAAAATTTTCAGCAATCGCTTGTCTCCAGGGCCATAAATTCCCGCCGGACGAACAACCGCTATAGACAGCCCTTCTGCCTTGGCAAATTCTCGAATCCAAAGTTCTCCCTCGACTTTGGTGTCCTGATAAATATCACCGGGCTTCATGCGATAGGTCTCGTCAGCCGGAGGATTTTCAATATGACCGTGTACACCAATGGTGGAGACATGCACAAACCGCTTGAAATCCGGTTGCTTCAGGGCTGTCTTGGCCAGGAGTTGAGTACTGACGACATGAACCTGACGATAGCCATCGTCCTTGAGTTTGGGATCCCGGAAAGGCGTGACCATGTGGAAAATGTAGTTCACCCCTGGAATGGCCCGTTCAATTAATTCCGGATCAAATACATCTCCCCGTAGCCACTGAATTGGCATGCCCTCAAAGGGTGCGAGATTGGATGTGGGGCGTGCAATTGCTACCACTTCGACATTTTGCTCAACCAGTTTACGAACCAGGACAGATCCAGTAAACCCCGTTGCACCCGTTACTAGAACCTTAGAACCTTCTGGCAGTTGGTATGTCATTTTCACCTCGCGACTTATTCTATCCGTTAATTCTTACTAAAGTTTTCCTCCCCATACGGGATAAGTTCACATCAA
>JBHJGO010000133.1:0-59915 GCA_050331715.1 Microcoleaceae cyanobacterium
TTAGCCAATGGTTCGGGTTTGGTGGGACGCAACCTGTTGAAGCATCTAATGACTGCGATTGTGCAGCGGGATGGCAAGTCCAACTCCGGAACCTTTCGACGCTCTGTCAGCGTCAACGATTTCTATTGGGGAGATGATAACTTTGCCTATCCCATGGGCCACATTCAGAATACTGGTGGACTCCTTCAGGATGTGATTTATGCGGAAGCTGCACCGATTCTGTCTGTTTTGGCTAAGGTGATGCCGGGATTTGGTTTAAAGCAGTTGGCCATGAATTCCATCGGTTGGTGGGCACAGACTGAAGTTTTACCGGATTCCAATAACCGAGTTCGGATTGAAAATGGAAAACTCTATCTGGATTACAAACCGAATAACTTGGAAGCCAACGACCGATTAATTTATCGCTGGAAAGATGTGTTGAAGGCGGCTGACAAAACGGCAGATAAGCGCAGCGTTGCCTATCCCCATGGTGAAGCACCGATCCAAGTAGTGGCTCACCAATGCGGTACCTGTCGGTTTGGGGAAGATCCAGCAACATCTGTTCTTGATCCGAACTGCCGCACCCATGAACTGGAAAATCTCTACGTGGTAGACAGCAGCTTCTTTCCCTCTATGTCCAGCATGGGGCCTGCTTTAACGGTCATTGCTAATGCGCTAAGGGTTGGCGATCACCTGGTTGAACGGCTGAAGTAGAAGGATTTGTAAGAAAAGAGACTCCAGGGAGAATGGAGTCTCTAACGATGCACCAGAAGCACATCTGCGCTCTCTGATGATTAGCTCATTGAAATAGGATATCGAACAAAGTCAGCAAGGTCTGTTGCTGTGTCAGGGTTCTAGTCCAGGGGTTTCAATCGGCCATGCGCTTTCTTTGTTCTGTAATGAGTACAAGCCTCAAGCGCAATCGGATTTAATTCGGAAGCTGACAAGCTAAGAAAATCGCAGCATAGCAAAAGCATCATAATTAACTGAAAAGATTTACAGAATCTTTAAATCAAATCAGTGCTCCTCGCCCGTCAAACTTGATAAATTAAGATCAAACGATGCACCCTGATGGTAGGGAGAGTTGTCAGAGCAGCTCTCTCTTTTTATTTTCAAGACTTTTATCTCTCAATCTGCCAAACAGACGTTGAAGTTTTGTTCCATAGGCGGCGACCGATTCAGCGCAATATGAGGGGTCGGGCTACCCAGACCTCTGATACCTTCTAAGTTTTCAGTAAACTATTGGGAGTGACCAACACCTTATCTACACGATTGCCATCCATATCAACCACTTCTAATCGCAGATCTCGCCATTCAAAGTGATCGGCTGAAGTTGGGATTTTGCCGAGATAGGTAATCACAAATCCTCCTAGAGTGGTGTAACTACTCTGAATCTCTTCGGGATTAATTCCGATTTCAAACAATTCAAAAAACTCCTCAATGGTCAGCATGCCGTCTAGCAGCCAAGACCCATCCTCCCGCTGAATCGCCAGGGGTTCACTCAGATCGCCCGCTGTTGGAATATCTTCTACCAGATCCAGCAAAATATCATTCAGCGTCACCAAACCTTGAATCACGCCATATTCATCTACCACGATGCCCATGTGATTTCCCGTTTGTTTAAATCGCTCCAGAATTTTCAGGGCTGAAGTACTCTCCGGTACAAATAGTGGACGACGCAGTTGACTGGTCAAATCCAGCGGTCGATTGGCGAGAACCTGATTCAAAACGTCCGTAACCCGCACAAATCCCAGAACGTTATCCAGTCCATCCTGGCAAACGGGCACGCGGGTAAAATTTTGCCCCGTTAATTTCTGGCGATTGACTTCTATACTGTCCTTCAGGTCAAGCCAGGTAATGTCGGGGCGGGGAGTCATGAAATTCCGCACAGGTCGATCTCCCAGACGAAACACCCGATCCACAATGTCATGCTCGGCCGTTTCCACGATGCCCGACTGAATACCCTGGTCGATCAAGACCTTAATTTCTTCTTCTGTCACGTCCGGTTGATCAGAAGCATTGCTATTCAGCAGCTTGAGAATGAATTCGGTGGACGCACTCAGCAGCAAAACCACAGGCGCGGCAATGGCTGATAACAACTTCATCGGTTGGGCCACCATGACTGCCAGGGATTCCGGGTTGTTCATGGCCAATCTTTTCGGAACCAGTTCTCCCAAAATTAACGACAGGTAGGTAATGCAGCAGACCACCATTCCCAGGGATAGGGCTTGAGCATAGGGTTCTAGAACTGGAATCTTGACCAGTTGCTCGGCGAGTTTTCCCGATAGGGTTGCGCCCCCAAAGGCTCCAGCGAAAATTCCAATCAGCGTAATCCCTACCTGAACGGTTGACAGAAAACGGTTGGGGGAATCGGCCAATTCCAAAGCAGCAATGGCCTTGCGGTTACCCTGAGCCGCTAAACGTTGTAGACGTACCTTGCGAGAGGAAACAATCGCAATTTCGGACAGGGCAAACAGTCCATTCACTAGAATCAGAACAATCAGGATAAAAATTTGACTAAATACAGAAGCCATAACAATCAGGAAAATCTGCATTCATAGTAGCGAGATTTGAGACCTGAGCCTCCACAAAAAAATCCAAGTGGCTCGTTTAATTTTTACAATAGGAAAATATCTAATTTGTCCCAACAGTCTAGTTCGGCTTTAGCAAGGTTGTATGGCTTTCTCCTCCATTGTGCGAGCGCTGCGACGCTCTCCCCTGACCCAAGAACTTTTAACCAAACTGAATCAGCAGCAGTTTCTCTATCTCAACGGTGTTCCACGTTTGCCGAAGGGATTAGTGGCTTGCAGCCTGGCTCAAGAAGCGGATGTCAACCTGTTTGTGGTTACAGCAACCCTGGAGGAGGCGGGACGCTGGTCAGCTCAGTTGGAAGCCATGGGGTGGAATACGGTACATTTCTACCCCACCTCAGAAACTTCGCCCTACGATCCATCCTATTCTGAGGAAATCATTTGGGGGCAGTTGCAGGTTCTGGCAGACTTGGTGGGAAAAACTGAAACGTCTGAATCTCACCCTTCAGTCGGTCATTCCAATCGATTTGCGGTAGTTGCCACGGAACGGGCTCTGCAGCCCCACCTTCCAACCCCAGAAGCCTTCCAACCCTATTGCGTGACTTTGAAACAGGGCATGGAGTGGTCATCGAAATCCTTTGATGAAAAGTTAGCAACACTGGGCTATGAGCGGGTTTCTCTGGTGGAAACTGAAGGCCAGTGGAGTCGTCGAGGGGACATTGTTGATATTTTTCCCGTAGCCGCTGAATTGCCCGTCCGATTGGAATGGTTTGGGGATGAGCTGGAGAAAATCCGAGAATTTGACCCCTCGACTCAGCGTTCCCTGGACAAGATTAACCAACTGGTTCTCACCCCCACCAATTTCTCCCCCTGGGGTCTGGGCAAACCAGAATCAAAGGCGGCAACATCAGATTTAGAAGACCTGCCAAACGAAACTTCCGAATCCCATCTCTACACCGAACCGCTGGTTTCCTTGCTGGATTATCTGTCAGAATTCACCCTGGTTGCTATCGATGAACCGGATCAATGTGCGGCCCATGGTGACCGTTGGTATGAACACGTTGACGATCAGTGGCAGGAGCTAGTTGGTCAAGCATCTGATACCGCTGACACCAACAAGCTGCATCGTAAATTTGAGGATTCCCTCTCCGCAATTGAGGCCCGATTTGATCGGCTGTATTTATCAGAATTGGCAGAACATCGCAGTGGAATTCTGGGTCGGCAGATGACCCCCTTGAACCTATCGAGTCGTCCGGTTCCAGTTACCCCCCATCAATTTGGTAAGTTAGCGGAGTTAATTCGTCAGGAACGTCAACGGCATTTTTCAGTTTTCCTGGTCTCAGCCCAGCCCAGTCGTTCTGTAGCCCTATTGTCAGAACACGATTGTCCGTCAAAGTTCGTACCGAATCCCAAGGATTACCCGGCGATTGATAGTCTGATCTCTTCGACCCCGGTTGCCCTGAAATATACCGGATTGGCTGAACTCGAAGGCTTTATCCTGCCCACCTTCCGTTTGGTCGTGGTCTCAGATCGGGAATTCTATGGCCAACATTCTCTCGCAACTCCTAGCTACATCCGCAAACGTCGCCGAGCCGCTTCTAAACAGGTTGATCCCAACAAACTGCGTCCCGGTGACTACGTGGTACATCGTCAGCACGGCATTGGTCAGTTTATTAAGCTCGAAAGTTTAACTTTGAACGATGAAGTGCGGGATTATCTGGTGGTGAAATATGCGGACGGAACCCTGCGAGTAGCAGCCGATCAGGTGGGCAGTCTCTCGCGTTTCAGAAGCACGGGCGGGAAAGTTCCCCAGTTAAACAAACTCACTGGCAAAGCCTGGGAAAAAACCCGCGAAAAAGTTCGTAAATCGATTAAAAAGTTGGCAGTTGATCTGCTGAAACTCTATGCCCAACGCGCCCAACAGACAGGATTCAACTTTCCTGAAGATACGCCCTGGCAGGAAGAAATGGAGGATTCCTTCCCCTATCAACCCACCCCGGATCAACTGAAATCGACCCAGGATGTCAAGCGGGACATGGAAAGTGACCGACCGATGGATCGCCTCGTCTGCGGGGATGTGGGATTTGGTAAAACCGAAGTCGCGATTCGAGCCATTTTCAAAGCCGTCACCGCTGGAAAACAGGTGGCGTTTCTCGCTCCCACCACGATTCTCACCCAACAGCACTACCACACCCTGAAAGAGCGATTTGCGCCCTATCCCATCGAAATTGCCCTACTCAACCGTTTCCGCACCACCAGCGAACGCAAAGATATTCAACAGAAGCTCGCCACTGGGGAAATTGACGTGATCGTTGGCACCCAATCCGTCCTGAGTAAAACAATTCAGTTCAAGGACTTGGGGCTACTCGTCGTCGATGAGGAACAACGCTTTGGAGTAAACCAAAAGGAAAAAATCAAAACCCTGAAAACCCATGTGGACGTTCTAACTTTAACGGCAACACCCATCCCCCGCACCCTCTACATGGCTCTCTCCGGTATTCGGGAGATGAGTTTGATTACCACGCCACCCCCTTCCCGTCGCCCGATCCAAACCCATTTGTCGCCCTATGCCGATGAAGCGGTACGGGCTGCGATTCGTCAGGAATTAGACCGAGGTGGGCAGGTGTTCTATGTTGTGCCAAGAATTGAAGGGATTGAAGAACGTTCGGCCAAGCTGCGAGAAATGGTTCCAGGGGCCAGAATTGCGGTGGCCCACGGTCAGATGGAACCGGGAGAACTAGAATCTATCATGCTGACTTTTAATGCTGGAGAAGCCGATATTCTGGTCTGTACCACAATTATTGAATCGGGCTTGGACATCCCACGGGTGAATACAATTCTGGTGGAGGATGCCCAACGGTTTGGCTTGGCCCAACTCTACCAGTTACGCGGTCGCGTGGGGCGGGCGGGAGTTCAGGCCCATGCCTGGTTGTTCTACCCGGTACGAGCCGATGGTCGAGCGGCCCTAACCCAGGAAGCCCGAAAACGACTGCGGGCGATTCAAGAATTCACCCAACTCGGTTCGGGTTATCAACTGGCCATGCGAGATTTAGAAATTCGGGGTTCCGGTGACATTCTCGGCGCAGCCCAATCGGGTCAGATGGAGGTGATCGGGTTTGATCTGTACACCGAAATGCTGGAGGAAGCGATTCGAGAAGTCAAAGGTCAGGAAATTCCACAGGTAGACGACACCCAAGTCGATCTGAATCTCACCGCCTTCATTCCCTCCGATTACATTCCTGATTCCGATCAAAAGATGAGTGCCTACCGCACCATTGCCGCCTGTCAGGATCGAGATGAATTAGCCCGTTTGGAGGAAGATTGGTGCGATCGCTATGGCCCCATCCCGATTCCTGCCCAACAATTAATCCGGATTGTCGAACTGAAACAAGTGGCCAAGCAACTGGGTTTCTCTCGCGTTCGGGTGGATGAGGGCAAGCAGCACATCGTTCTGGAAACTCCGATGGCAGATCCGGCCTGGAAGTTGCTCCAGCAAAAGTTACCGATTCATCTACAATCGCGGTTTGTTCATAGTAAGGGGAAAGTGACCGTTCGGGGCTTGGGCGTCGTCAATCCTAACAAGCAACTTCAGTCCTTGATTGAATGGTTGGGGCAAATGCAGGGAGCGCTACCGGAAGTCGCGGAAGTGAGTTAACCATGGCAAATCTGTTTGCACTGCTCTGTGACTATCCTGATCGCGTCTTCTGGAGTTGCTGCCCGGAATAAACCCTCAGGAGCTAGCATCTGGAAGAATTGGTAACTTTCCATCGGCTGATTCAGCAAGATAATCGGCTTCTTTTCCTTGATGGCTAGAGCAATTTCTGAGGCTGTTCCCGCACCGATGCCGCAGGCAATGACCACATGGCTGGAGAGAATATTCACGATATTTCGACCCTGACCCAGATTAGTTTTGATGGCAATGTCAACTGCGCTGGAGAGATGATTCACATTACTGCTCGGTAAGATTCCAACTGTCAGACCTGTGGCTGATTTTGCACCCTGATTTGCAGCCTCCATCACCCCAGTATTTCGCCCTCCCGTTAAAAGCACCCAACCTGCTGTAGCGATCAACTGGCCCAATTTGTAGGCCGCCTGAATATCGTTCGGTGTGGCTAGCTCTCCTGGCCCCATCACACCAATAATAATTTTTTCCATCCTTCAGCTCATATCATCGTTTAATTCATTAATCGCTTCCTGGGTAACTACCAACCGAACCGATCCAACGTTGCTTTGACTTGCTGCGGATCAACTAAAGTATTGGCACACAGAATTCCCGATGCAGCTACAGCCGGCACGCCAATTCCTGGCATGGTGCTGTCTCCCACCCGATACAATCCCTGAATTGGAGTCTGTGGCCCCGGAAATTGTCCCTGACCTGCTGCGATGGCTGGCCCATAGGTTCCCTGATAGCGCCGCAAAAATCGCGCATGGGTCAAGGGAGTGCCAATCAGTTCCACTTCGACCCGCTGACGAATATCCGGAATCACTCGCTCCAGGGCTCGGTACAAGGATTGAACTCGGTTTCGCTTTTGGTCTGGATAGACTGAATCCTTTTGCCAACCTGTATAGGGTTCTAGGGTGTAAGCATGAACGGCATGAAATCCTGCTGGGGCAAGTTGAGCGTCCCAGACTGAGGGAATTGAGATCATGCAGGTATTTCCTGGGACTGTAATATCTTTCTCCGCATCATGAACCACAACATGGTGTCCCGTTAAATCGCTCAATCCTTCCGCTCGAATTCCCAGGTGCAAATGCATGAAGCTTTCCACTGCTGGAGTCTTCAGGGCAGTTTCTCGATAGGACATCGGTAAGTCCTCTGGGTTCAGGAGATGGGTGACCGTATCCCAGATGGTTGCATTCGAGATGACGACTGGTGCTGTGACAACTTCTCCAGATCGGAGTTGAACGCCGCGAACCCGTTGGGACTCGACCAGAATTTTTTCCACATGCGCCCTGAGTCGTAGTTGTCCCCCAAAGCGTTCCAAACCTCGCACCAGGGCGTCCACAATCGCCCCGCTACCACCAACAGGGTATTCAATCGCGACATTCGTGCGTTCACCAAACATAAAGGCCATTTCCGGGGCAACTGTTCCTTCAGCCTTCAGACCTGAGAGCAGAAAGCACTCCAAATTGATTAAGCGCCTGACCCAGGGATCTCGAACCGTTTGATCCAAAATTTGCCCCGCCGAGCCAGAAATATCGCCCACCTGCATTAACAGTTTCAACAGAGAAAATCCATAACGGCTAACCAGGGTTGGCAACAAAGACCAGTCTGCCCGGAGTGACAGCGTGGGAATTTCCCGTAAACTGTCATACATTTGTAACATTCTGCGCTCAAACTGAGCCAACTCGTTTGCCCCTGTTGCGGTAAACTGAGCGACTGCAGACTGATATTGGGAACCCTTAGCATAGACAGGCAGGCTACTATCAGGGAAGTGGTAGTATCCTAGAGGATCGTAGGGTACTATCGGTAGGGATTCGCCCAGGACAGTGAGAACCTGACGAAGTGGATTCAAGCTGTTGGCATCCGCTAATCCACAATAAAATGAAGGGCCTGAATCAAACTGAAATCCTCGGTGTGAGAAACCATGGGCTGCCCCCCCTGGGATGGAGTGACTTTCTAGAATCAGGGTACGCTGGTCATAGTAGGCTAGTAGCGCCCCTGCCACCAAGCCGCCAATCCCACTCCCAACTATAATTACGTCAAAATCTGTCATTCCTTTAGAATAAATGATGGGAATCACGTTTTGCAGCAGTTCTCAGGCTTGGTGATGCCCTGAGCCTAGAGCTTAGCAACTAAATTTGGGTACAACTTCAGCACAAAATTATTTCTCTTTCCCGATTACGGAGGCCAGAAAATGCCCCTCTCGAAACTCGACGAGATCACGAAAAATCTTGAGAAAGATGTTCACTTGGTCAGGATCAAGAAAGTGATGTTCTGTGCGTGTTCGGGTCGGTGGGAAAACAACGCGGACAAGTTGGCCCATCTGTCAATGCGAGAATTGGTGCAGGAACTCTATCTCAAGACCCAAACCCTTGATAGACTGTATCAGCTTCTAGACTACATTCTCTCCAAGCTGAATAAGAAATCTGATTATTCGCTGGTTGTCAACATCATCATCAGCCAGCTTAGTAAACTGTATTTCGACACAAATCCAACCCTGGATTCAGGTCTGGTTCGGGCAACCAACTCGCAGACTACCTCTGAACAGGCGGCTGAAAAACTAGTCGAGAACCCGACTGATCCCCTAGATCAGGAGCTATTTGATGTTCGGTTCAACATGATGCAGCATGGCAATCCCTTGCGGGTCAAGCTGTTACTATTTTCCAGTCTGGAACATGAATTCAACGATAGTGAGCAGGACTGGTCACAGCTCAGATCTCTCAGCTTAGATAATCTAGTGCGACAGATTTTTTACGCTTTTCCGAATTTAACCAGTCTCAGGTCTCATCTACAAAAGCTAGCGGAGTACCTCGATAATCCAGAGGAAAATCTGCAAGCTGCAACGGTTTTATTGGATGCCATTCAACCCTTATATGATCGACGTGTCCAGACAGCATCCGGATTGGCGACTGGTCATCATCAATTCAGTCCGCAGATTGATCAACTGGCAACCAACCTAACCTTTGCTGACCTGGGGGACGCCACAGCCCATGCATTGGAGTCGTCGGTCGATGCAACGATCAGCCCAATCGACTTAAGCGAAAGTCAGACCGTTCATATCATTACCAACGCGGACTATGAAGCATCTCCTGGGGCTTCAGACGCAAATGAGGCTCAAACTGCAATTGATCCCCTTCTAGCTGGACAACCGTCGAATCATCAACAGCCAGCTACCCCAACAGATCCGGAAGAAGAAACAACTAATTCCAGTGATTTGGCAGTGTCAGAACTTCAGGAGCAATACTCTCAGCCCCTATTTCAAACCTTAAATCCTGAACAAAGGGTACGAAAAACGGTTGACTGTGGGACTCAAATCGCCACCCGTTCCATCGAAGTATTGTTCAATCAACTGGACGTTATTCTTGAAACTGATTGCCTGCGAGAACAAGTTGAGGAACAGCGTTCTCAGCTCAAAGCCAAAGCCCTGCGCCAATTTCTCCAGAGTCTTAAGCACAATATTGCTGAACTGGAAGACGTTCTAAGTACAGGAGATTCATCGGCCGACTCCCCACAAGACAGCGACGCTTCATCTCAGGACGCCTCATCTCAGGACGCTTCATCTCAGACAGTTAAGCCATCTTCGGATGACCTCGTTTCTTCCGCCCAAAGGCAAAAAAGATTACTAGCCCTGGCCAAACAGGGTAATGCCAAGGCGATCGCCCAGCTCCTGAATCAATCTCTAAAACCGAGAGGAATCAAGGCATTGGCTCAGATTCAGGGTCAATGCCTGCGAATTGTTCTAGAATCACCTCAGGTTCCAGCACAGGACTTAACCGCAGCCTTCGTCCATAAAAAATTGATGTTTTTGGATTTGCCATCGATTCATCGCACCCAGATTTATGGACGAAAAACCGGGAATAGTACCGCTGCGTGGCAGCAGGAATTTACTACATAGGGTGAGGAGATATGGATGTCAGTGAGCTCTTAGAAAAATATCAAAGCGGAGAAAGAGACTTTCAAGGGGTCAATCTGAGAGGTGCTGAACTGAGTCAAGCTGACCTGATTGGCGCTGATTTCAGTCATGCTGATGTCGAAGGGGCAAATTTCGTTTTTGCCTATCTCAATGGGGCCAATTTTCATCGGGCTAATCTTTCTAAAACCAGACTGTGTGGCGCAAACTTAAACAAAGTCAACCTAGGAGGAGCGAAACTGAATGACGCTGACCTTCAGGGCGTTGTTGTTCAGGGTGGCGATCTGCGGCAAGCTGACCTTTCCCTGGCCAGCCTTCTGGATGCCAATTTAATCCAGGCTGACCTGCGCGGTTCTAATCTTCAGGGAGCTGACCTGCGGGGAGCGTGCCTGCGTGCGGCAAACATGCGCTACTAGCGACGAATGTATGAAGGGGTGAATTTGCGGGGAGCTGACCTGCGAGGCACTGATCTACGGGGGGTGAATTTAACCGGAGCTGACCTGACCCGCGTGAATCTGAGTGGTGCAAATCTGAGTGAGGCCGTTCTGCGAGGAGTGGGTCTCAGTCAAGCAAATATTATTCAGGCCAATCTCCAGTCTGCTTTTCTCACCGAAGCCAATTTGACCGAGGCTAGATTGTTAGGGGCAAACTTGAAAAAAGTAAAGTTGGAGCGGGCCGTTCTGACCCATGCTCAGTTGTTACGAGTTGACCTATGCGACTCAATCATGGCTGATGTCCAATTGATGAATGCCAATCTCAGCTATGCCGATTTAAGTCGAGTGAATCTGGTTCGAGCCGATCTGAGCCGCACCGATCTGAGCTATGCCAACTTAACTCAATGTGATTTAACCGATGCATCTCTAGCCCGAACTAATTTAAAAAATGCCAATTTAAGTTACACCTATTTGACCCGTGTCGAACTGAGCAGTGCCAATACGGTGGGGGCAAGACTCAGAGGAGCAGTGATGCCTAATGGAGAAGTTCATAGTTAGCGCCATAGTCACAAGATACGAGCTGCAAAATAATCCGGAATCGCTACTCACCCGATTGGAGGAATATATTGGGGGATGTTAATGCTTGCATCAAAATGACATGATTGAAGTAGACCTAATTAAGTCGAGGTCTTTCATATTAATCAAGCAACCAAAATTACTTAAAAAGAAAAAATGAGAGATACAGGATTAGCATATTTATTGTGGTGTACATGTTTCTTCGGAGTTTGTGGCGCTCACAGATTTTATAATGGAAAATATATTTCCGGGTTGATTTGGCTATTCACTGGCGGATTTGTGGGTATCGGTCAACTGATTGACTTGATGCTAATTCCAGGGATGGTTGAGCGCAAGAACTTACAATACAAACTGGAACAGCAACAATTATCTCAAAATCAGCTCACTCAAGAATTGATTCTAGAGCGCAAACAAACAGCGGCTCTTCCGGCTGTCCCAGAATCAGATACTTACAAGATTCTCAGACTTGCAAAAGATCATCCTGAAGGAGTATCCGTTGCCGACTGTGTGATTGCTACAGAAAAGCCCATTCCAGAGGTAAGGAATCTTTTGCAAAAGCTCTATGATGATTGGCTATTAAATCGGGACACTCCAAACCTCACAGGTAGTGTAATTTATTACCTGGTTTAGAGCTATTTCTTTCAAAGCTGCGTAGGAACTGTCGGTTTGCTGATTTCTGGGAGACAGGAGAAATAAGCTAAGTCTGAGAGTGATGCCAGCAACTTTGCATTATAGGATTACCAGCATAGAGACCAGCCAATTCGTGTCGTTGCCTTCACTCTCAACGACTAATTCTGGTGGCGTGCTCAACGATGATCCGAATGGTCAGTTATCGAGTAAAATCCGGCTATCAGTCGATTTTTCTGAGAGCGGTTCAGAAGGCGGCTCATCAAGTTGTGACCCATGACTACCCGATCACTGCGAATCGAGAAAATTCTGCCTCCCTCCGTTGCCCATGCGATCGCCATCCTGGTTGATTATTGTGAGCAATGTGAAGACATCGTGATTCATGATCGGTCGATTAATGTGGAGACATGGTTAGTGCAGCAGTTTCTCAACGAGGCCTTGAGCAGCCTAACTGAAGGATTTGGGACACTAGGAGATATTGATCCTAATGCTGGGCCAATGCCACAACCCTCAAAATCAGTTGTAGTAAAACGACAACTGGTCAAGCTTTGTGAGTGGATTGAGTGGGATGAGGGAAAAACATTCTTTCAAGAGAATGGCGAGGATTGGTTGGACATTTGGCTAGCAGAAACCCCCCAGGAAGAACAGACACCTGAGTGGGAATCTGACATGGCCAGGGTTGCAGTAATGCTAGAGCAGTATCAGGCTAGAGTGACTGGCTAGAGGATCAAACAATCATTGTTCAATTTATCTCCAACAGATTATCTCCAACAGCGCTTTTCTGAGAATATGCTGAATGCTACGACGCCGACTTGTTCTCTATAATGATTGATGTTTTCAGTTGATCCAAGCAGTCAACCCCTTCGAGGCAAATGGCCCAACTTCAAAAGATTCGATGCGGACTGTTTTGCTTCAGGGATAATTTCTAGAAAAATAATAGTCAGAGGAATAACTATGCTGCGTCAAACTCACAAACAATTCGTACCAACGAATAAAGCGACCGATTCATCTCCAACTCCTCGTCTAGCTCAGCGTCCGGAAGCCGCATCGTCATCCGTGGAAAAACCCGCAGCAATCTGGGAATCGCCGACAGTGGAAGAATTTAACCTTTGCATGGAGGTCACAGCCTATGTTCAGCAGTGGGATTGAGTTCTCAGGAAATTAGTTTCTCAGGAATTCAAAAAATAGATTTTTAAAAAATAGACCTCATGCGTTTACGGATTCTTGGCTCGGCGGCTGGCGGCGGGTTTCCTCAGTGGAATTGTAATTGCCCAGGATGTCAAGCTGTTCGGGATGGTCATCCCGGCGTTCATTCCTGTACTCAATCTTCCATCGCTATTCAGGCTGCGTCAGAATCCTGGTTTTTGGTGAATGCTTCCCCTGACATTCGTCAACAGTTGGAACAACTCCGAGATTTACCCCCAAACTCATCTCCGACCACCATTCGCTCTAGCCCAATCGCAGGGATAGTGTTGAGCGATGCAGAAATTGACCATACTGCGGGATTGATGATCCTACGGGAGTCAGTTGAACCCTTGCAAATTTACAGCACCGAGACGGTACGGAAAGCCCTGACGGAAGGTTTCCCCCTCCTGCGGGTACTCAAGGACTATTGTGGGGTTCAGTGGTTCAATCTGGAACCTGGCTCTTCCATCTATTTAGGCAATCATAAACAATCCAGTCTGGTGGTGGAACCCTTTCTCCTACCTGCTAAGCCTCCTAAATATATGCGTTCTAGTTTTTCGGGCGAAGGGAGTTGGGTTGTTGGATTGACCTTTCGAGACTTGAGTAATGGTAGTATTTTGACCTATGCTCCGGCCCTGGCAGATTTGTCCAATTCGGTTTTGGAGCGATTTGCCGCTAGCGATTGTATTTTGGTGGATGGGACATGCTGGCAAGATTCAGATCTGGTGAATCTGGGAATGTCTACCCGAACAGCCCGGTCAATGGGTCATCTACCCCTGTCGGGAGCCGATGGCAGTCTCGTTAAACTGGCTCAGCTCTCTCGACCTCGCAAGATTCTGATCCACATCAATAACACTAACCCGATTCTGATCCCTGGCTCCGTTGAACGTCAGCAGGTCGAAGCGTCAGGCGTGGAGGTTGGTTATGACGGTCTTATGATTGAGTTGTGATGAGGAAAGTCAAGCCAGCTATCTAGACAGGAAGCAGAACTGGCAATGGGGTAAAGACCTCTTCCGATAGATAAACTGATTGTAGGATTGCTGGTACCATTATTGATGATTTCATCATGATGGTGGTTGTGTGTGCATTGGATAATGAAGGCAATTTTCAGCTCAATCCAGCATTGCTCGTTGGGCGTTGTAACCGCCGATGAGATTGTTGCTATTGTTCTATCCTTTGCCGCTTTTGCCTGTCTGCGCTGCAACGGGAAGCAGTCAACCTTGACCCCAACTGAATGGCATTAAAACGCCGTTCGAAGCACCGTAGATGGCGATGCTCAACTCCAACTTGCCAACAAAATTTATTAGAAAGGATCGAACCCATGTCTAGTAATTCTCCTCCAAATCTGCCACAGTCTGCTCCTGCACAATGCCCCTTTCGTGGAACCCGCATTGGTGGCGCTCTCGGCTCCAAACCACAAACCGACGATTGGTGGCCGAATCGGCTGCAAGTCGAACTGCTTCATACACAGTCGTCCCTATCTAACCCGCTGAAAGATTTTGATTACAAAGCAGCCTTTGAGAAGATTGCCTTCGAGCAGTTGAAGAATGACATCAAAACGTTGTTGACAGAATCAAAGGACTGGTGGCCAGCCGACTATGGCAACTACGGGCCTCAGATGATCCGAATGGCGTGGCATTCTGCTGGTACCTATCGAATTGCGGACGGTCGGGGTGGAGCGAGTCAGGGGATGCAGCGCTTCGCCCCAATTAATTCCTGGTGGGATAATGGAAATACAGACAAGTCACGACGATTGCTCTGGCCAATTAAGAAGAAGTATGGTGCGGCACTGAGCTGGGCTGATCTGATGATCCTGGTAGGGAACTGTGCGCTTGAGATCATGGGCTTTAAAACATTTGGCTATGGGGGTGGCCGTGTTGATGCCTGGGAAGCGGATCGGGCCACCTACTGGGGGCCTGAGTTCTGGAATGGTCAGCCGTTCAAGGAAAATGGTCAGCTCAAGGAAAACGGTCAGCAGCACCTGGGTCATCCAGATGAGATGGTCACCAGCAATATTCGGTGGATCGGTGAGCCAGACGACAACCACTATGACCTCGAAAACCCATTGGCAGCTTCACACCAAGCGCTGATTTACGTTGATCCAGAGGGGCCAAACGGTGAAGGGGATCCTGCTGCCTCTGCTAGTGACATCCGTGAAACCTTTGCTCGTATGGCCATGAACGATGAGGAAACCGTCGCCCTGATCGCAGGGGGTCACGCCTTTGGTAAAAGCCACGGCATGGTCTCACCAGATAAGATCGGCCCCGCACCAGAAGCTGCGCCGATCCAAGCGATGGGCCTAGGTTGGCAAAATCCTGAAGGGACTGGATTTGCCCAATACACCATGACAAACGGGATTGAAGGTTCCTGGACACAAAATCCGACTCAATGGGACAACAGCTACCTGGAAAACCTGTTTAAGTATGATTGGGAACAGACCCAGAGTCCAGCCGGTGCCATTCAGTGGAAGCCGAGCAACCCGGATGCACCCAAAACGCCAGATGCTCACCAGCCAGGTGTGGAACATTCATTAATGATGATGACTTCTGATTTAGCATTGAAGGTCGATCCGGACTATCGCGCAATCTGCCAGCGTTTTCTGGATGACTTTGATTACTTTAGTGATGTGTTTGCCCGTGCCTGGTACAAACTGACCCATCGGGACATGGGGCCAAAAACCCGTTACCTCGGCCCAGAAATTCCTGAGGAAGATTTGCTGTGGCAGGATCCGGTTCCAGCGCTCGACCATGATGTTGTTGATGCAGCCGATATTGATTCTCTTAAGAGTAAGATTTTAGCGAGTGAACTCTCCGTTCCGGCACTGGTGTCAGCCGCCTGGTCATCAGCATCGACCTATCGTGACTCCGACAAGCGGGGTGGAGCCAATGGTGGCCGGATTCGCCTGAATCCTCAGAAAGTTTGGGAAATGAATCGACCCCCGGAACTTAACCAAGTTCTATCAACTTTTGAGCAAATTCAGTCAGAATTCAACGCAGCTCAGCTAGGCAACAAAAAAATCTCACTCGCAGATTTGATTGTCCTAGGCGGTTGTGCTGCGATTGAACAGGCAGCAAAAGAGGCTGGAATCAACGTCAACGTTCCATTTACCCCCGGTCGAATGGATACAACTCAGGAACTGACTAATGTCGAAAGCTTTGAATGGCTCAAGCCAGTCTCAGATGGGTTTCGTAACTATCACAACGATGCGGTTGGTTATAGGGTAAAGCCAGAGCGTATCTTCCTTGATCGCGCCCACCTCCTCACACTGACTGCACCGGAGTGGACGGTTCTTACGGGTGGACTGCGCGTCCTCAATCAGAATTGGGACTATTCCAAGCACGGTCTCTTCACCGATCAACCGGGTGTCTTGACCAACGATTTCTTCTGTGTACTGACCAGCATGGACTACGAATGGCAGCCGATTGATGAGCGCGAGATGATCTTTAACCTCCGCGATCGCAAAACGGACGAAACGAGGTTCATTGCAACTCGCTGTGATCTGATCTTCGGTTCAAACGCGGAGCTACGTCAGGTTGCTGAAGTCTACGCCGCTGATGATGGTCATGAGCGCATGGTCAAGGACTTTGTGGCAGCTTGGAACAAGGTGATGATGCTTGACCGCTTCGATCTCTGCTGATCTCGGTAAGAACTTTCAGGGTTTAAAGATGTAGCCTCAACTCTGCTTCAATGCTTAAACGTTGGGGCTATTTGTTTTGACTCACACGACGATACAGCGTTTTGAACATTGGTGAGCGTAGGAGATTGGGGATTGCTTCAGTCTACCAAATTCATACCTTGCTAGACCTGGAAAGGCTGTATCTGTTCAGGAACTGTAGATGGAGCGGCAGAAGAAGACTGCCCAAGCTCTAGCTCTTTTCCTTCAAAAAAACAGTGAATCTCTTCCTGATTCAGAGTTGGTGCAATCTGTTGGCAAACTGCCAAACATTCCCGACTTTTTTCCTCTTGAGTCACATAGAGAATCGTTCTTCTGTCTTGAGCAGTTAGAGCACAGAGAAAATCATCATTCAAGTCAAAGTTGCTGTTCAATTGTGGTAATGCTGTTAAGAACAGCCCCAAAATGACAACCGTGTGAATTTTGGACAAAAATTGTTTGATGACCATTCTTAATACCTCCTTGATAAGCCTGAACCCACTCCGATTATAACGTTTGTGTTTTCCCAATTTAAAACAGCAGAAACAGGTCAAACCTGCTCCAACAAAATGAGGGCAAGCCTCCAAACAACCTTGATGGCTTAAATCAGTTTTAACAGTGGTTCAAGCACCTCCAAGCTGCTTTTCAATCGCATCACAGGCTGTACCCGCGCCATTTTCTGCCTGTACTATACGCCCTATCTCTGCTGCTTTTATTGCATAGCCAGGAGTTTCCATTAATTCACTCAACTCCTTCATAATCTGTGATGCTGAATACCGCTCACGCACTATCGTGCGAGAAGTTCCCATTCGTTTGACTCGTGCAGCATTGTCAGGTTGGTCGAGCGTATGGGGCACGATCAGGGTTGGCCGCCCTGCTCTTAATGCCTGAGCCGTTGTTCCTTCATTCAATCTGCTTAGGATTTTCTGGCAAATTAGGGCGAATTCTATGAAATTCCAACCCCAAAGACTCAACCTTCGTTCGATATGCTTCTGTCGTTGCCAGCACAATATCGTGACCGCGATCGCGCAAGCCCAAACCCAAGGCAATGAAGGGATGTAGATCGCCCAGTGAACCCCATGTGGTTAAAGTAATTCGGCTCACACTGCTACCTCATTGAGTGAAATATACCGCCCTTCATTCTGAACTGTATTCAACCCAGTCAACCACCATCAAGATCCAGTCGCATTCCTAGCTCCTCGACAATTTCTGCAGTCCAGAGCATTTTGAGGAAACCTCTGTGACGAACTGATTCAGGAAACTTCCTCATCCGGGTCAACTCCCAATTGCCTGAGCCTTTCAGCCAGCCGCTCGGCTCGTTGTCGCTCAGATTCAGCCCGTTGTCGCTCAGATTTAGCCCGTTGTCGCTCAGATTCAGTCCGTTGTTGTTCAATTGCTTTACCCTCTGCCCCAGTTGGCAGTACTTCCCCTTGCGGATCGCACCAGCGTAACCATTGGCGAGTGACCTTTTCTTCAAACTGCCCTTCCCACAGGGTCAGGCCGACACCAGTTGTATCGAGCAATGTAGCTTGACCCAGGGCAGTAATTCCTGACTCTGGTGTTAGCTCCACATATTCCCCCGATATCAGGCTCCAAATCCTTAGCAGCGCATTGTTCATATTGGCTTCGTCTTGGATCTGTCGCAGCGGATCGTACACCGCGTAGTAGGTAACACCGATTTGAGCGTAGATGTCTTTTTTACTTTTCGCTCTACCTTTACTTTTGGATCTGGCGCTGAGGGTTACTTCGTCACCTTCTCGATTGGAGACGATTTCGATGCAGATGTCGGGAACTTTGCCAAATTCCCAGACAAAGTAAGCGCGATCGCGTCGTTCGCTCAGATCCTCAGCCCGCTGCACGTCCAAGCTCAGGAACATATCGGGCACAACAGGCTCCCCTTTGAGTTTGTAAAACAGCCCTACATTGGCTTCGGCAATGAAAGGTAACGGTAGGATGTCGTTGCTACACAGGGCATCCACTAACAAGCGCTGCTGCTGAGCAGACTGAAAATTATCCACAGGGGTGTCGTCTTCAATCGTAAGGTGACTAATGTCTAGCTCGTCAACCGTATTGGTAGAATCTGTTGGTTCGGTGTTGAGCAACTGTTGAACCATCGCTAGTAGAAGAATTCATCATTCATTATTATGGCATAGAGAACTGTCCGATCAGTTCCGTTGCTGATGCGAGTGCCAGAAATCGGTAGCGACTTATCGTAACAACCAAACGCTTTCTTTTGCTTCATATTTTCCTTTTAAGCCGCCCAGTACGCCTGTATTAGAAACGAGGGTCAGATCATAATTATTGCTGTAGTGTTGATTAATTTCTTGATGGCTAATTGAAAATGGAGGGCCTGCCATCAGATTCTGATCGTACTCATAGGTGACTAACAATTGTGGCGCTCTATTTGTAATCTCCGCCAAGTGTGCTGTGTATCGATTGCGTATTTCTTTAGGCAAAGCGACCAGAGCTGCTCTATCGTAGACTGCATTGACCGGGCTAAGTATTTCACCCGAAATATCAAAGATATCGCCAACAAAGATATTAATATTGTCTGCGCTATATTGTTTGACTTTACCTAACTCTGATACGCTTGGTTCTACTCCAAGTTCGGCAAATAACTGGTCAATGGCCATTTCTATCAACTCAACTCCAGCAACATGATAGCCATTAGCAAGCAGCCAAGCAATATCAAGCGTTTTCCCACATAATGGCAAGAATATACGGCTATTTTTCGCCAGATTAAGCTCTTTAAAATATTTAATCAGTACAGGATTGGCTTCACTCTTGTGAAAGGCGATCTCGTTTTTTTGCCACTTTTGCAGCCAAAAATTTGCGTTCATATAAAATTCTAATCCGTTAGTGTTTTCTGACTATGCTTTCAGATTATATCCAACCAATTTACAAGCAATTATACTAATATAGTAATCCTAAATCAATCATGAAAATCACTATGGAGGGGTTTGGGGACTTTCTAAGAAGCGGGCAACGCCCCCTTCATCCCTTTTTACAAATCATTTGTGATTGCTATAGTCAATCTTCAATGGCACACAGGCAAAATCTATTGGGATCTCTGTAATGGAAGAGGACAATTTTATGGCTCATGATCAACAGGACTTAGTAGAAAGAACTTCAGAAATTGATCTGTGAAGAGTAGTAGAAGCATCTCAGCAGGATATCCCTATACAATTTTTGATTGTGTCAGTGATTTTGTTTGCTGTTGGTGGATTAAGGGGGGGCAAGGAGCCCCTCTTGGGGTTAAAATCCCCAACCTCTTTTATCTTTTTCACGGATAATTCAGGTGTGATGTTGGCAGTTTTTTGGATTCAGATAGTTACCCTAGAGGAATTTCTAGCACATGCTGATAATCCTGAACTAACCCAAGCAATAGAAACCCTTGAAGTGACCTTGTTTGCTAGCAGTCGTGATACAACTCTACTAACCCACGGGTCTAGCGCAGACCTGTATCAGGCTATTCGCTGAGTGAGATAATCTGGATTATACCAACGACCTAATCAGAAGAAGAGTACAATTCCACTGCCGCTTAATCCAATATCATAGAACTCGATGTCGTGAAGACCTTTATTCACGACGCCTCTTCTCTCGAATCAGGCTTCGCCGCTGGCGTAAAGTCTTTCTCCTGAAATTTTCAAGCGTTCTCTAATATCTAATGCTGCTGGAATGAATATAATCACAATGTTTCAGGAAGTAATTTACAGTTTCATCTACTTCGCTCAGACAATCGGTAATGAATACAACTGATCAAAATCTGACAAAAATCACCCCAGTCCCCATTGCTATATTGTTTTGCTCTGGGATTTCCGCCTTGATTTATCAGACCTTGTGGGTCAAGCAATTGGCCCTGGTGGTTGGGGTTGATGTCTACGCTGTCACAACTGGAGTCAGTGCCTTTTTTGCGGGTCTGGCCATTGGAAGTGTGGTGATGGGTCGCTGGGCAGACCGGATGGAACAACCGCTGTACCTGTATGGACTGCTAGAATTGGGCGTGGCAATCACTGGATTGGGGACAACTTATCTTCTATTTCAGGTTGCGGAACTATTTGTGCGGTTACAAGATAGAGTGGGTATCCTGGCATGGCTCCTACCCTTTTTATTGGTGGGAATTCCAGCGATCCTGATGGGCGGGACGTTTGTGGTCTTGTTACGGGGAATTCAACCTTTGGCTAGTACCCTGGGAAAGACTGCCGGAACCCTCTACGCGGCCAATACTGCCGGGGCGATTCTGGGAACCTTAATCACACCATTTTTACTGATTCCGAACCTGGGAATTCAGGGCAGTGGCCGAGTCGCGGCTGCGGTGAATTTGCTATTGGCTGTAACTGCCTTGGGATGGAGCGAGATCCAATCCCGTGAATCCTCTCAAGAAATGTCTGCGATTCCATCTCGTTCCCCCAATCGAACTCAACGCCCCCCTCATGCTTCTCTCGCTTTAACTCTCTACACTCTGGCTGGAGGGATCGCTTTGGGTTATGAAGTGATCTGGACACAATCAATCGTTCAGTTTTTGAGTACTCGTGCCTATGCCTTTGGTGTAGTTCTAGCAACCTATCTTCTGGGTTTAGCCCTGGGCAGTTGGGGATATGCTCGCTGGGCGGATCGGATGCGGCGACCCTGGCGGATGTTTGGAATTCTAATCGCGGCTGCCGGGATGAGTGGGTTTGCGATCATGGCCAGTATTGATATCTGGCTCCCTCGCATTCAGTACTATCTGATCCGGTTTGCCCTGAAAACTTTCCACAGTCAGATGATTGCCAGGTTGGTTTCCTTTGAGTTTGCGGCGGGAATATTTGTGCTGTTGCCAACTTTATTCCTGGGGGCTGCTTTTCCTCTAGCAATTCGCCTTGCGGTTGGCACTGAACAGTTGGGTCGAGACGCGGGGCGGGTCGCGGCTTTCAATACGGCTGGAGGAATTGCGGGAACCTGTCTGACAGGATTTGTTTTGATTCCACATCTAGGGCTGATTCGCAGCTTTGGTGTTTTGGCAACGACAGCAGTTTTGCTAGGAGCGATCGCCGTTGTTCGAGATTTGAACCTTCAAGATTTGAGCCTTCAAGATTTGAACTCCCAGAATTCGGAACCTGAACCCCAAACTTCTCAATCCGCCTGGCAGTCTATCGGATTTGCCAGCCTGCTGGTGATCGGATTTGCCCTTTCCACCAGCCTGGTGTCATCGGATAAACTCGGTCGAATTCTCACGGCACAGCACCATGGCCCTCTCGTGTTCTACCAGGAAGAGCTGGGGGGAACCGTGGCAGTCCTGGAACAAGCAGCAGCAGAGAATCAGTTTTTCCGTCGGTTGTATATTCAGGGGGTTTCCAACACCGGGGATGCCATGCCTTCCCTACGATATATGCGATTGCAGGCATTATTGCCGCTGACCATTCATAATGGAGAACCCCGATCAACCCTGGTGATTGGCTTGGGTTCGGGGATTACCGCTGGATCGCTGTTAACTTCTCCTACTGTGGAAAACGTTACGGTAGCAGAGTTAATGCCGGGTGTAGTGGAAGCCGCCAGGGAATTTACGGGCAATTTCAATGTCACTGATGATCCACGGGTAGATATCAAAATTGCAGACGGTCGCCATGAATTGCTCCGGACTCAAGACCCGCTAGATTTGATCACTCTAGAACCGCCACCTCCCTCAGCCGCCGGAGTCGTGAATCTCTATTACCAGGAGTTCTATAAACAATGCCGGGGCAAGTTGGCTGCCAACGGGTTACTCGCCCAGTGGTGGCCGATTGCCACTCAGAACGATGAAGATTCCCGTTCTCTGGTACAGAGTTTTTTAACTGTGTTTCCCTACGCCTCTGTGTGGACGACGGAATTGCATGAAATGTTACTTGTCGGTTCTATGCAACCGATTGAACTGAATGCCTCAGAAATTACCACCCGTTATCAACAACCGCAGGTGCAAGCGGCTTTAACAGAAATTGGGATTGATTCGCCAGCGGCTCTCCTGGCAACCTACGTAACTGACCAGGAGGGCTTGAAACATTACGCTGGTAACGCAGCCTCAGTAACAGATGATCGACCTCGGATCGAATATGCTGATTGGCCTCGCCCGAATGAGTTGGTCAGAGTCCTGCCCAGGGTGATTGGACTCTACCGGGAACCTGAAATTGGTACAGAAGACGAAACGTTTTTAACTCAAGTTGCCGCAGAACGTCAGCAACTCTGGACATTTTACCGAGCTGAGTTGGCGGCTTACAGCAATGAACGTATGGAGTGGATCAGATTAGCCAGTCAGGTGATGCAAGCTGATCCAGAGAACCCCTATTACCTGTGGCTATTAGAGCAATCAAGTTGAGGTCTGGGTTCCAAAAAAACCCAGACCAATCTGCCTGGGTTTTCCATGAGTTAGAACAACAAATCTGTTCAAGATAGGCTAAACCAATTTAGGTCGCCCCAGAAATGGGCTGTTGCAGAGACTCAAGTACCTGATCAATGGTGAAGCTAGCGGCCTTCTGACGCGGTGGATATTCCTTAAAGGTTTCCAGGAAATCACCCACATATGCTTGGGCAGGCGTTAGCAGAAATAGATGGTTGATGTACCAGTCCCAGTAGGTGTTGGAAGTGATCGTTGCCTTCTCGTAGGGGTCAGTTCGTAGGTTGTACAACCAGGGAATACGAGTCTTAGTGAATTCCTCACCCCAGAGGGCTAGCGTTCCAGGTTCACGCTGCTGAGCAAAGGTAACCTTCCAGTTGTCATAGCGCAGGGCTAGCAAGTCGCCGTCATCAGAGAAGTAGAAGTAGGATTCACGGGGAGAATGATCTTCCTCACCCTCCAGATAAGGCAGGATGTTGTAGCCATCCAGGTGAACCTTGAAGTTCTTCTTGTCTGCGCGATAACCCTTGAGTAGCTTATCACTGACATCAGGCTCTCCAGCCGCAGCCAGGAAAGTTGGCAGCCAATCCAGGTGAGACACAATGTCATTGGAAACAGAACCCGGCTCAATATGTCCAGGCCAACGCGCAAAGGCCGGAACCCGGAATGCACCCTCCCAGTTGGTATCCTTCTCACTGCGGAATGGGGTCATTGCCGCATCGGGCCAGGAGTTCATGTGGGGGCCATTATCGGTGCTGTAAATCACGATACTGTTGTCAGCAATTCCAGCCGCGTCAATCGCATCTAGTACCTGACCGACATTTTTATCATGGTCGATCATCGTGTCATGATAGGGAGACTGCCAACGACCCGCCTGACCCAAACTCTCTGGCTTGGTGTGAGTCCGGAAGTGCATGTGAGTGAAGTTTGTCCACAGGAAGAAGGGTTCTTCAGTTTGAGCCTGCTGCTTGATGTACTCCACAGCACGATTGGCAATATCATCGTCAATCGTTTCCATGCGCTTCTTGGTCAGTGGGCCAGTATCCTCAATCCGTCCATCAGCATAGCTATGTAGGACACCCCGAGGGCCATACTTCTTCTTGAAGTCAGGAAAATCCTCGGCAGTCGGATAATCTGGCAATTCAGGCTCTTCCTCAGCGTTCAAGTGGTAGAGATTACCATAGAACTCGTCGAAGCCGTGATTGGTCGGCAAGAATTCATCCTTGTCGCCCAGGTGGTTTTTACCGAACTGAGCCGTTGCATAACCTTCGGCTTTCAGCAGTTCTGCAATGGTGGGATCTTCTGCCCGTAGGCCAATATCAGCCCCTGGCAAACCTACTTTACTCAAACCGGTACGGAAAACGCTCTGACCTGTGATGAAAGCAGAACGACCCGCTGTACAGCTCTGCTCACCGTAGTAATCAGTGAAAGTTACACCTTCTTTAGCCAAGCGGTCAATATTTGGAGTGCGAAAGCCCATCAGTCCCTTGGTGTAGGCACTAATGTCGCTCTGACCGATGTCATCACCCCAGATCACGATAATATTAGGTTTTTTGGCAGTCGTCTGAGTCTGAGCCAGTGCTACTTGTGCTGGAAAAACCCCAAACCAACTGAGAGAAATTGCCACAAAAAAGGCAACAACCCTATTGAATAGGAAGTTTGCATTCATGCTAATTGCTTGAAGTAATTTTTCGATTTGTCATCTGGCATTTATCATGATGATGGTTTGAATCAACTCAAAACAAATGACCAGTAATGACTAACAAACCCGTCACAATACCTTGCTATAAAAAGAGATAGATCCCTTTTCAGGAATGTATCATCTCACATAATGGGATCTATTTTTAAAAAAGCTTGCCAACTTGATTAAATCGGTATGTATCATTGTAAATCCCTCACATTTTTTGGAGTGATCTCAACAAATATCAAATCTGACAAGGAATTCTTAGTAGGGGCTAACCAGTACCCCAATCGCTGAGAGAATCCCAAATAAAACAACTCCAGCAACAATTAATATATTGGAAGGATAGGCGGGTCGGTAAATATAATCATCCTTCTCAATAGCATTTAACTTAACAGGATATTCAATGATCGCAATCAGTAGCATTACAACTCCCAGCGCGACAACTATCAAACCAATAGATTGTGCAAAAAACATCCCATCCGTGGGTACGGCATTGGGGAAAGTAACATCGACTGCTCGGTAAATTTGATCGAATCCAAACCCAAATCCGATGATCGTCATACAGTTCTGAATCCAGGAAGTCATCGTTCGTTCAGAGGCCGCGCGATTACGTTCTTTAACCAGTTCATTTGTCACCCCAGTTGGTTTGGGCGTAGGGCTAGAAGTCATAGATTCTGATAAGCGTTATGCAAGGTAGTCAGTATTTTTTTAGGAGGGAAGACTCTAGGCAAACAAGCCTTTCAGTATAATCCCAAAAAAGGCTACGATTCCAATTCCAATCAACGCAGTTGCAACGGTCAGTCCCAGGGATCGACGGGGACGATACAGATATTCCGAACTGCGTTGGATATATCGTAATTCTTGTCGATGCTCCAGCACCGCTGCCACCATTGCCAAGACTCCTAAACCAATAAAACATAGACCTAGAATCCGAGACAAACGAATTGGATTCACTGTTTCAGCCGCCGTTTGAAATGACAGAATGGCACTCACCACCTGGTCAATTCCAAAGCCAAAACCAATCATCGATAGGCACGTCCGAATCCAGGCCATAATTGTTCGTTCTTCAGCCGCACGGTTCCGTTCCTTTGCTAACTCTGCCTGAGGATTAATTTTAGGAGGATTAGTTGGGTTAGTCATGGTTTTGCTGGAGTTACTAGAAGAACTTTATTAATTAATGGGTATTAACTAATGGGTATTGATTAATGGGTACTGATTAGTGAGTCTGTTGGGCCGTCTCAGGTTTCAAACCATACTCCGGGTCTGCTTGTTCCTGAAGTTCAGCATCAATATCCCGCAAACGCTGTCCCATCGGCCCAGGTTCTCCACCCAGAATAAATCCCTTCAAGAGCAGATGAGCCGTTAAAGTCGCTGTCATAATTGGAATCGCTTCGGTGACTGGCGTACTGGTAATTAGCAATACGATCAGGGCTAGCGTCAGTGGAAACGGAACAATCGCACCTGGAACCGCCGCCATCAGACAGCCGACAGAGAGTTCCAGAGGAATCGCCGGAATAATCTTTGAAAGCACCAGACCAATGGTTCCTCCTGTGAAAAACAATGGGAAAATTGGCCCGCCGATAAATCCAGCTCCTAAAGCGGCTGTCGTAGCAACAATTTTCAGCAGAGCCGCCGCAATCAAAAATCCAATGCCCAGTTCTGCCTGCTCCTCAATCACCTTGAACAACCCTTCACTTCCCAGTAGCAAAGTGGTTGGCATTGCCATTGCTAGCAATCCAAGCAACAGACCCATACCTCCACAACGGAGAAAATGCTTGTCACGTAAGGGAGCCATCAAATGGTGGAAGCGCTTCATCAGGATGGCAAACAAAAGAGCAAAGGGAACAGCTAAAACGCCCAAGCCGATTCCCAGAATTAGATGCCAGACTCGCAGCTCATAGGGGGGCAGATCCAGAAGTCGCAACGTAGGAGAAAAGCGATTGCCATAAAGCGCATAGAAAATAGCAAACCCCAGCATAGAAGCCACGGCTCCAATGGCTAGAGTTCCATAGTAAAAACCAGACTGCTTGTGACGTAGTTCAAGCAACATCGCCACAACTGCATAGGGAGCTGTAAACAAGCCACTGAAAGCTCCTGCCACAGCACTCAAAAAGTTTGTTCGACGAATTTCTTTGGGAAGCCCTTGCTTGTTCGAGAGCCACACTCCAAATCCACCGGCCAAGATTCCAGTTGGGGCTTCAGGGCCGAGAGAAAATCCACCGATTAAAGAAACAATGGAAGCCAAAACTGCTCCAAAAACACATCGGAGATCCATTGTGCCTTCAGGAATTGCGCCGAACACATCCACCTCTTCGGTTGGCCGCAGCTTGTAGACCAAACCGACCAGCAATCCAGCAATGGTCATGATAGTAACCGTTCGGAAGGAGCCGGAAAACGGTGCAATCTTTTCTGCTTCGCTATGCCATAGTAACTGAATCCCTTTCTCTACCGGAATAATGTAGATAAAGGCAAACAAACCCCCAAGAAATCCCATGAAGGTTCCCCAAGCGAAGCGATACCAGTATGCCTGAGATTTGGCAAATCCTAATGGTTTCACAATTAACCTCGAAAATACTGAGTTTTGTCTTGAATCCTCAGCTCAGCCTGAGAGGGTGTTTGAAGAGAGACTAGAGTGGTAAAGATAAACAAGCACTCAACACAAAGTACAAATTACAAAGTGCAAATCCTAAACCACTTTGGCAAAGTAACTCAGTAACAAATTTAACTGTACAAATTTAACTGTTCAAACACGCTCTGACAGCATTGCGTCCTAACTAAATTCTGATTGCCTGAGCTAGCAGAAAATAGCTATTGGAGTTCATGCTTCTACGTTTCTACTGACGTATATTCTCACAAAATTCATGCTTTGGCAAAAAAAATATACCGAAAATACCTTAATCTTTATTTAACACACTCTAAATATTAAGAGTGTCAATTGCTATATTTCAAGTCATCTCAGAGATCCAGAATTTAATTGAAATTTAAAGGTTGTTCGAACAGTTCCAATCACCGCGTCACCATTATCTCGATCTTGGTTGGGAGCGGTCAGCCAATAGAACGTGCTAAACCAACCGCTAAGGGAAAATCGGGAACTCAGTTGCTAATTGAACTGGATGGCATAGCCGTTCGCAAGAACCGGAAATGACTGAAACCCCAAGCCAGCTAAGGTTCCTAAATCCAGTGGTTTAAAGTCTTGACCCGCCAAGCCCCTAAAGACATTTGCTAAAGGACAGAAAATCAAAGTGTTTTATTGTCAAGCTTTCGAGTTGCTTCCCTGAGTTCAAACTCCTTTTCTAGCTCTTGATTTAAGAAATAGTTGAGGAAAGTTCGGATAACAGCGACTGCTCCTAATTTAATTAAGGCTTCCTGGGTAGGTGCAACGGTTGTTGCTAAAATATCGGCTCCCAGTTGAAATTCCAGAGCCAGCGCTAGCCACAGGCCAAATTGAATCCGTAATTGAATAAAGGAAAATTCGTTATTCCTGGATTTTCCAAGCTGAAAAGCTAGTTGAATTGTTTTGACCAAACCCGCAAGGACGCAGAAAACTGAGATTGCCTCCAGGCAAAGTTTCCCTAGAGTAACAACCTCAATCAAGCCTGCTTCAAACGTTTCAAAGAACCATTCCATGGTGTAGCAATCCTGAATTAATCCTGAAAAATACTATAGAGAGGTTTGGGGACTTGTCCCCAAGAAGGGGGCATTGCCCCGTTTATCCCCTTTTCACAAATCATTTGTGATCGCCATAGGTGATTTAAATTGCTGCGACGGTTGTCTCTGGAACTGCGGTTTCTGCTGATTGTTTCGTCTGCTTTTTGATCCAGACGTTGTAAGGCGTAGCTACGATGAATCCCACAATCATATAGGCAATAATAGTTGGGATGGATCGTCCAGCACCGTTAGCAGCCGCGAGAAAGAGAGCCAAACCAGCATTCCGGGCAATGGTTCCTGTCGCAATCGAAGAACGGGTTGGTAAATCTGGCCCGCCTAAGAAATGTCCACAAATCAGTCCAAAGGCAACGATTAGGGCAATTGTAATCAAGCCAATCGGGTCAACGGTCGGTACCAGATAGAAACTAATTCCCAGGAGATACACAACCAAAACCAGGAAAAGCGTATTGACGACAGTAACCAATAGATTACTAATCGCTTCCACGCTCTCATCTGAGATTTTCCGAATTAGCAATCCAATTCCTAGGGGCAGGAACTGTACCTGAGCAATCTGTTTGGCGATTTGCAGAAACACCGCAGTTTCCTGGACATTCGGGAAAATTTTGGCAAAGACAAACAAGGTTAGGGGAGTGGTCACGACGGCAAGGGATGCCAGGGTCACCTGAAGGCTAGAAGCAATTGCCACATTTCCTCCAGCCATTGTTGCTCTGCGGGTTAACAAAGGTGCGCCAGGGGCCGCAGCTAGTAGAGCCAGTCCAATTCCAATCGGCTTCGGGGGAACGCCCAGCACAAAGGCAATCAATGCAGCCCCAATCGGAAATAGAACTAAAGTAGACAGCAAAGCTCGGACAGGCAACCCAGGTTTCAACCACAGGGTTCCTAAGTCCTGCAAGGGAGTCTGGACTCCCATAGTGAGCATGATGGTAAAAATCGTAATGGCTGCAATGGTTTTGATGACTTGACTATTCAGAGTGAAGACCTCCGACATATCCAATCCTTGAACCACCAATGGAATTAAAGCAGCAATCCCCACAAACAACAGGATAATTGCAATCGTTAAACCTTGAGACCAGCCGGAAACATATTTGAACTCTCGTTTTTCAATGTTTCTCAAGGTGCTCCAGTGACCCACAATAGCGGCAGCTAGGGCAAAAATTCCCAAGGACATCAAACTCAATCCTAGAACTCGCTCCTCAGTCACCGCATCAATCCCTGTTTCAACCTGGGTTTTGTCGATGTATTTAAAAAACCGATCAATCCCAAATCCAAAACTGAGCAGGGAGAGGGACGTTCTGATCCAGGCCATCAGTGTTCTTTCCTCCGCTGCGCGAGTCCGTTCCCTCGCTAACTCGGTTCGGGTTTCGGCTAGATCAGTTCGCTCCAGTGCCCATTCTGTACGCTGTTCCGACATTCCTGTCCGAGTTGTAGCCAGGTCAGTACGGCTTTGGGCCATTCCAGTTCGCTGCTGAGCTAATTCGGTTCTGAGTTCTGCTAACTCCGTTCGCATCGCCGCCAGTTCGGTGTTGCTCAGGGTCGTAAAATCCTTTGATGGATTGGAATCTTCTGGCATTTGTGTCTGATCACTCATAGTTGTTTAATTTGTTAGTTAGTGTCCACTGATTCCATAGTTATTAAGCTTCTGGTTCATCGTTTCGACCCAGTAGCGCAACGCTGACTGCGATCGCCACAATGGTGAGTGGAATCATCAAAATCTGCCACTGAATATTGCCAAGGGTCGCTGTCTCTAAAGTCCGCTTTACAAATAGCACACTTAGGAGAACAATCAGCACTTCAAGTAACTTTTTCTTTAGCTCGGAAATATCCCTGACCTGGAACCAAGCAGGTCTCTCTAGGTCGTCCCCCCTCCTTGGGGACTTCGTCCCCAGACCTCTCCATAGCTTTTCTCGTAACTGATCTATGATTGCTATAGTGAGTTACGAATTTGGCAGGTAGGCGCACCCCGCTACAGCAAGTTTCTCCTTTTATTGACATGCAATTTCAGGTGGTTGTTCTGCTGGCTCTGCTTGCTGTTCTATACCGCTATTTTGATCGGTAATGGATTATAAGATTGTCTCTAGCCTCCCCATCTTCATTAGCCTGATTAGCGGTCTACTCATGGGTCTGGCCCCTGAAACCTGGGGAATCTGGCCCTTAGCCTGGATTGCCCTGGCTCCTCTGTGGATTTTCGTAACGCAACCTCCAACAGCCTCAAACGCAACCCCTCAAAAGCTTCATCTCGGCTGTGCTGCTGCTTGGGGAGTTGGCTATCACGGACTAGCGCTGTTCTGGATCACAGGTGTTCATCCCATGACCTGGCTAGGAGTTCCCTGGGTGGCGAGCTTGTTGATTGCTTTGGTGTGTTGGGTTTTGATCACAGGTTGGGGCGTTGCATTGGTGGTCAGTTGGGCTTGGCTATTCCAGATAATTTTGCTGAAATTAAGCTTCAAATCTACAGGGATTCGTGTTTTGCTGGGGGTAACCCTTTGGTGCGGCTTAGAAGCCCTTTGGAGTCACAGCCCACTATGGTGGTCATCTTTGTCATACACTCAGAGCTTCGGGAACTTGATTATTCTTCATCTCGGACAACTTTCTGGGCCAACAACAATCACAGCAGTGATTGTCTGTGTCAATGGGCTACTGGCTGAAGCCTGGAAAATGATCAGGGTTGAGTCATTCTCAATCGGAAAGGTCTTGAGCTGAAATTTTTCTCGGCAGTTTCCACGACTCCTTCTCCCTATAGGAATTTGTCTGTTAGACCACAGCATAGGTTTGTGGCTCTATAGTCAACCTTTAAACCTTGACCCTTCACAAGCTTTGAAAATTGGCATTATTCAAGGCAATATTCCCAATGAAATCAAACTGGGTTCCTCCGGTTGGCGAAAAGCCCTAGCGGGCTACACCACGGGATATCAGCGCCTGGCAGATCAGGGGGCCGATGCTGTCCTAACGCCAGAAACCGCTTTGCCATTTTTGTGGACACAGCACAATCGTGAGCTAAGTTCCTTTTATCAGGCTGTTTTAGACGAGGGCATTCTGGCCTGGGTCGGGAGTTTTGGTTCCAGGGGACGATTTCTGACCAACAGCCTATTCACTGTTATCGGTGATGGAACTGTAGTTAGCCAATACGACAAGGTATATCTCGTGCCTTTAGGAGAGTATATTCCGCTGTCTCAGGTGTTTGGACAACTGATCAATCGCCTTTCTCCTCTGGAGGCTGATCTGGTTCCAGGTCAGCCAGGCCAGGTTTTGGACACTCCGCTCGGTCAAGCAATCGTTGGAATTTGCTATGATTCCACTTTTTCTCGGCATTTTCGTCAACAGGCCCAGTCCGGCGGAGAATTTATTCTGACAGCTTCTAACAATGCCCATTACGCAACAGCAATGCTGGCCCAGCACCATGCTCAAGACGTGATGCGAGCCATTGAAACTGACCGTTGGACAGTTCGGGCTACGAATACGGGCTATTCAGCCGTTGTAAATCCCCACGGGCAAACGCTCTGGAAGTCGCAGAAAGATAGCTATGCGGTTCATCTGGCAGAAATTTATCGCCAGCAAAATCGAACGCTGTACGTGCGCTGGGGAGATTGGCTCTTATTTTTGCTGTGGGTTGGGAGTGGAGGTATAGTGATTCTGCTGAGCTTTTTCTAGGAAATCTCCTAAGTGTTCATTCGTTCGTAAATTGCAGAAGTGGACGGTGAGTAGCGGGTTAAGTAATTAAAAATCCAGAACTTAATGCAGGAATCCATAATCACCGGAACCGTTGCAATGAAAAGATTAATGGCTGATTCGTTTTCAGGCAATCCAAAATGATGGGCTACCACTTCTAGCAAAACTTCCCACCCTTCCGCCGAGTGAAATCCGACAAACATATCCGTTAGTAGAATGAATAGAAATACCTTTGCTGGATCTCTCAGTTCTAAAAAGGTTCGATTGGAAGAACTGCGTAGAGCCATAATTTTATTACGATTGAAATAAATTAACCCAGCAAAAGCTAGAACGGCTGTGCTATCAGCCAAAAGATTCTTGAGGCCGTTCAGTTTCTCTTCCTTTGCCTCTCGCCATAGGTCAACTGCATTTTCTTTCAGGCGCTCTTTTCGCTCTTCGACAGAAAGGACAGGAGTAATTCCTAATAATTCATCAAGTTCGAGACTTTCACGGGATCGATTAAACTCTTCAAAGAAATTCTCTTTAATCTCCTCGTTTAAGTGTTCAATATCTGGAGGAGGATTAGTGTAATGACCAAATAAAGGTTCAAAAATAAAGTTTTTCGCTGAAATTTGTACCAGGATAGGAACAAGCATCAGGATGAATAGCCATCGAGTTGCAATTTTATCCTGTTTGCGACGTAGGCGAAGTTCTTGAACCACTCGCTGTTCGTATTCTGGCGTCAGTTCTTTCCTCAGTCCAAAGAATCCCGTTTGGGAGTTGCCACTACTGGCCCTGGCCACTGCTGGATCCGTAATCTTAGCATCAATATCCTGACCTTGTTGCAGAACAGGTTCCCGACGTTGCTTTGATAAATTTGCAGGTACTGCTCCTGGGCCAGCTATCATCTGTTCCAGGTCGTCTTCGGAATCTCGATACTTACCAATCACAGATTCAATGAAATCTAATTTGGTGATTAGTTCTGCTTCCTGTTGAGAATTCTCTATTCCAGGAAAATCGGATAGCTCAGAGGATTTCCGATCCAGAAAAAACTCCCCCGTTTGAAACTGTGCTAGATTCACTCGAATCTTGAAGAGTTGGCGATCGCGCAGACTTTTAACGTAGTCAAATATAGTTTTGCTTTGACCTGCGGTGCTAGAAATTTTGCCACCCTCAAAATACTTAACCTCAAGTGCCATAATTTCCTGAGCAGCCATGTAAGCTTCATCGACTAGCCGAATCTGCCGCTGGTTCAGCCATTGACTCACTCGATTCAAGTTCAGCGGATTTTGATTCATACTCCACCTCGACTAAAGCGATCAATAGCAATATACAGCGTTTCTCCCGCTGGTGAAGTACAGGAGTTGGTGGCACATCGCATCGATAACTCCAAATCCATACCTCACGTGATCAAGAATTGCTACAGGTTACTCTCTGGAAATCAAGACAGGATAATACGAGGAATGGCAGGCAGCATACTGCCCACCATTCTATTAACGCTTTCTACTTCAAGCAGAAACCCTGATGATAGAGTGTAATTGATGCCCCTGAATAATAGACCTGTGCTCAGTTAGACTAGTTCATGATTTGCTGAGTTCCAAATGTTTCGTTAAACCATCTGATCTTGATTGCTCGCTCTATATCTGCTCTCAGCCCACTGAATATTTTTCTCAGTTTGCTCAATCAATGGAGCATGCTCTAACTGCTGAGCCAATACCAAAGCTTCTGCTAGCATAGTTCTGCCTTCTTCATATCTGCTCTGATAAACGTAGGCAATTCCGAGGTCATGTATGGCCAGGGCCTGTTGCAGAGGATTATTAACTTCAGTGGCAATGTCCAAAGCCTCCTGCTTGTACTGGATAACCTTTTCATACTCACCTGCCTCAAGATAAACTGAGCCAATTAAGTTCAATGCAAAGGTTTGACCGTTAGAATCGCCTGCTTCCTGCTTCAGGTGCAACAAACTTTCGTAAGAAATTAGTGCTTGCTTATGATCTCCTAGCTGGCTTTGAATTCGACCAAGATTCCGCCAGGCTTCTGCTTCCAGAAGCCTATTACTCACTTGCTGGGCAGTTTGAACCGCCTTTTCCAGGGATTGAATTGCCTGACGATATTCTCCAGTATTGGAATAGGCAATACCTAACGTTTCGAGAGCAGTGAATTCAAGGTTGCGATCGCCTCCATCACGGGCAATCATCAGAAGCTTTTCATAGGTTTTAGCAACTTGAGGGAATTGCTGGGTTGAGTAATATAAACCTCCTAAAATTTCTAGGACAGCTCGTTGCCCTTTCTGATTATTAATTTCTTCATATATCTGTAAGCTTTGTTCCAAGGTTTCTGTACATTTTTGGGGTTGTCTCATCGCAATGTAGGTTAATCCCATGGCCTGTAATGTAACCGCTTCACCTTTGCGATCGCTAATTTCCTGGTAGAGTTTCAGGGCAGTTTCCCAGGATTGAATTGCCTCAGAGTACTTTTCTTGCTTAACTTGAGAAGCTCCCTGTTGCAGATACTTTTGAGCTTCTGTTGCTTGTGAGATTGTTTCCTGGGGCGGTATAGACTGAAATGCAACTGAGCTAAAGGAAACAGACTGTAATGGAGGTGTTTGAGCCATTGCAACATCTGATTGAAGCACTGAGCTTTCACGGATGAAACGCTGAGCAGACAGAGAAATTTCACCTCCAGCCAATGTAGAAGAAAGCGCAATCAAAATTGCTGTAATAGATTGACTAGCGGATACACCAAAGGACTTAATCATAGTCGTAAAACTCCTTATTCTGTAGATGTGAGGTCTAGGTTAAAAGACCTAATTTAATCACTGATGTATTGGGTTCTCACTACGTGTTTTAGCTTTGCCCTCTACAGTGATCTATCTCTCAGAATTAGAAACTTATGCATTTTTTCGCTAAGTCTCCGGCCTGCCGTCATTCCAGTATTTTGGTTTGCTGAGTTTCAGGCAGCTCAGATTTGGAAGTACGCTTGAAATTCCGTCTGAAGTTCTGGATCACCATCGCACTGCCGGTCACAATCATCCAGAGCAGTCCTAATCCATTCAACAGCACGTAAATCGGTTCCAGAGTGTGGCCCAGGTATTCTCCCTCATGGATCACCATCAAGAAATGAACCTGATCACGGGACAGACCTAACCAACTCTTGCCTAAACGGTAGGCCACCCCCGTAAACACCGTCACGATCAACGGCTGGAGAACAACTGGGGCTAGGGAACTGTGCAGTTTTCTGCAAATTTGAAGTAATTTCATGCTTTGGTATATTGACAATTGTTTGGTAATGCAATCCTAGTGTGGTATAAGTGTCTGTGATTTGTCAGAATTTTTCTTTATGCAGCAAACTTTCTCGCCAGCGAACTACAAGTCTGCACTAGACGCAGAGTTTCATCAAGTGGTGTCTCAGAGTGATCAACGATTTGTGAAGATTGGGGATCGAAAGGATGAATGCGCCCTCTCTCCATCGGTATGGGAGGCTCTACATGCTAATCAATGGCTCAGTACCTGGAAAGGTATCGTGATCCAGAAGGGATTCTGCCAGCTTTCCATTTATCCGATGCTAATCTGTGAGTTGCAACCAAAAACAATTATTGAGTTGGGTTCCTGTAGCGGTGCAAGTGCAGTTTGGCTAACTGATCAGTTGAAGATTTTCAATATCGAAGGTCAAGTTTATTCGATTGATATCGATCCCTCCCTATTAAATGAAACTGCGAAGGCAGATCGGCGAGTTAAGTTTGTGCAGGGAGATTGCAATCGAATTGAAGAAATACTAACCCCTGAGTTTATGGCAACATTACCTCATCCGTGGCTAGTGATTGAAGATGCCCACGTTAATACAATTGGCATTATGGATCACCTGCATAGTAATGGTCTTCAATCAGGTGACTATATCATCGTCGAAGATACTAACCTTTATATGTGGGAATACTGGAGCGATAAAGGTTGGCAAGTCGAGCACGAAGTCAAGGAGATGCCTCACCTATTGTCCGAGCTCCGGGGATGGCTCCAGTCCCATGAGGAGGAGTACAAAGTTGACTCCTACTTTCAGGATATGTATGGATACAATGTTTCTAAAAGCTGGAATTCTATCCTGAGAAGAATGTAAGGCTTTATCTTTTTCCAAGGCATTTGTTAATTATGGTGGGTGACTCTGTCACCTGCCATTTACATCGGTTAACAGCCATTACACTGAGATGAATTTAGCGATTCAGATATTTTAAGATGGCTCTAAGTTTATTGAACGACGTCTGGGGTGATATTGTAATTTTTATAATCGAAGCCAGAATAATTCGGCACAACCGATAGAGCAAGATCGTTTGCGGGGTATGGGTTTCCAAGCTGAGAAGATAGCTGTAGATACTCTGCTGAATTTTCAGCGATGAATTTTGATTGGTAATTGACGAAGTTTGGTGGAAGACTTGAATTTGGTCTGTGATTACTACAGTATGCCCTTGCTGAGAATAACGTTGGCAAAAATCAAAATCCTCGTAGTAGAGAAAATAGCGCGAATCAAACTGAGGACAGTGTTGAAAATTGTTCAGATTAATCAGTAGACTACAACCTGAAACCCAATGGGTAAGGCGATATGCTGGAGGAATGTTATTGTTTGACGTTTCATGGGTTAGTTCTTGAGAGGCTGCAATATATCCCGTTTGTGAATCAAACTCTCCCCCGGTGAATTCTGGCTCCCCTGAATGATTTCGAATGACGGTTCCTAAAATCGAAACCTCCGGATAATGCGTGAAAAATTTTTCGACTTGTTTTAATGGATTCTGTTTTAATGGGTTTTGTTCTAGTAGTTTTTTAGAAAAGTAATCTTGAAATGAATCTTCTCGAAAATAAGCATCTGGATTAATCAGCCAGACAATTGACTGAGGATCTGTTTGGAAAGCCTGTTGCAAGCCCAGGTTACAAGCACGACCAAACCCTAAATTTTCTGGAGAATGGATTACCGCAACAAATTCAGACTCCAACAGAGAAATCGAGTGATCTGCCAGAGAATTGTTGACAACGATCACTCGATTTTGGAAATTAATGACTGGAATCGAGTTAATCAACTGCTCAACCAAGGCCGTCGAGTAATAGATAACCGTAATCCAGTAAATCATTACCCTTCAGAAATTAAGTTAACTCCACCTGGCTATCGTCTCCTAACATGAATCGTAATGCCTTTGGACGATGCGGCAGCGTGGTCAGTTTTGCCCGTCGCCCAACTAGGGTGTCCACAATCCGCTGATGAACATTGGTAATCTTCGCACCTTTTAGAATGACGCTATGTTCCAACTCAGCATCAATGATTGTAACCTCGTCCGCTACGCTACTGTAGGGGCCAACAAAACAATCTTCCAGGTGACAGTTCTCGCCAATCACCACAGGCCCGCGAACACTACAATTAACCAACTTGGTTCCTGCACCAATCTGAACTCGTCCAATTACCTGGCTGTTCCCATCCATGTCTGCTTCAATTGCGGGCTGAATACACTCATCCAGAATAATTTGATTGGCACTCAGCAGGTCATCCTTCTTTCCGGTGTCCAGCCACCAACCATCTAGCGTACAGGCTTCTACCTTCTTCTGAGTTGTGATCAATTGCTGGATCGCATCGGTAATTTCCAGTTCACCCCGTGCTGAAGGCTGAATTTGATCGATAGCGTCATGGATAGTTTTATCGAAGAAATAAACACCTACCAGAGCTAGATTGGAAGGTGGAACTTTTGGCTTTTCAACTAATTGCAAAACCTTTCCGGATTCATCAACCACAGCCACACCAAATGCCGTTGGATTTTCAACTTCGCGCAGCAGAATTACAGCATCTAGGTGATTTTCTTTGAAACGATTTAAAAAGGGATCCAATTGGTTTTGAATCAAGTTATCGCCCAGGAACATAATGAATGGGGAATCGCCTAGAAATTCCTGGGAAATTTTCACCGCATGGGCAAGACCCGCTGGTTTATCCTGAACAATGTAGGTAATCCTAGCCCCAAAGCGATCGCCATCTCCCGTTACAGTTCGGACTTCGTCGCCTGTTTCTGGACTGATTACAATACCAATGTCGGTGATACCAGCCGCAACAATACCTTCGATGCCGTACCAAAGAATGGGTTTATTCGCTACTGGAACCAATTGCTTTGCACCCGTGTAGGTTAAGGGTCGGAGTCGGGTTCCTTTTCCACCAGAGAGAATCAGTGCTTTCATAATTTTTTTGTCAGCTAGGTTTACGGCTAAAAAATGACGCTAGACAGTAGAGCAGTTTTCAAAAGTTTGAAAAACGCATGAAAAACGCATGAAAAACGCATAATTCTGCGTTAGGTTCCAGAGCGTTGCCTGGAACCTGAGAGAGCTAGGAACGGGTTCTAGCCCATTCTTGCAGCATTTTTCGTAATCCCTGTCGCCAATGGGGTGGCGGTGCGCCAAGCAACTCTGAAATCTTTTTAGAACTCAGAACAGAGTAGGCAGGACGGCGGGCAGGTGTCGGATACTCAGCCGTAGTAATGGGAAAAACTCGTTGAATTTTCAGCGGGACGCCCAGTTGTTCAGCCTCTTCAAAGGTAGCGACAGCCAGATCGTACCAACTGCAAACCCCACTATTGGTGTAGTGGTAAAGGCCACGGGTTGATTCATTCAACTGCGGAATCAGTTGAGTAATGGCTTGGGCTAAATCCCACGTCCAGGTGGGACTACCAACCTGATCGCTAACAACCCGCAACTCCTCTCGATCCCCGCCCAGACGCAGCATGGTTTTAACAAAGTTGCCCTTGCCACCCCCGCCGTAAACCCTAGCCGTTCTGATGATGGCAAAATTTGCCTGAGTAGACTGGATTGCCTCTTCCCCCGCCCGCTTCGATTGACCGTAGGCTCCCAGGGGTTGCGTGGCATCTGTTTCTCGATAAGGATGACTTTGAGTGCCATCAAACACATAATCTGTAGAAATGTGAATCAGGCTAGCACCGAGTTTTTCCGCTGTTTCTGCCAAAACACCTGGCGCTTTGCCATTGATGGCCATGGCGAGTTCTTGTTCGCTTTCAGCCTTATCAACGGCGGTATAGGCCGCCGCATTCACGATTACGTCGGGCTTAGTGTCTGTAGCCGCCTTTACAATTGCCTCTGGCTGGGATAAATCTAAAGTTTCTCGACCGACACTCGTCACCTGTCCGAGGGGATTCAGGAGGGGCAATAATTCCTGGCCAAGTTGACCATCTTTCCCGATCAATAGTATTCGCATTACTGATAGACATCCGCAACTTTAAAGGGTTTGCCTTCTTGATCCTTTCTCGACAGAATCGGAATCAGATGTTCTATTGGCCACTCGACTCCCAGGTCTGGATCATTCCACAGGATTGAGCGCTCGTGCTCTGGAGCATAGTAATTTGTTGCTTTGTACAGCACTTCAGCAAATTCCGAGGTCACGACAAATCCGTGGGCAAATCCAGCAGGAACCCAGAACTGTCGCTTGTTCTCAGCACTCAGCATGCATCCTACCCATTTACCAAAGGTAGGAGAACTTTTGCGAATATCAACTGCGACATCAAAAATTTCACCAACTGCCGCTCGGACAAGCTTGCCCTGAGCCTGCTGAATCTGATAGTGCAAGCCACGTAAGACACCCTGAACTGAACGTGAGTGGTTATCTTGCACAAACTTAACCGTTGCATCTACCTTTTCAGCGAAAACCTGATCATTGAAGCTCTCGAAGAAAAAACCTCGCTCATCACCAAACACCTTTGGTTCCAGAATCAGAACCTCAGGAATCTCCGTAGGAATGACATTCATTGTAAGTGAAACCCTATTTGAAACTATGTTCAGTTCACGTCCAGTCTAGTCTACCAAAAACTGGATCTGCAAATGTTTTCCAGAGAATTTACATCACCTGAATATTGACTTTCCCTTTTAAAGCAACAAACTTTGCTTGCATCGGTTCATAGATCCAGGCTCGAATTGTTGTTTCTCCTGACGGTAAATTGTCTGCTAAAAATGTAGTACTCCAGCGAGATTGACGATATTGATTGGATTGAAAAAACTCTACTAAATCGGGACTATCTAAGTTAATGTAGGCATTGGCAAAAAAAGAGGTTTGATTGCCATAGGATAAGAAAACCAATTGTGGTTGTTCCTTTGGTATTGAATTCTCAGAAAAAGCTGCCCAGCCAGAGAGTTTGATAATGTCGTTGGGCTGCACCTTGAAAACCTTTTCGGTATTATTCGGGAAATCAATGTAGCCGTAAGTCTCTGTAGTATCAGGTTCAAACGTGGCATTCTTAACAAACTTTCTGAGTCCCGAATTTTGTAAAGACCTGACTCCATCTTGAATCCACCAGGTTGATTTACTCATGCGCCGCAAACATCGCTCCGAAGATTGTTTAAAAAACTCAGAATCTTCCAAATAGTTGAATATCTCTAAACAAGTTTTACTACTTTTTGCGTAAAACAAATCATCCTGAACGACAGGGATCACGGCCATGGTTCTTGTCCAGATAAAGCAACAGATAATTCCTGTCAAAAAGCCATACAGCAGACATGAATTTTGATAGACTTCAACTTCTGTAGAGTATACTTGCAGCCGTCTTTTAACCAATTTTTGTTCAATAAATATTCGCCAGAGCTGAATTGAAGCAATTAATAAAAGAATTGTATGGGTTGTGTAACGAACTGCAATTAGAGGATAATCTGCCCCTAGCCCGGTTCGACCTACGGTTGACAATACACAAGTTAGACCAGAAAAACAGCCAATCGAGAGCCACGGAGCTGCATCACCAAAGGTATTTGTCTTAAGAAACAGCCTTAAGTTATCAACGGTTAGGAACAAAAAGCTGAGCAATATAACTAAACCTATAATCCAAGCCCGATTGACTGAAGTAGTCAATGGCGCAGCTAAAAGGTTGAGAAAAAATCGAATGGCTGTTATTAAAAAAGCGCTAACCGTTAAATTTGAAGTCTGCGGTTCTCGTACATAGCCGATGGTATACAGCCCACAACAAAGTACAAAGCACCCCAACCAGATTATTAAAAATCTCCAGCGTTGCCTAGACGAAGTAACTGATAAGATAACGGGTACTGTTGCTATCCATGTGAGTAAGCCTTGAAGCGAAGAAAAACTAGCAATGAAGCAACACAGTCCGGCAAAGGGAAATCTTAATCGAGGTTTAGCAATGGGTTCAACTAGGCTTAAACAGGCTAGGGCTACACAAAGATTAATCAGAAAAATTGGTAGTTGAAATCCCCAAAGCCAGCTCTGATGAAAGGAAAAAATCAGCAAACTAGTTAATACATTAGCTAGATGAAACAGCCCACGGGATTTGATATTTGAAGATAAGGCTGCTATTCGCAAAAAAACTAGGAATGTTACAACGGCTAGAGTAAGGCCGAAGTACATTTCCAGTTTAATATTCCAGTTTGACAAAAATGCCAAACTAATAAAAATGATCCGTGGAAATAGAATCCGATGGGTATTGTGCAGTTCAAACAAATCGCCAAAGGTCAGTCGATGGATGGCAACGTGTTCAAATACCTTTGGCAGAACCCATTGGTCGGCGACGGGAAGATCAACCCCAAACCGAGCAATTAACCCCGCTATTCCCAGGATAGGCAGGCAATAGAGAACTACTGGAAAAATAGTCGCTCGAATTGCCCTGCCCACTTGCAATGTCACCAGAACCTACTTCAGCCCTATCTCACATTGGTAATACTGTTGAACTGACCTGTGAATCGGCTAAACAGGAGTTGTAGAACAGAGCGCTTACCGATATTAATCTTGGAGTTCACCGCCATTCCAGCCTGGAGATCAATCGCCACCTGTTCCTCCTCTGGCAGACCCCTATTGTCCCGATCCAGAACAAAGGCTTGCTCATCCAACTTGATTTTCCCTCTGAAGGAATAGAACGGTCTGATCTCATCCGGTGGGATCGCATCCTGACTCATCCACTTCAGTTCACCTGGAACTGTACCGAATTCTCCCGCAGGGAAGGCATCAATATTAACCTCAACGTTAATGCACTCTTCATCTACCAGGCCAATCTCCTCACGGGCCTGCTCAGATTCAGGACAGACACAATCTTTTTCGGGTGTACATTCGATTACTTCCCCGTCAACTTCCTGGCCATTGTAGGGTACTAGCTTCTCCCGTTTGATTCGCAGTGCATTGAGTACCAGCGCCACATCCGTATTCTGGACATAGACAACTGCTTCTAGTCCCTCATCATCGTCCAGAATTTCCATCAGAGGCTCCGTTTGCTGGGCCTCATAATAGGCTTCGTTGCAGCGGACTGGCTTTGGATCGCCTGGTCTCACAACATTGCTCGAAACATAGTTGCAAACCTCATCCTCATCGGCATTCAGCTCTGCATCATCCTTCGTTTCTGGAGCCAATTCGTAGACAATTCCAGAAGAGGGAGCTTTCAATACCTGGGTATCCCGCTCTTGCTCTACTTTTTCCAACTGAGCATCAATGTCAGACAAGCGCTTCTGGTTCTCTAGCTTAAATCGACCAAGCTGAGAGTCAATGCTGGCGATCTGCTTGTTGTTCTCTTCGATTCGAGTGTAGAGTTCTCTTGCCCAGGAATCTTTCGTATTTTTGAGCTGCTGTTCTGCCCGTGAGATAGCCGCATCTAGACGTTGTTGCTCCACCTGCTGATTTTGAATCTCGGACTGGATTTGAGCAATCTCACCTCGTCGGGTGTTAATCTCACCCTGTCGGCTGTTCACCTCTCCTTGCAAGCGATTAATTTCGCCTGCTCGTGCAGCAATCTGATCCTGCTGCCGAAGTACCTCATTCTCCCCTCGCAACACTTCCTGTTCCTGTCGATCCCGCTGCAACTCAGCGATCGCCCCTTCCTCAACAAAAGGTGTGATTCGATTCAAAATGGCCTGGTTTGAGGTCAGAACCTCCTCGGACTTGGAGAGCTGCTGCTGAGCTAACTGTTGTTGGGAGTCCGCAAACTGCAATTGTCGCTCGGCGTTGTCTAGCTGATTTTGAGAAAATAATAGTTGATTCTGAGCGACCTGTAACTGCTCCCTTGCTGCCGCTTCAGCACCTTGGGCTTGTTCTAGTTGTTTATTCAGCTCTCGAACCTGGGATTCAGCCGCGCTCACCCGAGATTGGTACTCTGCCCGATAATTTGAGACCAGGCCACTCAAGCTGGGATCAAAGTTGCTCCCCCCTCCCTGGCCCAGGTACAAGTCATTAACCAAAGACTGTAATGCTTCATTTTCGGCTTGACGGGTGTCTCGTTCTTTAACTAAGTCTTCTAAGTCCCCTGGAGCTTGCCCCTGAGCTTGGCCATCGACCACACCATTGTAGAACTGATTCTCTTGTTCTAAAGTCGCCTTCTGCTCCTCTAATGCTCTTAGGTCAGCACTGGGATTGGTGGGACTGAAAGTTAATAGCGGTTGGTTTTTCTCGACGCGATCGCCATTCTCGACGTGCAATCTCACCACAGCTCCCGTGGTTGGGGCTTGGATCTCTCTGGCTCCATCGGAATATTCCAATTCGCCGCTGGCTGGAACGGTTTGCTCAATTCGGGCAAAATAGGCCCAGGTCACCGCTGAGGCGGTCACCAGCATAATCATCCAGAGAAACAGGTGCGACCAGGCTGCCGGTTTTTCCAGAATGACAGGTTGATCGGCCAGAGAAACTTTTGAGGTTGTCATGGTTGAATTTTTAGTGAATTGAGTTTCAGTTAGGAATTTAGTTAAGTGAGTTTAGTTAGGGGGAAGAAACAACCGAAAGCACTACTGTTGTGATTCCTGCTGTTGGAATAGACAGTAATAGCGGCCTCGAAGTGCCATGAGTTCATCATGGGTTCCAAGTTCAACAACAGATCCTTGATCCATCATAACGATGTAATTTGCATTCCTCACGGTGCTCAGACGGTGAGTGATAAAGAAAACCGTGCGGCCTCTGAAATCCTCTGCTAGATTTTCCGAGACAATCCGTTCCGACTGATAATCCAAAGCACTGGTTGCTTCGTCCAGAATTAGCAGGCGTGGACTCTGAAGGACGGTACGAGCAATTGCAATCCGCTGACGTTGGCCTCCAGAAAGAGAACCACCTCGCTCACCCACCACCGTGTTGTAGCCGTTGGGTAGGGTCATAATAAAATCGTGGGCCGCTGCCGTCTTCGCCGCTCGAATAATTTCATCACTGCCTGCATCTGGATTATTCAGCGCAATATTCTCCTGGACTGTGCCATTGAACAGCAACGTGTCCTGGAGAACCACACCAATCTGACGGCGCAGAGAGTAGAGTTCGACCTTGTTAATGTCGTAGCCATCAATCTTGATCCGACCGGACAAAGGATGGTAAAGACGCTGTAACAACTTCATCAAGGTACTCTTTCCAGAACCGCTGAGCCCCACAATTCCCACAAAAGAACCTTCAGGGAAATCCAGGTTCACGTTTGCCACCTGTAATGGGCCACTCTGACCAAATCGGAAGGAAACCTCCTCAAAGGTGACTGAACCCTGAATTTCCGGCATGGGAATATTATTCTTGTCATCCTCGTCCGTTTCCGGAGCCGCATCCAGAACATCCCGCAATCGTTCGACGGACATCCCCACTTCCTGGAAGCTCTGCCAGACACTCACGAAGCGAAGCAGCGCGCCTGTGACGTTACCAGCAATAATTCGGAAGGCAATCAAGCCCCCCAAAGTTAACTGGCCATCAATCACTAAGTAGGCTCCTACCCAGAGTAGCGATAGGGCAGACAGTTTATTCAGGAAGCCGCTGATTGAGCTAGCCACTGTTTGGGTTAGCACCGTGTTAAAACTGGCGGTCATGAATCGAGCATAGCGACCCTGCCATTCCCAACGCGATTTCAACTCAATGTTCTGGGCCTTCACTGTCTGAATTCCGTTCAGAACCTCCACCAGATAGGACTGAGAGTCAGCGTAGCGTTCTGCTTTCTTCCGCAGCAAACGCCGCACAATGGGAGAGTTAACGATGATAATTAGGGCAAACAACGGCAACGGGGCCAAAGCTACCAGAGTCATTGGCACACTCAGATAGAACATCACCGCCACGTAGACTACAGAAAATACTGCATCTAGCACCACCGTTAGCGCTGTCCCCGTCAGAAAGCTCCGAATTGTGGCCAGCTCTCCAATTCGTCCAACCAGGTCTCCCACCCGGCGATTATCGAAGTAATTCAACGGCAACCGCAGCAGGTGGTCAATCACCTCTGAACTCAGCTTGACATCCAGACGGTTGGTCGTGTCCACAAATAGATAGGTTCGTAGCGTTGACAGCAGCGCTTCAAATAGCGCCACACCCAACATCAGAATTCCTAAAACGTTCAGCGCATCAATATTTCGCTGTCCCAAAACCTTGTCGATGATGATCATGGTCATCAGTGGATTGACCAGACCAAACAACTGCACGAAGAAGGAAGAAACTAAGACCTCAATGAAGGTGAACCGATGCTCCTTCAGGGCGGGCCAGAACCACCAGAAACTAAATTGTTCCTGGCGTTCTCCCTTGGGCGCTTGGAGTAACAGAACTTGACCTTCCTCACCCCAAATCTCGGAGAATTGACCGGGGGGCATCCGCTTGATGCCCCGCTCTGGAATGGCCACCACCAGTTCCTTCTCAGTGATTTGATACAACAGGGCAAAGCTTTCTCCCAATTGCACCATGGCAGGTGCTTTCAAGCGACCAATCGCTGTAGCCGGAACCTGAGCCAACTGAGCATTGATTCCCATCATTTGAGTGACAGCGCCACAGGTTTGTAGCGTAATAGACCCTGTGGTACTCAATTGATTTTCCAGAACCCGCTGGATCAGATCCTTCTTGAAACCAACCCGAAAGTACCTGCTGACCATATTAAAGCAGGCCAGAGAAGCCCCAACCGTTCCTGAACCCCGGACAAAGGGAAATCGCTGCCGCCCCGACATCGCTTCGGGTTCGACCTCTGGCGTGGGAGGAGACGTAGGCGCTGCCGGAAATAGGGAAATATCCAAAGCCCCATTGGTCTCTGAAACCACCTCCACTTCACGATATTCGGGGGATTCCTGAACTGTAGTGGTAGGAACGCTGATGGTAGAACGCACACCAACCAGACGGGTTCCGCGCTTACCCTCGATGCTGAGGGAACCATTCAAGTTTTCCGGTAGCAATCGGTTGCCAGGATTGAGATCGTCCACAGTTCCCCGACTGATTAGCCAGATGCGATTGGCGTCTAACATTGATGCCAGATCTCGACCCTGACGAGAACCCGGCAGCAGATTAACCACAATTGCGTCGGGCCATACATCCAAGGAAAATTTCTTGAGGTCGCCAATGGTTTTGGCTTGTTGCTCTGCTTCCTGACTCAACAGATCGAACACTTCACTAATGGAGGCATGATCCTGAAACGCTTCTCCAAATTCTGGCTCTCGTTCGATCAAATTCAGAAATTCGCTGGCTCCCAAAGTAATACAAACGGTGTCGGTGGACGCGATCGCCGTTTCGCAAGGAACACCCCGAACCAAACCTGCCCAGCCTAGAACTTCCTGGGAACCGACCAAGCGTAAACTCAAGTGGCGCTGAGTTCGTCGGTCATAACCTAGGTGGCGTGCTTGCCCCTGATAAATAATGGCCACCTGAGTCGGCATTTTTTCCCGCTCGAAAATCGGCTGACCCGTGCGATAGGCCAGTAACTGACATTTAGGTAGAATTCGCTCCAGTGCTTTTTCAGACAGGCGATCAAAGGGGGCTGTCTCCACCAAAAAGCTACGAATCTGAATATCGGGGGCTGTGGATGCTGTTGTCATGACACAGGGGACACTGAGGTCGGTGAGGTTTGTACAGGTTCAAGCGAGCCAACGGATGACAGTTGTTCCCGCATCCATTTCTCAAACAATTCGTCAATCAAGCGACGGCGCATCGAATCATCAAGCTGGGCAGGAATGAACTTCTCCAGACGAATGATCACCATCCAGTCCGAAAGCGGACGTGGTGTCCAGAGTTGGTTCGGTTGACTAACCGACAACAACTTACTAATGGCTGGATGGGGCTGTGCCAGGGAAACCGGCCCCAGTAATCCTCCCGTCTTTGATTCTGGCCCCTCAGAATGTTCACGAGCTGCTTCTGCAAACTCCTGCTCTCCTTCAAGAATCCTGAAGTAGATTTCATGGGCCAATCCCGGATTTTTTGTCCGGATGAGAGAATAAACAACTTGATCCAGATTGCTTTTTCGGGTGACGAAATAGTTCTCGACTTTGTTGCTCCAGGTTTCCTTCTTAAACTTTTCTAGCTTAATGGAACGTTCGGCAATGTGATTCAAGTCATCTTCTGCCATGCCATGACTATCGAGCCAGGCTTGCTTCGCCTCCGGAGAGGTGAGCTTATGCTGATTCATAAACTTTTCAATCGAAGCAGCTCGCTCTTCTTCACTGCATTCGGTGTCGGTGATGGCCCGATCAACAATAACTTCCCGGAGAAATTGAGGCATGAGCTGATATCGCTTCAGTAACACCGGAATCTCATCCGCCTGAATCACAGCATCGCCTAGACTGAATGCTCGTGTCATTACATTCTCCAATTGACCCAACATAAATAAAAATAAAAAATCGGAGCTGAGTATTCCCAAAGCCTTTGGCTAGGACAATAGTGCCCTGAAACGATAATAGCAGACACCCCAACTCCAACCGCAACAATAGGTGTCAGCTTTCAGGTGTCAGGGATCAGCTTTCAGTCTTTGCCGAGTGCTGAATGCTGAATGAGGTCTGATCGCCAAGAGCTGAGTACTTGTTTCTCGGTTATTTCAGCTATTCTGCTTAGAAATCAGGAAAACGGTTGTCGCTGAGGGCTTAACACCAAGGGCTGCATGCTAAGGGCTGCATGCTGGGGGTTCAGTACCGTTCTCCTGCCTCAATATTGCTCTAGCGTTTTAAGAAAGTATTAATAAGATGAGGCGAATCGACTCAGGCCAAAACCGCGTGATTGGTTTGCCCTATTTCTTTTCCAACAGGACGATGACACGGTTTGGGAATGACAGCTTTATAAGCTTGCCAAAAATCGGTATGGGTCTTTAGTGATGTTTGAAGAACCACATCTGAGATATTTTTTTGAATTGGTAGCTGGAGCTAAATAGCGATGCCGATCTTTCTCAGAAAGCGATTGATAGTATCGTTGCATTTGGATTTCAATTGCACTAGGGTAAGGTTGCATCGGTTCTCCAGCTCAGTAGTCTGCCTCTCTAGGCTACAGACATGACTGGGAATGTTTCAACTTATTCAATCCATAATCCTAAGGGCGAAAAGCCGACTCAAAACCCATGACAAATCGCCTCGCCCAATCCAAAAGTCTCTACTTGCGGAAGCACGCAGAAAACCCAATTGATTGGTGGCCCTGGTGTGACGAAGCCCTGGCAACCGCCCGCGAGCAGGACAAGCCAATTTTTCTATCAATTGGTTATTCGAGTTGCCATTGGTGCACGGTGATGGAGGGAGAAGCCTTTTCTGATTCAGCAGTCGCCGAATATATGAATCAGTACTATCTGCCGATCAAAGTTGACCGGGAGGAACGGCCTGAGATTGACAGCATTTATATGCAAGCGCTACAGATGATGACGGGTCAGGGCGGTTGGCCATTGAATATTTTTCTTGCCCCGGATGATCTGGTTCCTTTCGTAGGGGGAACCTATTTTCCCCTGGAGCCGCGTTACGGTCGGCCTGGATTCCTGGAGGTGTTGCAGCGGGTTCGAGAGTTTTACACCACCGAAAAGTCGAAACTCCAGGGCCTCAAGGCTGAAATTCAAAATGCTTTGGTACAGTCTACTGTTGTACCTCCCTCAGAGCTGGGCGAGAACCTCCTGCGAGTCGGTTTGGATACCAGTACTAAAATTGTTAAGCGCAACAACCACGGTGGCCCTAGATTTCCGATGATCCCGTACGCTTCTGCAACATTGCAGGGAGTCCGGTTTGAGATTACGGATAGTCAGGCTGCCTGCACGCAGCGGGGACTAGATCTGGCAATTGGGGGAATCTATGATCACGTCGCTGGCGGGTTTCATCGCTACACAGTTGATCCAACCTGGACAGTGCCTCACTTCGAGAAGATGCTGTACGACAATGGGCAAATTCTAGAATATCTGGCCAATCTTTGGAGTAGCGGTATTCAGAAGCCAGCCTTTGAACGGGCGGTAATTGGAACGGTGCAGTGGCTACGGCGGGAGATGACAGCTTCTGAGGGATATTTCTATGCGGCCCAGGATGCGGACAGTTTCCCTACACCTGAAGAGCTGGAGCCGGAGGAAGGGGCATTCTATGTCTGGAGCTGGCGAGAATTGCAGCAACATTTAACCTCAGAGGAGTTGTTAGAGCTGCAATCCCATTTCATCATTACCCAGTCTGGAAACTTTGAAGGTCAGATTGTTCTCCAGCGCAGTCACGCTGAAGCGTTGAATTCGGTTACGGAAACGGCACTGGCAAAATTATTCCAAGTCCGTTACGGAGCAATGCCAGATGAATTAACGACTTTCCCTCCTGCCTCGGACAATCAAGCGGCCAAAACCCAGAACTGGCCCGGTCGAATTCCAGCGGTGACCGACACCAAAATGATTGTGGCCTGGAATAGCTTGATGATTTCAGGTTTAGCCAGAGCGGCAACGGTGTTCAACCAACTGGATTATCTGAATCTAGGGATTCAGGCAGCGCAGTTCATTCTCAACCATCAATGGGTCGATGGACGGATGCATCGCGTGAACTACGAAGGCAGTGCTGCGGTTCTGGCCCAGGCTGAGGATTATTCACTCTTGATCAAAGCACTGATTGATCTGCATCAAGCCAGTCTAGTTTTTGAGCAAACTGAAGTTCTACCGACTTTCTGGTTAGAGACTGCCCTCAAGGTTCAGTCGGAGTTTGACGAATATTTCTGGAGTGTCGAACAGGGCGGTTACTTCAATACGGCTACTGATACTGGTGCAGAATTGCTAGTACGGGAACGGGGCTACATCGATAACGCGATTCCATCTGGCAATGGGCCTGCGATGACCAACTTAGTGCGGTTGTTTCTGCTGACGGAGGATCTGAACCTGTTGGATCGGGCTGAACAGGGATTACAAGCCTTTGCCAGCATTATGAAGGATTCTCCCCAGGCTTGTCCCACTCTGTTTATTGCCCTGGATTGGTATCGTAACAATACCCTGGTTCGCAGTCTTTCTCAGCACGTCACTGAACTGACCTGCCGATACTGGCCAACGGTGATCTTCCGACCCGAAGAACAGTTACCGGACGGTACAGTTGGACTGGTGTGTCAGGGATTGAAGTGCAAGAAACCTGCCAATCAACTAGAAGAAATGTTGGAGCAGCTACAGGCAAGTCAAGTCAGGGCTTAGGGTGATTTGATGGGTTCAACGGACTGCCCTGATTTTTAGGTAACTTGTATTGCTGGACAATTCGCTTGGCAAACTCCGGCACATGATCGGCTAGCTTCTTTGGGTGATTGCGCTGTACATAGAGGTAATTGCGAGTGAAGTGGGAATCAATCGAGAATCGTGCATACTCCAGTCCTTTGGGGCCAAAGCGTTCAATTACCACCCCCATCATTTTTGCGGCCCACATTGGCAGGGTGACGCCCTTGTCATAGGCAGGAATACTCTGTTGAACCGCCTGCTGCCGTTGACCCTGGGAAGTAACCGGCTGGGTTTCAAGCTGTGGCATCACCAGATCCAGCATTTCCTGTCCGGTGGAATTGCGAACCACCACCCACTGCCATTTGAACGGCGCTCCCATGTAGCCCACGACCAAATCGGCCAGGGAATTCACATAGTCAAAACAACTGAGGCAGGATGGCGCAAAAATATCCTTCAATTCCTTCGTGTTCAGGCCGAAAAAGGGCACGGTTTCGACAGAGCCATCCTCATGTTTGAAGTGAACTCGGAAATCCTGCATAAATTCATAATGCACTACTGTTTCTGGAGAGCGGCTGGTGGTTTCCAAGAACTTTTGCAATCCTGCACGAGTCACGTTGTCCACACAGGGTGTTCCCAAAATGTAAAGTTTTTCCAGCCCTAACCTATCTTCAACCGCCCGCAACGCCTGAATTTGACAGCCGACGCCAATCACCAACAGCCGCTTCATGCCGGATTGTTCCACCTGTTCCAGGACGGAAAGATTGGGGGATAGCGTTGGCTTATTCACTCGTGCTGCTAAAACCTCTTCTGGGGTTCGAGCAATCACTGGCATGGGTTGGAATCGGTCTTCAGGTGTATTTTGCACGCAGACCACCCCTTCCACTTTCCCCTGAGTCAACATCTCACAGGCAATAGTGCTGACAATTCCTGTCCACTGTGCCCCTGGAATCGGTTGCTGCTTCCGAGCGGCGAACATATCCTGATGCACCCCGAAATAGAGATCATCAGGATTATCCAGATCACGGCTACGACCATGAGCTTGAGCTTCCAGCTCAGGAATCTGTTGATTCAGAAAAGCGCACGCTTCCTTGACGTAGTGGATGTAGTAGGTATCACAGAAGCCACACTCACTACAGAGTTCCTTTGCGGGACGGCGGCTTCCGGCTTTTAGAGCTTTGGCTTTTCGATGGGCAGGTTCCTGAACTGAAGTCATATTTGACGTGATGTGATGGATGACGGTTTAACGGATTAAATTAATTCTCAAAATCAATTCTCCCCGTATCGTACTGAGAAATTCAGAAGTTGTAAGCATTTGTAAAGATTTTTATAAATTTGCGCTGAAAACCCTGACGGATTAAACCACGGCAATCCTTCTAGAAGAGTCTCACCCTGATTAAAATGAAAAGGAGAGATCTTGGGTGCTTCATAACTCTGACATCAACTTCGTTTATGGAGCCGTATGCGTTTTAACACACTGAAGAGTAGATTATTGCAAGCCATAGTTCTCACAGGTTTTGCTCTCGCTGGTTTTGCCTTTGTTTCCAAGACAGCAGATATGGACACAGAGAATGTTACCAATCAAACGATTGCTGTTAGTGACGGAAGAACAAAACAAACGATACTTTCAGACGAAGATTATTCCTCAACCGAAACAAAGTGGACACTGATTCAAGACCCCATCTTAGGAGCTAATATCACGGGAGTTCGTTACTATGGAACACAAGATTCTTTCTTGAACATTGTCAAATCATCGCAAGGTTGGATCAGTCAAGACAAATCTAAAGAACCGTTTAAAGGGACAGAATATACCGATAAGCACGGCAATATCACCCGAATGCCACCCAATGATAAGCCGCGAATTATTGTTAACCTCTCTCATTTGAAAGCTGGCGATCGCTACGTAGTGATGCACGATGGTGAAGGAGAACTGGAGTTTACTACCGGCTGGAGTCTTGTCTCCAAACCAGCGCCCAATCGCTACATCGTAAAAGGCAATCGAGATCGGGGTCGTTTTGCTAACTTACACCTCAAGTCAACGAACCCCAATGATTACTTGCGTAATCTTCGTGTTGTGATGGAAAAGGATTTAGACCTTTATGAAAATCAGGTGTTCGGCACTGAAATGATCGGTCTCTTAGAGGATTTTCACGTCTTGCGTTTCATGGATTGGGGACAGACTAACGGTTCTAATATAGTGAACTGGGCGCAACGTCCGAAAGTTGATGATGTCACCTACACAAATGGTGGAGGAATACCGCTAGAAGTGATAGCGGATTTGTCAAATCGAATTATTGCCCACCCCTGGATTTGTATTCCCCATCAGGCAAATGATGATTACATTCGCCGCTCGGCCGAATTGATGCGCGATATGGTTGACCCTCGTCTGAACGTATATGTGGAATACAGCAACGAAGTGTGGAACCGAAAGTTTCAGCAAACCAGTTGGGTAGAGGATAACCTGGTTGCACCCAATAAACCCAATGGTGTGAAGTCAAAGGTCGCAACGCACTATGCTAACCGGGCTGCCGATGTCATGGAGATTTATAGAGAGGTATTTGCAGAAAAAGGTCAAGCAGATCGTGTTGTCGGAGTCTTAGCGTCTAAGGCAGTCAGCGATTGGCATACGGAGCAAATGTTGATGTACCTCCAGCACAATAACAAGCTGGATCTATTTGACGTTGTGGCCATCGCTCCCTACTTCGGGGGAAAAATTGGTGACGATAAAAATATGGACTACCTTGTAGAATGGGCCACAAGTGGCGATGCTGGTATGGACAAGCTATTCCAGGAATTAAGGGACGGATCGGCGGCCAATCTACCAAAAGACACAAAAGCGGGTGCAATCCACCAGGCCATCGAGCATGCAAAAAAGCAAAAAGTGTTGGCTGATCAGTACGGGCTTGAACTGGTTGCCTACGAAGGCGGTCAACATCTTGCTGGTGGGCCTAAAGCGCGTAACAACAATGAAGTTGCTGATATGTTCGTCCGCGCGAATCGTGATCCACAGATGGAAACCCTGTACAGTGACTATTTTGCACAGTGGTATCAACTGGGGGGTGGCATGTTCGCCCACTTTGGCACCATTGGTGAATCAACTAAGTTTGGGAGTTGGAATATCATCGAGAATAAGGATGATCAAACATCATCGAAGAAACGAGCACTGTTCCGTATTCTTGAGGATCATAAGAAAACAAAATGACTGGAAAACCGATGTTTTAAAGCCAGAAAAACGGGGCAGGGTTTTTGATCCTGTAAATTCTCAGGTTTTTGCCAGGAAAAGGGAGCCTGACGGGCTGCCGACATCCATAACAATTTTTTCGCACGGGTCATTGCCACGTAGAGTAACCGATATTCCTCTGCTTTTTTGAGATTACCAGCCTGTTCCCAAGCAGCCATCACACTGGGAACTGGATCGTTATGAAGAGAGGCTCGAATTTGCGCTCGTGCTACAGCCGACACACCATAATCTCCCAAGAATCGACTCTGGGGCAACACTCGCAGACTACCTGGAATCGTTGATTCATGCAGGAACGGCAAGAATACGTAATCCCAATCCAGTCCCTTTGCTTTGTGCATGGTGACAATCGTTAGCTGCCCGGAGCGAGTGAACGGACTTTCTCCTGGGTTATCGTTGTCCACCTCAATCGGATCGAAGCGTTCCGAGCTGACAATTTCACCTAAGACCTTTAAGACTCCGGTTAGATTATTATCTCCAACTGTTTGCTGGGCAACCCGTTCAGCCAGTTTATCAGCGGTTGCCAATTCGCTCTGTTCATATTTCAGAGACAGGGCCAGAAAAGATATCAATTGATAGGGCGGCAAATCTAACTTTGCTTGCAATAAACTGCAGCAGAATCGGCGACATTGTTTGGTAGCGTCTGACTGCGGTGGATCGAGCGGCCCAGGATAGAGAAATTGTTCAGGCTTGGTGGCAACGGCATTGAAATCCTGGAGTGGGATGAGATTTCTATCGCCTAGTACCTTCAGGGCTGACTTCAGATAATCTGGAGAATGGGGCCGATCAATAAATTGCAACAGTGAGAGGAGTTCTGCTGGAATTCTGGAGTGGCGGGCATTTTGAGAGGTATTGTAGAGTCGTAATCCTTGCTCCGTTAGGTCGGTGGGGAGCTGATTTTCTTCTGGATTTTTTAGAATATTGGCGATGAATTCGGCTTGGCTATTTTCCCGCACGAGAATTGCAAATTTCCCCTTGGGATCGGTCTGCATCAGTTGGGAAATGCGTTGCGTTATGCGGCTTACGGTTCGATAGATGTCCCCAGGTTGGCAGAGTTCCAGTCCTTTTCCCTGGGGTTGAGGATTGGCATCCGTTTGGGGATCACCGGATTCAACGGGATGAATCAGTTGTTCACGGAAGGGTTGTTCGGTTCCAGCCAACTGCGCTTGATTGACCCACTGCACCGCAAAATTGGCCGCATCCATGATGATTTGAGAACTGCGCCCAGCTCGATTCATAGTGGCCAGTCGTTGCATCTGCTGACATTCTGAACAAAATTGGCGGAAGTAGGTAGGGTCAGCCGGAGTAAAGGTAGAGTTAATGGCTTGATTTGGATCCCCCACTCGCACCAGGTTTAAGGCGAGGTTCAAATCTGGTTCGCTCTGGACTGCCACGGTTGCAGCGGGACGCGCCAGAATTTTTAATAATCGACTCTGGAGCGGCGTTGAATCCTGGGCTTCGTCCTCGAAGACAGCAAAGATTTGGGACTGCCAATGCCGACGAATTTGGTCATATTGCAACACTCGCAGGGCCGCTAGAATCATTTCGTCATAGTCAATCAGGCTATTTTCCTGCAATAGGGTCTGGTAATTGTCGTACAGTCCAGCGGCAATCTCTAGAATGCCGTAGTCGTCGGAGCCTTGCTCAGCAATCTCTCGTAGCTTTTCGGGTGTTAATCCAGAACTCTTGGCTTCCTGAATAATGCGCCAGGAAAGATCCGGCAGCACTTCTGTCCGCAGAACCGTTTGCCGTCGCAGTCGCTCCGTTTCTTCTGCATCGAAGGATATTCCTTCAATCAGACGTTGGTATTGCTTCGGATGTTGATTGATCCACTGTTCCACTACAGTTCGGGTGATGCGGTTACTGGGGGTGGGCAGGATCAGGGTAGAATTTTGCAGATCTAATCCTGACAGTTCCCGATGACTATTGGCAATGTACAGAGCTAGTCCATGCAGCGTATGCACTACAAATCCAGTGGAGGACAGATTCATTTCCCGCAACTCTTGGCGAATTTTGACCCGAATATTGGCTGCTGCCGCACGGGTGAAGGTGACTACAACCAATTGCTTCTGGGGATGGAGCTGAAAGCGGGCAATGGCGATCGCCGCAGCCTTTGCCATTCCGGTTGATTTCCCGGCTCCCGGAACCGCTGAGATGGCCAGCGGCCCCCCTTGCCAGTCAGCCATCTGTTGCTGACCGGGGCGTAGAGTGGCTCGAACGGTCTGCAAGAGTGGGTCAGAATTTGATCGGGTAGGTGGAGAATCTGGGGTGAAATCGTCTGTCATATTGTCTGTAGGCTGATTTGTAGCAGTCGAAAAGCTACAGTAAGAATGTCCTGTCTACCTCTTAATTGTAAGGATGCTGACCCTGAGCTACCCTCATGTTGACAAGCAGGAGAATCAACCTGCACGGTTACAGCGATCGCCCCGTATTCGAGTTGCACAGATTGTAATCGATCAGGAAATTAACCAGGAATGGGAGCATTTTCAAACTACAACAACCCAGGTTGCTAGATCACCCTTCTATACAAGGATGAAAGCTAGAGGTCTGATGTAGATGACTGTTGACTTTTACATGGATGTTCACCTATGACCATTATTAAACTAAACACGACAGTTCTGAATCAATTGGATCTGTCTCCAGTCCAATCTGTGATCGAAGTCTGGTTGCAGGAACAATCAATTGGTCAACACGAACAACAACTTCAGTTTGAGATTGATTTTCCCCGCGAACCTGAAGACCCCCGTGAACTTTCAGAGATTCCGGAGGTTAGGCTTTGGTTTGTTCGGTTGGACAGTGTGTATCCCTGGTTGCCCTTTTTGCTGGACTGGAAATCAGGGGAATTGGCCCGCTATGCTGCGATGCTCGTCCCTCACCAATTTCACCGGACTGAGGGAATTCAGTATAACCCCGAAGCCCTGGAAATTTTTCTGATGAGTAAGGTATTCATTCTAATCAACTGGCTGCAACAGCAGAATGTCCCCAGCCAATCTCGGATTCAGGCGATGGCAAAAATGCTGGGCTATGATCTGGACAGCGAATTATTTAACTTTTTGGCTCAGAGTTGAGCAATGTTGGAAAAATTTGACAAAATGCCTTGAGGAGAGTTTGACAAAAAACGTTACAGAAAAGGTTTGGTTTTTCTAAGGAGGTAGGGAAGCTTGAATAGTAGGGTGTCTAATAGAATACACTCGGAGTAGAATACGGCCCTAGTTATGATCAATCAACCCTCAAGATTCACAAAACCTCTAATTGTTGCCATGATACTGCTGGCATTGGGTGCTTGTACGAATGGTTCAAATCCGGAGGAATCTTCCGCCAGTTCTGACACTCAGAGAAAAGTGAGAGTTGGCGGTTCCTTTGAAACGTTAGCAACCCTGGAAGTGCTTAGCGAAGCTTATCAGGAAGAGACCGAAGATGTTGAGTTTGAATTCGCACCTCCTAGTCAAACAGGTGGAGGAATCCAGGGGGTCAAAGATGGCCTACTGGATATCGGTGCCGTCAGTCGAGAAATTGAGCCCGAAGAGGCCGGAGACTTACAATACGTTGCCCTAGCTCAAACACCGCTCGTTTTCATTGTGAATGAGAGCGTCACGGGCGTTGACGGTTTGACAACCCAACAAATCAAGGACATTTACGCAGGCAAGATTACAAACTGGCAAGATATTGGTGGCCCAGACGCTGACATTGCACTGCTGGACTTCACCGAGGATGAGAATGAGAAGATTGTCCTACGCCGGGAATACCTGGGCTCTGACCTAGAAATTACACCCACAGCAATCGTATTTGCAGAGGATGATGAATTGATTGATACGGTCAGCATCACCCCCAGCAGTTTTGCGGCTGCTCCGATGACGGAAGAATTGGGAGAACTGCCGATTAAAGTCTTAACTGTAGATGGTGTTAGTCCTTACTCCGAGACATTGGCTGATGATACCTATAAAGGTGCGTTGGATTTAGGCGTTGTAATTCCCCCCGAACCCACTGAGGCCACTCAGAGTTTCATGGATTTTGCGCTTAGTTCAGAAGGTCAGGAACGTTTGCAAGGGGTAGATGATGATGATTGATTGGGTCATTGGTTCTTGGTCATTAGTTACTTGCTCAGGCTAAGGACATGACAAGTAATGAACGACAAATGACAAATTGGTATTCTGGGCTTCCGTTGCACTGGAAGATTAGTTTACCATTCGCAATGACCTTCTTTTGGTTGTGGTTGATCGGAACATCCGCTTTGGGGTATTACCTATCTCAGCGGCTGGAAGAGCAACAGATCAAACGGACGAAAACCCTAACTAGTTTGGTTGCTGAAGAATTTGAGGAGGAGAAGGAAAGTCTAAGGCTTGATGCAAGGCTACTGGCCAATGAAGAAATTGTCTCTAATGCCGTATCACAGGCGGATCGAAATACTCTCCTTCAACATTTATTGCCACTAAGAGCAATTTTACAAACTGACTTGATGTTGATAGTAGACAGAAACAAACAATCCCTGATGGATTCACGAGAACGTGACATCCAAGCAGTTGATTTTCAGCTTGACAAAGTTGAAAATCAACTCCTAGCCGGAGCTGATTTGGCAACCATTGTTACGAGTGATGGAGAACAACAACCTGCCATGGTTATTGGAGCTGCTCCAATTAAGGATTTAGAAGGTATTCAGGGTGGTATACTTCTGGGCAATGCCATTGACGAAGACTTATTGAAACAGATCAAGAAAGAAATCAACGAAGAATTAGTTGCTTTTAAGGGAGATAGAATCTTTGCCTCGACTTTTCCAGAAGAGACAGAAATCGATCCTGAAGAACTCGTAGAACTAAGCGACCCTATGGTCAAAATTGGCAAGAAACGCTACATCAGCCAGAGCTTAGTTTTGTCAGGAATTGACGAGGATATTCGACTGGTGATCTTGAGCGATCGCAAAGACTTACAACAGGCGAGGAGAGCATTGTGGTTAGGAATTGGTTTCATTTCTTTGTTAGGCGGAGGAATTGCAATTGTTGTTGGCTATTGGATTGGGAATACGATTACCCGTCCCGTCCGAGAAGTCACAACCGTTGCTCAAAAAGTTACTCAGGAGAAAAACTTTGATCTACGGGCGGTCGTCACGACTCAAGACGAAGTCGGCACGCTAGCTACCGCTTTGAATCAATTAATCCAGTGGACTGGTCAGTATACAGAGGAGTTGGAAACGGCTGGAGCAATGCTAGAACAGCGGGTTGAGGAACGTACCCAGGAGTTATCTCACGCCCTAGCAGATCTAAAAACAACCCAAGCCCAACTGATTCAAACGGAAAAAATGTCGGGCCTAGGTCAGATGGTGGCTGGAATTGCCCATGAAGTCAATAATCCAATTAACTTTATTCATGGCAATGTGAGCTATATCCAAGAATACGTTCGGGATTTGCTGGATCTGGTGGAGCTTTACCAAACAGAAGGAACCTCAACACCTGTCATTCAGCAAAGGGTTGAAGAGATTGACCTAGACTTTTTAACCGAAGATTTAGAGAAAATATTGGGTTCTGTAAGATTGGGGACAGAACGGGTGAGAGAAATTGTTATCTCCCTCAGGAACTTTTCCCGTCTGGATGAAGCTGCAGTCAAAGCAGTTGATCTTCACGAAGGATTAGAGAGTACGCTGCTGATTTTGAATCATCGTCTCAAGCAGGGATTTGAAGTCGTCAAACATTATGGAAAATTACCCCTCGTTCAGTGTGCTCCCGCTCAGTTAAATCAAGTTTTCACAAATATTATTACCAATGCCATGGATGCTATGGAAGAAGCAGAGAGCCAACCCAAGCAAATTATTCTCACAACCCAAAGTCTTGCTGAACAGCGACAGGTTCAGATTCGGATTGGTGACACTGGCCCTGGGATTCCAGAAAAAGTTAAAGCAAAAATTTTCGATCCCTTCTTCACAACAAAACCTGTAGGCAAAGGGACTGGATTGGGACTAGGTATTTGCTTTCAAATCATCGAAAAACATCAAGGTCAACTTGAGGTACTCTCGGAGATAGGTCAGGGAACTGAGTTTGTAATCACCCTACCCGTTCAGGCTGTGAGTTAATTGAAAATAATTTGCCTATAATTGGTCTATGTGAAGAAATGTATCAATCATGAATTCTCCGACAGCAGAGCCGACGTTTGACTCCTCCCTAGCCCGCAGACCTCTCTCCCAATTCCCAATACCTCAAACTTGGAACTGGAAAGGGCTTCCTATCTGCTATCAAACGGAAGGAAAAACAGGGCCAGCCGTTGTTCTGATTCATGGCTTCGGCGCATCCTGGGGACACTGGCGCAAATATATTCCTACTCTAGCCTCCCAGTGCCAGGTTTATGCGCTGGATCTTCTGGGATTTGGTGGATCAGCCAAGCCCCTACCCTCTGAAACTATCGGCTATCGATTTGAAACCTGGGGTCAGCAGATTGTTGATTTTTGCCTTGAGATCGTTG
>JBHJGO010000134.1:0-25968 GCA_050331715.1 Microcoleaceae cyanobacterium
TGATACGCCATCCTGCCTGGATGTTGTGGACAGTCGTATCCTGGCACCCCATACCGACGGATTGCTAATGGTGGTGCGGCTGAAGAAAACTGACAAGCCTGCCCTCAAGCAAACCCTGGAATCCCTGAAGCTTTCTCACCATCAGGTCTTGGGCCTGGTCGTCAATGGGACACTTAAAACCAATAGCCTATCCAGTTACTATCAGGCTTCTACTGCCAACACCCCAGCTCAAAATTTACAGAATACCGAATTCTAGGTGATTTCTTAGAAAGATTTTCCCAACTATGAGCCGATATTCCGCACTTTCAACTAGCACCAAACTATTTAGGGAAGCTTCGGAAATGTGCTGACGCTCATCGGTGAGATTCGTAACTTTTTCGACTTCATCCAGAACAACCAGATGAACTACTTTGTGTAGATGAAACCAGTTATCGGCTCAATGGAGTGAATCATTGGATTTTAGACCGCTAGCACAAAATTCTGATCAGTCTCGTTCCCGCACAGCTTAATGATTAAAAAATCAGGTCTTGGCTGGGATTTTTTGCTCAAGTTCTGCCTTTGGGGTATTCTTGAAGCACTCTATCAACTATGAAATTTCGGCTCAATGGAACAGGCCAGTCAGGGGCAGATGATTCCACATCATTCACCACAGCTAGATGAATCCGGGCCAGCGCTCCGCCGTATTCTTGACGCCAATCTGGATCGTGCCCGTGAAGGACTGCGGGTAATTGAGGAATGGTGTCGATTTGGCCTGAACCAGACTGAATTTGCTGAAACCTGCAAAGGACTAAGACAGGAGGTGGCCCGTTGGCACACTGCTGATTTGCGCCTGGCCCGTGATACCCCTGGTGATTTGGGCACTGAACTGAACCATCCCAGCGAAGTCAGCCGTACAGGAATTGGTCAACTGCTACAGGCGAACTTTGCTCGAGTTCAAGAAGCTCTGCGCGTTCTAGAAGAATACGGCAAGCTCTACCGCATGGAAATGGGTGCAACCTTCAAACAGTTACGCTACCGGGTGTATACCTTAGAAAGTGGTTTACTCGCTGATCAGAGATTTCAACAATTGCACCAGGCAACGCTGTATCTAGTGACGTCTCCAGTAGAGAATTTGTTCACAATTGTAGAGTCTGCCCTGCAAGGGGGACTAAAACTGGTTCAATACCGGGATAAAGAAACCGAAGACTGTCTTCGCTTCCAGAATGCTCAAATTCTCTGCCAACTCTGCCGTCGCTACAATGCTTTATTCCTGATGAATGATCGGGTGGACATTGCCCTAGCGGTGAATGCGGACGGGGTGCACTTGGGTCAAACTGACTTGCCGATCCAAGTGGCACGTCAACTCCTGGGAACGCAGCGAATTATTGGTCGTTCAACCACAAACCCTGAGGAAATGCAGCGGGCCTTGGCTGAAGGTGCAGATTACGTTGGGGTGGGGCCAGTGTACGAAACACCCACGAAGGTAAAAGCAGCGGCAGGTTTAGACTACGTTCGCTATGCGGCTAAAAATTCTACCGTTCCCTGGTTTGCCATTGGTGGGATTGATAGCAGTAACTTAACCGATGTGATAACTGCGGGAGCAAAACGGGTAGCGGTGGTTCGAGCCATTATGCAGGCAGAACATCCTGGTCAATCCGTCCAGGCTTTGCAAGGGATACTTGATGGGTAAGTGCTTAGCGAGACTTTCTACAAGGCAAGAAAAGCTCCTCAGATCTGAGGAGCTACAATTCATTTACTTGGAGAATTTATTCAGAAGTTGGCAAAAGCTGGCAAATTACTTCTTGCGCTTCAGGACAGAGCGACTACCAAAAGCACCTAAAGCTAGAAGACCTAGAGTTAGACCTGGCTCAGGGATTTCCTGCTCTTCTTGCTCGTACTCAACGTAAGCAATGGCACCACTTCCAGGGAAAACAACGTCAAGCTTGACAACATTTTCCAAACCACCGAAGTCAAATTCCCATAGGGAGTTGTCACCTTTCGCATCGTTGAAGTCGTAGACAGAGGTGTCATTGATCATCACACCATCTGCAATGACATAGTCACCATTCTGCTTCTTAAGACTACCATTACTATTAGTCTCAAACAGTCGCTTCACAACCTCATCACCACTACTAGTGAACGCTTTGATCCAGACATTGCCTCGATCACTATCGTCCAAGTCCAACAGAGCAATCTTGCCAAGGGTTACTTCGTTTCTTTGGTACTGATCTGGGTCAGGATTGAAAAAGTCAAAGGTGATAGTACCGCCACTCCCCTTATCATCAGGATTGGAGAAGCGATTCCCCCTTGAATTCTTTTTACCGTTCTCCTGAATTATCAAAACATTTCCTTGAGAATCTGTACCGTATGCACTACCACTTGCAAGGTCATCGTCCCCACCACTACAGCTGTGAAGATAACAGTCAGAATCAAATAGAGTTAAACCATGACCATCATTGGTACTCAGGCTAACACCCCATTGCTCCCACTCATTATCAACAATAGTTCCTTCCCTTGCATTCCTAAGCTGGCCCTGACCATTTACACGGTTTTCAAAGTCGATAGTTCGTTTAATAGTTGCAGCTTCAGCGGGTGCAATATTGGCAGCACTCAGAGCCAAGGCCACTGATGTAGTCGCCATTACAACTGAGAACTTATTCATTTATGTCACCTATTATTGTTTCCTTTACACTGCTATTTTTGCCTAAAAACAGATGCCTAAAAACAGTGATAGTACTGATTTACAATGGTTTTACATGAGTTTATGAATGCTTTAACTTTATATCGCTGTTTGTTTTATTAGATGTTTTAATTTTCGACCCAGGAACCAATAGATTTTATTGCTTTTTCTGTGGAAATACTGAGATGTCATCACATAATTTTTTGGTCTAATCTATGATTCTACCAATAACGCCAAATATTTTATTATTGATGATTCTAAAGTAAAGGGGTTTGGGAACTATGTCCCCAAGAAGGGGGTACCGCTCCTTCACCCCTATTTCACAAATCATTTGTGATCGCTATAGATTGACACTAATCTAAAATCTGTAAACTGAACCCACCATGAGGTAGGAAACCAACAATTCTCATCACCGATGGGGATAGAGTTTCTCTACTTTGCCCTTCCATCGCTTTGCACTTGTCGCAGGCAGCTCAATACCTCAAGATGGTCGAAAGAGGATAGTATAGTACTCTGGACGACACACCATATTTCGGAGGCGTTTCGGGTGTCGTAGATGAAGCGCAGAGTCACAGAGGACACAGAGATTTTTAACTTCTTCCTCCGCGCCCTCAGAGCCTCTACAGTTCAACAGTGCCTAACCCCCCGCAGCAAAAGAACCCAAAATCAAAATAGACAACGCCATCCCAGGAAGCAAAAGAATCCCTAACATCAGAAGTTCATGGCTACTCATACTCAATTACCTCTAGTCATTTAAAAATACCTTACACTTGTAAGCTAACACCTGTAACCTCTGATAGCCCTGATCTTCAAGTTTCTTTTACCTTAAAATAACGGAAACCCTATCCTCTCAATCCAATGACAATCACACCTGATTTGATTTTCAATGCCGCCAACCTGTTTGTACTACCTTTCTGGGTCTTGATGATTGTCTTGCCTAACTGGGGTGTAACCCGTAGGGTCATGGCATCGTATATTCCCTTTATCCCCCTCGCCGCAGCATACCTGTATTTATTCGTGATTGGCATTACGCCAGAGAGTGCTGCCGCCCTATCCAATCCTCAGCTACCCGACATTGCCCGGTTTTTTGCTGACGAGACCGCTGCCGCAACGGGTTGGGTTCATTTCGTGGTGATGGACTTATTCGTTGGCAGATACATCTATTGGGAAGGTCAGACTAAGGGAATTTGGACAATCCATTCTCTACTGTTCTGCTTGTTTGCGGGGCCATTAGGGGTGTTATCTCATATTCTGACGACTTGGATTACCCAGCAATTCAGCTCGAAACAGGCTTCTATGGCAGCTCCCACTGAAACATCTCCAGTTGAGCAAAGTTAAATCAAGAAATCTTGGAATCTGAGCGACCGCCCAGACGTTTCTCAGAATGTCTTCAGCTTCATTGGTTGAAATAGAAATTAATTAAACAATCTGAGTCGATACCCAATCAATAATGTGTCTGAGTTGGGTTTGCAGGGTTAAGTGCTCAGGGTATTAGCGAGGTAAAGTCATGGCAGTAGATTACGATGTGGTCATTATCGGTGGCGGTTCCGGCGGACTAGTTGTCGCCAGTGCAGCAGCTCAGTTGAAAGCCAAGGTGGCTCTGGTGGAGCGCGATCGCCTGGGTGGAGATTGTCTCTGGTTTGGTTGTGTTCCTAGTAAATCTTTGATCCATGCTTCCCGTATCGCCCATGAAGTCAGAAATGCAGACCGATTCGGCATCTACACGGACGACCCCAAAATTAACTTTGCAGAAGCAGCCGGTCATGTCCAGAAGGTGATTCGTACCATTGAACCCCATGACTCTCCTGAAAGATTCCGAGGATTAGGGGTCGAAGTGATCTTTGGAGAGGGCAAATTCCGTGATCCTAAAACCTTTGAAGTGAATGGTCGTCAGCTCCGGGCTAGAGCCTTTGTCGTTTCAACCGGATCTCGGCCAGCTATTCCTCCGATTCCTGGTTTGAAAGAGGCAGGATTTTTGACCAACGAAAAGGTCTTCTCCCTGCAAGAGCGTCCTGATTCCCTCGCCGTCATTGGTGGTGGCCCTATCGGTTGTGAACTCGGTCAAGCTTTCTCTCGTCTAGGTTCGACGGTAACTATTTTTGATAGCGGCGACCGTATCCTGGGTAAGGAAGATCCGGAAGCGGCTCAGGTGGTTCAAGAGCAGTTGGTTCAAGAGGGAATTAATGTTTTAACAGGCTCACGGGTTGAACAGGTAGAACTCCAAGATGGCAAGAAACACCTGCGAGCGGGAAGAAATTCGGTGAGGGTGGACGAAATTCTAGTCGCCTCTGGACGGATACCCAATGTGGATTCCCTCAATTTAGAAGCGGCGGGGGTCGAGTACACCGCCAAGGGGATTAAAGTTAATCCCAAACTGCAAACTACGAATTCTCGGATTTACGCCTGTGGGGATGTGATTGGAGGTTACCAATTCACCCATGTTGCCGGTTATGAAGCGGTTGTGGTCTTGACGAATGCCCTATTCTTCCCGGTCAGCAAGGCCAATTATCGGGTAATCCCCTGGGCAACCTTTACCGATCCAGAATTGGCACGAGTCGGTTTAACAGAGCAGCAGGCCCGCAGCAGGTACGGCGACGACGTTTATGTTTTGAAGCAACCCTTTGCTGGAGTTGATCGCGCTCAGGCTGAGGCAGCAACGTCAGGATTCGGCAAGATCATCACACGGGGCAACGGTGAGATTTTAGGAGCGCACCTGGTTGGCCCCTCTGCCGGAGAGCTGATTCATGAAGTCGTACTGGCGATGTCTAACAAACTCAAGGTATCTGCCCTAACTGGAATTCATATCTATCCAACGCTGGCTGAGGTGAACAGCAAGGCTGGCTTATTGTTAAAGAAACAAAAGTTCGCTGAGAACAAGTGGCAGCAGAATCTATTGCAGAAGTTCTTTAATTGGCGGCGATCGCTTTAGAAGACTTTCTTGCAAAACAACTCCCCGTAAACAATCTAAGAAGGTGGGCATTTAGTCGTCCACCTTCTCTGTTGTCGGTGAGAACTGCTTAGGAAACCGTAGCTGTTTCCTGAGCTTCCTGAGTTGGCTTGAACTTTCTGGGGGATTGGATCGCAGTATAGAGTCGGTTGAGGGCATTCAAATAGGCTTGGGCCGACGCCACAATAATGTCAGTGTTGGCCGCATGTCCTGAAAAAACTCGTCCTTCATGGCGCAGACGAATAGTCACCTCACCAATCGCGTCAATTCCTGCTGTTACCGACTGAACTGAGAATTCGATTAACTGGTTGGGAATATTCACCACGCGGTTAATGGCCTTATACACCGAATCAACGGGGCCTGTACCGATAGCTGCATCGGTTAACTCCAACCCATCCGGTGTTCTCAGAGTTACTGTTGCCGTTGGGCAAGACTGACTCCCACAGGAAACCTGCACCAACTCCAGACGGAACAGTTCAGGAGCCTGCTGAATTTCGTCGTTAGCAATAGCTTCCAAATCCCAATCGGTGATCTCCTTTTTCTTGTCTGCTAATTCCTTGAATCGCACAAAGGCTTTGTTGATCTCATCCTCGGAGAGTTCAAACCCAAGCTCCTGCAATCGAGTTTGGAAGGCATGGCGACCGGAATGTTTACCCAGAACAATCTGATTGTCTGTCAAACCAATCGATTGGGCATCCATAATTTCGTAGGTCAACTTGTTCTTCAGAATCCCATCCTGGTGAATTCCTGACTCGTGAGCAAAGGCATTGGCTCCGACAATTGCCTTATTGGGCTGCACCAACATCCCCGTTAAATTCGACACCAGGCGAGACGTTTTGTAAATCTCACGGGTATTGATTTGAGTTAACGGGGCTTCAGAATCTGATGACCGTCCAAAGAAAGGATTAAAGTACTGTCGGCGAGTGTGCAGTGCCATTACCAATTCTTCCAGGGCTGCATTTCCGGCCCGTTCGCCAATGCCATTGATGGTACATTCGAGCTGGCGGGCACCGTTCTTAACCGCCTCCAGGAAATTAGCGACGGCCAAGCCCAAGTCATTATGGCCATGGACAGAAATGATTGCCTGATCAATATTGGGGACATTTTCCTTGATGCCACGGATTAAAGCGCCAAATTCTTCCGGTGTGGTGTATCCCACCGTGTCAGGAATATTAACTGTTGTGGCTCCGGCTGCAATCACTTTTTCCAAAACTTCGTAGAGAAATTCAGGATCGGTGCGTCCGGCATCCTCTGGAGAAAACTCCACATCCTGCACAAAGGACTTAGCATAGGCCACCATCTCTGGGGCAATTTCTAGAATTTCCGCACGGGTCTTACGGAGTTTATATTTCAGGTGAATATCAGAAGAGGCGATGAAAGTGTGAATTCGAGAGAGAACCGCTGGCTGCACCGCCTCTGCTGCCGCTTTAATATCATCCCGCTTGGCACGGGCTAGGCTACAAATTGTGGGGCCATTCTCTGTACCGACCGCCTGGGCAATTCGATTTACCGCCTCAAAATCACCGGGACTCGCATAGGCAAACCCGGCTTCGATGACATCGACGCCCAAACGAGCCAACTGACGGGCAATGGTTAACTTTTCATCGCCGTTCAGGGTTGCGCCCGGACACTGTTCACCATCCCGTAGGGTGGTATCGAAGATAATCACTCGGTCTGGGTTGGGTGAGATTGTCATGATTCAGTTCTCCTGTAATTTTTCTAGGGATTTTCTAGTAATCTGCCTTCTCAATCCGCTCTCGAATGTCATTCAGATCAATGTAGCGATCTGTCGCATTCCTCAGTTCTCTGGCAATCATTCCTTCTGTTGAAACAACTGTTATATGAGTTCCTTTAGATCTGAGAAGTTCGATGGCTCGTTCAAAATCTCCATCCCCACTGAACAAAACTACGTGATCATACTGATCGACGGTATTAAACATATCAACAACAATTTCAATATCCAGGTTTGCTTTCTGCGAGTATCGACCAGAGGTTTCATCGTAATACTCTTTTAGATTTTTGGTTCGAACCGTATAGCCTAGGCTGATTAGAGCGTCTCGGAAGCCCCGTTGATCCTGAGCGTCCTTGAGTCCTGTATACCAGAATGCATTGACTAAAGTGGCGGCGAAGCTTTCATCACAGAAGTAAGATAAAACACGTTTTGGGTCAAAAAACCAGCCATTTTTCTGCTGGGCGTAGAACATATTGTTACCGTCCACAAATATAGAAAGACGGTTTTTAAAATTATGCATAGAGAAATTCGAGACCTAAATATTTCTAAAGAAAAAGAAGATTTAATCTAGATATTATATCGTAACACTCTACCCTATAGAACTTTGGTCATACATCCAAGTCGAATCAGTTTTCAAAACACAAGGTTCAGCGAACAATCTTAGCGCTCAAGCCAACGATTTCTAGGTTGAGAAACAGCGCAAAATGCAAACATCTGAAAAAGTCGGGCTTAAAACCGACCTCTGTACGGCAGCCTAGGAGCTGCCACACCCATACATTTTGATGTCTTCGGCTCGATAGCCAAATCGCCCTTGACCCAAACTAGATCAAAACTGCGCCAACACTGGTAACACCAGAGCCAATAATACTGCTGTCTATAACACTTAGATAATAGAATCTTCGTCCAGTATACCGCCTTATTGGAGCCAGAAGCTGTCGTTTTGTCTCTAGGCTTTTCGACTTTCCAATGCCCATCGAGCAAGTTCTGTGCGGTTATGCAAGCCGGTTTTGCCCAGCATATTACTGACGTGGCTTTCGACTGTACGCTGACTCACATTCATGGTTTCTGCAATATCTTTATTGGCCATGCCTTGGGCAACAAGCTGAACAACTTTTGTTTCAGTCGGCGTCAGAGCAACATCATCACGAACCTTAATGATTGGTGCTTGATCTGTGGAACGACCACTGCGCTCTTTCAACCTTGAGGCTTGTCGCAGTGAAGACTCGACCTGAGCCACCAACTCTTCGGGTTCAAAGGGCTTCACAATGTAAACATCTGCCCCAGTATTCAACCCCTTTACTTTGTCCTGACTTTGTCCCTTTGCTGACAAAAATAAAACTGGAACCCAACTCATGCGCTCATCCTCGCGGATAGTCTGCACCAGAGTATAGCCGTCCATCTGAGGCATCATAATGTCGCAGATGATCAGATCGGGCAAGTCCTTTTCCAATAGTTCCAAGGCTTCCTTGCCGTGCTTTGCAGTGACGACTTCATAGCCACGAAATGCTAAGTAGTCCCTGACAAGTAGAATCAAGTTGGGATCATCGTCCACCAACATTAGTCGCTTCTGCTCGTTGTTGTTACTGGTATCCTTCATGTTCGCTATCTACCTGAGAATCCAAATGAAATAACCTGGAACGTTACCGAGGGCTAACTTCTAGAGAGATGGACTTGTAACACCCCATTCTCTATCCCATAGATTATATGCTAGGTGAGTAGTCGCAGGCGTATCGTTGGTCTACATAGAGCTGAATTGTCCCGGATTGTGGCCCAATTGGGCAAGAACGATTTACAACCGTTGACCGCTGTTTTTCAGTATCGCCAATATACTTTCAGTATTGCAGACAGCTCAGTATTACAGGGAACGTTTATTTTTGTGTGGCCTGGCCTGTAGATGAAGTTTCAACGTCTGGCAACGGATGCGTCAAGAAGGCATATTCTTGAACAATCTGAGACCGAAGTAGATGTTCCTGAATGATTCGCTCAATCACTTCTGGAGTTGCAGATCGATACCATACACCATCTGGATAAACTAGCAGGATTGGGCCATCACCACAAACTCGCAGGCAGTTTGCCTTCGTCCGAAAGATACATCCTGAATTGTCCGACGTCGGTCGATCCAGATTTAACTCCTTCAATCGACGCTTGAGGTAGTTCCAGGCCTCTATACCGTCTTCCTTGGCACAACACTTAGGCTTGGTTTGATCCGCGCAGATAAAGATGTGACGCTGAATTTGGTCGAGCCCTAGAGCTTGAGTGCAACGCTTGAGAGAATCTGAGCAAGATTCTTCAATTGGGGGTTGGGTAGGTTGAGAACCCGAAGAATTCACCATAATAAAGTTACATTCAGCAAAAACACCAGCAGGGTGCGTATAAATTACCTCAAACTGAATATTCGTGCATTATATTCTAGCGCTTGAGGAGGCCGACGTTCAAGAATTGCAACACCTGAGCCATACAGGGAATGTTAACTGTGGTCGGCTGCTCGGTTTCAATGGCAACTGTCTCTCCCTTCACCGCAAACATCATGATCAAGCCTGTTCAAATCCTGATTGCATTACTTGGGGCTGTTATTTTGGTTTTCCTCTGGGTCACTCCAGCCTGGGCCTTTTGTGGATTCTATGTGGCCAAGGCAGATGCTAGTTTGTACAATCAAGCCTCTCAGGTCATTATTGCCAGGGAGAACGACCGAACCGTTTTGACCATGGCCAATGACTGACTGAGCCGACTGAATACCAAATTCATCATGGTCAAAACCCGGATTAAAACGGAATAGTCCATACTCGTGGGGGTTTTGGAGGGATGGAGCTAAGCGGATTCGAACCGCTGACTTTCACAATGCCATTGTGACACTCTACCAGCTGAGTTATAGCCCCGACAGGATCATTAGCATAGCTGACAAACCAGATTTCTGTCAATAGTGGGTAAACCGTTGAGTAAGCAATCAGTGATTCATCACCCTGTCAGGGTACGTTTTAATCCGAAAACCAACATCTACTGATGAAGCTCAACGGAGAATGGCGAGACCATGAGCGCTGGGCCTTGACGGTTGAAAAATGGCTCCGTCTAATGCCAAGAACTTGATCCTAAGAACTTGATGCTAAATAACTCTGAATTTCAACGGCTTGATTCATACCGCGTTTGACACAATCTCCCAAGGCAACGCCATCTGTATAGTTACTGCATAGGAATAAACCGGGGAGTTGTTCTAGTTCCTGATGAATCTGGGCCAGCAGATTTAAATGTCCCAAATTATATTGGGGAATTGCCCGTGGCCAGCGGTGAACCGCTAGAACTTTTGGTTTCTGGGTGCCATTGAGCAGAGTTTGACACAAATCCTGGTGGACTTGCTCGACAATTTGCTCCTCTGACCAACTGGCAACTTCTGGAGCTGTGGCTCCACCGATGAAGTTGGTTAACATTTGCCATTCCTCAGGGGCGCGCCCTGGGAACAAACTAGATGACCAGATGGTTCCCAGGGTTTGAATGCCCTGTCCCCGAGGAATCAAGTTGCCAAAACCTACCAATGGCTGCTTCAGCGCAGGGTTTGGATAGGCCAGTACCACACAGGCAACCATTGGATAGGGAATTGCTTCCAGGGCTTGACTAATCTGAAGATTCAGGGGTTGTAGCAAGGATCCACTGACATAGGCTGGAGTTGTCAGTAATACCGTTCGGGCTTCAATCTGTTGTGGCCCAGTTGGAGTCTGAAACTCTGCTTGATAGGTTTGATGCTCGGTTCGATTCAACTGTGTTAGTTTCCAGTTGAGTCTGACCTGGTCTTGTGATTGTTTTTGTAAATGCTCTGCGATCGCCTGGGGCAGCATTTCTAGCCCTCGGCGAAAGGAACCGAGTTCCCCTGGTCGCGTTTTGGGTAAATGGGGATCAGGTTTTGGCTTAGGGTTTTGCAATCGGCTCAAGACTGCTCCTGGAATTAATCCTCCCCCCAACTCTGCCATCTGGGCCACTCGACTAAAGGCGGCCTGGTTTTCTAAACGATGGGGGTCTCCGGCATAAATTCCCGAAATAAACGGCTCAACCAATCGTTGCAGCACTTCCGTTCCCAGATGACGCTGAAAAAATGCCGAAACCGTTTCCGCCTGGCCTGTCACATTCGGGGGTACAAAACCGATACCACCTAACAGTGCCCGTACTTTTCCCCGGAGACTGATTAAAGGTGAAGTTACCAGCGCGGGTAGACTCATGGGAACAGCGATTAACTGCTGATCCCAGTAGACATAACGCGGCAGCTTCCGATCTGCTAACACGAGTTCAGATTCTAATCCACCATCCCCGATGAGTTGCAGGAGTTCCGGCGTTTGGGAAAAACTTGTGGGCCCCTCCTCCCAGATAAATCCATTAATCGATTGAGTGGTAATATTGCCTCCCACTCGATCCTGGGCTTCAGCCACTAACAAACTCAGTGGTCGATCTGCTGTCTGAGAGAGTTGATAGGCACAGCTTAAACCGCTAATTCCTGCACCTACAACCAAAGTATCAATCATCGGGTTGGATAGATATTCCATCTGTCGTGACAAATGTTGTAACCAATAAACTTTGTAACAAATGTACTCAGTGACTCACTAGGTTCCCTAGAAAAATTCCCGATCCTAGAAACATCTCTGCAAGCAGCTAGGCTTGCACCTGGAATAACGTTTCCAGGTAAACACGGGCCGCCTGGTGATAATCGCGTGATGTCTCAGGACTATTCACGCTTCCATTTTGCAACAGGAACAGAGAAAGCGCGGCAGAAAACACTCGATCAAAATCCCAATCTGGATGATGGTTGAGATAACCCTGGAGGGAATCGTATAGGATTTCCGGGACTTCAGCAAAGATACTAACGTTCTGATTCATAGCGACGAAACTTACTAAAGGACAAAGACACAAAACTCACTCGGCTGCCCTTGTTGGCCTAGAACTCTGAGCTTGAGACTCCGGGGCCATGACCAATTCGGTAAGCCTGAGATGTGGTGGTGATTCATTGTGCGTGATCTCAGCAGAAAATGGCAATGTTGCAGGATGTTAAGTCAGATACAATTCCTCTGGTGGCCAAACGAAACAATAGGGGTTTCAGGTTATTTTCTGTTACAAATGTTTACAATAATAGGCGGTTGATGTTTACCATCAAGTTCCAGACCAAAATCCCCAGTCGACTGCTGAAACTATACTGATCTCGTCATCGCCTGTGGAAAACTTGAGAGAACCTGTGGAAAACTTTGGAAAAGCTTGTGGAAAAAGTGTGGAATCTGTGGGGAAAAACCAGATAAAAAATAAGAAATTTAAACTTTTCAATTTCATCCGTTTTTTTAAGTTGAGCTGCAAAGAATGGCCAGATTTTGGACAATAAACTGATCATTCACGGAGTATTTTGAGCAGCTTTTTTCGTCAAGTCTTGATTTTAATGGGCAAGGTACAAAGGCCCGATAGTCTAATCGGTTCCCTTGGGACAACGCATAGGTTAGTCAACATTTTCCAGGGCTGAAACCACGAATTTACGTCACAAAAAATATATTGGTTTTGAGCGAAATCCTTATCTGAAAGCAATTTCATAGAGATCGATCAAGAATTGGATTGGAGAGTTGATCCTAGAAGTTTCCGGGTTTGTTGCTGATGATTCTGATCAATTCATCGGGACTTGACGCTTTCGTAATTTTTATGATTGGATCGTCTATACTTAAATTCTCAAGTTTAGTTGGGCTACATTTATCTCAAATTCCCTAGGGACAGGTTTCAAGTGAATTTTACCTTGAAGCGTCATTTTATCATGCGGATTTAGACCTTAGAGTTCGTTCGGAGTCGGGTTGGGATTGGCGTCTGACTTCCTGCGGAGGTTTGATCCTGGCTTGTGGATAACTCAGTGTCGCTACAGGTTAAGGGCATTCTTGACTAGAATGCTATCAGGAGTCCCTTTGTGAGAAGTGATCGCTGCCCCATGAGCAAAATCTGGATTCTTTTAGGCTGGTTAGTGTTGGGATGTGCCCTGTCAACCTTTGTGGCGTTTTTGGCCTCTCTCCATCCTGATCTGAAGCTCTGGGCCATGTTTCTCTGGGGAGTTTTCATCGTGTTTCAAGCAGTGGGTTGGTTGGCGGATGATGCGATCGCCAGTTTCCTGAGAATTGATGTCAAAGCCTGGTGGGGGGTGCTGTTTTTGAGTTTAGTCTGTGCGGTAGTCGGTTTGTGTTTATGGCTGTTCAGTTAAAGCAGTTTCAACTCAAGCGTCAGTTTGCTGAGGGTTCCACAATCTGGTTGAACTGGATTGTCGGCGGTTTAATCCTGGGCAGTTTACTGCTGTGGCTGATTCCCCTGTTTTGTCTGTCCTCTGAGATTGTGTCCCATCTCTGGATTCAAGGAATTACCTTGGGCTGTTCTGTGGTGGGCAGTTTGGTGAGCCTATTAATTGCCTATAAATTAAGAGGACTAGAAACGGGTTTGCAGTCTCGGTCGCGCTCCTTTGAGTCGGGCCAGGGCGTTCCCCATTTCTCTAGCAACCGGCAGACCCGACGGCGTTCGGCCCCGCGATTTGTCCGTCATCCCTACAGGGCAAGCGGGGAGGCGGAGTGGGATTCTCAGTATTCCTTCACACGGCGTTATCGTGCTGCAGCCTCTGCTGATCAACGGTCAGATGAATCTGTTGAGTCGCCACGAACTATTCGGGCCAGTATTCGGCAAGGGATCCAGGGACTGAGGACGACCTTGAACCGCGTCACCCAGGTTGCCAAAGAGCAGGACAGAATCCCCGATGGCAAACCGTTTGAGCAAGACATGGACGGTTTATACTGGACAACTCAGCCTGATTCTCCTAGAGCAGGAGTGAAGCCACCACCATTTGATGAACCGGGTTTTAGGGATACTGAATTTAATTTTGAAACGTCCCCTGAAACGTCCCCTGAAACACCCCCTGAAGCGGCTCCTGAAATAGACTCTGAAACAATCCCTGTTGGCTCTGCCGATCCAATACCGAAGTCTGCGGCAGCGGATCAGTTTGAAGATATTCCCCTAAATCCAGCCCAACTTGAGCCCCATGATCGGCGAGTTCAGCTGTTGCGGGATCGCCTGAAAGCTCCGGAGTATGTTTGGTTGAATCAACTGTTGTTAACCAAGGGGATCTTTATCTGGGGCGATCAGTGTTGTGGAAAAACCCAGTTTGCTGGATTCATAGCCCTCCTACGCTTGATTCTCTTGGGCCACCCGGTTCGCGTTGCTGACCCCCATGCCCACCAGAATGCATGGCCTGCGGTGTTTGAGATTTATGGTGCGAACTATAACTATGAAGAAATTGATCAGTGCTTAAAATCGCACCGTCAACATCTGAAATTTGCCACTGCTCCACACACTTCTATTTGGGATGAGGTAACGCAGTATGAGGAATACTGTAATCCTCGCCTGACCCATCAGTTCTTCCGATCAGTGATGGGGGGACTGCACCAGTCTCCTACCTATTCAATCCTGTTGAGCCAGTTTAGTCCGATGCACACCCTAGGAGAAGTCTACAATCCGACTCAAAAGAAACAGCACGGTCAATTAATTGAGATTAATCTCTATAACCATCGGGACTGGCTAGGCAATTTGCGACCTGCCATGCGGGGAACAGTTACAGGGCTGCCGTCTCAATATTTCAATCTGCCGGCCCAGCAACCGATTACCCTCGAATCCTGGATGCAGCCCCAAGCCCTATTTCAGATTTTTTCAGAGCTTCGGGTTCATGGCCAGTAGGATGGACACGCTATAGTGCCACTCAAAATAGTGCCACTCAAAATAATCGCACTCAAAACTTGTCGATAACCGTCCACATTTGCTCACCCCATAACCAACCCGCCACAAAGTTTTCTAAAATAGTCCTTTACCGATAGATCTAATCAACAACCCCATGACTCAGACGATTGACTTCCTCAGCCATCTTAATCCAGCCCAACGTCGGGCTGTTGAACACTTTGATGGCCCAATGTTAGTCGTTGCAGGGGCAGGATCGGGCAAAACGCGGGCCTTGACCTATCGCATCGCCAACTTAATTCATCACCATAAAGTTGATCCGGAAAATATTCTTGCGGTCACCTTCACGAATAAAGCGGCGCGAGAAATCTAGGAACGGGTCGAAACTATTTTTAGCCAGCAGCAGGCAGAACTGCAATATAAAAAGTCTTTCTCAGCGCTGGCTCCGGAGGAACAAACCCAACTCCGATCTCAAGTTTATCGCCGCACTACTAAACATCTCTGGATGGGCACTTTCCATAGTCTCTGTGCTCGGATTCTACGGTTTGATGTGAATAAATATCAGGATGAAAGCCGCCGCAAGTGGGAACGCAATTTCACGATTTTTGATGAATCCGATGTTCATAGTTTGGTAAAACAAATTGTCGTCAGACAGCTCAATTTAGATGACAAGAAATTTGAGCCCCGCAAGGTACGCTATCGCATTAGTAATGCCAAGAATCAGGGGCTCTCTCCCCAGGCATTCCTCCAGGAAAATCCCAACTATCAGGGTCGCACCATTGCCGAGGTCTATGAACTCTATCAGGATGCTCTAGCGGCTAATAATGGTTTGGATTTTGATGATCTAATTCGCTTGACGGTTGAGTTATTCCAGCAAAACAATGAGGTTCTCACTTACTGGCACGAAAGATTTTCTCACATCCTCGTCGATGAGTATCAGGATACGAACCGCACCCAATACGATTTAATCCGCTTGTTGGTCACCAATGGTAAAGCCCCGAAACAATTTGAAGATTGGAAAAATCGCTCTATTTTTGTGGTGGGAGACGTGGATCAATCAATCTATTCCTTCCGGATGGCGGATTATAAAATCCTACTGGAATTTCAACAGGATTTCGGGGATGGGAAGCCCGATGAAACCACAGAGACGATGATCAAACTGGAGGAGAACTATCGTTCCAGAGCCAATATTTTAGAGGCGGCCAACCATTTAATTCAGAATAATACTGAGCGCATTGACAAGATTCTGCGTCCTACGCGAGGAGAGGGGGTGCCGATTTACTGTCATCTCGCTGACGAGGAGATGGACGAGGCCCGATATGTGCTGCGTCAGATCCGTGAGTTATCCCAGAAAAACCCTGAACTGCACTACGGCAATTTCGCAATTTTGTATCGGACAAACGTTCAGTCCCGTGCCTTGGAGGATGTACTCAGAACGGAGTTGCCCTACACCATTGTTGGAGGACTAAAGTTCTACGACCGCAAGGAAATCAAAGATGCCCTGTCCTATCTGCGGGTGATCTCGAATCCAGCAGACACCGTTAGTTTGCTACGAATTATTAATACTCCTCGACGGGGCATTGGCAAATCTACCATTGATGGTCTGGTGAATGCCTCCCAACAGTTGAGCATTCCCCTATGGGAAATTGTCAGCGACTCGGATTCTGTTAATACCATAGCTGGACGTTCTGCGCGATCTGTCAATCAGTTTGCAGAAATGGTTAAGGGCTGGCAGGAGCAGGTGGAAGCCTTGTCAGCGTTGGAAATTTTAGAAGGGATTCTGGAGCAATCGGGTTATGTTCAAGACCTGAAAAATCAAGGTACGGAGGAAGCGGATAATCGCCTGGCCAACTTGACCGAGTTGAGCAATGCCGTTTCCCAATTCCAGGAAGATTATGAAGATAGTAGTTTAGAGGGATTTCTCGCCAGTGCCTCCCTGGCCTCTGACATTGATAATCTCCAAACTGACCAACAGGCCATTTCTCTGATGACCTTACACTCTGCCAAGGGCTTGGAATTTTCAGTGGTGTTTCTAGTGGGTCTAGAGCAAGGTTTGTTTCCAAATTTTCGTAGCTTAGATGATCCGCTAGCCCTTGAGGAAGAACGACGTTTGTGCTACGTCGGCATTACTCGCGCTCAGGAACAGCTTTTTCTTTCCCATGCCCGACAGCGCCGTCTCTGGGGCGCGCCGGAACCCTGCATTCCCTCGATTTTCCTGCAAGAGTTGCCGGAGGATTTGGTTCAGGGAACCATCAAGACACGGTCATCTCGTGTCAAGTCAAGTGCCTCCGAGAATTCTGCGGGCAGCAAACGTCAGAAACAATCAGTCGCAAAAATTCAGCCCACAACGTTAGCGGATTGGAATGTAGGCGATCAAGTGCTGCATACTTCCTTTGGGGTGGGAACGGTAACGCATATTTTCGGCAAGCAGGACAAGATGTCATTAGCGATTAAATTCGCGACTTCTAGCCCCAAAATTCTTGATCCAAATCGAGTTCCCTTGCAGCGGCTCTAGAGTATTATGGCTATTGCTGAATCAAGTGCCGAATCGAGAAAAGTATGGCCACAAGAATTCCTAATTTTAGGCGAGAGGGAGACGAAAACTTTGAATATTATCTGGAGTACGGAGAGGTCAACCGATGCTCTCAAAAACCTGCCATCCTATTAATCGGTGGGGCAGAAGGCGGGAAAATTGGAGAAGATGCGGCCACCAGATGGTTTCTTGAGCGAGCCAACCGAGGGAATTATCTGGTTCTACGCTGTGGCGGCGTGGGTCGGCAAGCAGCATGGATTGTTGATCACTACAGACAGATGATCTGTTCTGCGGCAGAGCTGTCGATTGACAGTCGAGAAGCGGCGAATAACCCAGAGGTGGTGCAATATATTAAGGAAGCAGATGCCTTGTATCTAGCAGGCGGAGATCAGAATAAGTATGAAGACTATTGGGAAGGGACTGCCGTAGAAGACGCCATCAATTATCTACTGAACCATAAACGAGTTCCTGTGGCCGGAACCAGTGCCGGAATGGCAATTTTAGGAGAGTATTACTATGCTCCGGCGGGTCAGGGATTGATCAGCTCTGAAATCTTGAATGACCCCTATCATCGAAATACAGAAGATATTTATCGCAGTAACTTTCTCAGTGTTCCATTTCTGAAAAATATGATTACTGATACCCATCTGGATCGCTGCAATGAAAACCATCCTGAAACCAGATACGGTAGAATCTTTGGCTTCATGGCGCGGCTGATGATCGCAGAACGTCAACCAGTGTATGGTATTGGGTTAGAAGAAGGAGCTTTTGTTGCCATTGATGAAAATGGAATTGCTCAGGTATTTGGTAACGGGACTGATGAGGGGCAAGATGCTTATTTTCTTCAAACTAATAATGCATTTCCGGAGCAAATTAAACCTGGATTGCCATTAATTTGGGATAATCACCAGCAAGCAGTTAAAGCTTATCGGATCAAAGGAACCCCAGAAGGTAGTGGCTCCTTTGACCTGAAGAATTGGTTGGTTGCGTCTGGAGGAATCTGGGAATATTGGTTTACAACAGATGGATATTCTGGGTTTGAAAGATCTACTGTTTAAACCTCTGGTCATTCCTGGTTAGATCTATTTGCCGTGGCAGTTACATCCTGCGTGACCGCAGCCTTCTGAGCCATCAGCATGGCCGTCTGCACAGACTTCAGAACAGTAGTACTTACCGTCTTTCTGCACTGCTTTTTCTATGGAAACAATACAAAGGCAGGGTTCACAGGCACATTTCATTTGAGTTACGCTTGTCATTATTTATTTTCTCCAAGGTTTGATCTACACTTTTTTCTTCATTTTATAGCATAGCGTCTGAATTTAATCTTGACAGCAAATAGATGGTTTTTTTTGTGTAATTAAAATGAAAAGGATTATCATTCTTGGATGCAGTTAATTCAAAGTTAACTTAATAATGATTATCATTTTTGTTGTATAGCAATCACAAATGATTTGTGAAATAGGGGTGAAGGTGGCGGTGCCTCCTTCTTGGGGACATTGTCCCCAAACCCCTTTAATTTTTTCGGGATTGATTTAAGACTGCCATATCAGTCAAGTATGAATAGAAGATATGCGACACGCCATTAGCAAATGGGTCAATTAACTTTCCACTGCCACTGTGCGTTCATTGACCGAGTAGAAATGGATTGTCGATGCCCTTTGTGTAGCTGGAATCAGAGAATTGGTATTATTATAAATGTCACAAATAAGTGTGACACTTGAAAAAGTGTAAGAATGTGTGACACTTGAAAAAGTGGTGCAACAGCAATTTTTGAAATGTAAGCCTGAGTTGTAAACTTAAATCGGCTTCAAAGAAAGCCGTCGCTAATTTCTTGAATCGGGGTTAACGATATTGAGTTTGAAACGCTCAATCTCAAAGAAATTATTAAGAAATTGGCATCAAATCTGAGCAACTTAGTAAGGCAGCCCAGAAAAGCTCAAATATTTTCAAGATTCAGAATTGGGGGAGTATAGATCTCTGAATCTTAACAGAAGTTTTCTAGAAAAAACTCAACATCAATCCAAACTTTTCGGGATTTTCTGCCTTTAATCTCAAGTTTCTCGATAGAGGGAAGCATCTACCGCTTCAGCCATTTTTGGCAGTTTGCACTTGCAAATCCTCTACGGAGTTAAATATGAATATGGACAGTCAAGTACTTTTGACTCAAGATAGTCTGCTAGGAGATTCTCTGGGAAATCCAATCCGAATCGAAGCAGAAGAAATGGAGCTAGACAATTACCGTCTGGAGTCCACCTCATTTGCCTCTAATGATGCTTTGATCAGCTTTCTTAACGGCAGTTCTGATGAGACAGGTACTGCAACGGAGACCTTGACCGCAGTCTCAGGATTTTACGATCTCGTCGTTAGTTATGTGGAAGAAAATGATGGTGAAGCTCAGCTTGAAGTTAAGTTGAACGGGGAATCACTTGATAGTTGGGTACTAGACCGAGACGTAACTGCGGATCGCCCTGCGGATGATAATTTCTTGCGTCGCACCGTTGCAGAGGATCTATCAATTCAGCCCGGAGATCAGTTAGAAATTTCAGGAATCGAAGTGGGTACAGAACACGCTCGCGTCGATTATGTGGAATTAATTCCCGTTGCTGCTCCAGAGCCAGAACCTGGTCAAGCTATCCGTATCGAAGCTGAAGACTACCGAGAAGGGGATTCAGGTATTGCCTACTTTGATACTACCCCTGGAAACACAGGTAAACAATATCGCTCAGATGATGTGGATATTCAGTGGACAGCCGATGTTGATGGCGGCTTTAATGTCGGTTGGATTCGAGAAGGAGAATGGTTAACCTACGACGTCAATGTTCCCGAAGCTGGAGAATATGATCTCGTTGCTCGTGTTGCCTCCGATTGGAATCTCGACCACCAACTCCAATATTCCCTGGGAGAGCAGCAAGGTCTATTTGAATTCAACGGCACTGGTGGCTGGCAAAACTGGACAGATGTCAAGATTGCTGATGTGGCATTGGAGTCAGGTCAACAAATCCTGCGATTGGATGCCCTAAGTCACAAGTTTAATATCAACTACATTGACTTGATTCCGGTTGCCGCCACTGAACCCACACCCGAACCCCAGCCGATACTGATTGAAGCGGAATCAATGGAGCTGACCAACTACCGCACTGAATCAACCGCTTTTGCTTCCGATGGCTCTTTGATTAGCCTTCGAGGGGGAAATTCTGGTGAGACAGGCACCGCAACACAAACTCTGGTGGAAGCAGACGGTTTCTACAATCTGATCGTCAACTATGTGGAAGAAAGTGACGGCGAGTCGCAGCTTGAAGTTAAGTTGAACGGGGAATCCCTGGATAGCTGGATACTTGACCAAGAGGTTGATGCGGATCGCCCGGCCAGCGACAACTTATTCAGTCGCACGGTTGCCGAAAATATCCTTGTCCAGCCTGGAGACGAGCTAGAGATTTTGGGAATTGAAGAAGGCGGCGAATACGCTCGCGTGGACTATATAGAATTAGTTCCCGTCGCTTCGACAGAACCCGAACCTACACCTGAACCCGAACCTGAACCATCACCTGAACCCTATCCTACACCTGAACCTACACCTTAACCTGAACCCGAGCCTACACCTGAACCCACACCTGAGCCTGAACCTACACCTGAACCTACACCCGGATCAGTAGAGATCGAAGGGGAGTTGAAAGAATGGCATCGGATTGATCTGACCTTCGATGGCCCTGAAACCAGCGAAACAGATTCAGAGAACCCCTTCCTGGATTACCGTCTGGATGTCACCTTCAGTAACGATGAAACAACCTATGTCGTTCCGGGCTACTACGCTGCCGACGGGAATGCGGGGGAAACCAGTGCCGATAGCGGTAACAAATGGCGAGTTCATTTCGCACCGGATGAAGTCGGAACCTGGACGTATGATGTTTCCTTCCGCCAGGGCGATAACGTTGCGATTGACGATAATCCTCTCGCTGGAGCAGCCACCGATCTTGACGGCATTAGTGGCAGTTTTGACGTTGAAGCAACTGATAAAACAGGTAAGGACTTTCGTGGCCTGGGACGTTTGGAGTACGTCGGCGAGCATTACCTCCAATTTGCTGAAACCGGGGATTATTTCATCAAGGGAGGAGCCGATAGCCCCGAAAACTTCCTGGGATATTTTGAATTCGACAACACCTTCGACAATGGCGGTCAAGGGAATGATCTACCGGATGGCCTACACCGTTATGAGCCTCACATTCAGGATTGGAATGCTGGGGATCCCACCTGGCAGGACGGTAAAGGAAAAGGAATCATTGGGGCGGTCAATTACCTGGCCAGCGAGGACATGAACAGCATCTACTTCCTCACCCACAATCTCAAAGGTGATGGTCGAGAGGTGTTTCCCTGGACGAACCCGAATGAACGCCTGCGATTCGATGTAAGTAAGTTGGATCAGTGGGAAGTAGTATTTGACCACATGGACAAGCAGGGAATCCAACTGCATGTCGTCACCCAAGAACAGGAAAACGATCAAGATCTGGATGGGGGCGAACTGGGAACCGAGCGAAAACTTTACTATCGGGAACTTGTTGCTCGATTTGGCCATCACCTGGCTGTGAATTGGAACCTAGGCGAGGAAAATACCAATACAGATGAGCAACGTAAGGATTTTGCCAGTTACATTCGTGGGCTTGATCCTTACGATCATCAGATTGTCAGCCATACTTTTCCGAATTCACAGGATTCAGTCTATGAGCCTCTGTTGGGATTCGAGGACTTTGAAGGAACCTCCCTACAAACCAACAATACTCACCAACGAACCAAAACCTGGATTGATCAATCGGCTGCTAGTGGTCGCCCGTGGATTGTAACTTTGGATGAAATCGGGCCTGCCAGCACAGGCGTGAAGCCGGATGCCGATGATCCGACCCACGATAGCGTTCGCAAGCAACATTTGTGGGGCAACCTGATGGCGGGTGGTGCTGGAGTTGAGTGGTACTTTGGCTATAGCTTCCCGCATAGTGACTTGGATGCTGAGGATTGGCGTACTCGAGACGTAATGTGGGATCAAACTCGCTATGCGCTGGAGTTCTTCCAGGATTATCTGCCATTTACCGAAATGCGTCACATGGACGATATCACTGCGGTCAACGACGATTATGTCTTTGGCAAGACTGGAGATATCTATGCGGTTTATCTACCGGATGGCGGCACGACCAATATCGATCTTCCCGACGGAGACTATACCGTTCAGTGGTACAACCCTCGCACGGGTGGAGATTTGTTGACAGGCACTGTTGAAGATTTATTGGGAGGCGATTCGGTTTCCATCGGACAGGCTCCCGCTGAAACGTCTGAGGATTGGGTGGCGTTAATTCAAAACAATGATTTCTCAGCCGTTCAAGCTGATCTGCTCTTGGGCAATTCTGAGTCCCTCAATCTAACGTCAGTGGATGAGATTCAACCGCTTGAGTTAGTCGGGAACATCGATTCTGGGCTTGAGGAAACAAATGCTGACTTCATTGGCAATCCTCTGTTATCGGGAGGCTCCTCGGATAACTCGTTGGACGCTTCTCAACTCGGCATTGATGAGTCATTTCTAAGCGTTTAGTCAACCTTTGATTCGTCGTTAATTTACAAATTAACGTGAGCTGGAATGGTGGTCTACTCCCACCATTCCACTATAAATACCCTACTTACCCATTAACTTCACAACGCCAATTCCACTGAAGTAAAGTCCCAGAACTGCACCTGCCAACAAACTTTGAGTCAAAGGATCGGTCGAAGGAGTGAGGATTGCCCCTAGCACTGCTGCACCGAGAACCACCGAGCGCCAGCCTGAAATCATGGTTTGGGACGAAACAATCCCCAAATTTCCTAAAAGAATCTGAATCACCGGAATCTGAAAGGCCAAACCCGTGCTGAACATCAGCAGCAGCACCACGTTAAAGTACTTCTCAATTGACCAGCGCTGTTCCACCACATCTGCACCATAGGTAATGAAGAATTTCAGAGCGGCTGGAACCAATACCCCATAGGCAAAAAACAACCCTACGATAAACAATACCGTTGACCCAATGAAAACTGGCCCTAGCAATCGCCGCTCACGGCGGGTCAGCCCCGGCAGCACAAACCGCACCACCTGGTACAACACAAAGGGACTGGCCAGCAATAAACCGCCATATCCAGCCACCTGTAGTGACACGAAGAAATATTCTCCTGGAGCCAATTGTAGGAACTTCACTCCTTGGGCTGGCAGTTCCAGCAGTTGAACAATCGAGTTGACAACGGTGAAGCAGGCGATCGCTGAAACGACAACGGCAATCAGCGAGAAGAAGATCCTCCGTCTGAGTTCCTCCAAATGGTCAAACAGAGACATTTCCACCTCATCCGGAATCTCGTCCAGGTGATCGGCGGAGTTAGTACCATTCTCCATGAGCTGAGAATCTAAGTCTGGCTCCAAGGTCGCGGTTGAATCTGATTTTGAATTTCCTGGATCTGAGGGAGAAGTCATCTTCGATTAAATGGCTCTGATGGGGTAAAACAGAAATGCGATAAGTGAATCGGCCTGACTAACTATTGTATCTGTTGAATCTCAAGATGCAGCATTCCCCACGGGTTCGGCGGGGTCAAATGGACTTGACGATCTTCAAATCAGTGGCTAGGATGGAATCCTGAGAAAAATTTTGCCCGTGTAGCTCAGTGGTAGAGCGCACCCTTGGTAAGGGTGAGGTCACGAGTTCAATCCTCGTCATGGGCTTTGTATTGTACATCAACCGTACAGGGAAAGTCCTCTAACCTCAGTGGTTGTGGGAGTCTGTAGTCCACCAAAGGGGATCAGGCTAATACCGACATTTTACACTCAAATATTCCCTTCCTGGATCGATAAGGTATCGATAAGGTATCAAAGGAGGGCGGAGAATTGCCGAATGGCCGACACAGGAAATCCAAGGGAAGTGTATCGGTCGAATCTCTCAAAGGCCGACTGAGACTTCGATGGACGTATAAGGGGGAGAGGAAGATTCTATCCCTGGGGTTAAGGGACACCCCGGAGAATAAACGGTTGGCCCAACTACGGGCCGCCGAAATTGAGAGGGATATTGTTTCCTGAACTACCTGAGTACTAATCCTGTGGATTGAGGTTGAAATTTTTACATTGACTGCGCCAGGATTCGGCCCCAAATCTACCCCCGTGGGGCCGGGCAGGGGTCGCACCCACTATATACCTTGAAATCTCCGCCACGGAGGGATTCTGCCTACTTCCCATAACATCAATTATCGGAAGTAGAAAATCCTTATCCCCTAGAATCCCTACTAGATAAGGATTCCACCTAATTCCAAAAATAGACGCGGATCAATCATTGGAAGTAGAACACCACTGATGACAATCCCTCGCAATATCGCACCCAGAAGAAAACCCTCCCGGTCGGAACCAGTAGGGGGGATACACAACAAACGATGTTTATACATCCCTAGTGTCATCCGCACTCGGTGTTTTTTTTCTCCATGATTGGGTCGGGTTCGTGACGCGGGGGTTTCCTTAGACCCTAATTCAAACCCTCCACTCTTGTAGCATATGTAGTATATGTAGTTTAATGGCGTAATTATTACGGTATTTAATACAACATCCCCCAACCAAAAACACTGAGGAATTATATCCACTTGGGGAATTAGAAACCCTTGCAGGACAAGGATTTCAGAGACTTTACAGGGAGTGGCGGGGGGAATTGGAAACCCCTGGGCTAACGGGAAACCCCACAGGACAAGAGTTTCAGAGATTTTATAGTACCCCCTAGGCTAACGGGAATCTACGGGACTCCCACCATAACAGTCCCCTGGTTTAGACATCCAAGGGATACAGTCGATGTGTGTCTTGGATATCCTATTGTGTAGGGGTTCTAGAGTTTTAGGGATACTCAATGTGTGGCATGGATGTCTTAGATATCCTATTGTGTAAGGGTTCCAGGGGATGGAGGGTACTCGAATGGATTCCATCTATTCATAGACTTTAATCAATCTATCCATAGATCACAATCTATACAAGATGCATTCTGAGGAATCGTTCAGGTGGCAAAGTACCTACAGTGGGAAGAGAATCACTCCCTCAACCAATTAGGATTGTATTTGGGAATGGGAACCGCCCGTTCTGGATGTAACTCTAATCCCATCGCCCGGAGTTGTTCAGCACTGTGCCGGATTTCGGCCTGGACGTGCCCTGCCGATGAGGGTTTTAATCTACCTGAATACGGGTTACTCATTCCCTGGCCTCCGTCCATTGTCTGGCATGAATAAGAAGATGCTTGAATTAGGTCTTCGTTTCTGGGCCTCATCCATTGCCTGATCCAGGGGGGTGATGTTGGGGTCGTAGAACCAAATCACTGATCTAATCTTGTCTTTCTCTACCTTCCTTTCCACCTGTG
>JBHJGO010000135.1:0-3965 GCA_050331715.1 Microcoleaceae cyanobacterium
ATGTTATTTGTATGTATTAGGCCACCCCTTACCTAACGGCCATGGTCCTGTACCCTACTACGATTCGATTCAATATATTTATCAACACAACCAAGGAGCAGCCAAGGCTCGAAATCATGGCTGTCGGTTGGCCAAAGGAAAATTTCTGGCATTTCTAGATGCGGATGATTTCTTTCTATCCGACAAACTCACCGAACAAGTCGGATTTTTGGATCAAAATCCCCAGATAGGTCTGGTGCAGAGTGGCTGGAATATTGTGAATCAGGCGGGAGAATTTCTCAGACCGATAACCCTGTGGGAAGCTGTCCCTACACTGAATTTGGAAGCTTGGGTTTTGAATAAGTGTGTCCGACCTAGCGCCCTAATGATGCGGCGAGAATGGTGGGACAAGGTGGGTGGTTTTGACCATCGTCATCCTCCAACGGAAGATTTGGACTTTGTTCTCAGGCTAGCTCTGATGGGATGTCAGTCTGCTTGGCTACCGCAGGTTCATGCCTGCTATCGTCAGCATGATCGCAATCTCATGTCGAGTGGCATCAAGGTGATTCAGAGTACGGAGGCAATGATGGCTGAATTTTTCGGTCGCACTGATCTGCCGCCGAATATTCAGAAATTAAAGCCCAAGGAGCAATATGAACGTTGGGTGTGGTTGGCGTGGCGCATGTTCCGTGATGGCCATCCTGAATTGATGGTGGATTGTCTGGCAAAATCCCTGGAATACAGTCCCTACACCCGCACAGAAGCCCTATCCCACTGGATTAACGCTTTTGGCAAAATCTCGTCAGAGTATGGCGAAGGATTTGATATCCATGAATTGACCCAGATGTCAGAATGGCAGCAGGTTCTAGAACTTATTTGGAATCCATCAAGTTCGGAGACAAACCGCTTTAGCACAGCTCCAATGCCTTCTCAGCCCATTGTTAGCCCCAAGAAGCTTCATATTGCTTTGATGAATACCGACGATCCCGGCATTGGCGGCCTGGCTCAGTATGACCATTCAGTGCTGTCTGAGCTGGCCCGTCGCGGGTATCAAGTGACCGCTATTCGTCCTGAACATTCCAGCCCCCTGGTAGAACGGGAAAAAGATTTGGGAATTAAGCAGCTTTGGCTCGACTACAGCACCAGTAAAGATCTGGCCCGAATTCTCCGGAATACCAGGGATGCAGAAGAAATTTATGACCGGATTCAACCGGATTTTTTAATCTTTAGTGATGGTTGGCCCTTTTCCCATTTTGCAGCGAAACAGGTGGCGATTCAACGCCGAATTCCCTACATGATTGCCCTAGGTCTGGCCACACCTGAACATGTAGATTTCTCTATGGGAGATGGGGTTTCCTATGTCGAAGGGGTTCGCTATCAATATGGTTCAGCCCAAGCGGTAAATGTTGCGGCCAGGGAACATCTGGACATCCTACACAACCAGTTCAACTTGCCTCAAACCCAAGGAAATGTAATTTACTATGGGCGTTCCGAGAAATATTTTGCTGCACCCAACCTTGAAGTGCGGCGGCGATTGCGTCAAGAGATTAATATTCCCGATGATGGGGTCATCTGTCTGACAACGGCTCGTCTCGCACCAATCAAGGGCCACCTGCATCAGATCGAAGCCATGGCCCAATTGAAAAATTCTCCAGTATGGTCGAAGCTCTATTTCGTCTGGGCAGGAACAGGTAAGGGCAGTGACCATGATTTGGAGCCAGAACTCAGGCAAAAGGCAGCAGAATTGGGGGTGAGTGACCATCTGATTTTCCTGGGACAACGGTGGGACATTCCCGATTGGTTGGATGCCAGTGACATTTTTGTTTTAACGTCCCTGGCGGAGGCCGCCCCTTCGTTTGCGATAATGGATGCTATGGCCAAGTGACTACCGATTGTGGCTTCAGCCGCCGGGGGAATTCCGGAGGGTTTAGGAGAAACTGGCCAGCTCTTGCCCGATCCCAATGTTGATCCAGAAGGAACCGCACAGGAATTGGCAAAAACGTTACAAATTTGGGTTGGGGATGCTGATCTCAGACAAGAAATTGGTCAAGCCTCCAGGCAACGGGCTGAGCAACTTTTTAAGGAGGATCGGATGATTTGGGAAACCTTGCTCGTGATTGAGCAAGCACTTCAAGCTCCTGTACCCAATGAATTCGCCCAACAGCCTGAAATTCAAGCCAAGATTGATCAGTTAACCCGGCGATTAAACTACGCCGCCTGCGTTTGGAATTCCTGGGCCGCTCATCAACAGGGAAATTCACCAGAAATGAAGCGCTTTCTGCATGAGGCTTTACAAGTTTCTCCTTTTGAGTTCACAACAGAAGCAGTGGTGGACTGGGTCAATGATTTTGTGCGTCTGTCTGAGAAACACAGTGAACAGTCGAGAGAATTGTCTGCTCAACTGGCCCCCCGGCTCCCCGCCTGGCAATCGTTGGTTGAGATCACTTCAGAGATGATCAGTAGTGTTTAAAGGATTAATGGCTTTGCTTCATGGCGTCCAGAAATGCGGTAAGAGCTTGGTCTTCCTTGCGGTTCACCGTTCGATCAAACAAGGCAATTTCCACCGCCTTTTCCAGAGTGATCGCTGCCACGGTCGGTTCTAAACCATCAAGCAGCACATCAAGGGATTGGGGAACTTTCAAAGCTGAGCGAATCCCAGCCGCTAATTCTTCGTTTAGATTCAAGCTCTCCACAAGTGGATTGATTCGTTCCCAGTCCACTTTGCTATCCGGTTGCTCTACTTGAAACATATAGGCCAGCAGGCGTTGAATTTTGATCTGTTGCTTGGTGTCCAGGGTTTGGTAAGTTAAGCTCTGGATCTCCGGTTGAGCAGAGCTATCTTGGGTTAAGCTTGTGAGAATTTTTTGCCAGTCCTTCACGTCACAGTTGGTGGGCTTTCCAACCCGCAGCGCGACCTGGATCTGATCAGCATCGGCTTGCAACTGAGTAACTTGGGCTTCGACTCCTAAGTATCCTAGCCAGCGAGCAATAGTCTGAACTAGGGTCTGCCGGGTTGAACTGGCATTGGCAAGTAGGCGAATCTGGGTACGAACTAGGGGACGAACAATTTCTGACAGCATTCTTCAGAACTCACGCAGCAATGCCCACGATCCTAGCTCAAAAGCATCATCAACGGGAAAGGCCACGATACTCAACCTAATCCCAAACTAGCTAAACGCTTCAAAACTCCCAACACCTGATACAAATCATTTCCTGGATTAAACAGATCAAATACCCTGGACATAGAATACTGTGCTATTTCTCCCTTTAACAACTTGAGAAATCGAAAACTACTCCCATTCAGAATTAAGCCATAGGTTACTCGTTCAAGATGAGGATTGGTCAGCATGTAGGTCAATACTTGCGGTCTCCCTACCTCTAGAGAAAAAGCAGCTTGTTTCGACTCGATCACCACGACCCAAAACTGATTAAAAATTGCTAGAACATCAATCTGACCCTTGATCAGAACTTCTTCATTTTCCAACGCAATTATGATAGATTGCTCCGACTTAATTCGAAAAGGTGGCAAATAGAACCCTGCTAAGTCCAACAGCGGAGACAAAACTATCATTTTTACTGTATTCTCTAGCAGAGGTGGATCACCCAATAAATTAGAATAGCTTGCCTTCACTCGATCTAGTCTGCGTTGTTCGTCCTCAGAAAATTCGTGCAAATCATCCCGCCATTCCCGAAAAAATTGCTCATCCTCAACTAACTCAAGACCGAACTTCTCCGTCAGTTCATCCAATGTGATATCTTTAGCAGGTAGAGCCTGAACCATAATTTCAAACCAATATAGCAGTCCTAAATCAATCATGAAAGAAGTAAAGGGGTTTGGGGACATAGTCCCCAAGAAGGGTAAAAATTCAGGGGGTTGAAGAATAAAAAATCAGTCTGGATGGGGTAGCAATGAAGGAACTGTCTCTCCTAAGCGTGCTGCGCGACAAGCCTGAGTTAGGAAATCTAAAACGCCTCTTTGTTGTGCC
>JBHJGO010000136.1:0-15993 GCA_050331715.1 Microcoleaceae cyanobacterium
CGACAGCAAATCGCTAACTGGTATCAACCCCAGCGCGAATTGTACCTGGAGGTGGCTCGTCAATTCATTGTGCAGGAGTCCCTTTTGCTCAATATTCCTTGACCTACATTCTTCGTATTTTGTCAATGCGTAAGTCCTGCTGATTTATGATTGCTATACCTACTACTGCATCAGTACTCATGCTCAAAATTTATATTTTGTTGGAAGTTCAATCAGTTTAAAGCCTTATCAATCTGCAACCCATGTATTTCCTAAGTTTGAGAATCATCGCCTTTTCTACTCTGAGTGTTCTAATCTCTGTTGTTGCCTGTAGGCCCTTGTCTGCATCTTCTAATCCTCCCCGGGCTATTGCTTCAATCGATCAGTCAGAGGTTTTGTTGGGCCAGACAGATGCAGAATTCTACTTTCAGCAAGGTATCAGTCAATTACAAAGCGGTAATCCCAGAGCAGCATTTGACAGTTTTACCCGTGCTCTTGAGCTAGAACCAAACTTTGCTAAGGCTTATCGTTACAGAGGTGTTACATGTTCAATGCAGGGTGATTATCAAGCCGCAATCAAAGATTACACACAAGCCATCAAAATAGATCCTAATCTTATCGAAGCGTATATCAGCAGAGGAATTGACCGTTCGCTCTCAGGTGACCATCAAGGCGCAATCGAAGATTATACCTTTGCAATTCAGCTTGACCCGACTGTTCCAGAAGCCTACAACAGTCGATGCATTGATCGGGGGCAGTTGGGTGACTATGAGGGAGCATTAAAAGATTGTAATCGGGCTATTGAATTGGCTCCTAACTATGCTCAAGCCTATCACAACCGAGCAATCGCTCGCTTCAGGCAGGGAGACAAGCAAGGCACAATGACAGATTTAGAGACAGCAATTGAATTGGCGAAGGCGCAGGGAGACCAATCACTTTATCAGCAAGCAAGGAATCTGCTGTCCGTTGTCTCATCGTCTCCTTCTGGATCAACGCTTCCAACGACGCCATCTGTGAGTCCAACTTTTCGACCGTCTGAACCAAACCAGTGATTTTTTTGTATTTGATTTAACTGCTGCCATTCATTGAGTTATGGGCTTTTAGTCATCGGCTAAGAGTGGTGCACTAAATCTGCTTCGGGGTCAATTCTCCAAAACTCAACTAACGATACACTGGTTAAAACCTTCATTATCCCCAATCAAATAAAACATGGATTCGGCCAATCAAATCTACCCTGTGGTCTGGCAAAATGACCGCGTGCTGTTGATCGACCAGACTCGTCTGCCCCAGGAATATGCTCGGATTGAGATCAGTCGCTACGAAGATATGGCCCGGGCCATTAAAACCATGATTGTTCGGGGTGCGCCTGCCATTGGCATTGCTGCGGCCTATGGAATGTACTTGGGAGCGCGGGAAATTCAAGTCCTGGATCGGCAGGCATTCCTGGATCAGCTGGAGGCCATTGCCGATGAACTGCGAAAAACTCGCCCTACAGCGGTGAACCTGTTCTGGGCAATTGATCAGATGTTGAAGATCTCTCGCACCACCATCGGATCGGTCGAACAAATCCAAAAAGCGCTGTTAGAAACGGCAAAGGCAATTCAGTCAGAGGACGTTAAAACCTGCCAGGCCATTGGTGAGCATGGAGTCAAGGTTCTCCCTCAAGCACCGGAAAAATTAAATATCCTAACTCACTGCAATGCTGGCTCTCTGGCAACTGGTGGTTATGGCACAGCGCTGGGCGTGATTCGCTCCGCATGGCAGGGTAATCGATTAGCCAGGGTCTACGCCGATGAAACTCGTCCCAGATTACAGGGAGCAAGATTAACAACTTGGGAATGTGTCCAGGAAAAAATTCCAGTTACTTTAATTTCAGACAATATGGCGGCCCATTGCATGAAGCGGGGATTAATTCATGGGGTGATTGTGGGGGCAGATCGAATTGCGGCGAATGGAGACACAGCGAATAAAATTGGAACCTATGGATTAGCGCTTGTTGCCCAGGCCCATCAAATTCCATTCTTTGTGGCTGCACCTCTCTCAACCATTGATTTTTCCCTGGAATCCGGTGAGGGAATTGTGATCGAAGAACGGGATCCAGAAGAGCTGTATCAGATTGGCAATACTCGCCTGTGTCCAGAGGGAGTGGAATTTTACAATCCTGCCTTCGACGTAACTCCGGCAGCTCTGATTACTTCTATCATCACCGAACTGGGAGCTGTTTCCCCAGAGTCCTTGAAGCGGCTCAAAAAGTAACTAATTTTGACGGGCTGGCGGGTAGGAGTTATCTATATTTGGTTGCAAATCTCGCTGCCAGGATCGCAATTTTGCTTTTCCAGTTCACCGTTTGATTCAGCAGGTTTTGTTGAAAGCTGATTTGAATGTCGGCTAGTTCTGCCGTAGTGAATTGTTCTGCCAGGCGGCTGGCATAGGAAATTCCCGATGAATCAGCTTTTGGAAACCAACGATTCAACAAGCTTGGCGTTACTACCATTTGAGTCGTGTAGGTTTCAACGGTCAGTTCCACTGTCAAACCCAGTTGTTCCAGGATTGTCTGTAAATCTGCTGCATCCCAATTTACCAGGGGGTCGGATAGCGTTTGATAGATTTTAGTTTCTGCTGCAACTAAGCGATGATACAAATCTGTCTGCAACCAGTTTGGATGCAATAGGTTGTATAACCGTTGAGTGTGACGGGGAATACTTTCCGCTAGAGCAATGCGACCCGATTGAGCAAGGAACGGTTTCAACCGATTCAAGAGGCTCACTTTATCCGAGGCTCGAACCACCGCATTACGGCCTAGAATGCAATCAAATTCGAGGCCAGGATACGCACTCAAGGCTTCAGGTAACCTTTCCAATTGAGTTGGCAACACAACGGGCCGCTGAAGTTCTGGCAAGTTCATTGCCTGTTGCCCTAATGTTTCTGCCGCAGTTTTTGTCCAAGCACAGGTATAGACGCCCCCCTCCGGACATTGCCGCACCGCTTCCCAGGTGAGTAATCCACTGTCCCCATTCAAGTCCAGAACCCGATGATGGCGTTGCAGTTGCGCCCGATTGAAGATCTGCTCTCGAATCTGGGCTAATCGTTCTCCTGCCTGACCCAGGGTTCGTTGGAGCCAGTGCTCAACCCGACGATCCGGTTTGCTGTAGGTGAGAACTTCCAACGATGTTGTCAACGATGTTGCCATCGACGTTTCGACTACAGCCGCCAGTTGTGCTTCCCGTTGTCGAGCCACCTGCTGCTGAATTTCCGCTTCCATCCCCTGATCAGAGGGTTGATAAAAGACCCGTCCCTGAAGGCTCTGCGGTAAATATTGCTGCGCCACCCAATGGTCTCGATAGGCGTGGGGATAGAGGTAACCTGCGCCGTGACCGAATCCCTGTTTGTCTCGATTGGCATCCTTCAGCGGGTTCGGAATATCAGCCTGCTGTTCCTGTTCAACGGCAGCGAGTGCATCGAAAAATCCCATGACACTGTTGGACTTCGCGGTAGTTGCCAGGTATAAAGTTGCCTGGGCCAAGGGATATCGTCCCTCTGGCATCCCCACTCGGTCAAATGCTTCAGCACAAGCATTCACCACCACCACAGCGTTTGGGTCAGCTAAACCTACATCTTCACTGGCAAGAATTAACAGTCGCCGGAAAATAAACCGGGGGTCTTCTCCCGCATAAATCATTCGGGCCAGCCAGTAAAGGGCAGCATCTGGGTCAGAACCCCGAACACTCTTGATAAAGGCACTAATCGTGTCAAAATGAATATCCCCTTCTTTATCGTAGAGAACAGCCCGTTGTTGAATGGATTCTTCAGCGACCTCCAGCGTGAGATGAATCACCCCTTTCCTATCTGTCAGAGTGGTTTCAAGGGCTAACTCCACAGCATTCAGCAATGCTCTTGCATCACCATTGGCAGTATTTACCCAATGTTCCAGGGCCTCCGGTTCTAGTTCAGTCAATAACGCGCCATAGCCCCGATCTGAATCGGTTAAAGCTTGACGGGCCACCTGGCGTAAATCTTCAACGGTTAAAGGCTTTAGCTGAAATAGACGAGACCGACTCACCAGAGCTTTATTCACTTCAGAGTAGGGATTTTCGGTCGTTGCGCCGATCAGAACCACCGTTCCGTTTTCAACCCAGGGTAACAGAGCATCCTGCTGAGATTTATTGAACCGATGCACTTCATCAATGAATAGGATCGTGCGACGCTGGGCCGATTGGCGAATTTTTGTCGCGGTGGCAATGGCTTCTCGAATATCCTTGACGCCAGAGAGAACTGCATTCAAAGCGATGAAGTGAGCTTCGGTTGTGTTGGCGATGATACGGGCTAAGGTGGTTTTACCCGTTCCCGGAGGCCCGTAGAAAATTAGCGACGATAACTGATCCGCCTGAATCGCTCGCCATAGTAGACGACCGGGGGCCAGAATATGGCCTTGACCCACGAATTCTTCCAAGATACGAGGCCGCATTCGATCAGCCAGGGGAGCGTTCATTTCTGTGGATGGCATTGATTAGCAAAATGTTTCCCAAGATACAACCAACTAACTTAGAATAGATAAATCACTCAATCCAACTCTGCTGCTACTCGATCTTGCCTGTTGCAACCCAGCAGGGATCAAGGCAGAAGCCGGGACATGAAGGTTTTGCACGTCTTCTGTTCGGCCTGACATGGCACTTCATCAGAGGTTTTTTAGATTGTCGGGACTGTGGGGTTAGCTGGTATTTTTGCGGGTTTCCGGAAACCAAATCTACAATGAATAGCAGTCCTTTGAAACAGGAAAATGCAACGTCGGTGTTCCATCGTTTAAAACAAGACTTAAAAAATGATCTGATTGCGGGCTTGCTGGTGGTTATTCCTTTGGCAACCACAATCTGGTTAACCCTGATTACGGCCACCTCCGTAATCGAATTCCTCACAAGAGTACCAAAGCGGCTCAATCCCTTTGACACTCTGCATCCGATTTTGGTTAACCTCCTCAGTGCAGCAGTAGGCTTAGCTGTGCCGCTTTTGGGAATACTGTTCATTGGTCTGATGGCTCGTAACATTGCAGGGCGCTGGCTGTTGGACGTCAGTGAACGAGTTCTCCAGGCAATCCCCTTTGCTGGATTGGTGTACAAAACCCTGAAGCAGCTTCTCGAAACATTGCTGACAGACTCCAATGATCGATTCCGTCGAGTTGTACTAATCGAATATCCCCGTCCGGGTATCTGGACACTGGCCTTTGTCACGGGTTCAGTTAATACGGAGATACAGTCCCATCTTGCGGATGGGGAGCTGGTGAGTGTTTTCATTCCAACAACTCCGAATCCCACGAGTGGCTGGTACGCTATCGTTCCTACAGCTTCCGCGATTAACTTGTCCTTGTCAGTGGAGGATGCCTTTAAAATCATTGTATCTGGAGGAATCGTTAACTCCAGCTCTCCAGTGAAAACATCTGCCAATTCAGTGCAAGAAAAGGTGACTGTAGCATCATCCCGCAAGGGTAAGCTTCAAGCGGTTCCAGTTCCGAAAGAGGGTTAGAGGAGACTAAATTAGATCATGCTAGCTCGCCGAAGCGCCAGAGAACTTGCCCTGCTCAGCATCAGCCAACTCCCCGGAACGGCAGAACGGCTGGCAAATCAGCAAATTCATGACATCGTTATCGCAGCGGTTCGTAGCTTAGTTTCTGAAAGTTACGAATCCCTGGAAACTGCGATGGCGGAGCTACAGCGAGGCAGCGATCGCTTAGTCTCTAGCCAATTTCGTGCCAGTGATTTGCAAGCAGCTACCTCAATGGTGCAAGAGGCAATTGATCTAGCCCAGTCCGCCATTAATCGTTTAGGCACATCGATTGAATTTCCGGAACTGGTTCAGTTGTCGAAGCAGCAAGACGTGCAGGACTATGCGATTGATATTTTAGCGGCGGTCAGTTCTCACAAACAGGAAATTGACCAGCAAATCACGGATGTGATGGTAGATTGGCAGTTGAGCCGGCTGCCCAAAATTGATCGGGACATCCTTCGGATTGCAGTTGCCGAACTATCGTATCTTGGGACTCAGCATCAGGTAGCCCTGAACGAAGCGGTTGAACTCGCCAAGCGCTATGGGGATGAGGAAAGTTATCGGTTTATTAATGGCGTGTTGCGGCGTGTTGTTGACCAGAAAAAAGCAACCTTAGAAGAACAGGTGTAGTATTGCCCCTGCTAGGCAAGAGAACGATTGACTACAAGCTGAGTGTCAGCAACAGCCTTCTTGCCCTCTTCCAAATCAATTAGCCAAACATCTGATGTGCCATGCGCCTTCAAAAGTTCTTTGCGCTTGGGGTAGTGATCCCAAACGACAGACTTGTTATCCGTGACGGTCTTGTAGCTAGGCATAGTAAATCACCGAATATAGAGCAACACCTGAAGCGCTTCTGGACACCTCCAAAAACACTTTAATTGACATATCAAAGTATATCGAAAAAAGGTTAAGAGTTAGTTAAATCTTTAACTTATCTTTATAGAATCTGGACTGCATAGGCTGAAACCTTTAATACATAGTAGGTCTGGCCCTTTACATCAAAATCCTATCACTGAAGTAAACAACTGAAATAAACAAAATGATTAATTAGTCATTTTGTCTGGTATATTGATAAATAAGTCAACTCCGAGATTTTGAGGGCGGTTTATGACGTTGGAATTCAGACAGTTTCATCTGCGAGACAGGATTGCCGAACAGTCCATCGGTTGGCTGAATCTCATCGCAGGCGGTCTGATTGGTGGCAGTTTTTTGCTGTGGTCAGTGCCGCCCTTCTTCCTGGCCAAAAACAAGCTATCCCTTTTCTGGGTACAGGGTCTAGTCCTTTGTGGAGCAATCACGGGCAGTTCGGTTGGCTTGGCCATCGGCTATCGACTGAGACGGTTTGAAGCCTTTCTCAATGCTGAGCAACAACAGGAGGACGAGGACTTTCTCCACTGGCTGGCCTCAAATCGCTACTACATCGAATCCCTGCGAGAGAATGCGGTGGAAATGGCTCTGGCTCAGCAAATGCAGGCCGCTTTAGGTGCTGGAGTTCCTGAAACAACGAATGAAGCATTCCTTCCAGGTCATCCTGCCATGGAGTATTCTGGCCCATCTGATGCTGTGACCCATCCTCCCTCTGTTCAACATCCTCCCACTCAATCTGTTCCTCAACCTGCCCCAACACCACGATCTGCCAAAGAACCCATTCATCCTGAGAACTACATTCCCCATCCAGAAGTTTCCCAACCAGAAGTCTCTCACTCTGAAGTGTTCGCTTCTGAACCCACTCATCCTACCGAGGCTGCTCATCCAGAAGTTCCCCGTGTTAAAGCTCCCCAAAGGCATCTCAAGCTGGTTAAGTCCGATGTTGTGCATGAGCCTCCGCCTGATTTGGAAGTGGAAACTCCAGAACCTCTCCCTCCGACTCTAGAAAATTCTCCTCCAGAAAATCCTCCCAACGACAAGCCTGAACCCATTGATCAGGCTTCAAAGGTTAAGACCATTGCTAGCAAGCCAGTCTCTAACAAATCATTCAGCAAATTATCTAGTACATCATCTGGCAGATCAATTTCTAATCAGTCAAACACGGCTCAATCCCTAGGGTCAGTCACTCGAATTGATATCAAAACCAGTCGCAGGCCGAGCCTGATGCCTGTTTCTAGCTCTACCGCTGAGACAAATCGTTCCCTCTCAAGCACAAACACACCCTCAAATCATCCTATGATCCCATCCATGAATACCAACTCAAATGAAACCATTCCTCTGGGTTACAGACTCTCTGGGCCCCCAGAACCACAAGCACCAATGATGCCAGGGGAGGATGACCCCCGTGTTCAAGAGGTTTGGGAACAGTTGAATGCGCCAGGTTGCGAGTGGCTCCTGCAACTGCTACTGACAAAACCCCTATTAATCTGGGGAGAACAATGCAGCGGCAAGACGTCCTTTGCTGGATTTCTGGCATTGCTGCGGGTGATTTTCTTCGGTCATCGCGTGGTTGTGTCCGATCCCCATAGCCATCAAAATAGCTGGCCCCAACCCTTCGAGGTATTTGGTGGAGAGTACAACTATAGCCAGATTAATTCTCAGTTGGTGATGTATTATCAACGCCTGAAAACAGGGACAGTTCCCCACACGAGCATCTGGGATGAGGTAACTCAGTATCAGGAAAACTGCGACCCCCAGTTGTCTGGGCGATTTCTCAAGTCAGTGCTGTCTGATGTGCGGAAACCGCCAGAATTTCCGATTTTGTTGTCCCACGGCAATACCCTCTCAGCCCTTGGAGGGGGTAGGGGTGGTATCAAAACTATGCAGTCCCGTGGTTTGGTTGAGGTAAACTTACGGGCGACCCGCGATCACCTGGGAAATTTGAGACCTGCTTTGAGAGGCAATGTGACCGGACTAGATATTGATGTGAAAGGCAGTCCAACCACTCAACCCATCGCCCTGGAATCCTGGATGCAGCCCGGTTATCTTTTAGAACTCTTCCCAGAGTTAGTCTTCGGCGGGTTTGGCTTTGATCGCAAGGAAAAACCGAACGAGAAATCAGATCGCTCTGCTCTGTCGGAAATTGGATAGGTCATGACTACAAGATGTTAGATGACATATCAGATGGGGGAATACTAGCTGTAGAACAGAGAAACCGCCTACCACTAAATCCCCACCATGAATCGTCTAATCAAGCTAACCCTCGATCTATTCTTAAAGCCGAACTGTCCCCTGTGCCATCGTCCCGCAGAACGAGAAGTCTGTTCCCACTGTGAAAAGCAAATCCTCGAATGCGGCTCTTCGCAAAATTATCGTCTGCAAAATCGTATTCCCGTCTTCGTTTGGGGTAAACATGACGGTTCCCTGAAACGAGCGATCGCCACTATGAAATATCAGCAACACCCGGAAATTGCTCGACCCCTCGGATTTCAACTGGCGGTTGCCTGGTTCAAAGATGCGAAGACTTTGCCTAAAGATGATGTTGTGGTAGTTCCGATTCCGCTCTCGGCTGAAAAACAAAAGCAGCGGGGATTCAATCAGGCCGAACAAATTGCCCGTAGTTTTTGTCAAGCAACGGGATTCCCCCTGAAATCTCAAGGTCTAGAACGGGTTCGTTCAACCCAGCCCCAGCACAAACTCTCAGCTCGTCAACGTCAAAAGAATTTAAAGGGAGCCTTCAAACTTGGCAAAGATTTTCAACGGGGTTTATCCAAGAAATCAGTTCTGCTAGTTGATGATATTTTTACCACTGGAGCAACCGTCAATACTGCAATCCAGGTATTTCAACAAGCTGGAATTAAAGTGGTAGGAGTTGTTGCACTCTCAACAACCAAGAAGGCTGATTCAGAAAATGGTGCAGCATCTAAAATACTCGCTTCACCCGCTTAATTTTTGGAACGGCCCAGCCAAAGTCTGTGGGTGCAATCGGTTCAATATCTGGATTGTCACCGCCCACCTGATTCGTCCGCAGAACCCACAGGGATGCCCCCAATTGTAAAAAGATCATGGCAATCTGATCCGCTGTCCAGCGGGGCAGCAGGGTTTCCCAACTGGCAATGGTTTTTTTCAATGTTTGAGCCGGTGTCTCTACCGGAGAGTAACCCAAGGTAGGAATGTTATACCGCCAATCCGCTCTGGCCTTGTCAAAGGGCAACAGATAGCTTTCCAAACTATCAACCAGATCGCTAAGCAAACTAAATCGCTGGGTTTGTTCATGGTCGGGATGTTCTCGGAGCCATCGCAAAATCAATGGATTCACCTGGAACTCTGCAATCATGCGGCGCAGGGCACTGTAGAGGGCTTGGCTGGAATCCTGCACACAGGAATTGACGGAACTCACCACCGTTGTCCCGGTTCCATCCCCCGTGCGGTAGCGGGCTGCCATCACATCCAGTTCACGCATCACGTAACTCAGGGGCGAGAACCGAATTCCCCCAAAATTATAGTCATCCAGCAGCGGACTAAAACGAATTAACATATCGGCCACAGGTCGAGTTCCGAGCCAGCCCCACTGACGATCCCCCATGTAGCGCATCCAGGCCAGGGAACCCGATGTTAAACCGCCTGAATTGTGGGTGTAGATTTGACGATACTCAATCTCAAATCGTAGATCATCAATCAGCGGGTCATAAATCACCTGGGCAATCCCAAAGGCAAAGTGGCCGAAGTACATCCCCAAGGGCGCAAACTCCCCATGCTGTCCCCCTCGACCTCCGAAAACGTGCATTAAAAGGGCGCGATCGCCTTCCCGCCAGTGTTCCGGTTGTTCCAGTTCGGGTTCATCCGGATCAACCTCCGTTGGATCAAGCAGGGTGCTGTAGGCGTGGCCTTTGTTATCGACAGTATTGTCCCAGGCATGGAAATTGATGAAATTCACCGTTGCCTTTTTCCCTTTGATCACCCGATCCGGTTGCAGGGAAAAGAGTTTGAAGGGGGCCAGGGCCTGGACAACAAATTGGTCTTGATGGTTCTTGGAACCATAGATGTACCAACCCGTTGAGTTGACTGGCGATTTCTCTAATCCTTGATTTGTGGCAGGCAAGACCCCTTCCCGACTGGCGATCACCGAGGGAACGTAAACCACTTCCTCCGGGCCATTAAACTTGCGAGAAATGCGGTTGTAGTGGCGCACTGCAAATAAATCCCCACCCAAAAACTGAACAAATTTCACCACAGCATAGAACCGTCCTGAAATCTGGATCGGATCACGCTTGATATAAAGCACCGTGGCAGAGGAGCCATTATCTTCAATCACGACTGGATCAGGTAGTCTAACCACTATGTCATCTTCTGGTCTAGCACCCGCCAGGGATTCTAACGGATCAACCTGTGGCCAGCGATTGACCCGATCCGGATGGATATTGCCCTGTTTTTCGCTGGCATAGGCTTGGTCGATGAACTCAACGTCTACGGTGACGAGCTTGACGTAGTTATTCACGGATTCCAGGTCACTCCAACGCAGAATGGCGATTTGACCAATGCGGTGCTGATGCTGCGGATCGGCATGGTGGATTTCAAGCCAGACCCCCTGAAGTTCAGCCCGTTTTTCCTCTGGCGGCAGAATCAATCGCCCAACCCAGTTGCCAATCGGTCGATAGAATTGCGAGTTGATTTCAACTTGCAGCGGATAGTAACTGCTTTGATTGAACAATCCTGCCTGATAACGTTCGTAATTACTAGCAGTTTGAAAATCATCTGGATCGAGTCCGGTAACTGACCAATCTCCAGTGAGAATTCCTGTCATGACATCGACGGTTTGTTCTAGAGCCGTGCGACCATCCGGCAATTCGTAGGTATCCGACATGGGGCCTTTTGGCCCGGTGTGTCCCACTGGGCCGAGGGAGATGAGGGTGATTTTACCCCGACGTCTGGCGCAGTTCCAGTTGGAGAGAACTGAGATGGGCCAGCGCCCAGGAAAGAAAATCGGGCCAATTTTTTGTACCTGATCATTGTCGCCAATCAGGTGATACAGATGGTCAGCACACATGGCTCCAGTGTTGCCCGCAATCACTCCCTCCAGGGAGATCACATCAACGGGCGTATTACCCAGGGATCGTTTCAGAGCCGTGACTGAACCCATAGACATTTGCCCTCCACCGCTGTAACCGATGACCGTCACCGGAACCCCACTGCCGAGGGGATAACCAAATCGAATCAAGCTGGAGAAGAGAACCTGGGCTAGTCCCTGGTTTTGCAATGGCCCATAACGAGCATCGGCTGAAACGGCCACAGCAAAAACATTACGGAGATTCACAAAAAATCCTAGCGGGTTGGATGCGCTTTTCAGTCCCATCTTGGTAATGTAGCGCCAGAGAAATGCCAGGGGACGATCCTCATCCAAGCCCCGATTATCAACGGAGTAGGGCATGATCCCCTGAACCACCAACATATTTGACGGCAGAGCATTGGCCAGGGTTTGCAGAAAATTTTCCACAATCGGCACATACTGACCCGTTCCCTGGTTAATCCCATCCAGATAGAGAATGTAACGGGCCACATTTTTGGGATCGTCAACGGGGCGAACAGGCTCTCCCGGTGGATATTTCAGGGCTGACCCTTGATTCCAGCCAGCCCACCACCAGAGAGATTCCAGTGGCGTCAACAGAATAGAGAATAGAAGCGCCAACAGAGCAATGCAAAGCAGTTTAACAATTACACGCAGCGTTTCCCCCAAGGCAACGTACCAGGTGAAGATTCTGTCCTGGGTTCCGGGTGCAAACAGAACAACAATGGCAAAAACAGCAAGTGCAATGCCGAAAAACTGTACGCCAGATATTTTTCGGATGTCAGATGTTGCATTAGCCTCTGCCAGGATTTCTCGACTGACAGAATCCACCGTTGGCGGATTGCCCTGCATCACGATCTCTTCTAGTCCTTCCTCATCGCGCACTAACTGCGTTCCAGCGACAGTATTAGCGATCCAGTTGCCCAGTTGGGTTACAGGCTGACCCACAGTACGTTCCAGGGCTTGGAAGACAAACCATCCCAGTCCCGAACAGACAAATGCCTGCCATTCATCCATACCCGAAACGGTTTTGAGACCTGTGATTTCTGCTAATAAGGCCCAAATCGAGAGCATTACAGAAATTGGAACCCCCAGGTAGGGGAGCGCGATTAGAAATCCCAGCAGCAAGGGGGCATAACTCAGTCCCAGGGTACGGTGAATCGTAATCCAGTCCACCGGAATTCTGAGGATGAAGTTCGCCACTAACCAAACACTGCCGGCCCAGAATCCAAAGGCGGCCAGAAAGAGAAAGGAAGCAATCCCTAAGCTGAGCAGAAATCGAAAGGGCTTAACCCGATTGATAAAGAGGACAACACACTGACCAATGGCCTGGGCCAATCCCGCCATCAGAACGATTGCCAGAGCTGCTTTGGTTCCGAGGGGTAATACGTTGATTTTTATAAAGGCTTCGGGGTTGAGGGACAAAGCCCCAAATACTAACTTCCAAAATTGATCAAAGGCCGTTTCCATAGTTGTTTTAATAAATAATTAACGGGGCAAAGCCTGCTTTTTCAGACAGGGTGCTAGTCAATAATTTATCCGAATACGGCAGCCTCCTCCTTATTGGCTCAAGTTTCTTAAACTTTTCTTGGCCAGGATTTTTCTTGATTTGATTAGGACGCAGGACTTTCATAGAAACGTTGCCCACCCGTTCCACAGGCAATCTCCTCAAGCTCGCGTGCCTCGCAAGATAGATAAAACGCGATCAAGAATCAGGATCTTGCCAATGGGGAAACAGAATTATTGCTCCCTCCCAAGGTGATTAATTAATGAAATCTAGATTGATGAGAAATCTGACCCTGGGGTACAAATATTTGGATAAGATTTTCAATATCCTAATGTTGGGCTTCACGGGTTCAACCCAAGCTACGGGCGATCGCACTACAAAACCATAAGGTAAGTTCTGAGAAATTTGAGATTGGCAAGTTCAGTAAATTCACTGCTTCGCTTTGTAGATCTTTGAAATTCCCTAGAATAAAGGGATCAATTTGGGCTGTCTACGATGGAGACATTATTGAGTTATGAAAATCGTTGTGATGAATTTTTGCGCCAGTTTGCTAGCGAGCTGCCTATACTTTTTAGCCTTCGCGCCTAGTCTTCTGGCGGAAACAATAATGTACCGTGGGTTTGTTTCCGGTGACATACACGACATTGATGTAAATTTACCTGAGACAGGTGATTATACCTTTAAAGTCACTTCTAGTACTGGAGATATCGATGTCATGATCTTTGATGCTGATGGTAGAAGAGTTGGCTATGGCAATTCGGTCGGGAACGACACGTTACAGGGGAATCTTAGAAAAGGTCATTATACGATCCGACTGCGGATGGTTGTCTGCTTGAACCCGTTTGGCACATGCGAGGCTAATATAGAAGCCTTCATTGACGGCGATCCTATGAGTTTTTCTCCACAAGAGCAAAGAACCGCTGAATTGAAACAGGACGGACAAAATAGTAGCCCTGATCTTGAAGCGTGCATTAACTTTGCGTTAAGACGAAATCCTGGATACGATCGAACAACTGCAGAGGTACTTTGTCGTAACTCTATAGGGAACAATTAGAAAAATTGCTCCAGTACGATCGCTTCTATGGTGTCACCTGTGCTGAAGCCATAGAAGTCGATGCCAGGAGGAGGAAGCAAATGAAGACTCAAGTGTGATCGTCTTGTAAGCTGGATTGAGTAAATTAGCTAGTCAGTCGTCTTATTAATGCACCGCTTCAACCGCTATAAATTCGGTGGATTACGCTGTTGCTAATCCACCCTACGACCAGAACTCAACTCAATCAACTTTTCAGAATCTAAACCTGTCAGCTTGGCAGTCTCCAACACAACAGACTGACTCGGCTGATGGCCAGAAGCAACAGCCTGAATAAACTGAGCCAAAATCGCTGCCGATTCAGTATTGTCACTTTCAATTGTGTCCGATTGATTTCGATGGCTAGATTGCTCCTTGATAGAAGCCCCAGTCAACCCATGACCTGAGACAAGGCAGTACTCAACCAAAAACGCGGCAAGTCCTGTGGGGGTTCTGCCCTGTTGTTCAGCCGCTTGGTCAAGCCAACCATAGGCGGAGTCACTCAGGGTTATATTGACTTTTCTGGCCATCTCAACAATCACTCTAAAGGCTTCCTATATGGTACTTTCCAGGAGTTTTTTGATAAATGCGCCAGAAGCTTCCTAATTCCCACCCGGCGAATTCTTGCTCCAGGTGATCAGGCACAGCAACTTCGTCACTTGAATCCATCGTCTCGGTTATTGATTGACTTCTTAGTAGTTCCTGCTTGCGCAGCAAGAAATCAACAAAATCCAAAACCTGCTTTTGTGAAGCCAAGGACAACTGAATGTCATGCCGAATTGATAACGCCTCCTTCGACCACTGGACAGGGCGATCGCTTGTTTTAAAGTTACTCATCTTCTGATTGAACAGGGCTCGGTTCAGGAGGTTGCCTCATCAATCCCCTAGCAATCAAAGCTTCCTCAATCAAAACCTTTGCCATTGCCGACAACGAACGACGCTCAGAAGTTGCTAATGCATCAAGCGATGAGTACAAATCCTCCACCTCAACCTGGATTCGTTTCTTGCGGCTAGGCATCTCATCATCGAACGCATCAAAGTCAATACCAGTGTACATCAGTGTTTCAACGTCATTTACCACAATTTTGGAGTCCAAGTGTACCACTTTTAACCCAAGTGTGATAGAGTTATTCAACACAAGCTGACTCTGCACTATTGAGCAGCATTGAACAACAACCAGTGACACGTGAGGAAAAATGTTTGTAGAAAATAGTTCATCCGGCAATTCCGGCCAACCCCCGATCAGCAGTTTCAATTAGAGTTGACGAGAATTGACCTGTACTGCTAAGGGTTAAAAACACAGCTTCCTAATTTGTTCTGTTTAGATGAAAACTTTTTCTGCTGTTCCAAAGGTTAAGATTATCGCAGTCGGCAAGATCAAGAAAGATTGGATTCGCGCAGGGGTGGAAGTTTATCTGAAGCGATTACCGGAAGTAGAAATCCTGGAAATCAAAGATTCAAACCCTGAAAACGAAGCAGAACAAGTCCTATCAACTATCAAACCCAGTGAAAAATTAGTCGCATTAACTGAAGAAGGGAAAGAATACACCTCAGAACAATTCGCTAATTTTCTAGATCAGGCTGATTCCAATCAGTTGGTTTTCGTGATTGGCAGTGCTGAAGGATTGAGTTCCAAGCTGAAGCAGTCTGCAACCTGGCAACTCAGTCTCTCCAATATGACCTTTCCCCATGAGCTGGCCCGCTTGCTTTTGGTCGAACAGCTCTATCGAGCTAAAACGATCTTGCAGGGAAGCAGTTATCACAAGTAGGGATTATCAGAACAGCCTAACCTCTGCCTACCAATTCAGGCTGCTGCCGACTCAATAAAAACAGGACTTACGCATTGACAAGAGAGCCATAATGTGGGTTGAAGGTATAAGTCCTTTGTAATTTCTCAAAAAAGCTTGCGAATCCTCAGTAAACCCTCAACCGCCAACTGCGATATCAATCTCTATGTTCGGTATCTAC
>JBHJGO010000137.1:0-37502 GCA_050331715.1 Microcoleaceae cyanobacterium
AGATCCATCTCCTACACCAACACCCTTACCCTAACCCACTCCAGTTCCAGAACCAACGCCTACCCCCGAACCTACATTAGACATCCCATTCCTCAATGAATTCCCCGATCTATTCCCTGTTGCTGACAACTTCTTCGTCGAAGCAATCAATACCCTAGGCAATCTGATTGAACTACCCGATCTGAGCGGCATTGGATTTGGAGGGGATATCACCAACTTCACTATTACCGATTTATTTGATCCTGATGCAGGTCTACTCCAGCTTGCCCTAGATGAAATTATCAATCTCGGTATTGGAGACGAATTAACTCTAGAGGAAGCCAGTCAACTCTTCTTCTCACCCGATCCAGACTTTGAGGGAGAAGCCTCCTTTAGCTACACGGCCACTGACGAGAATGGTGTGGAATCAGAAGAAGCAACGGTCACGATAGACGTAGAAGGCGCATCCGACATTCTTCGGGATGGAATCGAGGGGGGAATTGATTGTGTTGAACTAGTGCTGGCTGAGTTATCAAACATTCCTGTAATTAGCAATCCCACCCCAGAAGCCTCAGAAATAACCAGCGAAAATAGCGACTTCCTCTCCGGGGACGATGGCAACAACGAAATCTTCGGTATCGCCGGAAGTGACACTATTGTGGGAGATACAGGTGAGAGTGGCTCCGATACACTATCAGGTGCAGACATCCTCTACGGCAATACAGAGGAAGACCTGATAGCCGGTTACTTCGGCGATGACTTGATTCATACGGGTCAGTCAGATGACTGGGCCTACGGAGGTCAGGGCAATGACCGCATGTGGGGTGACCAGGGCAGTGACACGATGTTGGGAGATCGGGGCAACGATATTTTGATTGGCGACACCGAGATTGACCCTTCAGAACTGACTCTAGAATCCAATATTCCCCATCTAGACCGATTGATTGGGGGGGCGGGCGCAGACATTGTGATTGGTAACTATGACAATGACACCCTCCAGGGCGGAGATGGCAATGACATCCTGCATGGTGGTCGAGACGATGACCGGGTTCATGGTGATGCAGGTGATGACCTGCTCTTCGGAGATTCAGGTAATGATATTCTCTGTGGCGATGAGGACAACGATACCCTGTTCGGTGACCAAGTCTTCGTTGAGTCAGAAGAACCCACAGTGGGAGCCGACACATTATGTGGTGGAGCTGGAGATGACTTACTTCTGGCGAATGTGGGCGATGATTTGCTCTGTGGCCACGATGGAAATGACACCTTATACGGAGGTCTGGGCAATGACACTCTGGTGGGCGGCTCTGGAGAGAATCTATTCTTCGGGGATGCAGGGGATGATTTGATGTCAGGGGGCGAAAGCCAGGATCAATTTGTTCTGTTTGCCGATGATGGGACAGATACGATTACGAACTTTCAGGTTGGATTGGATGTGATTGTTCTGAGCGGTGGGTTAAGCTTTGATCAACTCACTGTGGAACAGGATGGAACCTCAGCAGTTGTGAGTCTGGACGGTGAGGTATTGGTGGTGTTAAATTCAGTGAATTCTGCTGTGCTTACTGCCGATAACTTTACGACTGATCCAAGCTAGCATGGTGGGGGCAATTGTTTGAAGTATTGTAAAGTACGTTTAAACCATCTCACGTTGAGTAGTTCTCTCCAACACGTGGTATATAATTGCCTTATGATTTTCTTTTGGGTTGGAAGCCTAATTTAAGTCAAATATAGATTGGATCTTCAATTCTCTCCAGGGTGCAGCTCGGTTAAGTCTATTGGTTTGATGTTCTGAGGATACTGTGCTGAGGAAGGGGGAGTAATGACGAACGGGCTGTTACAGGACACAGCAGCAATTAATCAAGCAGAGCAATACTTTCAGGTAGCGAGGCAGTTAGAGCAAGAGGGTCAGCTACAGGATTCAGCAAAATCCTATCAGCTTGCGATTAAAGCTGCTCCTGGGGAAGCTAGGTATTATCAAGAGTTGGGTGATGTTTTAGTCCAGACTGCAAGGTTTAATGAAGCAGAAGCCGCCTATCAGCAGGCTGTCAGATTCCGTCCCAATTGGTTCAAACCGTTCCACAGCTTGGGCATTTTATCTGATCGGCAGGGTCAAGCAGCCCAGGCAGCGGATTATTACCAGCAATCAATTGATCTCAATCCTCGATTTAGCTGGTCATACTTCAATTTAGGAAATCTCAAAGCTCAGGCAGGAGATCTAGAAGCGGCAACCCAACTCTATCAAAAAGCCATCGAAGTTCATCCTCCTGAAAAAAGTTATTGGTTTCAGCTCAAACTTGCAGAAGTCTGGATGAAACAGGGAAAACCGAATTTAGCAATCCCGGCCTACACCACAGCAACTCAGCTCAAACCCAACTTACCGGGAGCCTACATCGGGCTTGGGGATGCTCTGTATCAAGTTGGACAGTTAGAAAATGCCACCGCACAATACAAAAAAGCACTGGCGCTAAAACCGAATGATGCTGTAGCTTATCAAAGATTACAGGAGTGTCGAGTTAGTACCTCATTGGCGACCAGCCCAGAACTCCAGGAGTATCACGAACTTTTGGCCAAAGGTTCAGCAGAACCGCAAGAGTATCTCAAAGTGGGCCAAAAGCTAACGAAGATGGGCCTAGTTGAGACTGCAGTAACGGCTTACCTGCGCGCGCTTGAAGTCCAACCTACATTTTCCCCAGTCTACGAAAGCCTCAAGAATGCATCGCTTCATCTGAGAAGTTTGGATGAGGTCGTAATGACCTACCGCCAGATTATCCAGAAATATCCTGATTTTTTGCTCGCACATGTGAACCTGGCCGACGCTCTGACCCAGCAGGGACAAGTCAAAGCAGCCTTGAGCTCTTATCAAAAGGCAGCCTGTCTGAAGGCTCAGGCGAAGTCACCTGAGTTTATTCAGAACGGCTGGGATGATAGCCAACCTCGACAACCTCATTTCATTATTATTGGGGCTGAAAAATGCGGCACTAGCTCCCTATATCAATACATTAGCCAGCATCCCCAGGTACTGGAGCCAGTCAAAAAGGAGATTCATTTTTTCACACAGCAGTTTGATAAGGGTTTAGCCTGGTATGAAGCTCATTTTCTACCAATTTCCAAAAAGTCAGGTTACATTACAGGAGAAGCAAGTACATCTTACATTGGTTGTCACAATGATGCTCCCCAGCGTTTGTTTAACCTTTATCCTAATGTAAAACTATTGGCCATTTTGAGAGATCCGGTTGAGCGAGCCGTTTCTCATTACAACCAATTAGTGAGGTTAGGAAGAGAGGGTCGGCCTTTAGAAGAGGTGATGATGGCAGAGATGGAGGTGCTGGAGGGAGTCAATAATATCTGGTCGGTGCGTCATCAGTATTGGAATGTAGGGAAAGGATGTATTTGGCATGGTTTGTATATTTGTTTTTTGGAGCAATGGATGAGTGTTTTCCCAAAAGAGCAGTTCTGGATTCTTCGGAGCGAAGATTTGTTTGAGCAGCCTGGTGAGACAATGGATGGGGTGTTTGAGTTTTTGGAAATATCAGGTATTCAGCTTGCAAATTACCAGAAATACAACTCCGGGGGCCAGTATAAGGGTATTGAAAGTATCCTCAATAGGAAGATGGTGAACTTTTTTCAATCTTTCACCGAAAGGCTTGACGATTTGCTGAGGGCCGAAGCGAATATATCCAGATCCTAAGCAGATTATAGTTTGATTTGCTCAATTTATATCCTTTTTAAAAACTATTGAAATAAGTTATGATGACCCAACAACTAACTGCGGACAAGAAAGAGGAAATATTCCAATGTATTTCTGAGACAAAGATTTTAGATGTACTGAGAAAGACTACCCGACCATTTGTCTTTATCGGTGACCCAGAAACTCTTTCTACTCTAAAGATCAGGTTGTCCAGGGATAACTACAGCTATATTGAGTGGAATGAAGGGCTGAGTGATTTTAGGATCGATCCTAAATTTCTTAGACCGAAATCCATAATTGTTATTAGCTCTATTTACGATGAGAATCATATTCTTGATCAGATCAAAGCTTATTTTGAGAATAATAGACCCGCGTCAAAGTCATCGCCCAAGTTACTCCGATTATTCTCGGATATATTGGTAAATTTACTGTCCCGTCAAGCGCCATTTCAACCATCGGAGATTGAGTTAGAAACTCCTGAAGTGAGTTATGCGATTGTAACAACTCCCAGATCAGGATCAACTTTTTTATGTGATTTACTTCAAAAATCCGGCTTAGCAGGCTATCCAGCAGAGCACTTACGTCGTCCCGTTGAAGTCTTGTCAAAATATTGTCAGTTTGACTATATTCGATATGTGAAAGTTTTGATGGCGCGACAGACTACGCCGAATAAAGTGTTTGGTACGAAGCTCATTTCTCACTTTCTGATTAGATATCTGGAAGCAGGACTTGAATTTGACTCTTTCTTTCAAGACTTCTTTCAAAAGGTAATTTATTTACAGCGCCGTGATAAAGTTGCCCAATCTGTTTCTCTATTCTTAGCTAAGAAAACTGGTATATGGCACATCTTCAATGACGAGATGCAAGAGCTGTACAACACTAGAGTTGACCAGATAGAGCTCGAAGAGTGTCAACCTGAGGCGGTAAAATCCTTCTACGACTCTTTGACAAGGCAAGAAGAATTTATTGAAGCTTTCTTGCAGAGAAGTGGCGTTTTACCACTCAAGATATATTATGAAGATCTCGTTTCCTGTCGTGAAAAGTATCTGTATGATATATATCAGTATTTGGGAGTTGTTACTGGTGATGATGAGGCCGATCATGGCGCAGGTATAAAGAGAACAAAATCTCCATTGGCGTCGCAGCTCATACAAAAGTTCAAGGAGAATTATCCGAGCTTATCGTAGTTAAGTTTTTTCTTTAGACACATTATTAGGAAGGTCGAAGATGGGAATCGGATATCAGAGGAGAGATTTAGAAATAGTTGACTACCAGCTATATCCTCTTAGAATACCTTCACAAGATAGAACGTATATCTTGAGAGGGCCAGAGATAGAGCAGGAGTACGTTTCAAGGAATGAATTCTTTACTAGCGTTGGAGCAGCTTTCACCTTTGGGTGTTACTGTGAGAAAACTTACACCGACCTAATGTCACAACGCCTGGATTTGCCAGCGTTGAACTTTGGCTTTTCTGGAGCAGGCCCTTTATTTTTTGTTGAGAATAAACCGTTAATTGACTATATCAATAGATCGAAATTCTCTATTATTCTTGTCATGTCAGGTCGAAGTGAGAGTAACAGCTTATTTGATAGTCATGGTAAAGAGATGTACACCCGAAAAGTAGACGGGAAGCAAATTGCTGCATCATTAGCGTATCAAGATTTGATTGAGCATCAGTCAGAACAGTATGTTCGACAAATTATTGATGAAACTAGGAATAATTATATTGAAAACTATCATAAGCTTTTTTCAATGATTGAGGTTCCTAAAATATTGTTTTGGTTTTCAGAAAGAGAGCCTGAATACCAGGAAAACTACCAAGATGCTAATGAATTGTTCTCGAAGTTTCCTCACTTGATAAATCGAGAAGTTCTCAATGAAATAGTACCCTTAGCTGATAAGTATGTTGAGTGTATTACAAGAAAAGGTATGCCTCAAAAATTGATTAGTCGTTTTACGGGTAAACCAACAGCCACTATAGGCAGAAACGATTTGGGAGGCCAAAAGAGAAAATACAACAGCTATTATGCTTCTCCAGAGATGCATGAGGATGCTGCCAATGTTCTAGCAGAAGCTTGTAAGTCATTTATCTAATCATTTATGGGGTTTATTGATATGCAGAATTACAAAGGCAAGCTTGCCTTTATTCGTATTCCTAAAACTGGTGGGCAAACAATGATGGATATCTTGTATCAGATATTTGGTTTCAAAAATGTCTTAAAAATATGGGGACAGCAGAGTGATAGGGAGATAGGCAGATTTTCTGTCCAAGATTTTCTAGAACTAGACTCAGCGACGATTGATACATATCCCTGTATGGGAGGGCATATAACTCTGGACAAAGTTCTTACCAAGATAGGACATGAGAACTTCAAAGAAAAATATAGCTCATATACAATCACTCGAGATCCGGTGGATACTGTCATATCGCTATATAATTATTATAGAACTAATACTGACCATACCCGGCACGAAGCCATTTCAAAAATAGGCTTTGGAGAATTTATTCAAAATGAGTATAGTAAAAATCTTCAATGCAAATATCTCGGCTCAACTACTGCCTACGATGCTATTTACAACGCGAGCCTTTTCCTGAATAGAATAGTTACCATTGGTAGTTTTGATCATTTAGTAGAAGAAGTATCTAGCCTTTTTCTGAATTCAGATCAGGGAAAAATTCACAGAAAGGTTAAGAATGTTAGTCAAAAGTTCGTTTCTCGAATGAGCTTATCTGCGGATCTAATCGATAAGATTAAGCAAGATAATTATCAGGATAGTCTTCTGTTTGAGGCTGTTGGAAGCCACGAAGAGATTACTCGAAGCTTTGACTGACATAACAAGTTGGTTTAGACTTTGCAAGGGTTAACGCGAGAACCGTAAGTTCAGTTCTTTTATCAGTAAAATCTTTATCTATTGGAGGCATAGGTATTCGTATGACAGAAAATCTTAAAGCAAACAAGATCATTGATGATTTGTTGAACGATCCGGAGCTTTACCGGAAAATGTCGAAAAAGGAAGGTGAGGTTTGGGGTAGGGTCTTTTCAGATAATAGTCGAAGTGAACGAGTCAAGCTTGATCAGCAAGCGGCTCAGAAGCTACAACTGAATCGATATGCGCTTAATCTAAGGAAGACCTTGAAAGATTACGGAATTTCTCCCTCAATAGGTTGTTCTCTAGCTTGTGGAAGTGGTAGGTTGGAGCGACAATTGCTTCAGCAGGGAATTTGTCAAAGTTTTCATGGAATTGATATTGCAGCAGATGCACTATCTGAAGCCAAAAGGCTGGCTGAGCAGCAACAAATGAATATCACTTATGAACAAGCAGACCTCAACGCAGTCCAGCTAGATGAACAGGCTTATGATTTAGTTGTCACTCAAAATTGCTTACATCACGTGTTGCGCTTAGAGCATGTGGCTGATGAGATAGCAAAATCATTACGGCCAGAAGGTGTTTTATGGATTCACGATTATGTTGGGGAGAGTCAGTTTCAATATTCAGATAAGAAACTGAAAATCGTTAATGAAATTTTATCGGTTTTGCCAGAAAGAATGCGCTATAACTGCGTCAACAACTCTCAGATTAACCAAGTTGTTCGTAAGGAACCTGGAACACTGATTTCTCCCTTTGAGAGTATTCGCTCTGAAGAAATTATCCCTATTTTCCTAGAAAGATTTGAAGTAGTTGAAAAATCTGAATTTAGTAGCATTCTTGGATTGTTTTGTCCTGTTGGAACTCGGAATAATTTTCTGGAGAATGAAGAAGGTCGCAGTATATTCGAAATTCTACTTTTCTTTGATAAATTACTGATTGATGAAGGAATTCTCCCGCCTTCAGGGGCTCAGTATCTCCTGAAGCCAAAGTCCCCCAGTAAAGTTGGTACATAACTGGTTACCCCTCAGATAGATCCGAAGGCTGCATGAGCAGCCTTTCCAGGTCTGGTGGGGTACAGACTTGGGAGGTTGGAGCGCACCTCGCCCTAACCTCCTGCACTACCAGCGTTTGAGAAATCTTTTGTAACCATCAAGGTACGGATCAGAGCTTTCCAGGGCTGAGAACGGGTAAGAGAACTAATATCAAGATTCTCATGTTTCTCCCTTGAGAAATTACTCAAACTTTCCAACCACTTCTCCACAGTTTGACTCTGCGAAAATGGAGTCCACCGCAGTGACTTTCGTAAAAGTTTCACCATGCGCTTATCATCTCCCTTCTGATAAGCACACCAAGCTTCATAAACCAACTGCTGATATCGCATCTCTTCCTTCGACTCCGCCTGAATCGCAATCTCCTGCAAATAGCTTAGCCGTTCAACCTTACTCTGAGTCCCATGCAACTCTGCCCTCCTCTGCTCCAACTCTCCCCGAACCTGACTCAACTGAGCCTCAGTTTCATTTAGCGACCTCTCTAAGCTTTCACACTCAGAACTAGATACTTCCAACTCCCGGGAAACTCTCAAAAAACCAGAAAAGTAATGCTCTAACTCTTCCAACAAATGAGCAATCTGAATCTGAGATCTATCTAGCTCACTCTTTACATCATTCAGTTCAGAGGCGACAACCTCTGACTGATCAACTCTCTCCTGAGCAGACCGAACCTCTTCCAACTCCCGCTTAACCTGTGAAAAATCGGAATGATAACGCTCCAGCTCCTCCAGCAAACAAGCAATCTGAATCTGCGACCGCTCCAACTCCCCCTTAGTTTTATCCAGCTCAGCAACCGAGTATCCTAGATTCATAGCCGTATTAAAAAGTGCCTACTCTCACGTAAAGTATAAACAGCAATACAAGCCTAGTCAATCAATCGACACTTATTCAAATACGTTCATGTATTAATTCAATCTGGAAAATATAGTCCCCCTCCTATGGATAAGTGAAATTACTTTCACAGGGTAAATTGATTGTAATATGCCAATATTTAATCTCTCATTTCTACCCCTTATTTTGCTAACAAAAAGATATGGCAATCACAAATGATTTGTGAAAAGGGGGTAAAGGGGGCATTACCCCCTTCTTGGGGACGAAGCCTCCAAACCCCCCCCATAATACTTTTCAGGATTGATTCAGGATTGCGATCTTCTAAAAGTGTTAGCTTCACTGAGTTTCCGAAAGCGGAGAGCAGAGGAATCGAACCCCTAGCCCAAGAGCTACCCTAGTTTTCAAGACTAGTTGCCGACCATTCAGCAGTGCTCTCCATCTTTTTGTCGTAATGGAGACGTGGGGAGTCGAACCCCAGTCCTGCAACTGTCCGTTTGTTGGCTTCAGAGCAGTCGAATACCACTCGCGTCCCCATGAAAAAAATGGAACTGAGTTGTCAAGGTTCAGAAGGTTGATCTGGAAACTGCTGACATTAAAACGATTTAGAGGAAACTGCGCCGCTCCAGGTAATAGGTTGGTTGTATTTGACGCAGGACTTCAGCAGGGCTCGTTGTGTGAGCAGATAAATCACTTTGGAAATCTTCCTGTGAATTCAAACTGTTTGTAAAATCATCAGGTTGTTGACCTGGTTGGGGTATAAATATCTCGGCAAAAAGGTTCTGCCAAAACCCCGAAGACTTCGAGAAAACCCCTGCGGAATTAAGGGAACGAATTGTCATGAGAATGGCTCCTTAGCGTATGCCTGATACTCCCTATGTAGTATACATGCTACAACTTGTCAAGCCCGTACTACAACTTTTCTTCTGTGCCTTTCTCAAAAATTAGGTTCCTGCTCAAGGCGGGTTCAATGGATACCCCAATAATTAACCCCCACTTCTGAAGAATGAAGCGGGGGCTAAGGAATTGAGTCTGTTCCTTTTTTGAGGGTTCAGGTTATCCGCCTGTACCTCCCGCTTGAGTTAATTGATTGGAATACTGATTGGAATCCATGCCCTCGCAGTTAGTCCACCGCAACTCATCGCTTAAGCCCTGACTTTGGCAGCCAAGGGAGAAATTATGCGAGATTGCTGAGGGCATACGTATCACGGTTGAGATTCCTGTACTACAAACCTAGCTTTATACTACACAGAATGAAACATTGTTGTCCACTCCCATTACTCTATTGGGGAGCTGAAGCAAAATTATGCACGAAACGTTAACTGATTTCTGGAAAGATTTTCCCAGTTAGTGAGGGTGGGTTGCACGATACACATAAAACTAAGATGACATCCACCAGGTTACTTGGCCTTTGCTGCCAGGGCATTCAGATCGCCTAGAACCTCTGAAATGACCACTGGATCAACTTTTCCCAATTTCAGCGTATTATTGCGCCGATCATCGAACCAGTAGCCTTTGGGTTCCTGTAGCCCTGAAATGAAGTAGCAAGACTCTAACGTTTGATCGTCCCAGCCGTCCATATAGCCTACCGGGATACCGTCGTTATATCCCAGAACAGCCGTCACGTTAGCAGATTCAAACTGCTTGTAGTGCAGGTCAAAGATTCCGGCATCTTGGGGCATGCCTCGGATCCAACTCAGCTTTTCCAGGGTTCCCACGATGGAAACTGCTGGGATTTTTAAGTCTTTGAATTGAGTTAATACTGCTGACTCAAGTTCCTGAGGTTCTAGATGATGGGTAGCTCGGCCCAATTGAGGAAAAGGTGGCAGGATTTCGTAGTCACTCAATAGTTCTCCCCAGGTATTTTTGATCTCATCCGATAGATTTAACGGATGAATGATTCCAACCTGGCTCACCCCCAACAGTTCAATTTCCTCATCTTCCGCATCTCCATAGGTCTGGTCTTCGGTAACGCGAAAGGTTTGAATGAGTTCTCCGGTTGAGTCATATCCACCCCAGATCAGCAATCGCACCAGATTAATCATTAACGGATGGTGAACCAGCAAAGTTTCAAATTCATCAATGGGCCAGTGACGACCCTGAACCATCGATTGTTCCAGCCGTACCGCTTGAATTTTTACCAGATCGCTAATTTGTTTTTTGATCAGTTTCCAATCTGCGACAGCCTGCTCTGCCAGTTCAGTATTGTCCTTCACGCCAGGTTTGGGCAGATTGGGCTTCACTTTTCCTGCCGCATCCCGAATTATGGGTTTCATATTCTCGCCCAGCACAAACTGAAATTGGCGCGGCCCAAAGTCAAAAGTCCGGGTTCCCCGTTCATCCAGGTCGCAGTCTGGGACAATCCGATCTTCGAGTTGCTCACGGGTTAACCCGCGATCTTGAGCAATCTGCTCCATGCATTCCTGGGCCTTGGCCTTGAGTCCTTTGTACTTGAGTTTTTGAGCGATACCATTAATTTGCATCAGGGCCGTATCGGTTCCAATCGCCCGCAAACACTGCAATCCCAATACGGCGCGAGGATGTTGACTTTCTCCGGGCCAGACTTTGACGAGAGGAGTCAGTTTTAGAGCAATTGCATCCGAACCGAGTAATCCGAGAGCAAACATGGCCCATTTTTCCTTGGAGGGTGCGCCTTCCGCTAGCCAACGTTCAAACAGGTTCCAGGCAAATTGATCCAGGGATTCAGAATTGGCCTGTTGTTTCAGAGGTTTAATCAAGTCATGGGGTTGGTCGAGCTGACTTTGTTTCAGAGCCAGTAATAGTGCTGCCATTTGTTCAGAATTCAGTCCGAGTTCTCCAATCTGAATCGGAGGCAAATCTGCGGCTTCAATCCAGTTTGGTGGTTTGGTTTTAGATTTTTTTAGCTCGGCAATGGCTTGTTCTAACCATTCGGGTGTGGTTTGTTCATCGAATAATGTGTAGTCTGTCTCTACAAAAATTTTGGCAGTCAGTTCTTCCGGTTCGTCGATTTGGTTTAAGTAGGTTTGAATTAAGTCTCCATAGCCTCGGCGTTGCATTATTTGTAGCCAATCCACCGCAGCATCAGCCAACTTTCCTCGCCCTTGAGCAACCGGAATTAAGCCTTGAATACCATGGGCTAAGTTTTCATCTAGCCATTGACGAGCCACTTGGGGAGCCTTGGAAGATTGCTGAAGGTCTAACATGAATGGTGCGGCTTCTGGCGCTTTCACTAGGGTAAAGGTTTCTAAGAGTTCCTGAGCCTCTTCCTTGTTAGAAGCCATCAGAATACTTTCACAGACCCAATCCAAAGCACTGTACTCCGTATGGGCAAGCCAGGCCCGAATATAGGTTGAGTTGAAGAGGGGCAACTTTAAGCGCCGTATCTGAGTTTCTACTAGATTGGCACTATCCAAGCCAAAGATGATCTCCTGAGGTTTTTTGTAATGGGCTAAATAGTTTTCTTTGCCTATGTAGGTGTCATCGAGCCAGCTTTCAACTAATGTCAATAGTTTTGTGGACATTCCCAAAGCTGCTGCAAGAAAAAAGACTTCAGGAGGGCGGTGGTGATACTTACTAGTATCCCAGTGGGCTGAGTCAAGTTCCGGAAGCAATCGTTCCTGAAGTTGCTGTCGTTCATCTGAGGTGAGATAGGGAAGAACGTATCGTCGAAATCCTTCTGAGATAGGAACTAAACTTTCTAAGATGTTCTGGTCTGGATTTTCGGGGTCGACTAACAGTAAATCGACAAGTTCCCTGGAGGAGAGCAAATTTGTCAGGGGTAGCAGAATTTCGGTTGGCCAATAGTGATGATGATGATATCGTCCAGACAGCTTATCTGGATAAAGAATAGCCTGAAGCTGTTCCAGGGAAACGGAGTCAGTAAATGACCATTGTTTCAGCCGATTGATCAGCGTTTCAATTGTCTCGGCAGAGCTGATTTCTGTCATGGCAGCCAGCCAAAACAATGCCTCTTCTGGAGACATAACAATCGGAATCTCCACCTTTGACCAACCCTGCGGCCCGTAGCGGGGCTTATCAATTTTTCTTGTGAGGTGTTTGAGTGCAGCTTCTTTGTCAAAGGGCTTTGATTCGGGGCGCTGGAGTGGGGTGTAGGGTCGCCAAGTGGCCCAGAGCCAATCTTCGGGATTTAGATCAATTCTTTTAGCGGGTTCTTCAAGATGCTGATTTGATTTCCCTGAATCCTCTTTCAAAAGGGTGTCTTTGGATTCTGCTTTTGTTTCTTCCGACTCTTGCGGTTCAGATGGACTGGCATCTACGGATAATGCTTCCCCTGATTCTTCTGGGGAGGTTGGCGAAGAATTGCTCTGAGTTTGTGGAACGCTAGCAGAAACGGAGGAATCAACTTCCACTTCCGCATAACCCTTCTTCAATTTTTCCTGAATCAGCTTCTCGCAGGATTTTTTAGCCTCTTCAGAGGTGGGAAATTCTTTGGTTTTCGATTGGCCCTTGGTGCCGATTTTGCCGTATTGGGCCGTATGACTGCAATCCGCCAGACTGATGCGCCAGAATTTATTGGACTTACCATCGGAGTAGTGAAATTCACTGATGATTGATTGGGTTTTTGGTGCAGTCATTGGCAATTCCTCCCTGTTTATGATTCTAGGGTTCCCGCTTTGGGAATTCATACATAACGTGGGCCACAATTTCCGGGTTCAGCTCAGTAATCGTTCAATCCTAAAGCTAGCCAGGTATAGACGAATCTAGCGATGGGATGAGAGAATCCTGGAATTAAGTAAAAGATCCTTAAATTTTTTTTGATATGACTCTGACTCCAGAGTCTCTAAATCTATGACGGATTCGTTCCTGCTCCAAACGTGTTGGTTGATTCCTTTTTATGGTTTGTTCGGTGCTGTTCTGGCCCTTCCCTGGGCGACGGGAGTCATTTATCGAACGGGGCCACGCCCTGCTGCCTATTTTAATTTGTTGATGACCCTGGTTGCGGTGATCCACGGCTCGATCATCTTCCGGTTCACCTGGAGTCACCCACCGATTCAATTGACCTACCTCTGGCTCCAGGCCACTGATCTAAATTTGCCCTTCGTAATTGAGATTTCCCCCGTGAGCATGGGGGCGGTGGAACTGGTTACGGGCCTGGGTTTCCTGGCTCAGCTCTACGCCCTGGGTTATATGGAAAAAGACTGGGGCATGGCACGTTTCTTTGCCCTGATGGGTTTTTTTGAAGCGGCAATTAGTGGGATTGCGCTGAGCGACTCGCTATTTCTCACCTATGCCTTGCTGGAAATGCTGACCCTATCAACCTATCTGCTAGTGGGATTTTGGTATGCTCAGCCTTTGGTCGTGACAGCGGCACGGGATGCCTTTTTGACTATGCGGGGTGGGGACGTGTTGCTGCTGATGGGTGTGGTTGGGTTGGCGGCTTTGTCCGGAAGCTTAGGCTTTTCCGACCTGAAAACCTGGTCAGAAACAGCGAATTTATCCCCTCTTGTTGCCAATTGCCTGGGATTGGCGCTGATTGCTGGCCCCATCGGTAAATGCGCTCTGTTTCCCCTGAATCTCTGGCTTGATGAAGCGATGGAAGGCCCGAATCCTGCCTCAATCCTACGAAATTCCGTAGTGGTTGCGGGCGGAGCCTATGTTCTCATCAAACTTGAACCCGTTTTAGAACTGTCTCCTGTAACGGATGGCACTCTGATTGTGCTGGGTGCTGCAACGGCGATTGGAGCGTCGCTGGTTGCCTTTGCCCAGATTGATATTAAACGCGCTTTGTCTCACTCCACCAGTGCCTATCTGGGTCTGGTATTTATTGCGGTGGGGCTAAAACAGGTAGATGCGGCATTGTTGCTGCTGCTGACCCACTCCATAGCAAAGTCACTATTATTCATGGGCATTGGGTCGGTGATTCTGACGACCAATACTCAGGATTTGACCGAAATGGGTGGTCTGAAGTCGCGCATGCCAGCCACCACAACTGCATTTGTGATCGGTTCAGCCGGTATGGTGGCATTGCTACCCCTGGGAACCTTTTGGTCATTTCAGCACTGGGTGACAGAGTTCCAGAGGGTTCCCCTTTGGTTGATGCTTGTTCTATGTCTGGTCAATGGGTTGACGGCTCTAAATCTGACTCGAATGTACGGTCTGATTTTTGCAGGTCAAACCCAACCGAAGACTCGCCGCGCTCCTGAAGTGGCGTGGCCCATGGCCGTTCCCTTGGTGAGCTTGATTATCGTAACTTTGCTGGTTCCCTTTATACTGGAGCGTTGGCAGCTACTTCTGAGCGTCCGGGACTCCCTCACCAGTGTTTCAAGTTCTCAGTTGACGGTGATGGTTGATCCACTGATGATTCCACTGGTGGCTTCAGGGTTGGTCGGTACGGCCGTTGGGGTATCCATCTATCTCTATGGAACGGTTGAGAAGCCTGTGAAGCTTCCCTGGAAAGTGCTACAGAATTTACTGGCCTACGATTTCTATGTGGAGCAGTTTTACGATGTGACCGTCGTGTTCCTGGTCAGTCGAATTTCTAAATTGAGTGCTTGGATTGATCGCTATGTGATTGATGGCGTGGCCAATGCCTTCGGACTAGGCACAATTTTTGGTGGCGAGAGTTTGAAATATAGCGTTTCTGGCCAGTCTCAGTTCTACGTTCTAACCATTGCGCTGGGCGTCGCACTGTTAATCGCAGCAACGATCTGGCAGTTTAGTTGAGATTCAGATATTAGTTAAGATTTAGGAAATATATGCTAAGTGTTTTAATCTGGGTTCCGCTGATCGGTGCAGCCATCATTGGGTTTGGCCCGGTTTAACGGCTCAATATTCTCGTCGAATTGCCCTGGTAATTACGGCTGGATTGTTTGCCTGGTCAGTGGCTTTAATTGGATTTTTTGATCCCAATGTTTCAAGTTTGCAGTTAGTTGAATTTATCCCCTGGATTCAACCCCTGGGTCTGAATTACTATCTGGGAATTGATGGCATCTCATTGCCGCTGTTAGTTTTGAACGGTTTGCTGACGGCTATTGCCATTTGGAGTACCGCCTCGGGCATTAGTCGCCATCGCCTCTACTATGCCCTGATTTTATTAATTTTCTCTGGGATTGCTGGCAGTTTTGCCGCGCAGAATATGTTGCTTTTCCTATTGTTCTATGAACTGGAACTGATTCCGCTCTATCTTTTAATTGCAATTTGGGGCGGAAAACGGCGGGGCTATGCTGCGACCAAGTTTCTGATCTACACAGCCTTGTCCGGGATGCTCGTCTTGGCATCCTTCCTGGGAATTGTCTGGCTGACCCATGCACCTAGTTTTGACCTGGAAGTCCTGCAGTCGAGTTCTCTGGGGATTGCGTCCCTTGGCTTGAAAACCCGATTAATTTTGCTCACCGGGATTTTGATTGGATTCGGCATCAAAATTCCGATTGTTCCCTTCCATACCTGGCTACCGGACGCTCACGTTGAAGCGTCTACACCAATTTCTGTTCTGCTGGCTGGGGTATTGCTAAAGTTGGGAACCTACGGTTTGTTGCGATTTGGAGTGGGGCTGTTTCCGGAGACCTGGCACTTAACCTCACCGGCCATTGCGGGCTGGGCCGCATTTAGTGTGATTTACGGAGCATTTTGTGCCATTTCCCAGACCGATATTAAAAAAATGGTGGCCTACAGTTCAATTGCCCACATGGGTTATATTTTGCTGGCCTTCGCCGCCGCCACACCGCTGAGTTTGTTGGGTTCAGTGATTCAGATGGTGAGCCACGGTTTAATCTCAGGGTTATTATTCCTTTTGGTCGGTGTCGTTTACAAGAAATCGGGCAGTCGGGATTTAGATGTGCTGCGAGGCTTACTCAACCCGGAACGAGGTCTGCCTCTGGTTGGTAGTTTGATGATTCTGGCTGTGATGGCCAGTGCGGGAATTCCAGGATTAATCGGATTTATCTCTGAATTCATCGTCTTCCGAGGCAGTATCGAACCTTTCCCAATTCAGACATTGCTGTGCATGGTGGGAACGGGCTTGACTTCGGTCTATTTCTTGATCATGGTGAATCGCGTTTTCTTCGGTCGGTTGTCAGATCTGGTAGTGAGTTTGCCACGAGTAGAATGGCGCGATCGCATTCCGGCGATTGCTTTAGCGCTGATTATTGTATTGTTGGGGATTCAGCCCACCGTGTTGGTGCAAATGACGGAGGCTTCAACCACTGCTCTGATTAGCGTTCAATCTGTTTTAGCAACGGATTTAGATGAGAAGCTCTAATGGTTTATTAAATTCAAACTTGTGGGGGACGTTAGGAGCTGCCTGGATTCCCGTCTGAACAGAAATGACATTACGCACAGCATCAAGATTGACAGATCATGAATGGCTGGAAGACTCTGCTTCAGTCCTATGGAGCGATAGGTATGCCTGTTGAGCAGCAGCTTGTTCAGCCAGTTTAATTGAGCGACCTCTGCCTTCACCCAGTTTATGACCCTGAAACCAGACCTCAGCGGTAAATCGATAGGTGTCACCCACCACTCCGGTTTCTTGAACGTGATACTCCGGTAGCTGTTTGGAATTTTTCTGTGTCCATTCCTGTAGGGCTGCCTTGTAGTTTTGACGGGCGGGGTCGCGACGAATCTGTTCTGCTCGCTCTAGAAAGCAGGGATCCAACCAGGGACGAATCAGGTTCAGGTTATGGGTACTGAGATAGAGGGCTGCCAGCAATGCTTCAAAGCAGTCCGCCAGACGTGACTGTTCTCCCGCCTGGTTACGAGCCGCCGTTTCAGCCATCAGCAAATACCGACCCAATCCATATTCATTGGCAATTTCTGCTAAACAGCGATCGCTCACCAGGATTGAACGTACAGCAGCAAACTCTCCCACGGGTTGGTTAGGGTAAATTTCTAGCAAGAGTTCTGATGCGACGAGTCGTACTACCGCGTCTCCCACAAATTCCAATTGTTCATAATTGTCGGTGAGAGAGGCCGTTGGATGGGTCAAAGCCAGATCTAACAAATGCCAGTTGATAGCGTTGCCAGGTAGTCCTAGACGCTCGATCAGTTTTTCAAGTTGGCGCTGACGACTGGGATGACTAATTTTGCGATTCATCAAATCAGATTTAGTCTCTGGTTTCTTTGCGGATTTTAACCCAGAGCGATTGGTATTGCTGTGACGCAGTCGAATCAAGCGGAATTAGAAATTCGCTATCCTTAAAAGTTTTAGATTGGGGATCCATGTAAAGAATCGAATTTTCTCGTAGTGAAGATGGGATGTCTTGAGGTTGCATCTGCATCACGACCGGAGAAGTTACTTCTGTGAGTAGAGAAAGCTGAGTGGCGACATCGGTCTCCCAACAAAAATCAATCCACTGAGTTGCCAGTTCGTTGGTGGAAAATGGAGGAGCTGCACTGGGCCTGACCCAGAGATCCGACCAGAGACAGGTACCTGACTTGGGGATTACTACTTTCAGATCATACTGACGCTGAACCTGCAGCGGAATATCAGTAGACCATCCCATCGTTGCCCAGGTATCTCCAAGAATTAGCGGTCTGAGATAACCTGTTGAATCGTAGAGCTTGACCTTTTGATGGAGTTGACGAAACTCAGATTCTAAGTCCGAAACCTGCTGTAAATCAGGAGTGTTGTAGGAATGGCCAAGCTTTTTCAGAACTGCGCCAATAACCTCTCGGGGCTGATCCAGTAGTGAAATGCGATCGCGCAACTCCTCCCGCCACAAATCGCTCCAATCCTGGGGTTCCCAGCCTAGCCGCTTGAACTGGTCTGCTCGATAGATGATGACAGTGCTACCCCAACGGTAGGGTGCAGCCCAGACGGAACCATTCTGATCCAGTTCCCCATTTTCATTGCGCCGAACCAATCTCTGCCACTGAGAAGGAAGTTGATCCCAGTTTTGTAAAGTCTCCGGTTCCAGGGATTGCACCAACTTTTGCTGAATGGCTTGAGTGAGCCAGTAGTCTCCTATCAGGATTAAGTCTGCAGCCGAGTTCTCCTGGGGTCTATTTCTAAAAGGATTGAGCCTGCTCAGCCAACCGTCCCTTGAGGCTGACATAGAAGCGTTGCCTGATCCCGATGCCCGAAGAATTGCATACAAGTCCTCCAGATCAACCTCTGGAACAAAATCGACAACAGGCTGACCGTGGGAGCGGCGAAACTGGCTCAAAGCCTGAACTGGAACAGAACCCTTCAACAGCTCAACTTTGAGTGCAATACTGCGACCACACCCCGTCAGGATGCTGCCCAAAGCCAGAACGCTTGCCCCCCGTAAAATCTCTCGCCGCTTCACAATCTTCTTCAGAATTGACCTAATTCGAGTAGGTTAGTCAATGCGTTTCTCCAAATACTGACCAATCATCAACTGTTCCCCAGCCCGAGAAATAATGGACTGACGGGTACGGTATCGCTGACCAATATGCTTAATCTCTTCCTCGAATACAGAATCATTGTACTCGGTTCTCAAGCTCATCGTATCCGAATCTGCCATGGAGTACTGAGCCACAACAGGCTTGGAAGTCGCAAAGCCTCGGTCTCTGTAGAGTAAAGTTCCACGAACACCGAAGACTGTCGAGCCCTCCGATTGAAGTTTGCCAGTTTCTGAATTAGTACTACTCCAGGTCACCTTGGAACCACATAGCAGTTGTAGAGTATCCTCAAGCTGATGGAGTTGGGTAAGCTGAACTAGCTCTGGGCTATCTTGCTCCAGAAATTGAACGGTCAAATGACTGACGATCTCCTGAACTTTACCGTCGGGCAATGTGTAGTATCGCCGCTCAGAACGCCATGCTCCCTCAGAAAAGCGCAGAAACTGGTCAATCCGATCCAGCAGAGTAACGGTTTCAGCATCACCTGTCGTGACCGAGAGAGCTTGGGCAGCTTGAGTTGACTGTGTCATACAGAATACATCCTCCTAATGAACAAACCTGCTGGCGAGCCGGACTTGGAACCCTATGTCAAGAGGTCAGTCATAATTTTTTACATTTGACCTCTAATATAGCGACTTTGTTCCAGGATTGGCAATGGTGATCGCCCAACATCCACCCCTGCAAAACCTAAAACCAACAAAACCACGATCCGCAACGACCAATAACCAATGACCAGTAACAAATAACCCGAAAACACCTGAGCGAACCGCTATATTTCATACAAATTCAGCCAGAAATTAGCGGCAATGTTGGACGGAATAGCAGGAAGCTCCAACACCTCCTGAAAAATCAAAAATGCTCCGTCTGAAGCGACAATTAGGAAAAAGACAGTTTGAACAGTAAATATACCCATTGATAGAGGCGACTTCGAGAGCTTGTGGTTACGGTTCGGACATCTCTCAATATTTTTTGATGAATCCGCAATTTAACTTAGGAATATCTTGAAAGAGTATAAAGTTAAATTTCAGTCCAAAGGTTAAATTATTTAGAAGTAATTCAACTCTTAGCAATCCGTTGCCTAGGATGAAGAAGACAGTAATACTTGTCCAATGTCTAAAAATTTAGGAGTATTTTTATGGACACGTCCGCACAGCAACTGGTTGCACTTAATCGTAAGCTCGATATTCTCTACGACATCATTGTTCAACTCAATGAGCGTTTGGTCAGTGAGGTTCCGGATGCCCAACCGCTAATACCGCCTCCATCAATCATTTCAGAACCCAATCTGGTCGGAAATCCTCAAGTTAGTCAGGCCAAATCTGAACTTGAGCACAAGGATGTTTTGAGTGACGACAGCTATTTAGAGGTTGGTATGGTTCAACGGGAAGAGCCTAGTTTGACCACAGACATACAAATTCAGCGCTTAACGGCTCAGCTGACGGCAGCCTACAATCGAATTGCGGCTCTAGAAGAACAGTTGCTTTCAAAGCGAATGAATCGAGTCAACTAATTCCACTCCATGACCGTTAAGCGTATTTGTGCTTTCGGAGAAAGGTGAACCTTGTAAGTAAGTTAATAAGCTGAAGACGTGCCGTCTTAAGATATGTCGCTTCAAGAAACCTAGACTTAGAGGCATAGGTTGATTCAGTGGGTTCCAGAGTTTGCGCTCCAACAGATCAACTCTGGAGGTTTAAACAGCGTTCTAGCAACCCTTCAACCTGTTGTAGTAATTGCATCTGATCCCATCCCAAACTCAGACTGGCAGCAATCGCACATCCTCCAGCCCCGACCCCTTCTTTTACATAGCCCTGTTCATAGGCTTGGAGCTGAGGATATCGAGAGTTGGCGAAGCTCAGTTGGGTTGCTAGTAGGGGAATCGATCCCAAAGTTTCCGCCAAACCAACCGTGTCTCCAGTCGAGTCTTCGACCACCCAACGGGTCGTTCCGACCACTATGTTTTCAGGCTGCCAGGTCAGGGAATCGGCGGCAGTGATGGTCTGGATTAATCGATAGACGGCTAGCATCTGGGTTCCTCCCGCCAGCAAGACTCCTACCGTTCGACTGGCAGCAATTGCCATCCCAGCTACAACAATTTGCATTGGGTCTCCAACGGCAGCAACTACTTTCAGCGGATCTGGCAAATCAGTCGTATGACCGATGAAACTGGATTTTAGACCAGCGTTCCGGAGGCCAGATTCAACAATCGCTTGTTTCTGAACATGATTGCAGTGAACGTGACTGCTATTGACCTTGCCATGGGCAGCAACTCCTAAACCCAGCAGAACTGCCAGAGCCGTTGTGGTTCCCCCCACGACACATTCGCTCAGAATCAAGTAACGGTTATGGGATTGATTAGCACTCAGCTTTTGTCCCCAAGTCATACCCTGCTCAAATAGGTGCTTGACCTGACTTAGTGACATCGCCTGACCAGAGCTAACGCAGTCAGCGGGTTGACCGCCTAAATCAACTGCTGCAACCGATGGAGCTAGGGGTAAGCCTGCATTGAACAGATGAATTGGTAACGATAAGCCTTCTATGACCGCTCTGGAAATTAGGACTGGAGAAGCGCCAGCCTGCAGAGGGGGCAAAGCATACTGCGGATCCGGTTGAGGGCCATCGCACAGGAATTCTGCATCGGCAAGACAGGTGTACTGGCGATCTGCTGGAGTGGCTCCGGCTGCTGAAATTCCTGGGATTAATCCCGTCTTTGTAAACCCTAGAATGCAGGCAAAAATTGGTTGGTGACCGCTGAATCGCTCTAGCCAATCCCGGCCCTGTGCCAAACCCGTATAAACCCGAATCAAATCTAGCCCTCGTAATCCAAAAGAACTGCAACCCACTGGGGCGGGCGAGAAATAGGAGTTTGCAAGCGATCAAATAGCAGCAGTGCGACGAGATGAACGACAAATAGGTAAACCATACTGTTGAGAATGACCATCCCTACGGCGACGAGCTGTACCAACTCCAAACTGGGCTGGGCTAGAATTCCCAGTTTAATGAAAATCCACTCTACCAGTTCAGTGATTTGGGTTGTGGCATAGACCCACAAATCACGCCCCAGCAAAATTGATAACAACCAATAACGAAAGAAAAAGCCAAAAGCTCCAATGACTGTTCCAATCCCCACAGAGACCCACCATGAGGCTTTCCGCTTCCAGAGCTGGCCCAGGGCAACCCCTAACCAGGCGTAGGGAATCACGTACCCAATACTCCGGGTTGGCCCCATTAACACTGTCAAGAGTAATCCAGAGACCAAGGCCCCCATCCAGGCTTCCCGCCTGCCCCAACGCAGGTAGAGTAGAACAATGGGCAAGGAAAAGAAGACCCGCAACAGGGGGCCAAGTGGAACATAATAATTCACAAACCAGATTAAGCTGGCGGCGCTGGCCAGAAATGCCGTCTCCACCATTCTTATAGGAGAACTTTTCGGCATGAAGGCGCGTTGTTCTGGCTCGATTGAGGCTGTCGCTGGCACAGAGTTGGAGACAGAGCTGAGTTCAGGTTGCACAAACTTTTCCGATCTAAAGGTTTCTGATCATGTTCTCTGAAGAACTATAACAATTCTACGGAATTAACCTGGATGATTCGTCTGGACAATTCGTCTTCTGAAACTAGACCAGCATTCGTTCCAGCGCGTGAACAACAGGAATACTCACGACATCCCGTTCCCGTTGAATCAATCCTTTCTTTTCCAGTTTACTCAGAACCCGAGTCACTGTCTCCCGCGCTAAACCACTCAAACCGCTCAATTCTCGGTGCGGCAAATTGGGAATCTGGGTTCCCTTGTCCGAGAGTTTCCCCTGACCTTCTGCGAGGAACAGCAGGATATCCGCCACTCTGGAAGTACTGTCTGACTCCCGCAATCTCAGCCGTCGATTTACCTGACGCAGCCGCCGACCCATCAACTGAGCTAGCCGAATCCCAGCCAGCGGTTCGCTATTAATCAATTCAACGAAATCCTGGGCGGGCATATTGCCAATCAGTGTCGGAACCAGGGTAATTACATCCGTTGAGCGGGGAACTTCATCCAGAGCAGCCATCTCTCCAAAAATTTCACCTTTTCCTAAAACGTTCAGGGTAACTTCCTTGCCCTCCATATTATAGGTACGAATCTTCACCCAACCATCCAGAATGAAGTAGACTGAACTCCCCCAATCGTTCTCCAGGAGAATGACTTGGCTGGCAGGGTGCTGGCGGCCTACAACATGGGCAGTCGCTTTCTCGGACGCCTCACCAGGAAGACCCTGGAAGAAGGAAGTGCTGAGAATCATCTGGGCGATATCGGTTTGCGACTCACGAGAGTAATGCCAATCATCCATGAAGGGTTAGTACCTACAAATTTCGTGCTGAATCGAACAATGGGACAGGGACGTTAACGAGAGACCTGAGATAAAGATTGCCACAGTAAAATGTTTCCCAAGGGGGAAAAGGCATGCTTTCAAGATACCATAGTTGGGAAGCAGCAACTGATTGAGTTCAGTTTTGGGAGGTCACTGTTGTGGATGGGCAGTCAGAACGCATGCAATCAGAATATATGCAGTCAGAACATTTGCAATCAGAACATTTGCAATCAGAGCAAATTCAGCAGCTTGTTCAGAATATTGATCAAGCACTGAGCGAGTCTGATCCCCATCCTCCTTGGGTTGTGATGGGAAGTGCAGTGCTGCGATCGCGGCAGGTTCTAGAACAGGTACGCTCCTACCTGCTATCTCAACAGTTATCCCCAAGCTCAGCTCCAGGCTCAGCATCCTCCATACGTTCCGCAGCAACGCAGCTCCAACCCTCAGAATCAGGAGATTTCCAAACTGTTCTTCGGCAAATGCTCAAACAGGAGTTGCAGAAAATGCAACCTGAGCTGCTGGGGACAGTTCAGCAGGAAATGAAGGCGTTGCGACAGAATCAAGCCCAGCTCCTGCACGAAATTCGTCAGCTTCAAAAATATCCACAGAAATCTTCCCGTTCTCCCAGTCCTCCGCCAATTCCTCCTAGAGTTTCTAAGCGCTCATCGTCTGGTCAAGCCAGCCCTCCAGCCACTTCATCTTCTTCCAATGTTGCCGGATCTGAAGCCAACCCAGTAGAACGAGGGGACGATGCTGACCCTCTGCCCCCATCCTCTCAATCCAGCCCCAATCTAGCTCTAACTCCAGAACCCAATCTGAATCTCAATCCAAATCTCAACCTGGAGATCAGTATTGGTACATCTTCAGACCATCAGCTATCCTCCGAGGGTGCATCTTCGGAGCCACCGGGAACACCTGCTGCTGACTCAAATGCTGGATTAGCTGATGTTTTTGGTGCATTGACCCTGGAGCAATCGGATGGCTTATCTTTGGTTAAGCAGGTTAGTTCTCCTTCCGTTGAGGAATATGTTCATGCCTCTCCAGAAGAGAATCTGTTACCGACGGAGGGCGAGCAAGAGCATCATGATTGGATTCAATCCCATTTATTTTTGGATAAAAATACGTTGAGTCAATTAGAAATTGATCTAATGGCTTTAGAAGACGAGACATTTGAGCAGTTTGAGACTACCTCAGAACTAGAAGATGACAACTCTGAGGAAGAACTCACGGTTCTGCAGCCGGAGGAAGTAGAACCCAAATTATTTGACTTGTTAGCAGAGATTGATTCGAGCCGCGATTCCTACGCTACGCCAGAAGCCATTGAACAATTTGAACAGGAAGAAAATCTCACTCTGCAACGGCTTGCTGATCGCTTTCAAACCGACGAAGAACCCCAGCAAGTTTAGCGTTTGATTTTTAAGGCAGTTCACAGGATTCTGTTGCTGCGGTCATAGAGGTCAGATGTTGGTTCATCTCAGTGAGTGCGCCCTTCAACATGCTGTATTGGGAACTAGACAGCATCGAGTCATTCTGTTCTACTAGCACCGCTTCAATCGGTAGGATACGAAACTGATATTTGTCCTGGTTAGAATAGCGATGTACCCAGGTGGGAATCCCCCGAATATCAACAATCTCAATCGCTTCATCCGGAAAGTACTTCCGCAGGCGCACTTTGAAAATGACACCTAGATCCTTGTAGTCTCCCCGTTGATTAGAAATGAAGTTGCCCATGGAGTAAATGGCGACCGCAGAGCGAGTCTCTCCGGCGGCATTCGTAATAGAAAAACAGTTGTAGGGTTGTACGACATGGGGGTGACTTCCCAAAATAATGTCAGCTCCTGCATCAATCAACTGTTTCACTAAGGCTTTTTGTTGATCACTGGGTTGGCGCTGATACTCATTGCCAAAATGAAGCGCAACGGTAATCACATCGGCTCCCGCCGCCTCAGCCTGTTGAATATCTGCAATCATTTTGGGCGGATCGATCAGGGCCACCAGATAATCCTTGCCTTTTGGAATGGGAATCCCATTAGTTCCATAGGTGTAGGCCAGGACAGCCATCTTTATCCCATTTTCTTCCTGGATGTAAATCTGTTTGGCTGCCTCTGCGGAGGCATCTGTGCCGATGGGTTCCAGGTCATTCGCTCGTACATTCTCCAACGTCTTCAGCAAGCCTGCTTCCCGGCGATCCAGCGAGTGATTATTTGCGGTGGTCAAAATATTGAACCCCGCATCCCGAATTGCGGTGGCTAGGGGGGCAGGAGCATTGAACATTGGGTATCCGGTATAGCCTGTTTCTGGCCCTGCCAGAGTGGTTTCAAGATTGCCAATCACCCAATTTCCTTGGCTCAGGATGCCTTGAACCTCAGTGAAGAATTGGTCATAGCGGTAGGTTTTGGTTTTGGCGTCATACCCTGACTTAATTTGAGATCCATGCATCATAATGTCACCCACTGCCAACAGGGTCGCCTCCCGTGAGTAGCGCTGGGGCGCAGGCGGGGAGGTCTCCGCTGGAGAAATTTCTGTCTGAGAAATCTCCGTCTGAGAAACGAGGCTATTAGCAGCAGAACCGGAGAGAGATTGATTCGGTGTACGGTCAGCTTTAGTTACAGTGCTGCATCCAGCCATTCCCATCCAGGCCAGACCTGCCATCAGATAGAGACTGGTCTGAATCATGGCTCTGGAGCCAACTCTACATATGTTATATTTGTAACAAACCATATTTGCTAGACTAAATTCCTCCAACCAAACTTGGGTTGGATTGTAGCTGGATTCTGGCCCCGTTGAGTCATTTCTTAAGGGAAAACTCTAGTCAACATGTAGAACTCCCGGATCGACACCAAATATAGTGTTCTGGGGTCAGTTAGATGAACAACAGACTAAGAAAATATTAAGCAAACATAATCTTTTGTTAGGATTTACCCATGAATATTTCGAGGGGTAAGATTGAGGTAATTGCCTTAAAACGCTTCTGGGAGAGCGTATCCTGCTTCCGGCAGAGTAAAAATGCTTAAATAAGTATCCTATATTTTTATACATATGTTAGATAAACTTAAACTAAACATAACCTTTAATTTACCTAAGGTTAACTTGCTGATCATAAGATAACGGTGGTTTTTCCACCACGGTCGGAAATACTGATTCACTCTGGAGTCGGCAATGTTCAGACAATTTGTCTCAAAGCCATCAGATGATCAAGAGGCTTTCCTGGGGGGTGTTGGCACGGATGAGAGGGTGTCTCCTTTGAACGCCATCGTGCTGCACTACGAGTTGACGAGCAACTGGAAACATATCTACGTCGGATGGAAAATCTGATCAGTGTCACAGGATAGCGGAGCTACAGCTATCGATTCTGTGATGGAGTACCGTCATTTTGAACTTTTGTAACATGAACCTTCTCTACAGTCTCTTAGCAATAGGAACAGTCTTTTATGTTTTCTCCAGATATAAGCAAAAGCTCCTCCCGCTCTGATGTTCGCTCAACCCATCAAATCCTTTTACTTGAGCATGAAGAACCCTGGCGGGATATGCTGGCACTTGCACTACGTGAACATGGCTACAGTGTGTCGATCGTGCTTGAAAGCCGGGAGATTCTACCCACTTTACAGGAAACTTCTCCAATTGCTAGTGAATTTCCTTTTAATCTTCTAATTTTAGATTCTATCAATGGCCTGGATCTGTGTCGCATGCTACGGCACAGGGGCAACCCAGTTCCTATCCTCATCGTCGGCAGTCGAGAAACGGCTAACAATTGTGCCTTCTATCTGGAGGCGGGAGCTGATGATTATCTGACGAAGCCTTTTGGCATGAGAGAATTTGTTGCTCGCTGTCGGGCTTTGATGCGACGTCAATCCCTGGGTCAACTGCCCGGATTGTCAATGTTGCAGTATAAAGATGTTTTGCTGTACCAGGAAGAATGTCGAGTCCTGGTTCGGGGTGAGGAAGTTAAGCTTTCTCCCAAGCAATTTCGCTTGCTGGAGCTATTTATGAGTTATCCCCGTCGGGTTTGGTCACGGGAGCAATTACTAGATTTGATCTGGGGGCCAGACTTTATTGGAGATAGCAAAACCGTTGATGTTCATATTCGTTGGTTGCGGGAGAAACTGGAAGATGATCCCGGAGCACCCGAATATATTGTGACCGTAAGGGGGTTTGGCTATCGGTTTGGCTAGGTTGGAAAATCCGTATGGGGAATAGCCCGCTTTTCAGAGTTCAAGGCTAAAATACAGGTGAGGTGGTTTTGTCCTTCATTGTTGACGAACCCCCCCTCACTACTTTGAATTCATGCAATTCAAGCAATTCGTTGTTAACCGAAATGGTTTAGACAAATAGCTTGAAACCCGTTAATCTTTTCCCCAGTTTTTCCTTAAGTTTTATGAGACTCAGACGCAGAGAGTTCTTACTGTTTTTAGGGGCGGGACTGGGCACAGCCGCTCTCAGTTCCTGTCGTGAACAGATTAATCTCCCCTTTGGTGAACAACCTTCCGTTCAGGAACCTCCAGTTCCCCTTAGTTTTAAACCCGTCAAGGGGCCTTTGCCCCTGGAAACGGATCAGCTAAACCGCGAGGTGGCTCAGGCGATTCAGGTGAGTACCGCTCCGGATAATGACCAGGTACGCGCCTATAAGACCTACCAGGTGATCGATGACATCGTTCTGCCAGAGGGCTTTACCTATGAAGTGATCGCGGCTTGGGGTGACAAAGTAGGAGATTCTCGCTTCGGTTTCAATAATGACTACCTATCCTTCGTTCCCACGGGTGAGAATGAGGGGTTTTTAACGGTGAATTTCGAATATATCAGCCCGCTACCCTGGCTGCAATCCTACGAACAGGTGATCGGTCAGTCCCTACCGATGGCAAAATTAGAGGCAGCGCTAAAAGCCTCTGAGGGCGCTAAGATTAATGCCTTTGAGCTGAAAGCGAATGATCCGGTACGACAGGCAGTGCGTCAGGTTTCCCAGGAAGGCTTGATTGACATGGGTATGGGCGTAATTTCCATTCGCCGCACTACAGATGGCAACTGGGAACGGACTTATTCCAAGGCAGATCGTCGGGTCACTGGGCTTTCTGGCTGGATGGATGGCCGTTATTTAAAAGCCACCGGGCCTGCGATTGCTGTTTTCCGCAAACAGGGTCGAGGCTACAATGATCGGCTGGGTGAGCGAGTGATTGGCACCTTTGGGAACTGTGCAGGTGGAACAACTCCCTGGGGGACAGTATTCAGCGGCGAAGAGAACGTCCAGATGTATGTCCCCGAATCTGTATACCCTGATGGCACCTCCTATTCTCCTGCTGAAAATCCCTTCTCCGGCGCAATTCAGGGGTTGGGGAATGTGTTTGGTCTGGCAGGCAATAAGTACGGCTGGATGGTGGAAATCGATCCTACAAACCCCGATGACTACGGCACAAAACATACCTGGCTAGGCCGCTATCGCCATGAAGCAGTGGGGGTTCGGGTTGAGTCAGGCAAGCCTTTGGCATTTTATTCCGGTTGCGATCGCCGAGGCGGTCATCTGTACAAATTCGTCAGCAGCCAGAACGTCACCAATCCAAAGGACAAAGCCAACTCCAAGCTCCTATCTAACGGGATGCTCTATGTTGCCAAATTCAACGAAGATGGTTCGGGCGAGTGGATTCCACTCAAGGCCGATACTGCTATTAATCCTGATCTTCCTGGGGTGCATGTCGGGGATACGATTTCTCTGCCTGCCCGCCCTAATGGAGGGAATTTTTTAGCCAGCACCAAGGAAGAGGTCGAGCAGTTCAAGCAAAAGTATAAAACCCTGGAAGATTTGTATGAGGGCAATACGCCTGAAGAAGTTCAGGGAGCGATTTTAGTCGATGCTCATCTGGCAGCCAGTGCGGTGGGGGCAACCTGTACGGCGCGACCAGAGGACACAATGATCTCTCCAACAGGTTCTCTCTTTGTGACCTTTACCTCTGGGTTCCCCGATGCCAAAACAGGAGGGCCAGACTCAAGGATCTTCCAGGGGCCAGATGGAGAAGAAATGTGGGAATATGGCTGGATTATGCGGATTGATGAGGCTGATAATCAACCTGCTGCCACGCAGTTCCGGTGGGAGATGTTTGCGGCGGGAGGCGAAGTTGCTGAGGGTGGTTTAGGCTTCTCCAATCCCGATAACCTGGAATTTGATCGGAATGGCAATCTGTGGATGGTAACGGATGTTTCCACCAGTAAGCAGAACCGCCCTGTACCCATGGGACGAATGGATGTGGAGAAGAACGAAGCCATGGATCAAACCAAAATTTTAGGAGTTTTCGGCAATAATTCCCTCTGGTTCCTACCAACTCAAGGAGAGAATGCGGGGGAAGCCTACCTGTTTGCCATGGGGCCAATGGAATGTGAAATGACGGGGCCATTCTTCACTGAAGATCAACAAACCCTGTTTATTGCGGTGCAGCATCCTGGCGAAACCTATGGAATTCGTCAGAATATGCAGACCGAGATGCGCGAGTTCTCCGTCAAGACTCTAGATGGCGAAGAGTTCATGCAAACTCGCCAGGTACCAATGGGGTCTAACTGGCCAGACCTGCGGGAAAATGCTCCGCCGAAACCTGCCGTTGTGGGCATCCGCCGGATTGACAAGGATAGACAGATTGTCTAATTGATGTTGGATGGGTTGCCCATTCAAAGCAACACAGGTTTGATGAAATGGTGGGCGGTCAAGCTGCCCACCATAATTGAAAGCTTCCTAAGTTTTTGATGTTGCGCCTGGGAAAGGGCTTGCCCGATCTGCATTCGTTGGAATTCAACCAAGCTGTGTCACTTGAGAATCTGTGCCAAGGGAGTCTACCAATTTAAGTTTTGCTGCTATCCTCAGCCATAAGCGCTTTATGTCAGGAATCAGGGTGAGAGGGTTATCGCCATATCGCGATATGTTGGGGTTTGGGTTCCTGAATATAGGACTGAATTTTTAGCCAAGGCTTGAACTATGAATTGTAAGTGTGCCGTCTACCTGTCTAGCGTGATCGCTTTAGTCAGCCTTAATGCTCCGCTCTCAGCAAGAGCACAGACTGTTCAGCAATCAATCGCAGCGTCTATCGATTCTGGGATAAGTCCCATTCTCCTGGAAAAACCATCCAAACTATCGATGAATGCTGACACGCTCACCTATCAGCAACCCCAGTTTTTGTCAGAAATTAATTTTGAAGGGATTTCAGAACAGGCCAGCGACCTGATCTCACCTCAACCGTCCGTTGGTCAGATCAGAATTGAGTCGGAGCATTTTGAGCTGAGCGATGTTGAGTTCTCTCCTTTATCTCAAGCTACGGAATCAGCCGAACCAGAAGAGGAAGATCCACGTAAAGCTGCGGATGATCGGGGACGACGTTTGAGCAACAATTACAATTACTTTGCTCCTGGTGTCCATGTTGGTTTGAGTGGCGAGGGCTCGGGCATTTCTGAGTTTGGATTTGCTACCATGAGTAAGAATGGATATGGAGAAAACTTCTCAATTCATACGTCTGGAATTCTATTTACAGAACAAGGCGCTAGCTTAATTGCTCTAACCTACGACCTCCCCATTCGAGCTGAAACTGAAGCGGTTTTATTCTCTCCATTTTTTGGCGGTGGAATTATCTATCGAGATCTTTTCGATGAGGATTTCAGCGTGGGAGGATTGGTCATGGCCGGGGTAGATATCCCTATTTCCTACAGTTTTGTTTTTACTGGCCGCGCTAATCTTGGCTTCATTCGAGGCGATACAGATTTGGGATTGAGCTTCGGAGTGGGTTATGTCTATACAAAAGGTTTACTCGATTTAATTTTTTAGAGATAGTTTTTGATAGTTAACTAATGGCAATCATAAATAGCTTGTTCTCTTTGCTGATTCGCTCTGATGAGATTTATAGGTTTTCCCAGGGCAATAGATTCGCGAAACCAAACCTACAAAGTTTTACTGGCTTCCCGTTCCAAAATTAATGTGACGGGGCCGTCATTTTCAATGGAGACCTGCATCATGGCCCCAAATTTTCCAGTTTCTACTTTCAGGCCACTGGCCCGCAATTTTTCGACGAATTGTTCATAGAGAAGTTCAGCAACTTCGGGAGGAGCAGACTGATCAAAGGAGGGACGCCGACCTTTTCGGCAATCACCGTATAGGGTAAACTGACTCACCACCAGCAGCTCTCCCTGAATGTCCTGAACTGACTTGTCCCAACGACCTGTGTCCTGTTCTGGATCAGGGAAGAGGCGCAGTTCCAAACATTTGCGAGCCATCCAATCCAATTCAGCCTCTGTATCCGTCTTGGCAATCCCGACCAAGAGATTCAAGCCTCTGCCAATCTGACCGACAGAGACTCCATCTACGCTCACCCCAGAGGCCGTAACTCGCTGAACGATAACGCGCATGGGTTCAAGTTACTGAGCCAATCCCTGGCCACTATTGTCACTGGAGCAGCAATTTTCGAGCTGAGACAGGAGCAAATTATGATCAAGGTTCTGACCAATCAAAACCAGTTGATTTTTCTTTTCTCCCTTCCAGTCCGTGTCATCAATCGAGAAACGCTTGCCACTCAGGTGGAAAATGTGACGTTTGGGACTCTCGTCGAACCAGAGGATACCTTTGGCTCGAAAAACATCAGGAGACAGTTGATTATCAAGGAAGTACTGAAATTTTCTCAGGTACAAAGGAAGGTCGCTTTGAAAGGATATCGACGTAAAGCCATCATTCTCCAGGTGGTGGGAGTGATGATCATGGTCGTGGTCGTGGTGATGGTGTTCGTGACCATGATCATGGTCATGGTCATGATCATGCCCGTGGTCATGATGATGCTCGTGACTGTGATGACTGTGCTCCTCGTGGTTCTGTTCGGGCTGGAAATATTGCGCTGACTCAAACAAACCCACACTTAAAATTAAAGGTAGGGGAACTTCGGAATTTTTTGTGCGTAGAATTCGAGCATCCCGCTTCATATCTCGCAGTCTAGCTTCCAAGTGGTCTGCATCTGCTTGATCAACCAAGTCAGTCTTATTCAGAACGATTATGTCACCGTAGGAAATTTGACTTTGGGCCGCTTCACTGTTGAACAGATCCAGACTAAAGTTGGCGCAGTCAACCAAAGTCACAATTGAATCCAATCGTGTCATCTCACGCAGTTCGGTTCCTAAAAAAGTTAGTGCAACGGGTAACGGATCGGCCAAGCCAGTGGTTTCGACCACCAGATAGTCAATTTTGTCAGGCCGCTCTAGAACCTGGTAGACTGCATTCACTAAATCTTCATTAATAGTGCAGCAAACACAGCCATTGCTTAGCTCTACGATGGTTTCATCGTCGTCAGTGGCGACAATCAGCTCATTATCAATCCCAATCTCACCAAATTCATTAACCAGAACCGCCGTTTTTAAATCTTGCTGATTGGACAAAATATGATTCAGCAAGGTGGTCTTACCACTGCCCAGAAATCCAGTAATGATGGTCACAGGAAGACCTTGCTTCGAGTCGTCCATTTTTGCGTCGGAGTTCGGAGTGATTGTTGAGGTCATAGGAGTCGGTTGTTAAAAAACGCAGATCGGTAAAACGAGTTGGAGCGTGATGGCTCATTCACAATATTCTACCTACTGAAACAGAAACCCAGATAAAATCAGCGGAATTAATAGGAGTGCTACAACAATAACCAGCAGTGTTGCTGGGTCAACATCAATTTCATTGGGCGGTTTGTTGTTGTTGGGTGATGGGGTACTCAAATCTAAGGTGTCCTTGGTTGAAATAGCTTGGAATCTGGCATTTACTTCTAACGGTAAAGAACAACCCCAGAAAAATAAAGGGGGAAAGACTGTTCTAACTAAATATTGGGTATTTCTATAGAATTTCTTAAGGAAAGGCTCATTAGCTTATCTGTGAGGACGTAGCTGACAGAATGTTCTAGGAAATGTCTCTAAAGTGAAGGATGCTGCGATTTCTAACACTAAAATAATGAGGTATGAGTAATGATAGGTACGAGAAACTTCTAGAAAAGCGTTGCGCCCACATGGGCCTGCTACTCCAGGAATTGATTGAGTCGGAGTGGCGATGTGTGTTGCGGGAGCTAGATGGCCTTGCTCCGCAGCCCGGTTGCAGGGAATATGCTGCCTGCTTGATTGGACGGTATCAAATGCTGAATAAGCTGATGGAGGCTTTATCCGAAGGGAGTTTGAGTTCGGACTATCACATTGAAGCTCAGTGGCGTTCAAAGCTGATCGCACGGGTGATTGACAGCTTTGAACTTGATCTTAATACTCCTGCTCCTCCACCTCGCTATAAGAGCTTAGCGCAGCAGGTAGCTGAAGCCTGCGGTCTAGAAGTGATTCAGGAATAGTTATACCTTCTGCTCCACCAACTGCTGTACCAGGACAAAGGGCTGAACAATCAATGCCTTGAATCGAGTGCTGCGATCGCGCTCCCAATTTGTTACCTGCTCCAGCAATGGCTTGTAGATTAACTGTTCCTCCATCCAGCGCCGCACAATGATCGTCTTATCTTGAGCCAGGGCTACACCGACATCAATCAAATCCAATTGCTGATTCACCATTACAATCATGTCCTTGTGATAGTGGGGCACGAGCCACTCCCACTCCGCTTCATCCAGATTCTCAGCCAGTTGGTCTCTCAGGGCTTGGTTCGGATCTGGGTTTAGATCTTGAGTCACTAATCTCTTGTTAAAATTCAGCAGAGATTACAGTTTAGCGCCCCAGGTCATGCATTGCATTAATTGCGGTGGCGCATTCCTGGGTAATTGCCTCTAGTTCCTCCCGATCTGTGGAGTCGGGCGGATTAATGAGTTTGCCGATCCGAATCGTTAGCGGTACCGCTTTGGGCAGCGTCGAACTAGGTTGGCGAATCGCTTCGGTTCCCCAGAGGGAAACGGGCAGTAAACGGGCCTGAGATTTGGCCGCAATCAAAGCAGCCCCTAGCTTCGGCTCCCGAATGCGTCCATCCGACGTGCGGGTTCCCTCCAGAAAAACCCCCGTGGCCCAGCCTTCGTCTAAAGAGTCCAGAGCAGAACGAATGGCACTCCGATCCGCTGCCCCCCGTTTCACAGGATAGGCTCCGTACAAGGAAATTGCTTGCTTCAAAACCGGAACCTGGAATAGTTCTTCCTTGGCCATGAAAGAAACAGGGCGACCAACGCAGTTCGAGAGGATCGGTGGATCAAAGTCGCTTGCATGGTTACTAACGACAATTAGTGGCCCCTGGGAAGGAACATTCTCAATCCCATAGACCCTGCCCCGAAAATAGGCCCGGAACACAGGATTGACCACTGACCACTTGAACAAATGGTAAAGTACTAAGCTCTGAATCGGCTCACGTATTCTCAGCATCTTGACACACCCCTACCACGCTGATAGAAATCCAATCGCCTCCTTTACTGCTGCACTCGCTTCAGCACATCCTCCATCTGGGACAGTTCAACGGCTCCAGAAAAGGTTTCGCCATTCATGACGAAGAAGGGAGTACCGCGAATCCCCAATCCCCTAGCCAGCTGAGTATCCTGCTCAACAGCCCTATTGGCCGCCTCTCCCTGGCGATCTGCATTGAATTTGTCCAGCTCCAACTCCAGTTTCTCTGCAATGGAAACGTATAAATCTTCGCCAAGCTGATCCTGTTGTTTGAATAGGGCATCCTGATATTCCCAGAATTTGCCCTGTTGCTGAGCTGCCCAGGATGCCCTGGCGGCTGGAATCGCTTCTGGATGGATTTCAGCTAGAGGAAAATGTTTGTAGACCAGGGTTACTGTGTCCTGATGTTTGCCCATAAATTGCTGAATGGTTTCGTGGGCTCGGCTGCAAAAGGGACATTGAAAATCGGAAAACTCCACCAGGACAATCTGTTGGTCGGCGGCACCCTGGGTGGGAGAGTCACCAATAATCGCAGCCGGATTTTCCCGCATTTGCTGGAGAAAGGTTTCACGGGCTTGGTTCAGGGTGTCCTGTTGCTGCTGTTGATAGACTTGAACCGATTCCAGCACCACTTCTGGATTCTCTCGAATCACCTGGATTACCTTTTGCTCAAAGTCCGCAGACGAGGTGGATTGGGAGCAACTGACCAGCACAATGCAAAGCATAAATGCTGCCACTGTTTTCAAGAATTCCTGCCATCTCTGCTGCCAACTGAATCCACTCAATAACGGTTTCATGTTTCCCTCCAAACTAATGTCTTGCTCTCACGAACCAGCCAATAGATCAGTGTACCGTTGACTGCACACTCAGGCGATATCAATCTATGCAACTGCAAAGGAGAAACTTTTTCAATCAATCACCTTACTCGGACTCATCCCATTCGGAATCATCCGCTGCAGATTCCTCCTCAAATTCCTCCTCTTCTTCAAATTCCTCCCCATCCTCTGCCTCGGTCGAATCCGTAGGTGTTTCCGCCTCTTCCACCGCATCATCAGCTTCCGCTGCCAACTCAGCCTCTTCTGCGGCTGCGGCTGCGGCGGCTTCTGCTTCCGCCCGTTCTAATTCTGCCTGCTCCCGCTCAGCTCTCTCCTGTTCCTGCCGTTCTAGTTCTGCCTGGGCCAGGGCTGCTGCTTGCATTTCCTTAGCAATCTTGGCATCTTCTGACGCTGCATCATAACGAGCCGTATCCTTAATATCAATTTTCCAACCCGTTAACCGCGCCGCCAATCGAACATTTTGGCCTTCCTTACCAATCGCCAAACTCAATTGCTCTTCAGCTACCAGAATGTGTGCCCGCCGTTCATCGGGGTTAACCAAACGGACTTCATCGACACGGGCCGGACTGAGGGCATTGGCAATGTAGGTTGATGGGTCAGGCGACCAACGAATCACGTCGATTTTTTCCCCGCGCAGTTCATTCACCACCACTTGAATCCGGGAGCCTCGTGCCCCAATGCAAGCTCCAACGGGGTCAACATCGCGATCCAGGGTATCCACTGCCATTTTGGTACGTGGGCCAACATGGGACGAGGGCGGATTGGCTTCGCGGGCTACTGCAACAATGCGGACAATTTCATCCTCAATCTCAGGTACCTCATTGGCGAACAGGTAAACCACCAATCCTGCATCCGCACGGGAAACCAGCAATTGAGGGCCACGATGGGAACCCTGGGACACTCGCTTGAGGTAGACCTTGAAAGTGGCATTGGCGCGATAGTTATCGTTGGGGAGCTGTTCTCGTTTAGGTAGTTCTGCCTCAACTTCTGGATGTCCAAATCCGCTAGTGACAGCCATCACGACCGATTGCCGCTCAAACCGTAGCACACGGGCCTGCAGGACAGTGCCCTCCAGCTCGCGGAATTCATCCTGGATCATCTTGCGCTGCTGATCTCGGAGCTTTTGGGCCAGAACTTGCTTGGCCTGGGTGGCGGCCATCCGGCCAAACTCATGCTTTTCTGGCGTTACATCCAGGGTAACGGTGTCACCCAGTTGGGCCTCTGGAGCAACCTCTCGAACGTCTGATAGGGAAATCTGGTGATCTTGACTGGTAACTTCTTCAACAATGGCCAGGTTCTTTGCCAAAACTCGGAATCCTTCCTCCTCCACATCCAACTCCACATCAAAGTTATCAAAGTAATCTTCGCTGAACTGAACCTCGATTTGGATGGTGCGGCGATACCGCTCGTAGGCCTTGAGCAATGCTTCGCGTAACGCATCCTCGACAGCCTGCTTCGGCAAATTCCGTTCTTGACAAATGTCCTGGATTAGATTCTGCAATCCAGGTAAACTAACCATCGCCATCGTTCACTTCTCCTTAAAATTACTGCTGTGGCCCATCATGGATTGTCTGACTCGCATAGCTGCACTTCTGCAATCAACTCCCGTGGCACCGATACTTTACGGCCTTTCTGATTGAGATAAACCGCTTCCTCGTCACGTGAAATCAGCTTGCCAATCTGTTCTTTCCGGCCTCGATAGGATTCCCGCGTGCGGATGACAATCGGGATCCCTCGAAAGGAAATAATGTCGCGATCGCTGGTCTACAGTGGAGAAAGGCCCGGACTGGAAACTTCCAAGACATAGGCATCTGGAATTAAACCTGAAAGATCCAGCTTTTCCTCCAGTGCACGACTCATCTGCTCACAATCGTCCAAACCCGTATCTTTGTCCAGATTACGAATGTCAACCCGCAAGACCGGAGGACTCTGATTGGTATAGAACACGGCTCCAACAACATCTAGACCGAGTGACTGGGCAACAGGAGCTGCTAGATCAATCACTTCAGGGAAGAGAGGGTGAGTCAAGCTTCATAACTCCAAAAATAAAAGCGGGCCAAACACACTTCCGACATAGCATTCTACGATGTGTGATAAAACGAAATGACCCTCAACTGGTTAGCCCAAGTGTATAGTATAGCTCAAAGTTCAGAAGAATCGATATTCCCTCCGTTAAGGCGCATTGTTGAGATGCCAGTGTTATTGTTTCCACAACTTATTTAAACTGTCTTTTCCTCCCGTTACCAGTTGCTTTCTGTCTGGGCTATATGCC
>JBHJGO010000138.1:0-37589 GCA_050331715.1 Microcoleaceae cyanobacterium
GCGACAGCAAATCGCTAACTGGTATCAACCCCAGCGCGAATTGTACCTGGAGGTGGCTCGTCAATTCATTGTGCAGGAGTCCCTTTTGCTCAATATTCCTTGACCTACATTCTTCGTATTTTGTCAATGCGTAAGTCCTGTTAGTATTCGTAATCGAACGCATGCTGACATTCTCAACTACTGCAAGGAACAGAACATTGCTTTTATCCCATACGGTTCCCTAGATGCCCATCCCCTGAAACAAGGATCGCCCCTGGCAAATGCAGGCGGAGACTTACAGAAGATTGGTGAACAGTACGGGGTCAAGCCCAATCAAGTTGCCCTGGCTTGGTTACTCCACTTTGACCCAAATATTCTCTCAATTCCTGGTACAACAAGCATTACCCACTTAGAAGAAAATATTGCGAGTATTGCGATCAATCTCAAGCTGGATGAATGGGATCGACTCAATCAGATCAACCCTACAAGTTAATTTATGCTCAACAATTTATGCTCAACATCTGATTCCCACCCTTTTGAAACTCATAGGGAACAGTTTTCAACTCTGGGGTGTAGCCTTGAGCAATTAATTCCTGCATGACAATTGCCAGGAAAGGAGAGGGTTGGCCAGAGAGCGTGAGTGTCGGAAAAATTCTTACTTCTCTGGCGACTCGACAGAGTTCCAATACCGACTGCACATGAAATACCTCGGACAAATGTTCCGAATAGGTAAACAGAAAATGACCGCACAGGGCCAGATCAAATTGCTGAGGAGCGAAGGGCAATTGCGGTAATGCCGTAACGGAATAGCGCTGCTCAACTAACCCCTGAGAAAAATCCTGGAGAAACTTTCGCATTGCAGCCATCCGCACCTGACCCAACTGTTCAGGAGACTGAGTTTGCTGCCATACATAACTCTGAAGATTTTTCCGAACTCCGGAAATCACAATGTCATAGGTTGCCTGAATCCGTTGCTCAATTTCTGCGACAGAGAATTGATAAATTGGATCGCTAGAGACAACTGAATACCCCTGATGGGTCATTTCTGCGTTAAAACTAGCTGGCCCTGCGGCACAATCTAGAATGGAACCGTTGAAATCCGCTGTCGTCAGATCAAACATTCTGGTGTATTCTTCCAGATTCCGACCCCAGGGAATCACCGATTCGAGTTGTAGACCCATTGATTTGGTAGAACTGATTGTTGTTTTAGAACTAATTGTTATTTTAAATCCAGTAAGCCACCTGTTTTAAGCTTCGGATTAAACCGAATATCTTCAGTCATGCCCCGTTGTTTTAGAACCGATAAAATTTCTGCTTCAACTCTTCGAGCCACATTTTTCAAAACCTTTTCCTGACCAACTTCATCTTCCTGGTTATAGGACGCTTCTTCTGCCGCTGTCATCATTGGCTTGACATTAATCGGTTGAGTCCAGGAGTCTAGCTGCTCAGAATTTCCAGGGGGAATGGAGCCATTTTCAGCAATCCAGGCCGCTTGAACTGATTCTAGAATACTTCGGCTAGGCCGATCAATGGTCAGCACTTTTAATCCATAGCACTGATCCGGTTGACGCACTAAATGTTGTTTGAGACTCAGAAAAATATCTCTAGAATATCCAACGTATTGGAGGACTTGATCTTGGTTGAAAATAGCGTAGATACCTATCTTTTTTTCTAAAAGTTCTGGTAACTTTCCTGAGTCATCCAGATAGGAGATAAATTCTAAATCCTTGAGTGCAGTTACTTCAGGCTGAGCAGTCATGGGGCTAGTCTTCGTTTTAGCTCAGTATACCGTGAATGCTGACTCCTGAGATGAGGTTAAACCTGATTTACTGGGAAATACACTAACCAAATTGGGAGTATTTTTTCACGTTCAGGGCAATCATTCCTAGAGTGGCTAATCCCGCAATTCCGGCTAATGGGTTGCGATCAATTCCCGTGATCCAATCTGGAACCTGGCCCGTATAAGTGATAAGATTTCCAACATTAATCAAGTAATATCCCCAGACTAAACCAGTATGAAGACCGATGGGGAAGCCGAGATTTCCGTTCCAAGTTTTTGTCTGTAATGGGAGGACAGAGGATTTTGTCCGATCACTCCAGAGGATGAACTTTCCGAAAACCAGGGTTAATCCCAATAGGACTAAACCTGGAAACTGTGGCCAGGTGCGAAGAATCTCTTCCGGTGGCTTGAGAAAATGCAGCGTGGCAAAGATTAAACTGCTAGCCCAAAGCGTTTGTTGCGCTAAATAATCCTGCTTCAACTCACCCAGCAACCAACCGCGAAATAGCAACTCCTCCGCAAACCCAATTCCCAACGCAACTAACCCGCCCTCAATCATAATTCTCCAGAATGATCCCGAAGCCGATTCCCAGGTGACCCATCCTGGTAATGATTCCAAACCGAACAACAAGAACACGCTGGCAAAACCCAAACAAAGTCCTGCTAGAAGCCGCCATAGGCTATTTTGATTGAAGATGAGGCCGTAGTAGTGCAGCGGCCTGGATTGACGATGAACCTGCCTACCCCAGAACGCGACCAGTCCAATGAATTCAAAGTAGAGCAAAATAACAATGACGATTTCACTCCAACTGAATCGTGAACTAAACCAGTAGAGAGGAGCAGCAAGGGGCAGCCAAATAACCGCTAGAATTGCAACGAAGACAACTATCCGCACTGGGGCAGGATAGCGAGAAATCCTGGAGAGATTCATTCAGCCTATTCTTCTGGCTCGATGGTGCTGGTGAGGCCATGGCTTTTCAACTGTTCGCAGTAGAACTCAGCATGTTCCTGAGCGCAGACAATCACCAGTGCCAGGCCGTTGGTATGGGCCTCCATCATAATGCTGACAGCTTGAGGTTGGGTGATGCTAGGAACAGTCTGCATTAACACCTGAACCACATACTCCATTGGATTGAAGTCATCGTTGTGTAATAGTACACGATAACGGGGGGCGAGCTTGCGGACTGTTGAACGCTTCTCTACAGTCTGGACAGACACGGCTCTCTCCTTACAGATAAATTTCCAGTTCAATAACTCAGATCAATCGCTGGGTGATCTTTCTCACCAAATCTCTTAACATAGTGTAATCAAACATCTCCCTGGCGACAAGGTTCACTTAGCCAACGTTGGGGTTTGGGCAGGAGGGTATTCCCAGAGTTAGGAATAGGCAGTTCTATAATTGTGATTAGGGTCTCTTTTAAATACCGTCATAAAATCACTCAAGCAAATTACGAAAAGTCGATATGAAACGCAGAAGTAAAGCGACATTGGATCGGAATCCCATGAACTACGGCAATTTGGCTGTGATTGGCGGAATGCTAGTTCTGGGCATCGGAATTGGAATTGCCATCACCTCTACAACAACTTTCACGCCGGAAAACGTTGCTTCTAGCCAATTCATTGACCGCAGTGCCCCCAGCACCGAAACCTGCATCAAATTTGGGGCCAGTGCGATGGTTACGGATTTGCGAGTGTTTGTAACCTTGAACCCCTTCAATGTTTATGTGACGCAGCCCCGCATGCAACCCGGTTGTGTCATGCGTCGGAGTAACTGGGTAATTTTGAAACAGCGGGACTTGATTTCCTCTGATCAGGAACGCGATTGTAAGCAACGGATGAATACCTTTGGTTTCACCGGAGATTTGGAAAATGAGCCGACTGTAGATTGCGTTTATCAGAACAACAGCGCGGAGAACCTCTTCCTGAATCAACCGGGCGGCGTTGTCCCCCCTGTGGTTCGCCCCGAATCCGACAATTTCTAGCAAGTAACTTCTAGCAAGTAACTTCTAGCCAACTTACCGAGCAACGTTTCGTTCACCATATCGCAACAACATTTCCAGGCTGACCAAGCGGTTGTCCCAGCTCTCGACCTGGTAGGCTTGCTCTAGAACCTGCAACTTCATGGATTTTGCAAACTGGGTTCTCAGATTCTTCAAGGATTGCTTAGCCTCGCTCAAATTCTGGGAAGAGGGATCTGCAGCCAGTTGTTCTAGAGCCTGGGTTAGTTCTTGGGATTGACGATTCAAGGCCGCCAGTTCAGGCTCACGAATCCACAACTGATCCTGCGACAATAGAAAACTCCATTCCTGTTCCAGGGCGCGATAGCGTTCTACAGCCGCTTGAAACGGCTGACGATAGGGAATAGCAGATTGAGTACAGTTGTTGGAATTTTCACCGCCAGACCGTCTGAAACAGCCCTGTGTCCGCTGGAAAAAAGTCTGAATCGTACCATTGATGGTTTCAGCCGCAAAGATGGAGTACCCCCCCGTTGGTAGATCTCGCAATGCCTGAATCTGGTCAACGGCTACAATTTCTGGCAAGTTTAACAATTTCACCGCAGGCGTGATCAGCACTGATCCCATGCGGGTCTTTTCGGTCAAAGGTTCTGTAATCCTCTGAAGCCGATTGGTATCAAGGGAATAGGTCATAGGCACAATCAGATCGACCCAATTCTGCTGCGCCCAGGTTTCCCAATGTTGCTGAATTTTGTAGATTCGTTCCTGCTCAGGATGGGGGAAGACCGCAGCGGACAGAATCACCTCTGGATGATTTTGGTTCAGGTATTGGGACACCTGTGATACAAACTGATTCACCTGCTGGACTCGGAAGTCTGTCCATTTTCGCCATAGGGCTGGATTTCGAGGTGTAATCTGCGTCGGATCAACTCCAGTCGCCTGACGAAACTGTTCACGGGCAGCTTTTCCATAGCCAAAGGTAAAGTTACGACTAGCATCCTGAAACGGATAACGAATGTAGTCGAGTTGAACGCCATCTACATCGTAGTTTTGAGTGATTTCTCCAATTAAGCGGAGCAGATAGGCTCGAACTTCTGGATTGGCCGGATCAAGATAGGCTTTGCGATCGCGCTCATGCCAGGTACGTCCATAGATATCTAAATTTGCCCAGCTTGGATGAGCCGTCAAAACCGGCCCCAGATAACTGGTGGGCTGACCAATAACTGTGTTGTGACGCTGATTTGCGGTTGCAAAGATCCACAGCCACGCATGGAGTTCGATGCCCCGTTCATGGGCTAGTTTAACTGCAGTTGCCAGGGGATCCCAGTTCTGGGTCAAGGGATTCTGGGCAGGTGCGACCTGGCTAGGATAAATGGGATATCCTGCATTCAGGGTTTCAAAGAAAACCGTATTGATCCCCGCAGCAGCTAGCCGATCAAAGACTTGGGCTAAACCCGCCTCACTTCGAGCTTTGACAATGGTTCCTCGGTCTAGCCAAACGGCCCGAATTTCTGCTCCAGCTCGCTGCCCTTCAACCGGATAATGACTCCAGAGTTGCTGACGAGCCGCCAACCAAATCTTGCGGGCTTCGGCCCAATTTTGTTGGTTCACCAGTTCTGGAAAGGTCTTCAAAACCTCCTGGGCGTATTCAATCGCTTTGACCGACGCTGAGCCAGAAGTATGATTGGTCACCGCAATGTCTTGAGTCGATGCGATAAGCTGGCCTGTTGTTGCAGTATCAGTGTTCACCGGCCCCTGGGCGGCATTGGCTGCGAGCAAAGAATTCTCAAATCGTCCTAGCAGATCTACTAGCTCCTGCCGCATGGCGCTCGCCATCACATTACTAATCGGTTCATTGCCGGGCTGAACCTCTAAACCGGCTGGAGCAGATTGTTCCGAGGGATCAATAAAGCTTTCCGGGACGGCTGAACGATTGTAGGCGGTCTGATCCGGGCTTGTAATTCGACGGGCAGACGGTCGAGCGGTTGAGGAAGATGTTGGGGGCGGAGGTGGAATCGGAACTGGGTTAGGTCTTGAGCTGGAGGTTGAATTGGGACGGGCCGAACTAGAGCGGTTCGCACTGGAACGGGATGACGCATTATCAGAACGAGATGCATTATCAGAACGGCTAGAGCCTTGAGGTGGCGAGGGTTCTGGCTCCTTAGAAGATGAGGGGCGGGAAACTGAGGGAGGCGTTACGGTCGAGAAGCTGGGTTGATTACCAGAAGAACTGCCTGTTCGAGAGGCCGATCCCTGATTGCTTGAATTTGTTGAAGGCTGAGCTGTGGAATTCTGATAAGCTGACCCCTGATTGCTAACAGGTGCTTGAGCCACGGTTGTCCCCGAATCTCGTCCCAGAGCAGCCCTGAGCCAGGCTGTATCGATTTCTGCTGATTCACTTTTGCCCCAGTTCCAGCCAAAATAAACGGCGGTTTCCGTCGCAGTTACAGAGGGGGAACCACCGCTTCCGGCCCAGGTTCCGGCGGTATAGCTATCCAATCGCGATGGAATCAGGACGCCCCCATCAACCTTAGCGACAGACTCCAAGATCGGTGACCACTCTGTCAAATCTCGGCAAACCTGCTCTCGACAGCGATTGCGGCGAGCTTTTGGTTGTGCTGGTGTAGTCAGGGGAAAGGCCCAGTAGGAACCAATCAGCGATCGCAGAATTTGTCGCGCCAGGGGAGTGGACTTTTGACCGAGAGGCCCACTCACAATCAGTTTTCCCCCCTGTTCGACCCATTGTTGAATCACCTGTACCTGTTCAGTTTTCAGGGAAAGCAAATTTGGCAGGAAGAGAACTTGAACGCCTTGAAAATCACCAACGTTGCTCAGGGTTTCCAGGTCAATGACTGTGTAAGCAATTCGACTGGCTTGCAGGCGTTGCTCGACTTGAGCCCAATCCGTCGCCTGACTGGAGCGCAAAACGCCCAGGGAAGAACCCGCTTGAGCAATCGTTTGAGCAACCGTTTGGTGGGGCTGAGTTGTCGTTTGAGCCAGCATGATTGTGGAACGGAACACCCAACTGTTGACGCCTAAGCCAAGCAGTAACCCTATGAAAATTGATCGAATCGCAGAAGACATCTCAAGATCCCATGACTCTCAAGTCAATATAATTTAAATGATATTCATAGCCAGACGTTATACGCTCGGGCCAACGTTGAAGAAGAGTGGTAAACCCCTGGTGTTTTTGGCCATTGACCTCAGCAGTTACAACTTAAGAAAAAACCTAAGCCATTGTGGCAACCGAGCTGAGACTTAGCAAACGTGTCCAATTTTACAAGTTATTTAGAGAATCGCAAAGATTTCCGTGTATATTTGACCATAGTTATGTCCAATTTGCCAGAGCACTCAGCAATCTTCCGTTGCGTCTTTCTAGCGTTTCTGTTCTCTCTAGCTCTGGTTGCAGATATGTAGCCGTCAAGTCCAGGCATCGCTTAAAAGATTCAGGCAAAGTTGCGTGGGTCAGGTCTGCTGTTCTGAGGTCGGTTCCATTGAAGACCACATCGGTTAAATCAGCCTCAGAAAAGTTGGTTCGCTTGACCTGAGCCCAAACCAGGTTAGCGCGCCTAAGACAGGCTTGCTCCAGATTTGCGCCCGTTAGATTGGCATTGAATAAACAAACAGAGCGCATTTGTGCCCTGGCCAGATTTGAAGCAATTAAACTAGTATGGCTGAGGTTTACGCCGTTCAGTTTTGCTTCACTAAGGTTGATGCCGTCTAAGTCCATGTGGCTCAGATCAACCCCATTTAAGCAAGCTCGTTCAAGATTGATCCCCGTTAAAAGACTACCTTTCAATCGAGCTGCATGCAGCTTGGTTCGAGCGAGGTTGGCCCATCTTAGATTGGCCTGGGTTAGATCGGCTTGTCTCAAATTGGTATCACGCAAATCCGCACCACAGAAATTAACCTGCGCTAGAGTAGTGGCGCGTAGATTTGCACCGAAGAGTTTTGCTCCGCTTGCCCGACTTTGGGTCAAACTGGACTTGACCAGGAAGGCTCCACTCAGGTCTGACTTTGTCAGATCTGTCCTGGTGAGACTTGCCTCATTCATCTTGGCGAAACTAAAGTTGGTGCGATGTAAACAGGCTCCATCCAGGTTTGCCCGAATGAGAAATGCTCGGCTCAGATTGGCATTGGATAGATTCGCTTGAGAAAAGTTGACGCCGACCAGGATTGCTCCACTGAGATCGACTCCACTCAAATCGGCAGAGGTAAAATCTGTCTCCCCTTGCTCATAGGATCTGAGCAAATGGCTGACTTTCATAGTGAACATCCCATAATCAGCTCTATTTCGATCTAAACACAGAAAATACGGAATGTTTTTATATTTTTGTACATAGTATTAACTTTTGTTGCGCATTCCATCGCGTGCTTTATTGTGGACTCGGTTGAGCTTCTGTATACCTCAGAAGTGATCCTGCTTGGGGTAGGCTCTAGGATAATAATTTGACGTTAGCTGAATTGAATGATTTCCTATGTTAATCAATTTAATTGCCGACTATGGAACAGGTGATCCAGCCTATAGCGAGGTAAGCCAGCGTTTAATGATGCATTTGCCGACTGCTCAGATTCACTGCCTATCAGTGCCGCCCTTCAGCACTCTGGCAACTGGATTCTGGATTGCAGAACTGGGGTTAAATCCAGGGCCAACTCAACGATTGATTTATCACAACTGCGCTCCCCGTCAGGACGATCCAGAAGCACGGCGGGACAATGAAGGAGAGGGCCTCACCTATGCCCTCCTTCCGAATGGTGTTCAGGTTGTCGGTGTTTTAGCAGGCTATACCTTGTCTTTCATAAAAGATCAGGCAAAGTTTATGCGAGTGGTGAATGTCTCGCGGGGAGGATCACAGTTCCGCTCCCGTGATGTTTTTCCGCAGGCGGCAGTTGCCATTGCCAAAGGCGATGAAAGTTTAGTTGGAGAGGAAATTCTACCGGAGCAAATTCCTGACTTTCCTACAGATCGAGTGGGTTGGGTGGATGGATACGGCAATATTAAGACCACTATTCCGTCAGATATCTTGAATTTGCAGCCAGAAACGAAGATTATGGTGCGGGTTGGGGATGTGGTGAGTGATGCGGTCTATTCTGACGGCAGCTTTCGAGTACCGGAGGGAACTTTGGCCTTTGCGCCCGGAAGTTCGGGATGGCCATTGGCAGAAACCGAGAAAGACGTTCGCTGGATTGAACTGTTTCTACGGGGGGGCAATGCCTGGGAACGCTTTGGCAGACCTCGAATCGGTCAAGAGGTTACCTATCAACCTCACTAGGAACGGTCAGTTTTGATGAAAGAGGTAGTGGGATTCCCGCCCAGGTGGGGTTCCCGACAGCCCTACTTTCGTGATTTGGAAAAATCGTTGCAGTCCATCAAGCAACCACCGTTGCTCCTGCCAGGTAATCCCGAATCTGACGCGCATAGTCATAGCTCAATTGATCAATGGGAATCTGTGCGCGGTCAAAGGCTTTGACTTCAATGATTTCAGCAGTATCCTGAACCTCTAAAGCTCCCTCCACCTGACCTTCAACCAAAATGCAGATGGAATGTATCCGAGGATCGCGATCCGGGGCAGAATAGACTCCGACTAACCGATCAATTTTTTTCAAGTTTAACCCTGTTTCTTCTCGCAGTTCTCGGCTGGCGGCAGTGGGAACATCTTCTCCCCAATCCACCATGCCGCCGGGCAAGGCCCATTTGCCATTATCCTGCCGTCGAATCAGAACAATTTGACCTTCTGACGTAATCGGCACAATGCTAACCCCCGTCACAGGGTGGCGAAAGATAATACCCAGAACCGTCTGACCAAATTGCCACAATCTGTTCGCAGATTCAACCATACCGATTCAACCCTATGGATTTAATGATTATTCTTCTGAAATCTCAGCCAATAATTCCTCTAGAACCTGCTCCGCATGGGGTTCAGGCTTAACCTTGCGATAGATTTTTTGAATGCGCCCCTCTGGATCGATCACAAAGGTATGACGAAAAACACCCATGAATTCCTTGCCCATGAACTTCTTCAAGCCATAGCTGCCATATTCAGTTGCCACCTTGCCCTCGTCGTCGGACAGCAGCTTAAACGGCAGATCATACTTCGTAATGAACTTGGTGTGGGACTTGGCATCGTCGGTACTGACTCCGAGGACAACGATGTTGCGCCCTTGATAATCTGCATGGCGATCGCGAAATCCGCAGGCTTCCTTGGTACAACCCGGTGTGTTGTCACGGGGATAGAAATACAGCACTACCGTTTGTCCACGAAAATCGCTCAGACTCACAGACTGCCCCTCGGCATCGGGCAACGTAAATTCAGGAGCCAAATCACCCACGTCAAGCGCCATAGTTCACAGTTCTCAGTTCAGAGTTCCCAAGTAGAAGTTATCGGGGGTTAAAGGATAGAAATGCCAACCCCCTTAGATTGTAACGGTAGACTGCCGTTGCAGGTTGTGCATGTGCTCAAACAGCTTCCAGCAGTATTCCTGGGTCAGTCCGCAAGTAATCGCCCCCCGCATCACCACCTGAAAATACCAATCATTGGGGGCCATTTCCCGTTGAAGCTTATCAATCACGGTGTAGGTGCGAACATTCGTGTAAATCTGCCCCTTGACCATCACGCTGATTTCAATCGGTTGATACCCGCCAACATGCATCTGACGCTCTGAATCGAATCGAACACTCTCTCGTTCATCCAGCAAATGAATCAACCGTTGTGGCAACTGATATAGGACACCTTCAACATGGGACTTGGGATCGCAAACTACGTCCAATGCCCCACAATTTCGCTGTCTCTGATGTCGGTAGAATCCAATGCGATAGCCTGGAAGAATTGCAGGCCCAATGACATAGTGATGGGTTGGCTCTCCAAATGTCCGCTTCAAATCAACGGGACACATACATGAGCCATAAGCAAAGTAATAAAGCGTTGGTTCTTTCACGTTCGCCTTGCTCTCTCAAGTTCAATGTTTAAGGTTCAACTGGAATTGTCAGTGTTGAATGGGCTTCCTTTTAAAGGAGCGGTAGGCATCCTGATCACTCATCATCACACTGTAAGCTTTCATGAAAAACCCTACGGAATTACAGGCAGCAATTCTGTATAGGAAGACATTCAGCCATTATCTGGCAAATTTAGCAACTAAAATACCGAAGTTGCAAACAGGGTAACTACCAACAGGGAACTGACTCAATCGCTATGGAACTCCGCAACCGTTGAACCTGTCATCTAGTGCGAGAGTCTATTCATGGTATGATGCTCTAGCTTCAATCCTAGCTAACCCTTCAGCCTAAACGGTTCGATTGATTTTTAATTCTTCACTCATGGGAAACCCAAAATTTCTGCGGTGGTTGTTACCGGGTCTGCTTAGTGTTGCTGTCTATACGTCTTCAGCAGAAGCAGCACAACTGCGATTTTGGCGATTTGAAGCCAACCAAAATCAACTCTCCTTCACAACGCAAGGTGGCGTCCAGCCCCAAGCTCAACTTCTGTCCAATCCATCCCGATTGGTTATCGATTTGCCAGGTACAACCCTGGGTCAGGTCAGCCGTCAGCAATCTGTGGGCGGCGCAATTCGGGAAATTCGGATTGGTCAGTTTAATGCCGGAACAGCCCGAATTGTTGTTGAGCTAGCCGATGGCTATACCCTTGATCCTCAACAGGTGAAATTTCGAGGCATTTCTGCTAACGAATGGACAGTTCAATTGCCGACACCACAACTCGTTTCAGGCAATTACCGAACCACAACCCCAGTTGCTCCAGCTCCCCCCCGAAGTTCCTCACCTACCCCCTCACGGAGAAATACAACTGCCCGCACCGTTCCTACTCAGGCTGCAACGATTGTGGAAACGGTGGAAATCCGGGATGAGGGAATTGTACTCTACACCAGCGGTCAAGTGCCGCAGATTGAATTCAAGCAGAGTCAGGATGGTAACTGGATGACCCTGGATATTTTTGGGGCCACTCTCTCCCCAGAATCCCAGCGAGTTGGTCAACGAGCCAGTCGCAGCGGTGCAGCCATTAGCCGGGTCAGTCAGTTTTCCGATTCTCCTCCGATTGTGCGGATTGCGATGACAACTCCCAATCCGCAGCAAAACTGGGAAGCGCGGGCCTCAGCCGGGGGCATTGCAGTCTGGCCCCAGGGCAAAACACCACCCGCAATTCAGACCTCTAGCGCCTTTGCCACAGTCCAGTCAGTGGAGCTACAAAATCAAAATTACTTTACAATCAAAGCCGATGAACCGCTGAACTATACCCATGGCTGGGATCAGGCCACAGGAGCCTACAGTATCACCTTCTTTTCAGCGGAACTGGGCCAGGAAGTGCAACTGCCTCAACGGGAAGTCGGCGGCCCTCTCGTTTGGACAAAGGTTCGTCAGGACGATCCCGAAACCTTTACCTTACTCTTCAAACCGGCCACACGGGTACAAGTCGGACAACCAAGTCAGCCCAGTGCTAACGAAATTGTGATCCCAATCGGGTTCAATCTAGCCTCGATTCCACCTGTTCCGCCCACCACAATTAATCCGGGCACAGGCCGCTCAACAGCCAGTAGCCCTCGAACTCTAGAACCGTTACTTCCGCCCCGTTCTCAGAATCGGCAATCTTCTGCTCGACGACCCCTGAGTTGGCCTTTGCCACCCCTTGGGTCGTCCCGTCCTGCCCCCCCTCCGATTCGAAACGGTCGGGTTGCGGTCATGATTGATCCGGGCCATGGCGGTAGTGATGTGGGTGCTGTTGGCTTGGGAGGAATACGGGAAATTGATATTGTGATGCCGATTTCTCAGCAGGTGGCCCAAATTTTAGAGCAGAATGGGGTGCAGGCGATTATGACTCGCACAGATAATCGCACTGTGGAACTAGAACCCCGTGTCAATATGGCTAACCGCGTGGGGGCAGACCTGTTTGTCAGCATTCATGCCAATGCCGCTTCTCGACGGGGGGCCAGTGGCATTGAAACGTTCTACTATCAAACGGGTTACACCTTGGCGCAGTATATTCAGCGGAGTATTCTGGCGAACTTCAGGATGGAGAATCGAGGCGTAAAACAAGCACGGTTCTATGTTTTGAGGAATACTGCGATGCCTTCGGCGCTGGTGGAAGTTGGTTTTGTGACCAATGACTACGATGCTGCAATCCTGGCCAATCCGGCCAACCGTAGCCGCATGGCCCAGGCCATTGCCGAGGGGATTCTACAATATCTGAGGGCCAGTGGTTATTGATGATCCGACAAATCATTCTGGTTACTGGCCCCGCTCGTTCTGGCAAAAGCGAATGGGCTGAGTACTTAGCAAAGCGCTCGGGTCACTCGGTATGTTACATCGCAACTTCTAAGATAGAGGGCAGTGATACAGAATGGCTAACCCGAATCCAGCAACATCAGGAACGACGACCCGCAGCCTGGAGAACATTGGAGGCTCCCGTTGAACTGGCCGCAACCCTCCAAAATACTGCTCAACCGGAAGTGTGTTTACTGGTTGATTCCTTGGGAACCTGGCTAGCAAATCTACTGGATCAAGATCAGGACACCTGGAATGACACTCAGGATACGCTGCTCAGGGTTCTGGCTCAGGCTCAAGGGCAGATTATTCTGGTTGCTGAAGAAGCGGGATGGGGTGTGGTTCCGGCCTATCCCATCGGTCGAACCTTTCGCGATCGCCTGGGAGGACTGGCTCGTCAGATTGGGGCAATGGCTGACACAACTTATTTGGTCACAGGGGGCCATGCGTTAAACTTAAGTCAACTTGGGTGTTCTCTGACAGAGATGAAGTAAGTATACAAATTGAAAGACTATGATTGAACTCCTAGCTGCGCTCTCTGCATCAGCAGCAGCAGGGATTAGACTCGCCCTTCCCCTCCTAATTATCGGCCTTTTGCGCACTGACCTCTGGTCGCAAGTTCCCCTATTGTCCTATTTTGCTCCCCAAGTTGTCCTAGGGGTTCTGGTCAGTTGGTCTTTATTTGAACTATTCGCTTCCAAGCAGCTTCTAGGGCAACGGGTGCTTCAGATTACTCAGATTTTCTTCAGCCCAGTGGTTGGAGCGATCATGGGAGTAACCATTGCCCGAACGACCGAACTCCCGTTGTGGCTGGTCGGGTTATTAGGATTAATTGGTGGATTGTTGGCCTTTGTCCTCCAACTGGTTCAAGCAGGCTGGTTCTATCGCCTGAGAGGTTTGCCCCTATGGGCAATTTTGTTACAAGATTTTCTGTGCATTGCCTTAGTTATTTTTGCCCTAGACTCTCCTGAAGAAGGAGGCTTGATTGCCTTGCTATTGCTATGGATCGCCATTCGCAGTTCACGAGACTGGTATCAATGGTACACTGCCCAACGCCGCCCCACCAAAGACGATAGCCTTTGACGGTAAACCTCATGCTATCCCGAAAAATCTCCCATATTGGGCAAACCCCCAAACATGGGATAATAATTAATGTTAACAATTGTTTAAGGTTTGACTCCAAGATTATGGCAGCAATTCAATTTGCTAGAGGAAGAGATGAGAAAGTTGTTCCAGATGTCAAGTTAACCCGCTCTAAAGATGGCAGCCAAGGAACTGCAAGGTTCTTCTTCGCTAAACCCGATGCCCTAGCAGAAGACTTCGGTGAAGAAATTACTGGAATGTATTTGGTTGACAATGAGGGTGAACTATCTACCTTTGATGTGAAAGCAAAGTTTGTGAATGGTAAGCCCGAGGACATTGAGGCAAAGTACGTAATGCGAAGTGCGGATGAGTGGGAGCGCTTTATCCGATTTATGGATCGTTATGCGGAACAGAATGGCCTGGGATTGACTAAATCGCCCGATTAATCATAAGAAAACGCTATAGGGGGAGCAATTTTAATCCACCCCAAAAGTCTTTAAATAATTCTTCGACGCAAAACACTGGAAACCCATTCGCTCAGTAGAACCGTCACTAAAATCACAGCAAAGATAACGCTGGCCTGAGACCATTGCAGCGAATTCACAGCAGAATTCAACCGAATACCTAGTCCTCCGGCTCCGACCAGGCCAATCACCGTCGATTCCCGGATATTAATGTCCCAGCGAAAAATACTAACTCCTGCAAATGTGGGTAAGACCTGGGGTAGAATCCCATAGCCGAGAATTTGCAGAGGGCTAGCTCCGGTGGCGGTGATAGCTTCAATCGGCTTCTGGTCGGTCTCTTCAATGGCCTCGTAGAATAATTTCCCCAAAAAGCCAATCGAACGGAGTCCAATCGCCACAATTCCCGCCAGTACTCCAGGGCCAATAATTGCTACAAGTAATAAAGCCCAGATCAGAGAATTGATCGAGCGAGAAACTACAATCATGAATAGGGCCATCATCCGAATTGCTGGGTGGGGAGTAGTGTTGCGGGCCGCCAGCCAACAAATTGGAAAAGCAATCATCACTCCTAACATCGTTCCCAGGGTTGCGATATTAACTGTGTCCCACAATGGCTGCCAGAGTTGATTCAAATAGCTCCATTGGGGCGGAAACATTCGTCCGATTAACTGACTCGCCTGTTCCGGCGCATCCCAGACGAATTCCCAGGTGGTCTTCTGGGCAATTGTTCGCCAACAAATTAGAAAGATGAGCGTTCCGAATAACCAGCCTAGCCACTGTTTCCAGGCCGTTAAGCGGTCATAACGCTGCCAAGTGATTCTAGTCATTCTTTCCACACCTAAACTCTGAACCGACGTAGATAAACATGAACGAATTCGCGTCGGGCTGTGCAGACTAGCTCTCAGACCAAGCAGGATGGTTCAGCAACGCTTCCATCACTCTCACCCCTCGCAATTGATTGGACAGCGGCAAATGTCCCTGCGGTGCAGTCAAATCCCAGGTAAATTCTTGGGGATATCGTGTCCAGGCTCCATCCTTGCGCCAGTTGATCTTTGGCCAGAGTTTTTCCCAGTTCTTGCCAACACTCAACCACAATCGACGCTGCACTGAATATCCGAATCTACCCTCGGAATAAACCCGCCACAGCCGATCAATCGTTTGCAAATCGCCCGTCGGAAACTGCTTAACCTCAGAAAAATAAATCCAACCCCTGTCCAACGCAGAACCCCCAGCCAACTCGCACAATTTCTCCAGGGTCAGCTTGTCAGCCGCTCGAAAGTCAGACTGTGTCAGGAGATTCTGTAGTTTACTGTAGTCAACCTGAGCCTCTGACTGAAGCTGAACCACCCCATCGGGACAGTAATTCTGGAGAAATTCGGTGACATGAGGGGCATCAACCTGAGACAACGCCTGGTAAACCCGACCCAAAACAAGACTCGCTGAGTTGTCCTGAAAGCTTTTTTGTAGGTTGTTCTGTAGGAATTGCATAAGTTCCTGCCACCCCCCCTCACCCAGTTGGGCCAGGGACTGAACCACGTGCAACTGATTTTTCTCAATATCCGAATTTAACTGGGAGCGGAGATCTGCCAAATCTGTCGGACTATCAGGTTTTGAAGATTGAATCACATCAGTCATAGAGTAGACCAGAAAACACACCGAAGACCTTTATCGAGATCTCTATCGAAGACGATAAGAGTATATACTCACTTAAATCTTAAGTTATTTTGCGAACAGGATCTCATCCAATCTGGAAAGGCGGCTGTTGTCAGTTTATGCAACTGAACAGGTCAAGGAGACAGGCAACCTAACCCGCAGAGACACAAATGACCAATGACCCATGACCACCTAAGCAACCGCCTGTGGCTGAGGCTCAAACTGGAACATGGAGTAGATTACATTTCGACGAATATCCGTCATCATGTCGAGGAACAGTTCATATCCCTCCCGCTTATACTCAATCAAGGGATCTTTCTGACCGTAACCGCGTAAACCTACCGATTCCCGCAGCGCATCCATCTGTTGCAAATGCTCCCGCCAGAGGGTATCAATTTGTTGCAGGGTGAAGAATCGCTCCGCTTCCCGCATCAGACCCGGTCTGAGACTTTCAACTTGCGCTTCCTTGATGTCGTAGGCATTGCGCAATTGTTCTTGCAGAAAGGTAATAATCTCTTCAACGTTCAGGTCAATCAGTTGGTCAGCGTTCAAGTCCTTTAATAAATAAACAAACTCCTTCGATTTGGAAACTACAGCTTCCAAATCCCACTCCTCTGAAGGAAGATCGGGGTTGATGTAGGCATTGACGATGTCCTCCATGGTCTGCTCACCGTACTTGATCACCTGTTCCTTCAAGTCCTGTCCTTCCAATACTCGACGTCGCTCAGCATAGATGGCTCGTCGCTGGTTATTCATCACTTCGTCGTATTCAAAGACCTGCTTCCGAATATCGTAGTAGTAGGTTTCCACCTTTCGCTGGGCGTTCTCTAGCGAACGAGTCAGTAAGCCGGATTCAATCGGCATATCCTCCTCAACCTTGAAGGCTTCCATTAATCCTGCAACTCGATCACCGCCAAAGATCCGCAACAGGTTATCCTGCAAACTGAGGAAAAATCGCGTGGAACCAGGGTCACCCTGACGACCGGCCCGTCCCCGCAGTTGGTTGTCAATTCGCCGTGATTCGTGGCGTTCTGTGCCAATCACATGCAGTCCCCCGGCCTCAATCACCTCATCGTGTTCCCGATCAGTGAATTGTTCGTATTCAGACACGATCAGGTTGTAAACTTCCCGTAGACGCTGAATCACCGGATCACTGGTGGGGGCTTTTTCTGAGGCGATCGCAATCTTATCCTCCGCTGTCAGTTCCGGCAGACTGCGCTCTCCGTACTGAGCCACTGCAAATTCAACCGCCTCAGTCAGTTTCTTCTCGGTTCCACCAGATAACTCAGTCGGGAAAATCTCAGAGGACACCTTCCAGGTTTTCTGCTTCTTGTCTTTGTCCAGGGAAAATCCTTGGGCATTCTTCCGCTTGCCACCCATGGCTCTGGGAATTGCCAGTTCCCGCTCGTCCTCTTCTTTCTTCACAATACGAGGCATCAAATACTCTCGCAATTTCAGTCGTGCCATGTATTCCGCATTTCCACCCAGAATAATGTCGGTTCCGCGTCCGGCCATGTTGGTGGAGATAGTCACCGCTCCTTTACGACCAGCCTGGGCAACGGTTTCAGATTCCCGCTCAACGTATTCGGGCTTGGCATTCAGCAGGTTGTGGGGGATCTGACGCTGCTGGAGCAAGTGAGATAGCAGTTCTGACTTCTCGACGCTAGTGGTTCCCACCAGCACCGGGCGACCAATTTGGTGCATCTCGGCACATTCATCCGCGACGGAATTCCACTTACCATCTTCGGTTTTGTAAACTACATCGGGAAAATCGTGCCGTTGTCTAGGACGGTTGGTAGGAATGATGCTGACCTGAAGGTTATAAATTTTCTCAAATTCTGCCTCTTCCGTCTTGGCCGTCCCTGTCATACCTGATAATTTGGGATAGAGCAGGAAGAAGTTCTGGTAGGTAATCGTTGCTAATGTTTGAGTTTCGGGCTGAATTTCGACTCTTTCCTTAGCTTCAATTGCCTGATGCAGGCCATCGCTCCAGCGCCGCCCCTGCATGATACGCCCGGTGAATTCATCTACAATCACCACCTCTTCGTTACGAACAATGTATTTCACATCTTTGATAAACAGCTCTTTGGCTTTCAAAGCATTGAAGATAAAGTGAGCCCAGGGATCATTTGGATCGTATAAATCCTGCACCCCAAGCAACTCTTCAGCTCTGGCAAAGCCCTCATCCGTCATCAAAACATTATGGGCCTTTTCATCAACTTCGTAATGTTCCTCCTCTTTCTGTAGCGCGGCTGCAACCTGAGAGGCTCGAATGTATTTCTCACTGGGTCGCTGAACTTGACCAGAAATAATCAGAGGGGTTCGCGCTTCATCAATCAGCACCGAATCCACCTCATCAATAATGCAAAAGTTAAACGGGCGTTGCACTACTTCCTCCATTGAGGTCGCCATATTATCCCGCAAATAGTCGAAACCAATTTCGCTATTGGTCGCATAGGTAATATCGCAGGCGTAGTTCTTCTTCCGTTCGTCCGGGGTCATACCCTGCTGAATTAGTCCCACCGTCAAACCCAGAAAACGATGGACTTGCCCCATCCATTCCGCATCACGTCGGGCCAGGTAATCGTTAACAGTTACAACGTGAACACCGTGACCAGAAAGGGCGTTCAGGTAGGCGGGCAGAGTCGCAACCAGGGTTTTTCCTTCCCCCGTTTTCATCTCAGCAATCTCGCCCTTGTGAAGCACCATGCCCCCTAGAAGCTGGACATCAAAGTGACGCATACCGAGAACTCGCCGACTGGCCTCCCGTACAACTGCGAAGGCTTCTGGCAAAATCTCACCCAGGACTTGCTCTCGTTCTTCGTGAGAGTCAGCATTTTCTAATTTCTGCCTAAACTCTCCTGTTTTGGCCTTGAGTTCCTCATCCGATAGGGCCTGTGTCTCCTCTTCCAAGACATTAACGTCAACGACCAAGGGCTGATATTTTTTTAACTTTCGTGCGTTTGGATCACCCAGGAGAGCTTTTAACATGGCAAATTTACAAACCTAAAACCTTGAACTTGAATTTTCACCTGTGGCCAACTCCAGATGTTGAAACTCCTTCCAATGAAGAAAGTAATCATCCTAAAGCTGGACAAGGTGTAACTTAAAATTGTTAAACCTTAAATTGTAAGTATTAGTTATTTAGTGTAATCCATTCCGAGTCGCTTTTAGGGGCAGACCACCAGACTGCGGTAGATACCAAACAAACCTCCCCTGGATGAGAGGAGGCTTGTATTTGGTAGAGTGATAGGACTTTGACAACCGTCAGGGCTAAGTTCTATCTCCCAAGAATCTAGACAAAAGCAAAAAAGTCTTCACTTACTGCCAAGCAACTCTACAACAAATAAAGCAGCACAAACAGAACAATCCAGATCACGTCCACGAAGTGCCAGTAAAGCTCAGAGGCTTCTGGGCCAAAGTGGGACTCGGAAGAATAGTGATCCTTCTGACGACTGCGCCAGAGGACTGCCAGAGTTAGCAGGACTCCAAAGGTAACGTGCATTCCGTGAAATGCTGTCAATACGTAGAAGGAGCTGGCGTAGATATTGGTGGTCAAGCCAAATTCTAGATTGGAGTATTCGTAGACCTGGCCGCACAAGAAAGTGATTCCCATCAGTGCAGTTAACAAATACCAGAATTGCAATCCAGAATTATCATCCTTCTTGATGGCCGCTGCACCGCGATTCATCACAAAGCTACTGGAAATTAGGATGAGAGTATTAATTCCAGGGAGTAGAAGTTCCCGCTCAATATTATCCGGGGGCCAAACGGTTGCACCTGTACGATAGATCAAGTACGCCACGAACATCCCCAGGAAGATCATACTTTCGGCAATCAGGAAGACCACAACCCCCAGCATCCGAAGATCCTGATGTTCCTCGGTGTGTTCGTCGTGGGCCACCACGGCCTGATAGGTGGGAACGGTTTGAGAATCGTTAATTGCTGAACTTTGCATGAACGTCTAACCGTAAGTAAAAGGACAAAAAATGAATTAAGGACGATTAATCCTCGCCTAATAATGCTGAGGAACCAGCTTCCGCCACCGGAATTCCCTGGGGCTTCGCAGCCGCCAGCGAGCCAGCCAACTGCTTCAATCGTTTGCGGATCGCCAATGTCCGCTTCATCCCGTAATCGTAGGGGCCAGTGACCAAAACGGGAGTCTGATCAAAGTTCTCAATTGGTGGCGGGGAAGAAGTCATCCACTCCAGAGTTAGAGCGTCCCAGGGATTTGCAGGTGCTAATGGCCCTCTAGCCCAACTCCAAACGATGTTAATGAGGAAGGGAAAGGTAGACACTGCCAGAATTGCCGTTCCAATTGAACAGAGCAGATTCAAATCGGCAAACTTTGGATCGTACATTGCCACCCGTCGGGGCATTCCCTGAATCCCCAGAATGTGCATCGGCATAAACGTTAAGTTTGCACCGACCAGGGTGAGTACGAAGTGAACTCGACCCCAGGTTTCATTCACCATACGTCCAGTCATTTTTGGGAACCAGTGGTAGATTCCAGAATAGATTCCAAAGACTGAACCCCCGAAGAGAACGTAGTGCAGGTGAGCAACCACAAAATAGGTGTCGTGAACATGGATGTCGATGGGAACAGAGGCCAGCATAATTCCCGTGACCCCACCAATCATGAAGGTAGAAACAAAGCCCATCGCGAACAACATGGCGCTGTTGAGTCGCAATTTTCCGCCCCACATGGTCGCCAACCAACTAAACACTTTGATTCCAGTGGGGACAGCAATTACCATCGTGGCAATCATGAAGAACATTCGTAGCCAACCCGGTGTGCCACTGGTATACATGTGGTGGGCCCAAACAATCAATCCCAGGAAGCTGATGGCCAAGCTAGAATAGGCGATCGCTTGATAACCAAAAATCGGCTTGCGAGAGTTTATTGGAATCACCTCAGAAATCACCCCGAAGAAGGGCAAAATCATGATGTAAACCGCTGGGTGGGAATAAAACCAGAACATATGCTGGTAAACCACCGGATTTCCTCCCCCTGCTGGGTTGAAGAAGTTTGTTCCAGCTAGCAGATCAAAGGAGAGCAGAATCAGAGCTGAGGCCAGGACGGGCGTTGAGAGCAAGATCAGAGCTGAGGTGGCAATCATCGCCCAGCACATCAGTGGCATTTTATTCAGGGTCATGCCGGGAACCCGCATCTTGAAAATAGTGATGGCAAAGTTAACCGCACCCAGAATCGAGGCAGTTCCGGACAACAGTAGGCTCAGAATCCAGATCTCTTCTCCTACCTTGCCAGTTACCAAGCTCAGCGGTGGATAGGACGTCCATCCAGCTTGGGGCGCATCAATCAAAAAGCTGAGCAATAGCAGAATTCCAGCCGGAGGAATCAGCCAGAACGCCACTGCATTCAATCGGGGGAAGGCCATATCCTTCGCACCGATCATCAGCGGTAGAACATAGTTGGCAAATCCCGCTCCAGCGGGCACAATCCAGAAGAAGATCATGACTGTGCCGTGAACCGTGAACAGGCTGTTGTAGACATCAGGGCTGACAATATCAGGATCGGGGGTCGCGAGTTCTGCTCGAACCAATCCCGCCAGGGTTCCCCCCACCAAGAAAAACACAAAGGAAGTAATAAGATATTGAATCCCAATCACTTTGTGGTCGGTGCTGAAGGTAAAGTAATGCCACCAGCGTCGCTCTTCTTCGTGGGCTTCAGCGCCGTGATGGGCCGTTGCTTGGTCTATTACTTGTGACATATTTACGAAACGTCTTGAATGAATTGAACGGAAATGAAGAATCGAAGCCTCTGACTCTACTTACGGTCAGAATGAAGCTGGGCCAGTAGATCCGGAGCGACTCCTACTTCGTCACCGTAGGGAGCCAGAAACTCCGCATCAGACAGATCAGACGGGTTTACTGCAACTTCCATCGGCTCAGCAGGAGTTCCTTGAGCGACGGTATTTGACTCCACCCAGGCCGCGTAATCTTCAGCCGATTCCACAATCATCTGGGTTTTCATCGCACCGTGGTAGCCACCACAAAGCTCAGCACAGATTACCGGGTAAGTTCCCTCCCGTGTCGCCCGGAAGCGCAATTCTGTAGTCTGCATTGGAATCGCATCTTGCTTAAGCCGCAACTCCGGTAACCAGAAAGCATGGAGTACGTCCTGGGCTGTGATCTTCAACTGAACATCCTGATTCACAGGAACGTGAAGTTCTCCAGTCATGATGCCGCTACCTTCGTAGTTAAATAGCCAGGCATATTGCAGACCTGTAACGTCCACCACGACATCCGCCGCAGTTCCCTCTCGGTCAGGGGCAGCGCCAATTCCCAAAGCGACCTGAACCGGCTCTGCGGTCTGGGGTTCATCAGATAGGGAGGCAGCGATCGCTGTTCCTGAACCATGATGATGTGCCATTGCGCCGCTACCGGAGACCATCGGGTCTAGCCCACCCATCTGGGTATAGATCTCAAAACTGTAAATGCCAATCGCCAAAACGATAACGGCAGGAATCGCTGTCCAGAGAATTTCTAAGGGAATGTTGCCATGAATTGGTGGGCCATCAGAGTCATCTCCTTTACGACGACGAAACTGAATTAAACAGACAACTAAAATCCCTTGAACCAACAGCGTCAAGCCAAAGCCGATGGTCAATAGTGCTTTGAACAGAGTGTCATACTCAGCCGCCTGAGCAGAGGCAGCAATCGGTGTCAAATGACTATTCTGCCCGTACCAGAGACTTGCAACTGTAATGATAATCCCAATAATCAGCGTCCAAATTGAGTTTGGAATGTTCACAAATTCCTCCTTAATAAAATATGTTGATAGCAGTCAGAAATTACAGAGTTAATTCATAGCTTTTGTCTGTGGAAAAGTCGGGCATTAGCTGGGGATTAACAAAGGGTGCATATCGTCTCAAGCCCGTAACCACTACTCTTGCCCTATGGACTCGAATATGCCCCAATCGACAGTGTATCTCTTTTCAAAGATTTCTTCCATCTGAGCTTTCAACATAATTCTATCTATTTTAGAAGGCATCTTGTGGAAACAGGTTTGGTTTTAAAAAAATCTTCTAGATTCTGATTGCTGGCTGAAGAATAAAGTTTTTCTTAAGGTTTGGCTCTAAGGCTTGTAACATATCTTCGTCATTTTGCAAAAATCCGAAAACTTTCTAAAACTCCGTCCATGTTCTAATTCCACCGTTATCGTAGAGGGTGAGGGATTGAATCGGTTGGCGCAGTCAATCTTGAGACAAGAAATAAACCCTTGACAGCGGATTTAATGACTGACTCCATGACAGATACATTTATTGGTTCATCAATAGAAGCTCCAAATTCAGTTCAGCCTCGCGTTCGGGTTGTGCGTCTCATCTGGAAGCTCTGTGGGGCGACTTTGCTGCTGATGGCAGTAGGCAGCGCTACACGAGTGATGAATGCGGGTCTAGCCTGCCCCGACTGGCCCTTGTGTTACGGGAAGCTGGTTCCCACGGCTCAGATGAATCTTCGGGTTTTTCTGGAGTGGTTTCATCGCTTGGATGCTTCTCTCATTGGATTTGGCACAATTTATCTGGTAGGGCTGTGCTGGTGGTATCGACCACAACTCCCCAAGTGGTTACCCTGGGGGTCGCTGCTTGCCCTATGCCTGGTTGTGTTTCAGGGAGCCCTTGGAGGTCTAACCGTTACGGAATTGCTGCGGTTTGATATCGTGACGGCTCATCTGGGAACAGCATTGCTGTTTTTCTGTACGCTGCTGGTGCTCGGTTGCTGCTTAATGCCCTATCAGAGGATTGGTAATGCAGGTAAGTTACCCTGGGTTGGATTGGGAGCAGTGATTCTAGTCTACTTGCAGAGCATTTTAGGCGGATTGGTGGCGTCTCGGTGGGCGCTCCATCAATGCTTGAGTGGAACTCAGCTCTGCCGCGTGATGAATAGTCATATTGTGGGAGTGGTTCCGGCAAGCTTAGCAACTCTGATTGTTGTTCTCATGGCCTGGCGAACCTCCGCGCTCCATCCTCAGCTCAGATCGCTAGCAAACTGGGCTGGGTTTTGGCTGGTCGCCCAGGTTGTTCTGGGAGTTGCAACGTTTCGTCTGCACCTTCAGGTTGAACCTTTAACCGTTGCGCATCAGGCGGTCGGAGCTGCGCTCTTAGGAACTTTGGTTGCTTTTACGGTTCTGGCTTGGCGCGAGCAACAGGGGTCTAAGTTATCAGCAGTCAACCCTCGTTGATTAAAGCGCTAAGGCAGAGGTTGCGAAGGTTTCTCGACTAAACTTCTGCGCAAGAAACTGCTGCCGTTTGAATTCAACTGCTCCACCGGATCAATCTTTCTAGAAAACTTATCTGAAAAAATCCTATGCAAAATGCGATCACGACAACGGCATCTCGTCGTCACGACAACTTGCTCCAGGTGATTCAGAGCTATTATCAGCTCACGAAGCCTCGGATTATTTTATTGCTATTGATTACCACAGCTGCGGGAATGTGGGTGGCAGCGAAGGGTGAAGTTGATCCTATGCTGTTGGTCGTTACCCTGTTAGGAGGAACATTAGCCTCCAGTGCTGCGAATACGATCAATTGTATCTACGATAGCGATATTGACTACATCATGGAGCGGACTCGTTGGAGACCGATTCCTTCTGGTCGAGTTAAGTCCAGAGATGCCATCATTTTTGCTACCGTTCTGACGCTGGCCTCATTCACGCTGTTAACGGTGTTTGCTAATCTGTTGGCCGCACTGTTGGCAATGGCGGGAATTGTGTTCTACGTTGCAATCTATACCCACTGGCTCAAGCGCCACAGTGTCCAGAATATTGTGATTGGTGGGGCAGCCGGAGCCATTCCCCCCCTTGTGGGTTGGGCTGCGGTTACGGGCGAACTCAGTTGGGCCGCCTGGTTGTTATTTGTGATCATTTTCCTCTGGACACCCCCCCACTTCTGGGCCTTGGCCATTATGATTCGGGATGAATACAAGGAGGTCGGGGTTCCGATGCTGCCGGTTATTGCTGGAGAGGAACCCACAGCAAAGCAAATTTGGATTTACAGCTTAATTTTGGTTCCGACAACATTCCTCCTCGTCTATCCGCTCCACGCTAGCGGTCTGGTCTACGCTGGAATTGCCCTGTGGCTGGGGATTATCTTTCTACAAAAGGCCTGGCAGTTGCTCCAAACTCCAGAAGATCAACAGGTGGCGCGGTCATTGTTTAAGTATTCGATTCTGTACATGATGTTGCTGTGTGCAGGGATGGTTGTGGACAGTCTACCCATTACTCATCAAGCAACAACTGTTTTGAGCGAGTACCTACAGATTTCGGTGGATTATGTCACGGCTGTTCTGGGTTAGAATGGGCAGCTAGAAATTTCTAGTTAGAACTGCTGCGATAAAAGGGGTAAGGTTTCCAACCTTACCCCTTTTTGTTTGAATGACTTCACTTTTGATTCTCAAAAATCAACTTGAATGCTGCCTTACAGAAAGATGTATGCTCTGTCAATCGTTTTAAAATTACTAGACTTGCTATGTAAACTAGATCAAGGGGTCTATGTCAGATTCAAAAGATTTTCCGAAATTCTGTAACTTTCACAGACTGACTAATCTTCCCGATAGTTTGATTTTTGGGCATCTTCACACGCTCTGGTCTATACTTCATCGCCGAAGCTTCCTTCGTAGAAATTATGTGGCAGTTTGTTCAAAGTATATTTTTCCCTCACCGCTATATTCCCCATGGTCATTGTTATCTGTGGCAAACCTCTCTGGTTGGATTACACGTTGTCAGCGATCTGTTAATTGCGATCGCCTACTTCTCCATTCCAGCCATGTTGATCTACTTTGTCTATCGTCAGAAAAATGTACCCTTTTCCAGGGTTTTTGTTTTGTTTGGATTGTTTATTATCTCCTGCGGTGTGGGACACCTGATGGATATCTACACCCTCTGGTATCCAGCCTATTGGTTATCAGGAATCGAAAGAGCTTTCACTGCCCTAATCTCCTGCTACACCGCCCTAGAATTGGCCACTTTACTACCCCGCTTTCTCTCTTTAAAAACACCAGAACAATTAGCTGCGGTTGAAGCGGTGAGTCAAGCCAAGAGTAGATTTCTGGCCAGTATGAGCCATGAATTGAGAACCCCTCTAAACTCCATTCTGGGATTTACTCAGCTAGTTGCAGGTGACACCAATCTGTCATCCCAAAGTCTCGGCTTTATTCATACAATCAATCAGTCAGGGAAACATTTACTGAGTCTGATTAACGATGTCTTGGATTTTTCGAAAATTGATGCAGGATATATTGATCTACGGAAAAGAGACACTGATCTCTATAGCCTGATTGAGAGTGTCAAAGAGTTATTTCAGTTAAAGGCTACCGTCAAAAACCTGCAACTAATCTTTCAAATTGAGCCAGGCTTACCCAGATTTGTTCAGGTCGATGATAGTCGATTGTGGCAAGTGTTGATTAATCTGGTGGGAAATGCAGTTAAGTTCACCAAAGCAGGGACGGTTACCCTGCAAGTTGAGCTGCACCCAACCCAGCTTGCAGAGACTCCTGATACACAATGGATTAGCTTCAGGGTGAAGGATACAGGCCCTGGCATTCCATTAAATGAACAGAGTCGGCTGTTTGAAGCGTTTTACCAGACGGAGATTGGAGTCAACTCTCAGCAAGGCACGGGCTTAGGTTTATCCATTAGTCAAAGACTGGTTCAACTGATGGGAGGAGAAATTCAGATTAATAGTCGGTTGGGTCGAGGCAGTTGCTTTACCTTTAGTATTCCAGTAATGTCATCTGTCCGCTCACAGTTGCAGGCGGCTGCCAAGCAAATCATTGGAATTTTAGCCGAGCAACCAAAGCCTCGTATTCTGATTGCTGACGATAATACGAACCATCGCCAGCTTGTATTTCAAATCCTGAATCCGATGGGTTTTGAGCTATTGGAAGCGAGTAACGGCAAGGAGGTCATAACCCTATGGTCTAAGCAGAAACCCGATTTGATTTTGATGGATATTCGGATGCCTGAAATGGATGGTTCGAAAGCCGCTCAGAAAATTAGGTCAATGCCTCGAGGAACAGAAACCATGATGATTGCTGTCACAGCTAGTGTTTTTGAAGAGGAAAGGGTTTCTATTCTATCCGCCGGGTTCGATGATTTTATCCGTAAGCCCTTTGATCGAAAAGAGTTACTGGAAATAATCCAAAAGTCCCTGGGAATTCAATATCTCTATGCTGACTCCGATAATAATGGTCATTTAAATGAAGGGGTATTTCCTACGAACACGTTTGCGCTATCTAATATCGACACATCAGCGCTAGGGCAGATGCCATCTGAATGGCTACAAGCTCTATATGACGCAGCATTGACCTGTAGTCATTCGTCGGTTCGACAGTTGATGGATCAAATCCCAGAAGGTCAACAATCCTTATCTGACACTTTGACGGAATGGATTGAGGACTTTCGATATGACAAAATTGTCACCTCAATTGAGCGACTAAATGTCAAACATTGATGTCTGTTCAAGAATATTGTTAGAGAAACTTATTCGGGAAATCTGTGATGCTGAGCAACCCTATCGCAATCGCTTGTTTTTGAGACGCTTGAATTGAGCAGTTTTCAGGTTCTTCACCAGTTGTCGGAGTTGCTGTAAATTCGCTGACTTGCCCCCATAACGCCAACGAGCATAGGTTTGGGAGATTTCATCAATGACTTCTGCCTCATCAACGGGTTGACGATCTTTCATGGTCTGAGCATACTCTAATGGCGTCTGAGCCGCAGGTTTGGGATAGCCCTGGATTGCCAGAGCTTGCAACATTTGCTGGTACAACCCTTCCTCTGAGGGCAACTTAGACAACCAACGTTGATATCGCCAACTGCGCCAGCCATCCCACCCCAGCCAGCCAAGGAAACTGATGCCAGTCAGAGCAATCAACCCCGTCAAAGCCCCTAGCCATCCCTGGGAAAACAGGCCAAAGAACCAACGAATCCCACGGAACAAACTGACGACAATACCCCGGAACAAAGTCTGTAGTATATTCGTGACAGGGGAAGGTAACCAACCTGCTACCCAGTTCCAGAAGGCCCGTAGGGTACTGAAGGTTTGGTTTTCTTCGATGGAGGGTGGCAGCAAGTCCATGCCTGGAATTGGATTGAAGCTGTACCAGCCATATTCAGGAAAATAAATTTCTGTGATGGCATGGGCATCTGTATTCCGAACGATATACAGTCCGGTGAAGGGGTTGAATTCTCCGGGTTCAAATCCGGCAGCTAACCGAGCTGGGATGCCAATTGACCGCAGCATAATGGTTAATACAGTGGCAAAGTGATCCGGATACCCACCCGTCACCGTTGTGCCTTCTGGACTCTCCCGATAGCCGAACAGAAAAGCTTCCACCAAATCCTCATCTTCCTGCAAAAAGGGAGGAGCCTCTTCTAGTTTGTATAGAGGATTTTGCTTTAAATATTGGGCTAAAAAGAGTGCCTTTTCGTAGGGTGATGTGAGGGGAATATCCTTTTGCGACACCCGATTGACATTCTCTAGAATCTCCTCCGTTTTCTGTCGTACCCTGTCCCGAATCGCAGGTGGAACCTCTAGGTAATTTTGCTGAATCTTTTTAGGGTAATCGGTTGAGGCTTGTCTGAGATCGGTTCGGTTGCGATAGGGAACTTTAGATACAACGGTATAGGTTAATCCTTCTCGCAGTTCAAGGGGAGATCGGATCGTTCCCTCCGGATCAATTGCGAGTTCTTCAGTGGGGAAATAAATCTCCGTTGCCCAGGGCATTGCAGGCAACAGATTGGGCAGTTGAGAAATGATTGTGTAGCTCTGAATAATCTCGCGGGTTTCCGCCATGGTGATGGGTGACAACAGACGGAATTGATATGTCCACTGGGGTCGTCGCAGCTCGAAGGCTTTGTCATTGCGGGAAATTTTCCAGCCCTGACCTGTGTATTCGTCAAAGGCCACAACTCGCCAGAACCCCCTAGCCTGGGAGCGCACCCGCATCACCACCTGGGGTTGCATCTGCCCCCGTAGGTTTTGGTTAATTTGGGTGTCAAAGCCATAGTAGAAGGTAGAGTTCAGCTCTCCTGGGCCAGAACGAGGACTGCGACCTCGATTCCCATCTCCGTCCCCTGCTCCATCACCTTCTCCACCTGAAACATAGCCCGGATTAAAAACTTGACTGGTGTCAAATTCCCCCTCGGGTATTTCCAAGGGGGAACTCACAGGAAAGGAACGCAGCTGATAGCCGGGTAGACGGGGCATCAGGGCAAAAATCGCTAGCCCCAAGGCCACTATCGCTAGAAAGCTAGAAACTAAAAACTTGAGATTCAGACCTGCAGACTTGACCCTTTGCGATGGCTGCTTGCGCCTGAAGTTTGGTCGCTGGGACAACTCCAAACGGGATCTGTAGTCCAGAACCAACGCAGGCAGAGATACTGCCAAAAAGACCAGGATAATCGGGCCAAAGGTGAGGGTCTGACTTACGGTTCCCGCAACGCCGATCAGAATCAACCCAATCACCATTGAGTAGCCCAAGTCCTGACGGCGCGGCAAATCGAAACTATGTAGTACTTGTAAATGAATCAAGAGTCCGGCTAGGGCGACTCGCGTATCGTTTAATTCTCCCACTAGCCTTCCGAAGAATGCACCCAGTGCCACCAGCATACCAATGGCAATACAAAACTTGACTGGCACGTTGCGGCGACGACGGCTGAACCAACTCCAGACTGCCCCAAGGATTGTTACGGGAATAGCCCAGAGATTCAGCGGCTCTTCAATCGCGATATCCGTTGCAAGGATTCCCACGACCACCAAGAGCTGAACCGCAATTCTAAGAGAAATGGAGTCTTCAGCCTTGGGAGTTGGAGAAGTTGCAATCCGATGCTGGATCTGCCTGACAATGGGAATATCCATTGGGACGGTGCTTCCAAAGATGAGGTGGAGAAAAGATCCTTAAGGAATACTTTTAGGATACTTTAACCGATCTCTTCTAGACTCAGCCACCGAACCTGCAGCAAATCCTAGAGTTTGTCGGGACGAACCACAAAGCTCAGAGGGTTTTGGGTTTCAGCATGGAATAGCACATTCAGACGATAGGCTTGACCGGGTTGCGGATCTACCAACTCTAGCTTCAGATAACCTGATTCGTCGCGCTGGGCTACCGTTTCAGTTCCTTCTCCGGTTAGGAGTAGACGACCCCCATCCGGTAGGGAACCCAGAACCTTAAGCACGGTTCCACAGGATTCCTGAACGTACTCTGCTTCGATGGTCAAAACGCCCATGGCAGTTCCCCACTTCTGTTCCACAACAGCACCCCCCAATACACAATCTAAAGTGAGGGCATGCATGATCTCCTGAGCGGCCAGGAGCAAAATCACCGTCTGTTGATCAGCGGTTGCTTCCTCGTACTGGGGTTGGAAGGGTGACGGAGCGGTGCGAGCTGGGCCTAGGGCAACCAAACCTGCGAGTTCATCTAAGGATTCCGGTGAACCAGAGATTAAGTCTTCAACAGCTTTGACCAACTTTGCACCTTCTCTGAGAGAAGATTGCAGGACAGTCTGACAAGGAGTCAGCAATTGGGCAAAAACTGTCTCAGGCAAGGATGCAGACCAGCGTAGATTTTGACGGTGGCTTGCCCAGAGATTCGTACCAGGAACTTGTTCTTCTGGCAGAACGTCTAGATAAGTAGTGTAGGCTGCGCCAGTTTCCCAGGGAAACACAGGCGGGTCGGCTTGGATTTCAGCCTTGAGCCGACTTTTAAGAATTGCTTCAAATCGACTTTTCACGGTTGGTATTTCTCCCACTGTAAACGGTTGACTCTGATGGCAGGAAGTTGCAATCTCCTCTGACTCTAAAGGATCAAGTTCTTCCCATTCCAGCGCTTCGGTTTCTAGATCATTTTGAGATAAGTCGTTATTTGACAAGTTGTGTTCGGTCAAGTTGTCATCCAACGAACTTTCACCTAGTAAACGATCTTCAAGATCCTTTGATTCAGTCGGGATAGAAGGCTGGACTGGCCTATCCATCAGCTGACGCTCGATTGACTGATCATCGGGATTTATTCTGTTATTCATCAGTAGATGTCCCTGTTCCGGACACTGAACGATTTCTAATCTCCCAAGCCAATTCCAGGAGTTTAAACCATCGTTTTTGCACTTGAGTTACCTTGCAGCCTAAAACCTGAGCAATCTCTGCGTCAGACCTCTCTTGTTGCTTTAAGCTTAGCAGATGCTCTTGTTCTAGGCTGAGTTCCGCTTGAAAAGTCTGCCACTCATGGGGAGTAAGCCCCAGGTTGTGATCCAAGTCGGCCTCTAACCATTGATGCACCAACTCCCAACGATGACCCAGAGCAAACCGCAACAAATGATATTTGAATCGTTGCTGCAGATAATCTCGTTGACGCGGGGTCAGACCCAGAATTTCCTCGATTTCTCGAGTCGGTAGGTCTTGTAATCTTAGTACAAAATAGTCAGCACAATCCTGCTGTTTATTTTCTTCCAAATAGGCAATCAATTCTTCAATCACATGCTGGCGTAAAGAGTTCAGATCCGGCTCATTGGTTTCGGCCATCGTCATCGCCGTCCTCACCTGCTGCATCGAAGAATCATTCCATCCCTGTTCTGAATCTTGACTTACCCCTTCAGCCGCTTGGTCAAGATCGACAAAGGCTTCCTTGGGCTGTTGTTGGGAAAAGGTCTGTGCCCTGAGAATAATTAGCTGTTGGCTCCGGCCTCGTGCCAGAGGAATTCGTCGTTTGCCATAGCGTTCTGTAAAGGCCATGTATTCTGACAATTCCAATAGAGTCTGAGGGCGATAGGTCGGGGGAACCTGCGCCTCCTTGCGAAATGCGTTTAATGTTTCGACGTAAAAACTCTGTAAAAAGTCTCGAATCAGTTCCAATCGCGCCGGATAGCTAGATTGAACCTGTGGGGGAGTGACATAGCGATAAATAATTGCGCTCAAGGTACTATGTAATTCAAGTGAACCCTGACGGGAACCCAGTTTGTAATATCTCAAACATTGTTGCAATCGGTGCTGAGCAAGAGTTGACGTCCAAGTATCAATGTCACCGGAAGACTGAATCCGCCGACTTTCAGTACAAATCCGAATCGCCTCATCCATGATTCGTTGTGCCACAGCTTGGCAGTTTTTTGAACTGGCACGGGTTGCCCGCTGAAGTTCATCGGTCAATCGTTCAAGCATGGTTTCACTTAGGCAGATTTCCCCCATAGTGTTGAATTCTCAGATAAAGACCCTAAATCATCTTTTCTGGCCAGAGGGACGAATCTCCGGAGAGTTTTGGTAAGCAGAGAGAGGGCGGATGTAATTTGCAGTGAAACGAACCTGAACCATGAACCCTGATTTGATTCAGGGCAATGTCAATGTTCTTGATGGTTTGCACCCATAGGGATGGCTGTAAATGTGGTATGCTAATCCTATTAAGATTGAAAAGGCGAGAGCAGGTCGGGTGTATCTCAGCATTACTACGCTCTAGGCTGGTGAGTTTTTGTTGCCTAGAAAGGGGTCTACGTTTCCCCTGAAAGCTGATGTAGTATCCGAGGTCGCCACCTGGTTAACTTCAGGTTAAGCTTAGGAAAGAATTAACCTGAGTTCTATGGAAATTCTGAGCTTTAGGATTTGAGGCACTGCCCTACTATGGTGAGATGATTTGTAAATTCCTATGAAAAAAGATACCGATCTGATTAAACAACTTAGCCCCAGCGCCATGGATCAGATCATGCTATATCTAGCCTTCAGCGCTATGAGAACAAGTGGTCATCGGCACGGGGCTTTTTTAGATGCAGCAGCAACTGCCGCCAAATGTGCAATTTACATGACCTACATGGAGCAGGGGCAGAACTTGCGGATGACGGGCCATCTGCACCATATTGAGCCGAAGCGGGTCAAAGTAATCGTAGAAGAGGTTCGGCAGGCTCTAACAGAGGGCAAATTGTTGAAGATGCTGGGATCTCAAGAACCTCGCTACTTAATTCAGTTTCCCTATGTGTGGCTGGAGGAATATCCCTGGCAACCTGGAAAGCCGAGAATTCCGGGTAATAGCTTGACCTCTGAGGAAAAGGCCGCAATTGAGAAAGAACTCCCTAAGCACCTACCTGATGCTCAGTTGATCAATTCATTCCAGTTTATGGAGTTAATTGAATTTCTCCATCGTCGCTCCCAGGAGGATCTGGACTCAGAACGCCGAATGCCGCTTAGTGAAGCCCTGGCAGAACATATCAAGCGCCGCTTGCTTTACTCCGGCACCGTCACCAAGATTAATTCTCCCTGGGGAATGCCTTTCTATGCACTGACTCGATCATCCTACTCTCCTGTCGGCGAGGAAGAGCGAGCTTACACGATGGTCGAGGACACGGCTAGATTCTTTCAATTGATGCAGAATTGGGCAGAGCATCAGGCGCAAGCAATGCGAGTCTTGGAAGAGCTAGATATTCCCTCTGAGAACATTGATCGCGCAATGGAAGAACTGGATGAAGTGATTCGCCAGTGGGCAGATCGATATCACCAGGATGGTGGTGAACACATGATCATGCAGATGGCATTTGGCCTGAAGGAAAAGTAAGAATTAGAAATTCCTACAAAAAAATCTCACAAAAAAAGGATGGCTCAGCCATCCTTTTTTAACAGCCTAGATCTCGTCCCAACCGCCAACACCGGAAGACATCACATAACTGGTAACACTTGCCTCAAAGAAGTTCGCCTTAGTATGGGCTTCTTTTTTCGTATCAGAAAACCGTTCCAGGTGAGTGTAGGGACTCTTGGAATATTGCTTTTCAGGGTAGAGCTTTTTCAGGCCAATTGAACGCAATCTCATATTGGCCAGATACTTGGTGTATTGTTCTGTGCTGCTCTCAGTAATACCAAGAATATTGTCCCCCACAATATGAGTTGTCCAGCGACACTCATGCTCAACTGCTGTGGCAAACATTTCATAGATTTGATCAGTAGAGTGGGGGAACATCTGCATGGCTTCTGGGATTAACTTTTGGAAGAGTCGCACATGGCTCAATTCATCCCGATTGATCATCTTGAAAATGTCGGCTGATCCCGGCATTAACATTCGAGAAGCCAGATTATAGAAGAAGATAAACCCGTTGTAGAAATACAATCCTTCTAGTAGAAAATCGGCCATCAAGGCAATGAAGTAATTCTCAGGAGTTGGTTTATCCACGTACTGCTGATACATCCCGGCAATGAACTCACAGCGATCGCGCAGAACCGAATCTGTCCGCCAAAATTCATAAACAAAAGCGCGACGATCCGAGGGAATAATCGTCTCAATCATGTATTGATAGCTTTGGTTGTGCATGGCTTCTTGGGAAACCTGCTCTGACATACATAGGCTGATCTCTGGAGCAGTTACGCTACTTTTAATATGGGGAATATTGCAGGTTTGAACCGAATCTAGAAACGTGAGGTAGGACAGAATTCCATCAAAGGCTCGCCGCTCGACAGGCGTTAGATTCGTATAGTCCACCACGTCCTGGGTAATATCTAGCTTCTCAGGAACCCAGAAATTCTCCCGCATCTGTTTGTACAGACCGATAGCCCAGGGATAACGAACATCATTTAATTGCATTAAGTTAGTCGTATCACCAAACCAGATGGAACGGTGCTCCACATTATCATTCCCCCCTGGATTGAAAATGGGGTTGACGGGCATTTTAAAACCGTGGCTAGAGCGATTCAGATCAAGTGCTAAAGTCATAATTCTTCAGGGTTAATTCAATTGGTTTGCAAGCAATTAATTGGCGCAGGCAGAGCAGCCTTCTCCGTTTTCCTGGAAGCTGTCCCGCTGAACGGTTCTGATGTAGTAAACAGCTTTACAACCTTCCTTCCAGGCCATCATCAAGGTTTCAAAAATGTCCTTGGCTTTGATGGCACGTTCCGGTTCGTCAGGGAAGTAGATTCCCTGGTTTAAGTTGAATAGCAACTCCATAGAAATTCCGGTATCAATCCACTGTTGCATGGTGGCAACCGCCTTGATGACAATCTGTTGATTCAGATGTTTGTTTTCAGGATAGAACCAGAATTTATCACGAATAAAGGGGGGTGCAATTGGAACGGTTCCCTTAGCCCACTTGTCATAGAAAAAGCGGCTATAGCAGGGCAAAATACTAGCGGTACACCCTTGAACCAGAGAGGAGGAGGTATTGGGTGCAATGGCAGTAATGTGAGAATTTCGAATACCAAATTGCTGAATCTCTTCACTCAAAGCTTGCCATCTTTCCGGCTGCGTTGAATGTTCGACAAACCACTCAACGGGCTTCGCCCCGATTAACTTGCCGTCACTCCAGGAACTACCAACAAAAGCAGGATAAGTGCCCCGTTCCTTTGATAATTCCATGGAAGCCTTTGTACACTGGTAACCAATCTCTTCAAATAGTTGGTTGATTTCTTCCAGATGATTGTAGGAAAGTTGGTTCTTTGCAAGCCAATCCGCTAGACCCATAGCCCCCACACCAATCGTGCGGAATATCAGATAGTGGGTATGACTGGCCACAAAGGGAGGATGGGTCAGTTCAATGGTGTTGTCCAGCAATCGCACCGCTGTTTCACAGATTTCGGGTAGCTCTTCCTGGGTCAAATTCGCCAGGTTTAAGCTGTCTAGATTGCAGGTGTGAGCTTCCTTTCCAGGGGAAACATTTGACCAACTTTCCTGACACAGGTTTCCGCCTGGAATGTAGCCTTCATGCTGGTTAGGGTTGGCGCGGTTAGACGTATCCTTGAACCAGAGATAGGGCATTCCGGTTTCCACCTGGGAACGCATTGCAGTCTTGAATAGATCCTTGGCTTTTACCTTTTTATAGAGGGTAATGTGGGTATCCAGGCTAGCCTCAATTTCTTCGTAGGCTACCTCAAATTTTTCACCCCAAAGCTCCGCCAGCTCGATGCCTAGTTGAGTCCGAACTTCATAGGGATCGACCAGCGTCCATTCCTCATCAGCCTCAACCCGCCGCATGAATTCATCAGGAATCACTAACTGCGGAAAAATATCGTAGGCTTTACGTCGCTGATCGCCATTCTCGGTTTGCATTTCCAGGAATTCTGGCACATCCAGATGCCACACATCCAAACTGACCGTAATTGCCCCAGCTCTGCGACCCCCTTGGTTCACCGCAATCGCGGTATCATTCAGCAGCTTAACCCAGGGAATCACGCCACCAGAGGTATTAGCCTTACCCATGACCCAGCTCCCGGTTGCCCGGACTCGGCTGACGTTTGTCCCGACGCCGCCGCCATTCTTGGAAATTCGAGCCGCGTCTTTAACCGCATCAAAAATGCTTTCTAGATCATCGTCCATTGCGGTGATGAAGCAACTACTGAGGGAACCATTGGGAATTCTCAAGTTGGCCAGAATCGGTGTGGCCAGAGAAATCTTGCGTTGGGCAATGGCCTCATAAAATCGCTTGGCCCAGGTCATCCGTTGCTCTGGCGCTTCAACGACTGCTAACAACAGGGCACAGGTCAACAGTGCCTCCTGGGGCAGTTCATTAGAGAGCAGATACCGTTTTGTCAGTAATACTGAGCCAGCATAGTCATAGTCCTTGTCCCATTCTGGTTTGATCCATCCACCAGCTTCCTGAAGTTCCGCTTCGGTGTAGGCCAGAATTCGGGCGTCGTACTCCTGACGTTCAACTTTTTGCTGAACCGTTTCGAGGTAATTTTCGTAACGATAGCCCCGGCTGACCAGGGTATCTTTCCAAAGGCTCCAGATGTGTAGTCGTCCAGCCACGTAGCGCCAGTCTGGTTCTGTCGGGCTACAAAGCTCCAGAGCACAGTTGATCAGATTATCTTGAATTTCTCTGGTAGTAACCCCATTCCGCAAGCGAGTTGTCAGACCAGCCTCTAGGGTAATGGGGTTGGCACTCAAGTCCTCGCAAGCCCAGTTGACTACAGCTCGAATCCGGGAGACATCGAGAGCCGTGGGCGTTCCGTCTCGGCGGATCACCTGAATTTCCCGGTTCAAAGGGAGAACAGCGGTTGGTGAAAGAGTCTGTTGCATAGTCTTCGCGGGTGCAAACGCATTTGAATCATTGCTCTACTAATTTAGCCACATTCCACATCTAGTGACAAGACCTTGAGGAATATTTTTTTAAACTCCAGATGTAGGGTATGGCTTTAATCAGGATGGGCGTAGAGGTTTGGGGAAGAATTGAAGGGTTCTAGTATGGGCTGTATTGATTATATGATCAATTATCGCATAATCGAGATATTATGGCCAACTTTGCGTAAATTCGGGAGAAACAGTTGAATTATGATTGAGGGGTCTGATAGCACAATTAGACCTGTCCTAAATATAAATGTAGAGCAAAAAAGGTGGTAGAACGGAGTTTTACCACCAAAAAAAATGAAAAATCCACTTGATTATATTCGTAAATACCCTGAGCGTACCAAGGGAATTTTGGGGATAAACTATGA
>JBHJGO010000139.1:0-17768 GCA_050331715.1 Microcoleaceae cyanobacterium
GGTTACATTTTTTGTCTCTTAACTGTTACTTGTTTGTCTGTATCTTGATGGTCTGGAACTTTATGTACTGTTACTTGATTGTCTGGAACTTGATGGACTGGTACTTGATGGACTGGGACTTGATGGGCTGGGACTTGATAAATTTGAATCAGATTACTTTGAGTCGTGGTTGTTCAGGGTGAGCTGGAGTTGACTGTTGCTTGAACCCTGATTCTGGTTCTTGCTTTGGAAGTCACGAATGGCTTGTTCCCAGGTGGCCCGACGATTTAGCGCTCCAAACTGACGAATCTGCTCACGGCTGAGACCCAATTCCTCAATGGCATATTGTTTCAGTTGCTCAAACTTTTTCATAGGGCGATTGATGCAATACCTTTAGGGCACTTTCGAGATCTGCTGTGAGTTTCTTAGCGGCTTGCTTGGTAGAGCCTCCCTGATAGTCTTTGATCCGAAGCGGAGAACCGAATTTAACCCGAACGCCACATCGCCAGGGAAGCGGTGCAGGATGCTCATAACGAATACTGACCGGGACAACAGATAAATCTAAACTGGATTCATCAGTAGCAGCATAGAGTGCGATTCGAGCAACCCCTGGCTGAATAGGATGAATTTCGTTGTCTAGAAAAATATGTCCCTCTGGAAACAGGACTAGGGTCTTTTGATTTTGCAATAACTCCACACTGCGACGAATACTCGCAGTTGTTGGGCGATCGCGATCAATTGGAAATCCCCCCAAACGCCTCACGAACCAACCCTGCAAGCCTATGGTTTGATCCGCTAATACCGCATACCATAGATCTCGGCCTGTCACCTGGCGTCCAGCCCCGTAACCCAACAAAATTGGATCCCAGCGAGAACGGTGAGTTGGGGCCAAAATCATTGCACCTGAGCTAGGCAAATTTTCCTGCCCTTGAATATATATTCTACCGAAATACAGCGGCAAAATGATCCGACCCAGCAAGAAATAGGTAATGGGGGTTAACCAGGGAGAAACTTCAGACTGTGTCATGATTCCTGCCCGCCTTAATCGCTGTATCGCTCCTCTGCCCAGGGCTCCCCACGCCTATGGTAGCCATTACGCTCCCAGAACCCCAGGGCCTCCTGGTCAAGAAATTCCAGTCCGTTAACCCATTTGGCACTTTTCCAGGCATAGAGATGGGGAACCACTAACCGCATCGGCCCACCGTGATCGGAAGGCAACGGTTCATCGAATAAAGTGTGGGCAAAGAAGTTCTCCTGTCGCTGGAGATCCTCCAAAGCAATATTAGTGGTGTAGCCCCCGTAGCAGTGTTCCATCACGTGAACTGCCTTGGGGTCGATCTCAAGTTGTTGCAGGAAATCCATGACTCTCACCCCCCGCCATTTCACCTCTAGCTTTGACCAGTGGGTAACGCAATGGAAGTCTGCAGTGAATTCCTGCTGCGGCAAAGCCATAAAGTCCGACCAACTGAAGCTCTTGGGAGTGACCAATCCCCAAACCTTGAATTCCCAGGTTTCGCGATCAACCTGGGGTGTATCGCCATAGGTCAAAACGGGGAATCCTTTTGCTAGGTACTGACCCGGAGGAATCCGATTGGCCATATCTGAAGCGGGTTTTTGAAAGAAGTTACCCAACATAATGAGGACGGGATATTAACTGATCGCCTGCACTGGTCAGTATAACCCAGGTGTTTTATCGCGGTTGTCGAATGCTCTGCATAGTTTTCCTGAAACCCCCCTAACAATTGTGTAAGGACTTAGCAACTCGCTCTGTTCCCTGCAAGTTCTACATCGAACCCTTCGCAGAATTGCATGGCCTCTGATGAGGCATCGAATATACTGCTACGAATATGTTAAGAAAATTAAATTTATCGACATGCATTGTTTCATCTCTTTAACAATCACTTGTGTTGCTGCCTGGGTCAGCTTCGGCGACCTGTTCGAGAACCTGGACGAGTTACCTCGGTTGCTTGCAGCATTGATTGGAGTAGTTTGCTCCTTTTGGTTTGTCGTTGAGACACCGTGGCTATTGAAACTGAGTTTGATCATTGCTTTGCTTCTGTGGGGTAACCTTTACCTGAAGCGATTGCTGCATCTCGGAAGTCGGCAGTGAAGTTTCGGGGAATTAAGACCCCAGCAGTACCATTCCCACGTTGACGGGAACTTAAACAATGCATCTTCTTCGCAAGCTCTGGAAAAACCCTGACCAGAAGTTACCTAAACCCAGCTAAAAAATTATTTAGGGGCCAAGCTAAGCTCAACCCCCATCAATGTATAGTGCGGATGAAAGGACTTGAACCTTCACGCCTTGCGACACTAGAACCTAAATCTAGCGCGTCTACCAATTCCGCCACATCCGCGTAACGCTAGTTTACTATTGTATCAAATTTTGCTGAATTGAAAAGGGGTTTTCGTTAAAAAGTTCAACGCTCCCAGACCTGATGTTTCTCCACCAAAACAGGCCCAGTCTGCACCCTCCTCTCCTGTCCTAAAAATTCCCCGATGACAAGACACTGGAAAGCTTTGACTTGACTGTAAGAGGGTAGCTTTAGTTACAAAACTCAAGGGATTGGCTCTGTTACCCTATATGCCATTACTTGTACGAGAATAGGGCACCCCGTGGAACCAACTTACATTGCGATTATTGAGGGAAATCCACATCTTCGTTCGCTTCTGGGATGGCACTTGCAGCAGATGAGCTATGCCGTTTGCCAGTCCGCTGACCTACATCAAGCTAGGGAATTATTCTACGCTCATCAGCCGAGTCTGTTTGTTCTAGATACCGAATTACCAGGAAGTAATAGCCTGGAGTTTTGTAAGTGGCTCCATGGTCAAAATCAGTCCTTAGTTCTTATGCTTTCTACTCGTAAAACCGAGGCTGATGTGGTGCGAGCTCTGAAAGCTGGAGCTGATGACTATCTGGCAAAGCCCTTTGGCATGCATGAGTTTCTGGCCAGAGTTGAGGCTCTAATGCGTCGTAACCAGTCTGCGGTTCCTCCTAGCCGATTGGACTACGGCATTCTGAAGATTGATTTGGTGCAACGGCGGGTTCATATTCGAGGGGCAGTGATTGACTTGACCCCTCAAGAGTATAGCCTGCTCTATGTTCTGGCCCAGGCACGGGGAGAACCCCTCAGTCGCTCTGAGTTGCTGCAACGGGCATGGCCGGACTCCATTGATAATCCTCGGACGATTGATACCCATGTTCTGTCTCTCCGAAAGAAAATGGAGATTGACCCGCGCCAACCCAACTTAATTCAAACAGTACGGAATGTTGGCTATCGCTTGAATCTAGAAGTTTTACAGCCTAGCTCATCCACGACGGCAGTGCCGATTAGTCGTCAGTCTGAACCGATTAGTGTCCAAGCCATCAGCTCGTGAAAAGTGCGGGGAACCTATACGCCTGTGAAGTCAAGCGCTAACACTGCAAGTTTGTGATAAGAACTGTCCCACAACTTGACGGTATCGTTGTCCGCCAACTTCAGAGACATCATTATGTCCTGCTTCAGGGATGACCAATAGTTGCTTGGGTTCAGGGGTCAATTCGTAGAGAGTTTGACTCATCTCCGGAGGGACCACTGTATCCTCAGTACCATGGGTGTACAAAATCGGCATCTTCAGGTGAGGAACCTTAGTAATGGAATCAAACCGCTGGGTCAGAATCCAGTTGACTGGAAACATCCAATACTTATCCCGGTAATCTACCATTTTGCGGATTGAGGTGAATGATCCTTCAATGATCAGTCCGGCAATTTCAGGATGTTGGGTGGCCAGATTGATCGCGATCGCCCCTCCCAAAGAATGACCAAATACAAATATTTTCTCCGGGCTGATTTGGCGTTCATGAACTAAGTAATGCCAAGCTCGCTCGACATCCTGATAGATTGCCGACTCAGAAGGGAATCGAGGTGTACTGCGACCATAGCCTCGGTAATCTACCAGGAATACTGACAATCCAAGCTGATGAAACAATTGAGCATAATTCAAGTTTGCTCCAATATTATTTCGATTGCCATGAAAATCTAAAATAACTCGGTCATCGGTGGGAGACTTTGATGGAATCCACCAACCGTGAATTGTTTCTATCTTTCCAGACCGGGTTTCAATCGGTAGCCAGACATCTTCGTAGGCCAGGTTAATTTGATCCGGCGTGTATTGAATCGTTCGAGACGGTAGAAAAATCAATCGACCGTGCCAGAGGCGCAAGGCCAGACAAGCCAGAAGATAAATGCTGATAACGAACCCAACCAGGACAAACCCGAGGTGTCCCCACGATGAAATACTGCCCGCCATTAAAATCTGAGTAAAAAGTGCTTGAGTGCTAAACATTGACGCTAAATCGTTTACTATTATAAGTCTGAAATCCTGGTCTGGGATGGCTCTTTAGACCGAAGTAAATCCTGAGTCTATCGTTACTATACCCCTAGGATATTTGTTTTCTTTCAGTTTCAATGGATACCGCTCCGGAAAAAAATAGAACTGGTCGGTCTCTGAACACCAGACCCTACTCAATAGTGGTTTTAGCCACGAGTGCCGATGGCAAGATTACGGATTGGGCAAATTCTCCGGCTCGATTTGGATCTAAATATGACAAAGCACATTTGGAGGAACAGGTTGCCCAGGCCGATGCCGTTCTCTTTGGACGAGCCACTTTGGATGCCTATGGGACAACTCTAAGGGTTACAACTGAACGATTACTGTGCCAGCGACGACTTGAGGGAAAACCAGATCAACCGATCCAGATTGTTTGCTCCGGGTCAGCTCGGCTCGATTTGAGTCAGAAATTTTTCCGACAACCCGTTCCCCGTTGGTTGCTGACGACTAATGATAAAACGGACTTACACCAATCCCCCCATTCCCCATTTGAGCGAATCCTGGTCACCGCATCAGAGCAGAGTGGCATTGACTGGTTAGCCGCAATGCGGCAGCTTAAGGATTTGGGATTACACCGACTGGCAGTCCTGGGTGGCGGACAATTGGTCGGATCATTGATGGATTTGGACTTAATTGACGAGTTTTGGCTGACCATCTGTCCCTTGATTCTAGGTAGTGACCACGCACCTACCCCTGTGACTGGCAATGGATTCCTCGCAGAAACCGCACCCCGTTTGCGACTTTTAAATATTCGACAAATTGATCAGGAAATTTTTCTACACTATCAGGTACGTCGTGATTAGTGCCTTTTTCGGGAGAGTAACTATTCCTCAATGGAACCATCTGGCATGATAGCCCCATCAAAAACTGTTCCTTCTAAGGTTGCTCCGTCTAGAACAGCAGTATTCAAATCTGCATCCTGAAACTTAGTATTCTTCAACTGAGCATTATTTAGTTTTGCCCCTCGTAAAAAAGCCCCTGTGAGATCGGCCCCAGTTAAATTTGCCTCGGTCAAATCAGCATTAGTTAGGGCAGCCTGAGATAAATTTGCCTGACTCAAGTTTGCACTGCTTAAATCAGCTCCATCGAGTAAAGCCCCAGCTAAGTTCGTTCCTTCTAGATTGGCTTCCCGCAAATTTGATCCGTTTAACCTGACTCCCTCTAGATCAATCCCAGATAAATCCTGTTGACTCAAGTCGCATTCAAAACATTCCTTCGCCTCTATCCACTGATTGGCCTGTGTCTGAGTTTGAGTATCAGTTGTGGCTTGTTGAGCACAGCCTGAACTCCAAAAAACCAAGCACAGAAATAGGCCCAGAATTACAGTTTGTCGCAGTTGCTTTGCAGCGTTAGATTTCATGGGGTTAAGACCAGTACCGTCGCCAATGGAATAAACTCTCTATCCAATCATACCGAAAACGCTGCGCCTGTCGTCGCTGTTGCAGCCGATTCTGAATAATTTGGGTGACACCCTCTGAGAACGTGGGCCAAACAAAAGCAGAGTCTGCCATCTTCTCCAATTTGATTTCCTGACGAATCGCCATCCCTAAGAGATTAATCATCTCGCCCGCCTGAGTTGAGACAACAGAAGCACCAAGCAATTGATTATTCTGACGACCCACTAACTTGATAAATCCCCTGACTTCTGCCTGCAAAGCAGTACGGGTGTTCTCCTCGAAAGAATCTTGAGTAACCCAAATTTCTGCACCGTAGCGTTGTCGGGCCTGGGCCTCTGTCAAGCCAACTCGTGCCAGTTGAGGATAGGAAAAAATCGCCCAGGGGATGCCCTGATAATTCACCGGAAACCAGGGAAAATACAGCGCATTTTTCACGGCAATTTTGGCTTCATGGTTGGCAAGATTGATAAACGAATACCCCCCCGTGGCTTCCCCACAGGCATAGATGCGAGGGTTCGTGGTTTGCAACTTAGAATTTAACTGTAGGTAGGCCCCTGATTGCCTGACCTGTGCGCTCTCCAAGTTCAAGTGAGACAAATCGGGTTGCTGTCCTGCTGCTAGTAATATTTCGTCCACTTCAATGGCTTGATTTCCCGCCTGCACCCATTTCTTGCCCTGGATCATTTGGGCTTGGACGATCTCAGTCTGGGTCAAAACCCGAATTCCCTGAGCTTCAAGCTGAGCCTGAATCCAGCAGGCCGCCTCCGAATCCTCCTGAGCCAGGATATGGGATTGTTTTACGACAATCGTTACAGTTGATCCCAATTGAGCCAGAGCTTGGGCCAATTCAATTCCCTGGGGTTCCCCACCAATCACGAGTAATCGCCCTGGAATCTGAGTCAATTTACCAATGGTCTTGGGCGTCAGAAAACCCGTTAAAGTTAAACCTGGAACCTCTGGAACCCTGGGCTGATCCGGCGTTGCTAGCAGGTAGGTGCGAGATATCAGCAATCGCCCCCGCGTGTCTACCTGATCGACGGGATGAACCTGAAAGTGCAGTCGAGGCTGGGCGCTAAATTCACCTAGTCCAGGGATCACGACAATCCCGAGGGCGGACAATTTGGCCAGGGAATGTTGGTGTGTAATGTTCTCAGTGGTTCGCCAGGCCCATTGCTGGATGGCTGACCAATCAGTTGTTTCAGGCGTGACCAGCCCTGCACTTGAGAACTGACCTGTAGATTGAATCCGATGACTAGCAGCAATTAAAGCTTGGGAATAGATCTGGCCCAGAATTGAACCAATGGGATTTGCGGGTAACTTTGGCTCAACCAGGGCAACTCGCGCTTGCATCTGGGCGGCAGCGAGGGCAGCATATCGCCCGGTGAGACTGCCACCAATCACGACAATATCGTAGTCCAGCATGGAAAAAGTTAGAGGGCCAGGGAACCGATTACGAACTCCATTCTCAGTTTAAATCCCTGGGAACCGCGATCAAAACCTTAAGTTGATTTCTGAGAATTTTCCTTTTCTCTGGTTTGACTCAATACGGCAGCCAGCGCATCCAGTAGTTTTTGATTCTCTACTTCAGTGCGAATTGCCACCCTGAAATAATGATCGCCCAACTCTGGAAAACTGAGGCAATCTCGAATCAGGATTTGGTGATGCTTGAGGAGCTTGATCTGGAGCTTGGAGACCGATTTTTGAGAATGTACCAGCACGAAATTAGCCGTCGCTGTGTAGGGATACAGACCAGGAAGCTGTGACAATCCCTCCAATAGTTTGGGACGTGCCGTGGTCAACCAATTCCAGGTTTTTTGTTGAAAGGCTTTGTCTTGCAGTACAGCGGCTCCAGCGGCTGATGCCAGGGAGTTGACTGGCCAGGGATCACGCCATTTTTGCCAGCGTCGAATCCGATCCGGATGAGTGATCACATAGCCCAAGCGCAAACCTGGCAGGCTGTAGAACTTAGTCAGGGATCTGAGAATAACGAGATTCTCGAATTCCGTCACCAATTCAATCAAACTGTGTTGCTGATCTGGGGGCAGAAAGTCCATAAAGGCTTCATCGACCACCACTAACGTAAAGTCGTTCAAGTAGGGCTTTAGCGCCTCCCGAAGAAATAACCAGCCCGTCGGGTTATGGGGATTATTCAGCAAAATCCCCATGTCGAACAGGGGATGATAATGCAGCTTCTCAATCAGGCTATCAATGGCCTGCGGTCGATCCTGCAATTGGTCAGACTCGAAGGTACCAATCGAACAATCCACAACCTTAGCCCCAAACGCCCGTAGCGATCGCCGATAATCAGCAAAGGCCGGGGTGAGTAGATTCACCGCTTCCAACTGGGCCAATTCCCGCCCAACCCAGGTCAGGAGTTCTGCTGCTCCATTACCCGGCAAAATCCAGTCAGGATCGACAGAAGCATGGAACTGAGCCAGGGCATGCCGCAGTTCTCGATACTCTGGCTCAGGATAGAGATTCAGTTGGCTCAAATTCGTTTTGATTGCCGTAATGGCAGATTTTGGTGGGCCAAGGGGGTTGATGCTGGCAGAGAAATCCAGAATGTCTGTAGGTGAGCAGCCTGCGACCGAAGCTGCCCAGTCTAAATTTCCCCCATGGCGAGGCCGAACGAGCGAATTTGTTGTCACTGTCAACGATTAGTCGTCTTGCTTATCTGGTGCAACTTTTTCTTTGAAGGACTTTCCAGCAGAAAACGCCGGAACTCGTGTTGCTGGAATTTCCATTTTCTCCCCCGTTTTAGGATTGCGGCCCTCTCGCGCCTTGCGTTCACGAGGTTCAAAGGAGCCAAACCCAACTAAAGTTACTTTATCATTCTGAGAGACTGCCTCCATGATCGTATCAAGCGTTGCGGAGAGTACCGCATCTGCCTGCTTTTTGGTCACACTGGCCTTGTCAGCCACCGCATCGACTAATTCTCCCTTATTCATTCATTCATGCTCCATAGCGCTAAAACGGACAGCTTGAGAAGAAGTGGAAGCGCCTTCGATCCGATGCGTTTCCATTCAAATTTCTCCAAACTAGAGCAAGTCAGATCAATGATTTTCCAGGCTCACCAATCCGAATAAAAGGCTTCAGATCGCTGTAATCCTGGCATAGCCGAACTTGCACTGAGTTATTCTAATCGTTCTAACTAAAATTTGGAAGCCTCAAATCCTTAAATTATCTGGAGCTTAGGAATTTGGGCGATATGGCGAGAGACGTGGGCCTATTCAACAGTTACTGACTTTGCCAAATTTCGAGGCTGATCAACGTCTAGTCCCCGATGGGCTGCAATGTAGTAGGACAAAAGCTGCAGCGGAATCACGTTGAGAATGGGAGACAACAATTCATCCACTAGAGGAACCTGTAACAAGTCATCGAAAATCTCAGTCTCCGCCGAACATTCCTTGGGAATCACCCCAATTAATCTGGCATCTCTGGCCTTGGCTTCCTGGGCATTTGACAAAACCTTTTCATAGACGATTCCTGGCGCGGCGATCGCCACCACTGGAACCTTCTCATCCAACAACGCGATAGGCCCATGTTTCATCTCGCCAGCCGGATAGCCTGCGGCATGGATATAGCTAATTTCTTTGAGTTTCAACGCACCTTCGAGGGCAATGGGAAAGTTAATGCCACGACCGACAAAAACAAAATCTTGAGTTTCATTGAATTCATGGGCAAAGTCTTCGATTTTTTCCTCCTGGGTATTCAGCACCAGTTCAATCTGGGAAGGTAGCTGTCGTAGACCATCAATAATGGTTTGAATTCTTTCTTGGGATAACGTTTCTCGTTTCCAGGACAGATCCAGGGCCAACAGGTAAAAGGCAATTACCTGGGCTACAAAAGTTTTGGTTGCAGCGACGCCAACTTCAATGCCTGCACGGGTGTTGATTAAATTTGGAACCAACTGACCCAGGGAACTCTCCGGACGATTGGTAATGCCTAGCATTCGGGGCTGAGTCTGGGCCGTGAACTTCTGGCTTCGCTGGAGCTCCATGGTTAGAGCCGCCAGGGTATCTGCGGTTTCTCCAGACTGGGTGACGCCAATCGTCAGCGTATTGGGTCGCCAGGGAGAAGGGGCATAGCGGGCTTCCGAGGCGTAGTGAACCACGGTGGGGATGTCTGACAGTTGTTCCAGCAAATATTTCCCCACCAAACTGGCGTGCCAACTGGTGCCACAGGCAAAGATCTGAATCTGTTCCAGGTTGTCGTAGAGAGCGGTGTCGAAACCCAGATGAACGGGAGATTGACCATTGGGAACGGGAGCAGGGTGGAGGGCATCGGTTCTGGCCTGACTCGGTTCCTGAACCCAATTTCCACTGAGATAGGCTTGCAGACAATCCCGTACTACCCCTGGTTGTTCATGGATTTCCTTCAGCATGAAGTGCTTGAAGGTATGCTTATCCACGAGAGCTGCACTGACTTCTAGAATGCGAGGAATCTTGTTCAGTCGCTCTCCCGCAAAGTTATAAATCTCGACGCCCAGATGAGTCAGACGGGCAATTTCGTGACTTTCCAGGTGGAGTACGGCCTGGGTATGGGACACCAGAGCGGGCGTGTCCGAAGCACAGAAAAATTCTCCTTGACCAAAGCCGATGCAGAGGGGGGCAGCATTTTGACGGGCGATAACTATTTCGTCCGGATAGTCAGCACAGATAACCGCAATGGCAAAGGCTCCCTTCAAACGATTCACTACCTGATGGACAGCGTCGAACAGGGTAGAGGGAACAAAGGGTCGTTTGGTGCTTGGATCGGCAAGAACCTCTTCGATCAGATGGGGCAGAACTTCTGTGTCGGTTTCAGAGGTGAAGGTGTGGCCCCTGGCTTTTAGTTCTTCCTTGAGTTCTCGATAGTTTTCAATGATCCCGTTCTGGACGACGGCCACCCGTTGTTTCGAGTCGAATTGGGGATGGGCATTGCGTTCTTCGGGTTTTCCATGGGTGGCCCAGCGAGTGTGGCCGATGCCAATCTGGGCAGGCATTTCAACTTGAGTCAGTTTGTCCCGCAGGTTGTACAGCTTACCCTTGGCTCGGACGGACTGAATTTGATGCTCTGAAATCGTTGCCAGCCCCGCTGAATCGTAGCCGCGATATTCCAGCTTTTCTAGGCCTGCCATCAGAATTTCGCTAGCGGTCTGAGTACCAATGTAACCAACAATTCCACACATTCAGTACAAGTCTCCTAAGCGACGGGTAGAACCAACGCGACCCAAGTTACGAATAGACCCCCTACTACAAGCTATCGATCCCACTTCAGAACGTCAAGCAGGGGGGATTTGCCAAATCTCAGAATTCTAGCAATTAAAAAAAGGAGCGCCAAGGCCCCTTTATCGAGAATATCAAGTGCTATGTTATTGAAGTTTTGTCACCAAAACTGAGAATGGAATTCTAGTAGGCTAGACCCATGCTCCGAGTTGTTTCAGCGCCCAGGTAAACCCGGATGCTCAAGAAATCAGTTGGACAAGCAGTTTCACAGCGCTTGCAGCCAATACAATCTTCAGTACGAGGAGAAGATGCGATTTGGCCTGCTTTGCAGCCGTCCCAGGGAACCATCTCTAGAACATCAAGGGGACAAGCCCGAACGCACTGAGTGCAACCAATACAGGTATCGTAAATTTTGACTGAATGAGACATTGAATGAGTTCTCCTAAGAATCTCAGATCTGCTTTCTCCGCGAACCTTTGAAAAAGATCCCAGATCAAACAGGTTTCAAGGCTGAATTATCGTATATCTTCTCTTACTTTGTTGTTCAAGTGAGGACTGGCGACACATAAGGCGATAAAACTTCATGAGATGTAATATTCTGATGATTGTCTTCCTCTGGGAGAAAGTTTTTCTTGAGGAGTTCATTGACTTCAGTCAAAACCGCAACCAATAATTAATCATCACTTCACAACCTACGACAGCTATATGGCAATACTGGACATCGAAAACCGTCTCCTCACTGTGATTATTCTCTTCAAGGTTAAGCCAGGCCAGCAGGCTGCATTATTGGCAAAAATTGATCCGGTGTTTGCGATCGCCAAACAGCAGCCAGGATTTGTCTCGGCTAATTTACACCGCAGCTTGGATGGGATGAAAGTCGCGAACTACGCCCAGTGGGAAAGTGACGCAGCATTGCAGCAATTCAGACAACATCCGGATGCGCAGGCATTGGTGTCGGAATTCCAGGGATTGGTAGAAGAAATTGATGAACACGCTTACGAAATTGTCGCTTCCAGTTCTAAAGTTGGCACGCCTCAAATTAACGTTGGGGAATATTTTGTGCATTTTGCGGAGTTTCGGATGCCCGCAGAAAATCAGCCCCGCATGGTGGAACTAGCAAAGGAACATCTGGAACCCGCCATGTCTCTCGCTGGATTGGTTTCAGCAAATTTTCACCGTTCTCTCGATGGGGAACGAGTGATCAACTACGGTCAATGGGAAAATCAAGCGGCCATTTTTCAACTGACCCAACGCCCTGGTTTTGGTAAGGAAGATGGCTATTGGGCCGGATTAGCGGAGAATGAATTTCACCTGTATGAGGTGGTGCGGACTGAATCGAAATAGGTGGCCCAGTGGAGTTTCACTCAACAGTTTAGCGGGAGATTCTCTTTTGTCCGTCGGGGCACATGTCTAACAATACGCAGCTTTGGCAGTTTGGTTTTTGATAGTAGCAGCACTCTTGTCCATGCAGCATCAGGACTTCATGGTTGTCATAAACCTGCTGAGCATTCCACTCCTGCGGTAGCTGAGCCTCCAATACTGCGTGGGAGGGGCCAACTCCCATTTTTGCGGGAATTAAGCCCGTACGCACTGCAACTCGGTGGTGATGACTGTCTACTGGCAGGGCGCGGCGACGCAACGCACTGAAAGCGAGAACCGCTGCACTCGTTTTCGGCCCGACACCGGGCAGAGTCTCTAACCATTGCCTGGCTTCGAAGACAGATAGATCCGCTAGAAATTCAAGCGACAGTTCACCTTTCTCGGTTGTGATTTGCTGTAGCACTTGCTGAATCCGTTTGGCTTTTTGCTCAGGCCAGGTACAGGGGCGAATCGACTGTTCGACTTCATCGATCTCGCCGTCTCGAACGGCTTCCCAATTACTGAACTGGCTGCGGAGTTGCTGGAAAGCTTGGCCAGAATCCTTGTTCTTTGTACGATGGGACAGCAACGCAGATATTAGCTCACTCAGCGGATCCAAATCGTGAAAATAAGCAATGGGACAGTTGTAAACCCGACAGAGACGACGATGAATTTCTGCGGCTTTCTGACTCAGAGCGGTTGTCGTAAATAGATTTAGTTGCGAAGTCAAAGATACATTACCTGATAAATTATTGAAATATTAAATATTCCCCACTTGACTGTCCTCTATCAAAGGGGGAAAACAGAGACTTGTTTCTCCAGCGTTTCCAAGCTGCCGAAGTAATAGGAGACAGCGGCTAAAAAGGCTGAAATCGATCCGGAAGGATTTGCTATAATCATCTAAATTCTTTTCCCTCGCTGCGGTTTGCCTTTCGTCCAGCAGATCAACTTTGCGTCGATTCCAGGATATCTACCAAAGTATCTACCAATTAACTTCATATTACCGGGGAGCTTGTTGACGATGCGAAAGCTGTGGTGGCGTCTGTCTTATTTTCTGAGACAGTGGGTGATTGATCAGTTCGTTAGAAAAATCCTAATCTATTTATATGATCGAAATCTGGCAACCGCGTCTAGGCTGATTTCTGTCCTGCCGGATTCCAAGGGTCATCAGTATTTAGAAGTTAGGGTTTTATACGACTCAGTGCTGCTTCCAACTCAAACGCCTCAATTTGTTGTTGACGGAGCAATCGAGCAGGAATATCTCAGTAGATTAGTCACCCAGGGAAACCGTCATACGGGGACAGTTGGTATTATTTCTGCCAGGAACGTTGATATTTCTCTACCCTGTGGAACCCATCAATGGCAGCACAAAATTTTCAGAGAAGCGATCTTGAAAGAGAGCTGTTTTACCAATCCGAAATATGCTCTAGACGTTGAACTGATTCCTTTCAAGCGTAAACAACCCGTTCCAGAAGCCGTCATGCTGACCCTGCCATTTCATCACAATTTCTTTCACTGGATGGTGGAGATTCTCCCTCGGCTACACCTCTACGATCAATCGAGGGATCTGCATCCGTTGCCTTTGATTGTTCCCTCCAATTCTCCTGGATTCGTGAGAGAAAGTCTGACCTTGACAGGATATCTTGGTCGGGTTCTATTCCTGGGCCGAGGCACCTATCATTTTCAAAAACTTCATTTCTTATCTCGTCTATCAACTGCTGGCGATGTTTCTCCCCTCTCGATTCAGTGGCTCAATCAAAAATTTCCCGTCGCTTCTCGTAATGAATTTCTTCCTCATAAACGCAGAATTTATGTTTCTCGTCGTGATGCCAAGACCCGCTACCTGACCAATGATGCGGAGGTTCAAGCGGTTCTATCTCAGTTTGGCTTTGAGACCATCACCATGTCAGACTACTCTCTCGCACAGCAAATTGAGTTATTCCGCCAGGCAGAGTTTGTGATTGGGAGTCATGGCGCAGCCTTTGCTAACCTCGTTTTCACGCCTCCGGGAGCAACACTAATCGAATTTTTTCAAGTTGGGCACTGCCATCAAGCCTACTATCGGATCGCTAGCTTGAAGGGAATTCAGTATGGTTTTCTAGTAGGCCAGCCAGAAGGGATGGGATTCGCCATCGAGGTTAAGAAGTTGCAGCAAATTGTGCAACAAGCCCTGTCGCGTCGGCTCTCCCATACGGTGGGATGAATTGCAAGCCTGTTCAAACGTTTAGAGTCGGGACGATTTGCTGATTGCCCGAGAGAAATATTGCAGAAAAACTCGTAGACTACGCTCATTGTAGAATTTCCTTGCTTAAGCTTGGATCTGGGAGAAAACTTGCTATAACTGGATCACGGGGACACATTTAGAAATTTATGGGTATCTATGGCTGAAAAGTGACTTCAAAATCAACTTCTATTGATTTTGGGTGATCTCCTATCCTGAGACTACAGGCCTCCTACATCCGATCTCAATTAATTTTTGTATCACTTTTCCTGGTCTCTGTTTATTTTGGTTTAATTGGGTACGTCTTCAGTCCTTCTCGTCTTCTTCACACTGAGTCAAGTACTTCAAGAATTCTTGGTTGCAAGTTATTTATGAACCAACTTATTGGCTGTACATTCAAATCCTCAATCAGGTCGAATGCTCTAATTGAGGTCAGGCCTGTGAGTCATGTGCGTGGTCATCCAGGTTACAGAGCAAATCGTCCGGCAAGCAGTAGTGCTTCTGGTGGCGAAATCATTCCGATCTTCGTTCTGTTTGCCCTATTTCTGATTTGGGGAGACAAGCCAAAGAAGGAGGAAAAAAAGCCCGATCCATGGCAGCCTATCAAGCGGATCACAATTGATGAACGGAAAAGGCAGTAGTCATATGCAAAGTTCTAACTGCAATTTTCAAACGAACACCAACGGCTTATCCTTGAAGGGGGCAAAGGCTTCAGCATCAAATCGATAGAGGCTGGCGGGTCGTCCGGCCCCCCGTGAGGTTTTAATACCCGTGTCACAGAGAAATCCCAGTTTCAGCAAACGCGCTCGAAAGTTGGAATAGTCAGAAAATCCCTCCCCCAGAATAGTGGTATACAACTGATACAATTCACCCAGCGTGAAGAGGTCTGGCAATACATCAAAGGCAATCGGGCTATACTCCAGCTTGTTGCGCAGACGTTGATAGCCATACTCCAGAATTTGTTTGTGGTCAAAGGCAACTTGCGGAGTTTGATGAATGGGGTACAAGGCGATACCGCTCACACCGTCAGCGATCAACTCTGCCTCTTCAAATCTCACCAATGCAAAGTAACTGACGGAGAGGTAGCGGATGTTGTAACTGTCTGGGGATTCTCTGGGATCTCGTCCTGGCCCGCCAAAGGTATAGAGTTGCTCCAGATAGAGATTATTCACCTGGATTTTCTCAGAGAGAATTCGATAAGCGGCTTTTTCCAGAGATTCTCCACGGCGTACCAGGGTTCCAGGTAGACTCCAGGAACCGGAGAACGGGACATCCTGACGCATCACCAATAGCACCAACAATCGATTCTGATGGGCGTCGACTGAGAAAATAACGTTATCGACTCCTACTTTGAAATCTTGTATGAAGTCCTGGGCTGGGTGATCGCTCACTGGTTTCTGATTGTGTCCTACCATTCATTCCTGCACAGGGGTTATGTCACTGGAATCAATTCACCCCATCTTGTATTAAAGCGTTGTCCTAAGGCGTTTGGGTCTCTAGTAGAATATCGCTCTAATCCTATCTTAGATTGTGAATTACCCCCCACCACGCTGTACCGGGGCAGGAAAGTTCCTGTTCAGATTGTTAGAATAACTTTCAAATCATCATTTTTGTGTTCCCATCGCTGCTATTCCCTACTCTGCGTATATCCATATTCCCTTCTGCCGTCGTCGTTGCTACTACTGCGATTTCGCGGTGTCTGTGGTGGGCGATCGCCGTCATGGTGAGAATTTCAGCCCTATCCAGCAATACGTTGATATTCTTTGTCAAGAGATTCGACAGACGGCTGCCCATTCCGCTGAAACTGCAATGCCGCTGAAAACGGTTTTTCTCGGCGGGGGAACCCCTTCGTTACTGGCGGTACATCAGTTGGAGCAAATTTTAGCGACGCTGGATCAGGAGTTTGGTATCGAGTCTGTTGCAGAAATTTCCCTAGAAATCGATCCCGGAACCTTTGACCTGAGTAAGCTTCAGGGCTTTGTTCAGCTTGGTGTGAATCGAGTTAGTTTAGGAGTGCAAGCCTTTCAAGATCAACTACTACAACTCTGCGGTCGTTCCCACACTGTTGCCGAGGTCTTTGGCGCAATTGATTTGATTCATCAGGTTGACCTGTCAAATTTCAGCATTGACCTGATTTCTGGCCTACCCCACCAAACCCTGGAACAATGGCAGGAATCCCTCTCTCAAGCGATCAAAATTTCACCGACTCCCATTTCCCACTACGACCTGATCGTTGAACCTGTAACAGCCTTCGGACGACAGTATGAGCCTGGACAGTCTCCCCTACCGAGCGATGTGACAGCGGCCCAGATGTATCGTCTGGCTCAGCAAACCTTGAGTGAAGCAGGCTATCAACACTACGAAGTCTCCAACTATGCTCAACCAGGATGGGAATGTCGCCACAATCTCACCTATTGGCAAAACGAAACCTACTATGGCTTCGGCATGGGGGCTGCCAGTTTTGTACAGGGCTACCGCCTCACCCGCCCGCGTCAGCGACGACTGTATTTTGACTGGGTGGAGACCAATGATTACGTCACAGAGGCTGAATGGGTTGAGTCGTCAGAGGATCGATTGTTAGAAACGCTGATGTTAGGGCTGCGGCTGGCAAGGGGGTTGAGTCTATCCCAATTGGTTGAGACGTTTGGCCAACCAACCGTTGAGCAACTGCTCGATTGCCTGGAACCCTATCAAAAACGGCACTGGGTCGAGATTACCCCTGAGAATCGAATACGCCTGAGTGACCCAGAAGGATTTCTATTTTCCAATACGGTTTTATCTAGTTTGTTTAGTCAGTTCAGCTAAGACTGATCTGCCTGGGACTGATACCTTAACAACGCTAGGATTAACCTATCCCATATTCAGCAATCACCATGCGATATCAGGACACCATTACGATGCAGCCCGGAAAGCGAAGTGGCCAACCTTGTATTCGTGGGATGCGGATCGCAGTCTATGACGTCTTGTCATACTTGGCCTCAGGAATGACTTATGAAGAAATTCTGGATGATATTTTCCTTATCTCACACGAGAAGACATTTTGGCTTGTTTGAGCTACGCCGCTGATCGTGAGCGGCAAACATTGACAATTCAGCAGGACTTACGCATTGACAAGAGAGCCATAATGTGGGTTGAAGGTATAAGTCCTTTGTAATTTCTCAAAAAAGCTTGCGAATCCTCAGTAAACCCTCAACCGCCAACTGCGATATCAATCTCTATGTTCGGTATCTACTG
>JBHJGO010000140.1:0-10741 GCA_050331715.1 Microcoleaceae cyanobacterium
AATAAATTTGTGACTGAATGGATTACTGGTTTTTGACTCCTTCCATCACTTTGATAGGTTGATCCCGTAACACCAAGGTGTAAATATCTGTTGGCATGTCAATTCCTGATTTCTCCAGTGTCTCTTTTACAACTTGTGCTACTTGAGAAGTTGTAGAGAGGAAGCCAGATCGCCGAGAATCAACCCAAAACCAAATTTCTAAATTTACCGTGCTAGGTGCAAGTTCTCTAACTAGTAGTTCTGGAAGAGGATTATTCTCCACATCCTTTATGTTTTTGACCTGCTCTAAAATCATAGATCTAGCCCGACTAATATCTTCACTGTAGTCAATCCCTACAATGACTGAGCTGCGACGGCGGGGAGAAGCAGTATTATTAATAATACTGGATTGAAAAACTTCTTGATTCGGAATATAGACGAGTCGCCCATCATAGGTTTTCAGAGTCGTTGCCCTGAGCTGAATTTGAGTAATGGTTCCTTCGTAATCTTCAATAACCACCTGATCATTAATCTTAAACGGACGGGCTGCCAATAAAATTACACCGGAAATGTAGTTGCTCAAAACATCCTTCAAACTAAAACCAATCGCTACACTAGTCAAGCCCAAAGCTCCTAAAAGAGCTCCAAAATCTAATCCTAAAACCCCCAGGGCAATCACACTACCCAGAACCCATACACCACCATAACTAAGGCGACCAATTAAAATTTCAGTGTTTCTGTCCCCTTCTGTTCGTTGTGCCCAGGTAAATGCTAGGTAGCGAACAAAACTAGCAACTCCCCATGTGGCAGTAACCACTAAAATTGCACCGATTAGAGAAGGTAAATTGCCAACTGTGTTTCGCGCCAACTTGCGAGTTGTACCGTAGAGCCGTTGCCCAACATCGATCGCCAGGGCAGGCTTTTCTAGGGCTTGATTCAATTGGCTTGTCCACTTCTCTGCTAGGGACTCTACATCTAGACCAAAATCTTCAGCATCCTGATTGGTGACCGTCATCAAAACTCGATTGTTGACCTGTAAGGTTGCAATTTTTCGAGGATCATCTGGCTTAACTTCAACGTTCCCAACCGACTCAGATTGAGCCAGTAAACTTGCAATTCTACGATTAATAATTTTGGTGCGATCGCTGGCACTTAAATCCGATAAACCTCCAACCTGAAAAATGGGTTTACCTCGCACCACTACATCTGCAAAGTAAACACCATCATCTGGCGAACTGATTGAATTTGTGGGAGTGGGCGCTGGAACAATAACTTCTTCCTGAGCAGAACTAGGAGAAAGATTCAATAGAATGTTTGCACAAAATAGTGTACATCCTAAACCTATCAGCCTGGAAAGTTTACTGCTAAAGCTTCCAGTATTGGCCAATTTAACTTGCATACGAAAACATAACACGGAACAAGTGCAACCCTATACGCAGACTAGCTCCATCATTTTACGTATAGGGTTTGAGGCTTACCTCTACCGGAAGACAGTTTTACGCTTCTCCCCTAAGATTAAACGCTTTCAGATCTTAAGGGTAGGTCTTGATCAACATATTCTCTCCAACGGCGAACTTTATCTCCTATGAAATCAATGACTACAATATCGTCATTGATTGGGTCAACTCGACCTACAAATCCTTCAACGTTATCCAAGTGCCATTCAACAACTGCCCGATCTGCTTCGATGATAATGTGTCGAATATCGACTTGCAGATAGGGGTGAATTTCAACAAATTCTGAAATAACTTGTTCGATTGCCTCTCTTCCAAACCAATGGCAACCTGATATGATCAACTCACCATCCGGGGTAAACATCTCAGCAAATTCTTTTGCATCACCCTTTCTCCAGGTTTCCGCTATCTGATCAATGAGGGAGTGGATCTGCTCAATTCGTCTTGAATTCGCTAATTTTGCTCCGTTTGCAGAGTTATTGTAATGTCGAGTAAGCAACTGTATTGCTGCAGATACAAGAGAGCTGCAAAGGATCACTCCAACAATTAATAAAACTTTCGATACGACTAAAGACATGAGTATCAGTTTTTATTACGTATTGTTCCAAAAAAAACTTGATCTTGCGGATCACCTGATAAGAACATCCACACCTGTATCTACAAAATTAACGGTAAGGAAAAAAAGAAGGTATGCTCGAACAAGTCTACAACTAATGTTACAAGCTTCATCTCTGAGATTACTCATTCCTAGGGAAGAAATCTTTGATTTACGGGGATTTTTAGTTGCGTGAAATACAGATTGGAGGGATAGCAACGCACCACACCACCATCGCTTACATTCCAAGTGTTATAAATGCTGTATTAATTCTTGAGCATTTCAGAACAAAGCTGCCGAAAGTAGTCGCCCCGATGTTCAAAGCTATCGAACTGGTCAAAGCTGGCACAGGCAGGCGAGAGCAACACAACCTGAGCTGCAAGCTGAGGAGCCAGTTCCACTGCTTCAACAATAGCCCGTTCCAAAGTCCCAACAGTCTTGAATGACTGATAGTTAACGGCTTTGAGCCTCTGAGCGAACTTCTCTGCCGCCGCTCCAATTAACAGCACCGTTGCCACTTTTGCTTGAATGGTTTGTAGCCATCGAGTATCATCGCCATCCTTGGCTTCACCTCCCGCAATTAAAATCACGGGAGCATCTACTGCGTTTAGACCTACATCAGCCGCATCATAATTGGTTGCTTTACTGTCATTAATCCAGTCAATTCCCCGCCAGGTGCAGATATACTCCAATCGATGAGGTACGCCCGGAAAATCAGCAACGGCCTGAGCGATTGCCTCCGGTTCAATCCCTGCCAATCGAGCTGCCGCCACCGCCATCAGTAGATTTTGTTGATTGTGGTTTCCAACCATACGTAGAGCGCTAGTCTCCACAATTGCTTGGCCTTGGTGCACCACCCAACCGTCTTCCAGGTAAACTCCTAAATCTGGATTTCTCGGCAAGTGACTCTGACCTGAAACACTTGTCCAGCAAGCTTTTGGCCACAGGTCAGCATGTTGACGAAGATAGGGATCATCACCATTGAGTACCTGGAATTCTGAGCGCTTTAACAATTGCGCTTTAATACTGGAATAGTTCTCCAGCGTGTGGTGGCGGTTTAGATGATCGGGGGTTAGGGTCGTCCAAATTCCAATTCGAGGAGCCAGGGTTGGAGATGACTCGGCCTGGTAACTGCTGACTTCTGCAATAATCCAGTCCAGCACCTTGTGACCTACCTGATTCTCCAGGGCCAACTCACAGGCAGCGTAGCCAATATTTCCACAGGCCGGGGCACTTAAACCTGCCGCTTGGAAGATTGCAGCCGTTAGAGCGGTCGTAGTGGTTTTGCCATTGGTTCCGGTAATGCCGACCCAGGGAAGCTGAGAAAGATTACGCCAGGCCAGCTCCATCTCACCAATTGTGTTGATGCCGAGACGACGGGCCTTTTCCAGCGGAGAAATGTCCCACGGAACTCCGGGACTGACAACCACCAAATCTAAACTGGGGTCGGGTTGAAAATTTTCACCGAGCCGGACGGTAATCCCTTCTTTGGCTAGCTGCAGCTGTTGGGGTTGAAGCTTCGCAGAATCGTTACGGTCACTAACAACCACATCCCACCCTTGATGCTTGAGAACACGGGCAGCAGCATTTCCTGATCGGCCCAAACCGATCACATGGGCATGGAGCATAGACAAGTTGGGTTATAGGAGAGGAGCAAACCCGATTGTACCTTGTTCGGTGGCCCTCACATCACGATTGCTCCAAAATCTGCCAATACTCGCGCATGATTCCGAAGCAATCCCAGGAGGTTTAATCGATTACGCTTAATCTCTGGATTGTCATCCATCACCAGAACACTTTCTGGCCCATCAAAGAATTGACTCACCGTTGGAGCAATTTCTGTCAGCGCATCCACCAATTGACGGTAATTCCGCGTGGCCTGGGCGGTTTGGGTTTTGGGAACCAACTGTACCAACGCTTCGTAGAATTCCTGTTCAGAGGACTTTTCAAACAGGCTCATGTCAACTTCCGCAGGCGGATCAAGCTGAGTCGTGTTCAATTCTCCCTGTTTCGCCAGTCGAGTTGAGCGATTGACCGTTTCATAGATTTTGGCGAGGCTACCGTCTTGCCGGATGGTTTGGAGAAAAAGGGCGCGATCGCGAACGTCTAGTAGATCCTTCAAAGCCCGTTCCGCATATTCTGAGTCATCTTCCCCCAGCACCGCATTCACCAAATCATAATCGATTTGTTTTTCATCCTGGAGTAAGTTACGAATTCGTTGTAGGAAAAAGTCATTGAGTTGCAAGGTTAAATCCGGAATGGCTTTGTCGTAGAATTGGGTGAATTCTGTTGTCAGGCATTCCAATACTTGATACAAGTCCAGCGGCAAATTAGCTGACCAGGTAATCGTTAGAATTGCATTTGCTGCCCGTCGTAATGCAAAGGGGTCAGAGGAACCCGAAGGAATCATCCCCAATCCAAAAATACTAACTAATGTATCGAGCCGATCCGCAATCCCAACAATTTGACCGACTAAGGTTTGCGGTAAATTATCACTAGCACCTCTCGGCAAATAATGTTCAAAGATTCCCTTGGCAACAGCTTCCGGTTCCTTGCTTACGCGGGCATATTTCTCCCCCATAATCCCTTGAAGCTCTGGAAATTCATAGACCATTTGAGTCACTAAATCTGCCTTGCACAACAGCGCAGCCCGTTGAATAGCAGCGCGATCCGGGTCGAAAATTTCGAGCTGTTCAATCAATAAATCAGCGGCGCGACAAATCCGATCAATTTTTTCTCGTACTGTTCCTAAATCTTCCTGGAAAGTCATAGTTTCCAGATTGGGCAGGTAACTTTCTAGAGATTGTTTTAAATCTGCTTTGTAGAAAAACTGACCATCAGCTAGCCGCGCCCGAACCACTCGTCCATTTCCTGCGGCGATCACCTCAGATTTCGCCGGATCACCATTGGAAATTGTAATGAAATAGGGTTTGAGTGAGTCATCGGTTGAATCTTCGGATGAAGTTTCCAGAATTGGAAAATACCGTTGATGGGTCACCATCACAGTTTTAATCACTTCAGGCGGCAGTTGCAAAAATTCCTCGTCGAACTTGCCCACCACTGCCGTGGGCCATTCCACCAGATTCACGACCTCTTCGAGTAAATCAGCGGGAATTTCGGCTATCCCTTTCACCGTCCTAGCAGCAGCATGAATCTCCTGTTTAATTCGCTCTGCTCTAACTTTGGGGTCAACCTCGACAAACCCCTGCTGTAAGGTTTTTTGGTAATCTTTTGCTGTTGGAATCGTAATGGGTTCTGGATGCAGAACTCGGTGAACTCGTGAGGTGCGATCGCTGCTCACTGATTCTGAACCATTTACCAGGGTGATTGGTAAAACCTTGTCATCCAGTAAAACAACCAACCAGCGTAAGGGACGCGGAAATTTTAAATCTCCATCACTCCAGCGCATGAAGCGCTTGCCTTCCAGTTGATTGATCCAGGGAGAAATCAGTTCCGTCAGAATTTCTGCCGTAGGCCGACCCGCAATTTTCTTCAGAACAAAGACAAAATCTCCCTTTTCCGTGGGGCGGATTTCAATGTCCTCCAGAGCAACCCCTTGTTTTTTGACAAATCCTTCGGCGGCTTTGGTTGGCTTGCCGTCCTTAAAGGCCGCTGAAGCGGGTGGCCCCTTGACCTCCTCTTCCCGATTCGGTTGTTGCTCCGGTAACCCCTCGATTAATATTGCTAAGCGTCGAGGTGTGCCGTAGACCTGGCAGGTGTCATAGGCAAGGAAGTGCTCTGCCAAACTATCTGGGATGAGCTGCTGCCACTGTTGAATAGCACTTTCAACAAAGGAGGCGGGAAGTTCTTCAGTTCCAACTTCGAGGAGAAAGCAAGCCATAGGAGCAAGTTGCGATCTGAACGATCCTAGAGATTCTACATCCTCTAACCTATCACGCGGAAATTAGGGTTCTGGCTGAATCCAGGATAAATTTTCACAGTTCAATTGGCCAATTCAGTTCACTGCTTAGCCAATTGAACTCAGAATTTCGAGGGCAGACGCTTTGATACAGTCTGCCGCCATCAACAATAACGGTTGAGTATTGCCTGCTTGCCAAGCAACAACAGCATCGATGTAGGCAACTCTGTTAGCAGCTTGCACGATAGCAAGGGGATAGCCTGTTCGTAACAGGTGGAGATTCATCGAAAGGCGGGCGACTCTACCGTTGCCATCAGTGAAAGGATAGATAGTCACGAGGTGAGCATGGATTTCGGTCGCGATTTCGACAGGATGAAGGGTGCGGGGTTGGGATAGCCAGTGGTTAAAGTCGGACATCAGGTTAGGGACTTTGACGGCATTAGGGTAACGGTAGTTGGTTCCTGCTGCCATGACATTGACCGTGCGGTAAGCGCCTGTACGGTTATCACCTTTGCAGATCAATCCATGAATTTGGCGAATTTCCCATTCAGTGATGGGGAGTATTTGTTCTGGCAAGGTTGCGGACAAAGTCAATGGCTTCAGCATGGTTGACCACTTCGAGGTGGTCTTGTAATGATTTGCCGCCAATAGTGATACCCTTGTCGATGACAATTTGGGTTTCGGATTCAGTGAGAGTATTGCCTTCGATGGCAGTGGAATTGTACGTGAGGCGAACAGTGTAGACCTCGCGTAGATTTCTTAGAAGATCTGGGTCTAGGGGGCGCAGAGCATCGAGTTGGGTTTTGAGTTGATCGAGTTCTTTGAGGATATCAATGCTGCTGGATTCAGACATGAGCGGCCTTGTTAGGGTCAATTTCGAGAATTTTTTTGGTAGGGCAAGGGAAAAAAGTAGTAATTTTCATGTTGTCAGTAGAGTGTACTTCAACCTAGAAAGATTAGTCATTAGATAATCAGCCAGATCGCCAGTCCCCAGAAAGGAAAGAATCGGAGCCAGCGCACCTTACTACCAGAAGGCTCCACCGCCCCTAACAAAACAGCCTGGAAAATGGCGAACAAAACCAGATCAATGCAGAAAGCTACAGTGACCCGGTTGGTCATCAGTTGTTCTCCAAAGTATTGGATTCGCGCTGTGACACTGCCAAATTCAGGTCTACCGACAACTGCCCAAACCGTAGCAATTAATCCCACAACCAGTCCCGTCCAGCCGAACCCACGAGCCAGAACACCTTTTTGACTTTCCTGGGTTTCAGGTAAGGGAGCCATCACCCGTAACGCCATGTAAGGGCAAAGAAATGCATTGGTAAGGAACATCGCCATTCCCCAAATCGGGAGCCTCGGTAGATTACGCCCCCTTTGATCTGCCAATAGCAACGGTAGAAACATAAAAATCCAGGCTTCGGCAAAGTTGAAAAGCGCTTGTGTCAGCGGGTGAACCATCGGCGCTTTCATAAAAGTAATATTGACAGCATTCAAAATCGGCAAGACGAAGAAGAAGTTGATCGACTCGTTCAGCACCTCCTGTAACGTTTCAGACTGAATTGCCCAGGCTGGTTCTCCTGGAATCAACTGTCCAGGAGGAGAGAGCAAGAGGAAGTAAATGTATGCTGCTGAAAGCACCCAAAGCAGCGCTGCAATCCGCCATTGAGTGTGTCCAGTTGGGTTTGAGGACACTGTATGATTCTGCTGCTTGCGGTTCAACTGCCGTATTATCGGTGTCACCCGCTGAAGTATGTTGCACATAGGAATTAAGTGGAATCTGCTGGTTTGATTGTAATTGAGAGGCGATCGCCCTCAACCTCTACAGGTAAAGCGATCGCCCCAAAAATTCCAAACTCAAAGATAGACCAATGAACACAGCAAAAGTCAAGACTACTGACCAGACCATTAGGATGCCTGCTGATCCTCTTGGGGAGGCGATCGCCACCATCGAAGCGTTGACACCAGATCAACGAGAGCAGGTCTGGAGACGGTTCGGGGTCACTCCTAAGAAAATTCGTGGTGAGAAAAATGCCTAAAAAAGATTCACCACGAATTATTTGCAGCACCGAAGCCTACCAGGATCAGTTGATCATCGACGGCAACAGCGCACGAATCATCCGCCAGATCCCAGGGAGAGATCCGCAGTTACTCAGGGCGGCGAGAGATCGAAAGGCTGGAGAGGCTGAGGAATAGATTCTGAGGTGGTACGGGGAGAGAGTTGGTATCAATGCTAGGATATCCACATATCCCGTGTAAACAATGAAATTGTGATAGAGTTTGAGAATCAGGGAACTGCTGATATCTTCGCAGGGGAATCGACCAAATAGGCTGAAAAGACCTGTCCAAAACAATTCTGGAAAAGAGCTAGGCTGATTCTGGACAGAATCGACACCGCTGATAGTCTGGACGACCTGAAAGCTGTTCCAGGACTTGAGGTTGAGGAACTGAAAGCCGACAGGGTAGGGCAGCACGCTATCAAACTTAGCAAGGGATACCGGATTTGCTTCACCTGGACTGCGGATGGCGCGATAGATGTCGAAATTGTCAATTACCACAAGGGGTAGAGCGATGGGAATCAGAGTAAAAATCGAAGACATGAAGCGGCCCCCATCTCATCCTGGGGAGATCCTGTTAGAGCTGTACCTGAAACCGTTGGAGAAATCACAAACGGACTTGGCGAAGGACATAGGAGTACCGCTGAACAGAGTGAACGAGGTGATTAAAGGGAAGCGTGGCGTTTCGCCTGATACTGCTCTGAGATTGGCTAAATACTTTGGAACCAGTGCTGATGTGTGGTTAAACTTGCAGCAAAATCACGACCTCTGGCACGCCTATCAGAAGGCCAGGGAGGATCAGAGTCTAGATACGATTGTTCCGGTTGCTTAGGGGCGATCGCTCTTTATAAAAGTCTAGGGATGATTGAATTTTTAACCGCCTGAGCCACTTTAATCCTGACAATTTTGCCGCACCTACAACAAGATTGTAGACTGCTTAAATCTTCAATATAGAATTTTAGAGTTTGACTAAAACTTGGATAGTATAGTGTGGATAAAGCCTTGTGGATGGGGGAATCTGAGTGACGAAAATCGTTAAGTTTCAACTGGACAATGATGAACAGTCTTTTGTCTATATGGAAGTGGACGAAAAGTTGCCTGCTGCTGGCAGTAGCCCAGAGGAAGATGAAGATTTGATTGGGATTGGCGATGAAGCCGTGCAGAAAGCCAAGCAAAAACTCGGGCAAGCACTATCTAGTATTCGACCTGTGGCCAATGCAATCATTGAGAAGGTTGAGAGCCTCAACCAGCCTGCTGATGAAGTTGAAGTCAAGTTTGGTGTCAAAATGAGTTCTGAACTAGGAGCTATAATCGCCTCAGGGAGTGCAGAAGTGAATTACGAGATTACCCTGAAATGGAACAATACGGGAAGAAGTTCTAATCAGAACTAAACCATTGCAAATGTTATGGGTTCAGCGTTAGAGTTAGCTGTTGTTCGAGTTTTCAAATCTACCCAAGAGTCCGGAGGTGGAATTGCTGGATCAGGATTTCTCGTTTCCCCACAGTACATTTTGACCTGTGCCCATGTGGTAGCGTATGCCTTAGAAATTTCTACACAGCAGGAAGAAGCACCTACCCAAATCATAGAGCTTGATTTTCCGGTGCTGGAGTTAGGTCAAAAGCTCAAAGCAAAAGTAAAATTTTGGGCTAAGAGGAAAACAATAGAAATTGTTCAAGATATTGCTGTACTGGAATTGCTTGAACCTGCTCTACTTCCTGAACAGGCTAAGCCCATCAAGCTGATTCCATTGGGAAATCAGGATTTCGAGCATCATGAATTCAAAGCATTGGGTTTTCCCAGAAAAGGCGGCAATGGAGAATGGGCCAGAGGTGAACTGGTTGGGCGTGTGGGCAAAGGGCGAATTCAGGTTGAAGGTATGACAGAAACAGGTTTGCGACTAGAAGAAGGGTTTAGTGGAACTGCCATTTGGGATGAAAACCTCCAGGGAGTAGTGGGAATGGCAGTCACAGCGGATCAAGAACGTCCCACAGCAAAGGTCGCTTTCATGACTCCAACTGATGTTTTGCTTCAGGTGGGAGACTTAGCCCAGGTTTGTCAGGTGGATGGACGAGTGCAGCAGGCGATCGCCCTCTTGCAGAGTTACTTTGAATTTTTCTCGAAGGAAATTCGCTATGCTTACCACCAAGCTCTGCCCGAAAATTCAATACCTCTGGAGTCAGGAAAATCGCTACGGGACTTTCCTGACTCTTTGATAGAAATGATTCAGAATCTGGAGAATTATTCTTTGCTGGAGCGATTTCTTGGCTTCTTGCTGTTGCATCTTCAGGATTTAAATTGCCTGCCTGATCTCCGGTCAGAGATAGAAGCCTGGCTGAAACGCTACTTACAGGATTACCAGATATCACTAACGACTTTAAGAAAAGAAAAAGCGCTTAAACAACAACAGCAATTAGATGCAGGAGAGCCGGAGCCCTGTATTTTGTTGGGAGTCTTTGAAAAAAGTGATTCCTTTGTGGTTCGGGCATGGTTGATTAAAAATACACGAACCTACACTCCTGAAATTCCTGAAGGTTGCCATTCTCTTATTCCTGATGAAAATGTTGTGATAAATGATAAGGGGAATTTAATCAAGCAAAAAATAGTCTCCAAAGAGAGTGACGCTGAAGATAGTCCGCAACCCGAAAACCTGGCTCAATTACCAGGGCCATTTCATTCTAATTGAGTGATTGATATGGTAGAAAGGATGTTTAACTTTTAGGGTACTCTTTAAATGTCTCAACCTGCAATTGTAGAAGCTTTTGCGGACTTAGCAGATACTCGCAGAACAGCGGGACAGCG
>JBHJGO010000141.1:0-13659 GCA_050331715.1 Microcoleaceae cyanobacterium
AGGCCACCAGGGTAAACTGGGCTGGAAAAACTACAGATTGGCGGGAGCGAGTGATAGTGACAAACCCATCATCTAGGGGTTGGCGGAGAAACTCCAACACATCTCGCTTGAATTCGGTAAATTCATCCAGGAACAGGACACCGCGATGACACAGAGAAATTTCCCCTGGTCGAGGGTAGGTTCCACCCCCCACTAAAGATGGGCCAGAAGCAGAATGATGGGGACTACGGAAGGGACGGCGACAGACTAAACTGCCCCGATTTTTTAGTAAACCTGCAACGGAGTGAATTCGCGTTACCTCCAGGGATTCATCGAAGCTGAGGGATGGGAGAATTCCGGGTAGACGACGGGCCAGCATCGTTTTTCCGCTGCCCGGTGGCCCAACAAAAATTAAGTTATGTCCACCTGTAGCTGCAATTTCTAGCGCCCTGCGGCCATGGGCTTGACCCTTAACATCCTGTAAATCCAGGGTGAAACTGGCGATTGGAGTTGTGACACTGTGGGGCTCGAGAACCAGTGGCTTGCAACTTTTTGGGTCATTGAGAAAATCAACTACATCCCCCAAGGTCTTGAATCCATAGACCTCCAATCCCTTAACAACTGCGGCTTCCTGGGCGTTGTCAGCCGGAACGATCAATCCCTTGATGCCCATTTCTTGAGCAGCAGCTGCGATGGGGAGGACACCCGCAACGGGCCGTAGGCTGCCGTCCAGAGAGACTTCTCCTAAAAACAAAAATTCTCCCAACAACTCAATGCTGACCTGATCCGAGGCCGCCAGAATGCCAATACTAATGGGCAAGTCAAAACTTGGCCCCTCCTTCCGTAAATCAGCGGGGGTCAGATTTACTACAATATTTCGCATGGGAAAGGCATAGCCCACATTTTTCAGTGTGGCCTTGACTCGTTCCCGTGATTCTTGAATAGCGGCATCCGGCAAACCCAGAACGACAATCTTTGGCAGCCCGCCAGAAATATCTACCTCGACACCAACTTTGACTGCGTCAATACCGACGACCGCTGCGCTCCAAACCTTGGCTAGCATCCTATCCTATATGATGAGATCAGAATCTCCATCATGGCATGCTGCTAGCGGAGTGGCTATCGCAAAAGTCTAACGTCCAACCTGACGAGCCATATTCTTGAACCGATCTAGACTGGGGCCAGGACGACGACGAGAGGTGGTGGACTTGGGCACCATGTAATCTGCGAAGGTCATGCCTGCCGGTGTCGGCTGAACAGGATTAAGAGACGGTAATTGCTCTAGGGGTTTTGGAGCTGGAGCTGGTTGTTCTGATTGCTTTTGGGCTGCTTTTTCGGCTCTAATTTCTTTGATTGACTTTTTCTTCTTTTTGGGCTTGGGTTCTTCTTGAGTTGCTGATTCCTGGCCGTTCTTAGCTTGCTTAACGTTATCGGTTTGGGGCTCGGTTCCGGGAATTAATTGCTGGACTTGATCGGGAAGGCTATCCGTAACTGCTTTGAGCGTCTCAGTTTCAGGAACTAATTGCTGAACTTGGTTAGGAAGATTGTCCACAACTGCTTTGAGCGGCTCAGACGAGGATTTTTCAGGCTGAGGCTGAGGCTTGGACTCATCATTCTTTTGCTCAGGCTTTTGTGCCTGATCATTGTTGTCATCACCGAATTCTAGGATGTACTCTGACTTCTTAACCAGCCCTAAAAGTTTACCAATCGCTAGCATTGCTTCTATCCTGCCTTTGTTTAAAACGGAATTAACTTAAAATCAAATTAGAATTTTATGAAAAAAATGTCTACAAATTTTTACAAAAATTTATGCTCGCTATGATTCTAGGGCTCTATTCAAGCTGAATCCTGAACAAACTGAACCTATGTTCACATTTGTTTACACTTTTCTCATATCTGGTTTGGATTCAGGCTCGGACTAGAATCGTTCTAGGAAAGTTTCCTGAACCTTCAACAGGCAAACTGATGAATAATCTGGCTCAATTCTCCAGGACTTTGAGCCAGTGCATCCGGGGAATATTCAGACAGAACCTCTGGGGAATTAAATCCCCAACCTACCGCAATCACCTTGATCTGGGCCTGTCGTGCTGCCAGAATATCGCGGGTCTCGTCCCCAACGTAAATCGCCTGCAGTCGATTTAACTTCTCTCGCTTCAGTAATTTCCGAATCACCCGTGATTTGCCAAATAGATTTGACCCAGAATAGATTGAGATGAAGAGATCTAATACCCCGTGCCGTTGTAGAACATGGCTGACATTGTCTTTGGTATTTGAGGTCAGAATATAAAGCAGGTACCCTTGTGCCTTCAAATCCATTAGGGTTTCTTTGATTTGAGGAAAAATCTCTACCGACTGAATATCCTGCCTTAGTTCCAGTCTGACTCGCCGCATCAAAAACGGTAACTTGAATACTGGAATTCCTGACCGCTGCACAATCTGTCGAGTACTCAGGTGTTGAAGCTGAACCACCTCATCTGGCTTGGTTTTGGGATAGCCAAATTCCTCAGATAAGCGATTGGTGATGCCCACCAAGGTTTGTAGGGTATCAGCTAATGTCCCATCAAAATCAAAGATAATAACCTTTTTCATGCCGCTAGGTGACCAACTCCTTCAGTTTATGCTGATTCCAGAGGGATCGATAGAGACCAAGTTGTTCGACCAGAATTTGATGGGTTCCCTCCTGTGCAATGTGGCCTTCGTCCATCACCAAGATCCGATCTGCGGTGGCGGCAGCTGACATCTGATGGGAAATGAACAGAACGGTCTTCCGCTGAGTTCCGGTTGTGAGATTGTGTAAAATCTCTGTTGCTGTTTGATTATCCACGCTGGAGAGGGCATCGTCCAGAATTAACACCTGGGCATCGGTTAGTAAGGCACGAGCCAAGGCAGTTCTCTGGCGCTGGCCTCCGGATAGTGTAATCCCCCGTTCCCCCACAACCGTGTCATATTGTTGGGGAAAATTCAGAATCTCGCTATGAATCTGAGCCAGTTTTGCGGCGGTTTCAATCTCTGACTGCTCTGCCAGTGGATTGCCATAGCGAATATTCTCTCGAATGGTGGTGCTGAACAAGAAGCTCTCTTGGGGAACGTAGGCGATCGCTCCCCGCAACTCATCCAGTCGAACTTGAGTAATATCCTGACCATCCAAAAACAACGAATCGATGCCAATGTCTAATAGACGGGGTAGAGCATTGGCCAGGGTTGACTTGCCAGAACCAATCGGCCCTACAACTGCAACTGTTTCCCCCGGTCGAATCACAAATTCGACATCTTCTAGCGCCTGGGTTGCAGCTTCGGGATAGGAATAGCTCAGATGACGGGCACTGAGCCATCCCTTCACCGGAACAGGTAGGGCCAGCGGATCGTGATGGTTCTGAATCGCAGGTTTGACACTGAGAATCGTTTCAATCCGATCCACACTCACCTCACCCCGCTGATAGGCCGTGATCGTGAATCCCAGCAGGGCCGTTGGGAAGACTAAACGTTCAATGTAGAGCACCAATGCTACGAAGTCTCCCACCGAGAGTTCTCCCGTGGCGATAGAGCGATCGCCCAAGGCAATCAGGATTAACAAACTCAAGCTAGCGATGCCACCCAAAAGTGGGAACAAAATATTACGGGTACGAGCCAGGATTAAATTGGCATCCAACAGATCTCGATTGCGCTCCGCAAAGGCTCGTCGTTCGTTCTCTTCCTGGGCATAGATCTTGATCAAGGAAATACCGCTCATATCTTCCTGAATCAAGTCACTTAGGTCAGACAGTCGTTCTTGCACTTCAAGCTGTTGAGTTTGGAGCTGGCCACTGAAGCTTTTCACCAGAATCAACATCAGGGGATAGACAGAAACTGAAAGCACTGTCAATCGGAAATTAATGCCTAACATCACAGGTAACGTCAGGCTGTAGGCAAAAATTGTATTGGCCAAGCTCAGCACTGCAAAGCCTACCAGGCGACGAATATTATCAATATCGCTGGTGGCTCGATTAATCAGATCTCCAATCCGACTGCTGGAGAAGTAAGCCGGCTCCAGGGTGAGTAGATGCTCAAAAATTTGTTGTTTCAGGTCAAATTCCACCTGCCGTCCGACCCCAAAGATTAAGATTCGGGACACCATGCGGATCACCCACATGACGGAAGCCAGCACAAAAATCAAGGAAGCTTGCAGGGCCACGGGTCTGAAATCCGTTACCGTTTGCAACGTATCAACCCCACTGCGAATCAGCAGTGGAATATAGACCCCAAGAGCATTAACAACCAGTAACGCCCCAATCCCCAAGGCAGATTTGCGCCAGTGGGGACGGATATAACTGGCCAGAATTTGTAATCGAGAGTGAGCCATGTCAAATAGTGTACCGCCAGGACAAGTTCCACTGGCGTTTGCTAGGAGTTATTCGTTCTGGGAAGAGCTTGCATTCCCTTGAGGTGGGCTGATTTACCGTTGCTAGACGAGAAGGAATAAACCGATCCATCCAGTTCCGCAAGTAAGCCCGATTCGCCTGTTGCTGTTCTGGGTCAGTGGTACTCAATGGGTGGGGAGCTAGTCCTTGAATTGCCGCTGTTGTCACACAGAACATCGACTTCTGAAAACTTTGACAAATCTGAACTCGCAGATCATCTTTTCCGCGACAACTACTGCGGTAGACCTCTTGTAAATAGTCCGGCAGGTAATGCCGCATATCCTGCATCAATTGGGTTGGCGGAATTCCTGAACCTCCAATCGGCAGTGGATCTGCGTACAAGGCACCGTAGGCAAATTCTCCCTGTGCAGTTGGGATTTGATGCACCTGAGCGTTATAGGACACCGTTCCTGGGAAAGGCGTTCCCCGGAAAAAGACCGACTCTACATAGGGAACTGCTGTATCCATCAAAAAGGTTAATCCGGCTGCAGGCGGCAGAATTGGATAGGCTTGCCCTCGAATTTCCACCTGATAGGTTATCGGCTTGCTAGCATCTGCCACAAGACCTTGCAAGATATGATCCACAACCTGGGGAATGGACGTGATTTCTCCTTGGTCGTAGCGGTCAGACAGAGTAATGAAGATATCACTCATGACCCGCCAGAACTGACCTAGACCGCTATAATAGGCCGATTGCCGAACTTGTTCTGGCAAGAACTCAGGAAAGGCTCGATGCAGTCCTAACATCAGCCAGTTGTTCTTGATTTTGGCCTGAATTGCTGCTTCTGTTAGCTGTTCAAATTCTGCTGAATCCAGATAGGCATCCAAACCCCCACCTCCATGCCACATCATAGACCTCATGCAGTACTCGGCGTATTCATAGTTGATCCGGTCGTGCCACCAGAACCGCAGGAGCTTCGACCAACTAAATTCACCATTGAAATATTTGAAGAAAGGAAAAAGTTCTAAAAATTGATGATCGGCAATATAGATCAGATTATCGGAGTAGGCATCGAGCACAACCCCGTAGCTCTTGAGAATGCCGACAACCTCCACTAAATTTTCTGGATAATCCGGCAGAAGTGCCTGACCCGACTCCAGGCGAGTAATAAAGTCGTCAAGGGGATGGGTATCAACGGCTGATGAAGTGACCATGGTTCAGTGGATGATTAAGCAGGGAGATGAACGTTTGAGGTTTTTAGAACTTCAGCATGCAGAACAGGGATGTAAATCGAAGCAATTTGTAGGAAGCCCTTTTAAATTATAGTGCTGGCGGGTATCCTCACAACCATCAGTCCCAGGTTAGGCTCTTGAAGCAGGGCGGAACCATTCATCAAAATGGTTCCGCCTCGAAATTATTCTGTCCTTCACAGCTATATGTGTAATCGCAAATGATTTGTGAAAAGTGGGTTTGGGGACGAAGTCCCCAAACCCATCCCCCCGCAATACTTTTCATGATTGATTCAGGATTGCTATAGAAAATAACTATCACTTCGATTGAAAAGATCGTATTGCAGATTCGGGAGTGCCTTTGTAGGGTTAGACCAGTGGAATTGTTCGGTATCCTGAACAAAATTCCTCACACTACAGAACCTCTTGTCTATTCAATCATTCAGATTTTTTCTACGAAGAATTCTATGAAGATCTCCCTAACCCTTCTGACAGCCACCCTAACCTTAAGCCTTCCCCTGAAGGCTGTTGCTGAAGTCCGTGGGCTTAATTCTCTATTCCTGGAAGATCTGCCCACTGAAGATTTGACGGATTCTGATTTCGATACGGTTCCCAATGGATTCATCCGCCCCGTTCCTAGCGATAGTCCGGACGTATCTGACAGCACCGCAACAGTAACAGGCTTCACCACGGACATTAGCACAGTAACTTCAGTCGGTGGGCCAATTCGCTTGACGGATGTGGTTACCTTTCCTGCTGGGCTTGAACCTCCAGCAGGTGACGTAATTCGTAACGTTTGGGGCTTCCAAGGGCCAGAAATTGCAGGTGTAGATGCCGTACTGGGCACAAATGTCGGAGCGGGTTTGGATAATGCGGGCGCAACAGGTGATCCAGATAACCCAATTCAGCCCTTCAATGTTTTCTATGACCAGACCATTGTTGGAGCGGCGGGTGATGCCAATGATTTCTTTTTGATCGACATCATTGGTGACGATGCGGTTGAACTTCAGCCAATTGATGCAGCAGGGAATGTGATCGGAGATTTTGCGCTGCAACTGGCTTCCGGCCCTGGTGGTAATAATTTTGCCAATAGCGATCTGGGAGATTTTGGTTTGACGGGGTTGGATCTGAGCCTATTTCTGGAGAATGGCTCCAATATCGGTTTGGCTGAGGAAACGGTAATTGATGATGTGCCCCTGGCGGGCATTGCCTTTGATATTGAGGATTTCACGGGAACTGGAACCCTATCGGGGTTATCAGGATTGCGGATTACACCACTTGATCCTGATCCAAGCGTCAGTAGTGGAGAGGGTAGTATTGATTTGATTGCGATTGGCTTCAACGCAGACGCGGCAGCCGTTCCTGAACCGAGTGCGATCTTTGGCTTGTTTGTTCTTTTGGGTTCTGGTCGATTGATCAAGCGGCGATTGGATGAAACGACAAAATAAGGTCATTCTGCCAAAAGTTTCAGGGTAATCATCTCAGAAGCTTTGGTGATGCAGAGAATTCCAGCATACTGACCGAATCCAATACTATGTCGAGTTACGTTTTCTTCCTAAATTTTTTCTGTAAATCCTCTAGCGTTGGAGTCGCAGAAGTGCGGTCAGGTTTACCAGATGAACGTTTTGGGCTGGACTTTGCAGGTTTCGATGATGCAGATTTGGTAGTGGCAGTGGAGGCCATTGCTGTTGTATCTCGCATCGACAGACCAATCCGTTTCAGGGATTCGTTGACCTCTAGAACTCGTACCTTTACCACTTGACCAACCTTAACGATTTCCTTGGGATCTGTGACAAAGCGATCTGCCATTTGAGAAATATGCACCAACCCGTCTTGATGCACTCCAATATCAACGAAGGCCCCAAAGTTCGCAACATTCGTCACGATCCCTTCCAATTCCATTCCCTGTTTCAGGTCACTAATTTCTTAGATTCCTGCTTTGAAGGTGGCGTATTTGAACTCAGCCCGTGGATCGCGTCCGGGCTTTTCCAACTCAGTTAAAATATCCCTCAAAGTTGGTTCTCCTACCATTGCCGTAACGTATTTTTTTAAATCAATTTTTTGGGCTTGTTCTCCCAGGTAGGTTAGCTGCTCTAGGGGAACCTGGAGGTCAGTTGCAATTTGTTTGACAATGCCATAACTTTCTGGATGAACTGCTGTATTGTCCAGAGGATTTTTTCCCGCTCGAATCCGCAGGAATCCTGCTGCCTGTTCAAAGGCTTTTGGCCCTAACTTTGCCACTTTCAACAACTCTCGCCGATTCTGAAACGCGCCATTTTCATTACGATAGGTAACAATATTGTTGGCAATCGAGGGCGTAATTCCAGAGACAAAGGTGAGCAATTCCTTTGAGGCAAGATTTAGATCCACGCCGACATAGTTCACGCAGCTCTCAACGGTTTCCTCCAGTTTCTGCTTGAGTAATTTCTGATCGACATCGTGCTGATACTGCCCAACACCAATCGATTTTGGTTCAATCTTAACTAACTCAGCTAGGGGATCCTGCAACCGACGACCAATGCTGATGGCTCCTCGAACCGTGACATCCTGATCGGGAAATTCTGCAATTGCAACCTTACTGGCAGAGTACACAGACGCTCCCGCTTCATTCACCATGACCTTAATTGGTCTGGGTTCCAATTCCTGCAGAACTTCCGTGACAAATTCATCGGTTTCTCGCCCTGCGGTACCATTGCCAATGGCAATCAACTCAATTTGATGGGTTTTGATTAAAGTGATTAACGTCTTTGCAGCCTGACTCCGTTGTGCTGCTGACTGATGGGGGAAGACCGTTTGATACTCCAAGAACTTCCCGGTCTGATCCAGAGCAGCAACCTTGCAGCCTGTGCGGAATCCTGGATCAATGGCTAGGGTTGGTTTCATTCCGGCGGGGGCAGACAGCAATAGCTCCCGCAGATTTACTTCAAAGGTCTGTATCGATTCTAGATCCGCTCCTGATTTGCTATTAGCTCGCAGCTCACTCAGCAACGAATTTTTCATCAGACGACTAAAAGCATCCTGTAACATCGCTTGGTAGAACTGCCGAATCTCAGGAACTTTGGTGCGAATTTCCTGGGATTCCAGATATTGCTGAACTTCAGTCTCATCGAAGGCAATCTCCAGCTTCAGAATCCCTTCCGACTCCCCCCGAAACAGAGCTAGTAGGTTGTGGGAGGGGATGGCCTTTACCTTGGCCTGGTAGTTGCGATACATCTCGAACTTGGTAGTTCCCTCTGGAAAATCCGATTTCACTTTGGCTGTGAAATTGCCAGCTTGCATTAAATAGTCTCGCAGATGGGCCCGATAGGTAGCAGTTTCGGCTACGGATTCCGCCAGAATATCAGCGGCTCCTTTCAAGGCATCCTCTGTGCTTTCCACCCCTTTGTCCTGGACAATGAATTTTGTGGCGATCTGCTCTAGAGATTCAGCTTTTGCACCGGGCTGATTCAAGGACTGGATCAATTCTGCTAACGGTTCTAACCCTTTTTCCCTCGCAATCGTGGCACGGGTACGGCGTTTGGGTCGATAAGGAAGATACAAATCCTCCAGTTCCGTCTTTTGGGCACAGGCTTCAATTTTTTGCTGCAGTTCGTCCGTTAATTTTCCCTGTTCGGCGATTTCCTTGAGAATTGTGGCCTTGCGATCTTCTAGTTCCGTGAGATAGCTGTGGCGTTCCTGTAGCTCACGCAGTTGGGTTTCATCCATTTCCCCTGTCCGTTCCTTGCGATAGCGGGCAATAAACGGAATTGTTGCCCCCTCAGAAAATAGGGCCAGGGCATTCTCAACCTGGAAGGGCTTTAGGGAGAGTTCATCGGCCAGAACTTGGGAAAGATTCAACATTGATCCGTCTTGAAAGGTATGAAGTAAATGTCAAGCGCTCGTAGATTTAGTTGTAGCACAACGGGTGAACTCAAAAATAACTGAACCCATTCCAACAAACAGAGTTTAATCCAAGCGGTGGGCGGCTCTGCTGTCCACCACTTCGTTAAGATGGTTCCGCCTTGAGCGGAAACCCATCAACTTGAGTCAGAGGTTGTGTTCAAGCCCCAGAATGGGGAACACTTAAATTGAAGCCAGTCCCATCTCAACTCTCAATAAATAGTCAGGTACACAACATATGCAACAAGGTCTAAAGCGGAATTCATTAATCTTTCTCCTGGGAGCGATCGCCTTCATCGGATTGCCCAGTTGTTCCACCGGAAACCGGACTACCTCAACCTCTACAGCTTCAGAAAACCAGGCTGAAGTTAATGCTATTCGAACCGGGACTTCCAGCAGTACCGTAGATTTCCTGCGTGTTTTGACCATCGGCTATGAATCCACAGATCATATTGGACAGGTGATGGAATCTGAACCGGGTCAGTCTGAAAGTGCGATTGCTGGAGTGAATGATGGATTGCTAGAGATTGGTGCAATTTCTAGCAGTTTAAAACCAGGAGACAGAAGTGAGAACGTAAACTATCGTCAGGTCGCTCAGGATGCTCTGGTTGTCGCAACTCATCCTAGCGTAACAGGCGTCACTAATCTGACGACTGAAGAACTTAAGGGGATCTATAGCGGCCAGATTACAAATTGGAAAGAACTGGGAGGGCCGGATGCCCAGATCGTCTTGTTAGATCGTCCTGAGGATGAATCAGCCAAGCGATTACTCCGCGAACATTATCTCGGTCAGGATTTGCCCTGCTCCCCTGAAGCAGTTGTTTTGCTGAAGGAAGTTGAACTAATCGCAACTTTGGAAGATACTCCCCATAGTATTGGTGCATTTTCTTTGGCCTATGCTTTGTCTCACGATTTACCGGTTAATCGGCTTAGTCTCAATGACATCGAACCTAACGCAGAAAACATGAAAGCAGGCCAGTATTCCATGGCTCGCACCATTGGTCTGGTCTGGAATAAAGACACTTCTGAGGCCACTCAGGATTTCGTTGAGTATGTTTTCAGTCCGGCAGGAGCCGAAGTTATGGAGCAGGCAGGTTTTTCCCCCTTGACTCAATCCGCAGAATCCACAGAGAAATAATCTAGAATTTCGGTTGCGGGATCGAAGATTTCAATGTTCCCAACCTTCCGACTGAATCACCGTTTCCAATGCTCGATCTTCCTGCACCAGTGGACGACCAACGCAACCCGTTCGCAGATTCAACGGCTAGTTCATGCTCCATACTCATGATTTTCAGCTTGGGCGTGCACCAACGGAAGGTGTTGCTTGGAGGCGGAACCCCACGACCCAGCATATAGACAAAAAATCGATGATCAAGCTTGGGATAGACAATCCGAGTATCAAATCCTCGTTGCTTCAGCTCCGCCAAAATTCCTAGGGCTGGAGCATGGAGTGGCGGTAACTCCTGCCGAGTGTCTGCATAAATTACGGTTAAACACTCAGGCTGAGGAATCTGACCTGTTTTGATCAGATGAGCCACTAATGTCACAGTTGCCGATGAGTCCTTACCTCCGGAAAAGGCAATCACCCAGTGCTTGTAAAGAGAACCGTATTGGCGTAAAGACTCGGCTGACAGTTCGATACTTTCAGTCAATGTCAATCGTTCATCTTCAAATAAAGTTGGACTTCTCACTAATATAACCAATATGCTTGTGGCCTAGGAAAAAGTGGTTTTGCCATTGAGCAAACTTCATGTGATGATATTAATACAACCGAACTTTTAGATAAGGTCTATTACCCAATCTTAATCTTAGAAAAGTATTACAAGCTTTATTACCATAAATTGCTTAAAGTATTTCGATGAACAGCAGCCTAAACGATGAACCTCATTTCTGTGGATAATTCCAGCAAGCATTCGAGTTTACTTTAATATTTCTCTATAATTAACTTGATAACTCATTAGTAATATCCTTATCCATAACCCGGATTTTCAATGATCTGTTACAGCCCCAAAAACCACCATGTCATCGATTCCCGTTAATTTAGGTGAAAAATCCTACACTGTTGAGATCGCCGCTGGAAATTTAGAGCGGTTGGGAGAACTGATCCAGCCCTTGAATCTGGGCCGCAAGGTCGTGCTGGTGTCCAATCCAGAGATTTTTCAGCATTACGGAGAATCCGCCCTTGCTTCCCTGGTGCAGGCCGGATTTGACGTTACCCATTGCTTGCTACCTGCTGGTGAAGCATTCAAAAATCTGACAACGCTTCAGGAGATCTACGATGCAGCGCTGGCCCATCGATTGGAACGTTCCTCCTGTTTGGTTGCCCTGGGGGGGGGAGTGGTAGGTGATATGACTGGATTTGCAGCGGCGACCTGGTTGCGCGGAATTCAGGTGGTGCAGGTTCCGACTTCTCTGTTAGCGATGGTGGACGCAGCCATTGGGGGTAAAACGGGCGTGAATCATCCCCAGGGTAAAAATTTAATCGGGGCCTTTCATCAACCCAAGCGGGTTGTGATTGATCCGAATGTCTTACAAACCCTGCCGGAGCGGGAATTTCGAGCGGGAATGGCTGAGGTGATCAAGTATGGGGTGATTTGGGATGCGGAGCTATTTGAACAATTGGAAAGGGCCGAGGCATTAGATCGGATGTCAACTGTTTCTCCTGAACTCTTGCAGAACATTCTGGAACGATCCTGCCAAAGCAAGGCCGAAGTGGTGAGCAAGGATGAAAAAGAAGGAGGACTGCGGGCAATTCTCAACTATGGTCATACGATTGGCCATGCGGTTGAAAGTCTTACAGGTTACACCACAGTGATTCATGGGGAAGCCGTGGGAATTGGTATGGTGGCTGCCAGTCAGCTCGCAGTTCATTTGAATCTGTGGGACGAGGAGTGCGATCGCCGCCAACTGGCACTAGCTCAAACAGCGGGATTGCCGACTGAATTGCCCGACGGGTTAGACATCGATGAAATTTTATCGGTGCTACAAACAGATAAGAAAGTCAAAGCAGGGAAAGTGCGGTTTGTGCTGCCCCAGGCAATTGGTCAAGCGATTGTGACTGATCAAGTTCCTGAAGCGACTATCCGTCAAGTTCTGCAAAATCTTGAGCAACAATGAATTATTTTCGGTCTGCGATTGACGCCACTACAGGTTACATTCCAGGGGAACAGCCCAAGCCTGGAACTCAGATTATCAAACTGAATACCAACGAAAACCCCTATCCTCCCTCGCCGAAGGCGATTGAAGTACTGCGAACCCTGGATAGCGAGTGGTTGCGTCGCTATCCGGATCCCTTTGCCAAGGACTTTTGTCGGGCGGTGGGCCATGCACTAGGGGTACCTGCTGATTGGATGATCGTGGGAAATGGCAGTGATGAACTGCTGAATGTTCTGATCCGAGCCTGCGCCGAAGGGGAGAAACGTCCGGTGGTCTATCCAACTCCTACCTATGTACTGTACCGAACGCTGGCAACCCTCCAACCCGCAACGGTTGTCGAAGTTCCCTATCCCCCAAATTTTCAATTGCCCCTGAGTGAAATCATCGCAGCCCAAGGCGCTGTCACCTTCATTGCTTCTCCTAACAGTCCATCCGGGCACGTCGTTCCTCTAGAAACGTTGCGAGAGTTGGCCCGTCAGGTTTCTGGGGTACTGGTGGTGGATGAAGCCTATGTGGATTTTGCGGAATCCTCAGCATTGCCACTGGTTGAGGAATTCGAGCATGTGATTCTGCTCCGCACCCTGTCTAAGGGGTATTCTCTAGCTGGGCTTCGCATGGGATTTGGCATTGCCCAACCTAAATTGTTGTCCGGACTGTTCAAGGTCAAAGACAGCTACAACATTGATGCGATCGCCACCCTGGTAGGAACGGCGGCCATGCAGGATCAGGATCATAAAAATGCCTGTGCGCAGAAGGTGAAGCGGTCTCGTGCCGTCCTGACTGAACAGCTAAGACAATTAGAGTTTACGGTTTTTGATTCCCAGGGGAACTTTGTTCTAGTAACGCCACCGCATGGAAATGCTGAATTTCTTTATCAAACGTTGAAGCAACAGGGAATTTTAGTCCGTTACTTTAGACAACCGGGGTTGACAGATAAACAGGACTTACGCATTGACAAGAGAGCCATAATGTGGGTTGAAGGTATAAGTCCTTTGTAATTTCTCAAAAAAGCTTGCGAATCCTTAGTAAACCCTCAACCGCCAACTGCGATATCAATCTCTATGTTCGGTATCTACTG
>JBHJGO010000142.1:0-4620 GCA_050331715.1 Microcoleaceae cyanobacterium
TTTGTTCGAGATCAGCCTGTTATGTCTGATTGCGATTCTCAACGAATCTTTGAGGCGTGTTCTCATCTGATGCAGCCAACAACTTCCGATTAGTTTGTTACTTGGGTCGCTTGTGTCCTTTTCCGAAAACGGTTCCCTCTGGCATCTCAAGGTCAGCCTGTTGCAACAGAGATCGAGTAAATCGCTCCTCTTTGGTTGTGATGATGACCAATTTAATTGGACTGGCTAGCATCCGCTTTAGGTGGTCTGTCACACCGGGATAGAACCGATGCAATGCCAACCACCCCGTCAAATCCTGCTGAATCCACTGATCTCGAACCTGATCGAGTAATGGCCCCAGGGTGCTGGCATCTGGTTTTGCCTGCTCGACCAGTCGAGTTAGAACCGCTGGCCAATTCTGTAGGATTTCGGCCTCAGAAATATTCTGGATTAGCGCTCTAATCAAAACAGGCATTTCCCAGCCTGTTTCAATCACGGGTCGGGTTCGATAAAACCCCTCTGCTAATCCTTCCGGAGGTTCTTCTGTGATGTTCCATGCTTGACAGTAGGTTTGCCATGACACTTGGAAATATTCGAGCATGCCGTCACAGATGACGCCATCAAAGTCAAGGGCAAGAATTGTTGGTTGTTCGGCCATTTTATCTCTCCTATTTCACCGGGAAGACCGCGAAGATTGTAATAGATAAATTGCAGAAATACCATCGGAAATCCGTAAACTAAAGATTATCAGAACTCAGTAAAGGGGAGGACTTAGTAATGTACAGACGTTTAGTGATGATGGGCATCATTCTCTTGGGACTTGGCATTGATCGACCAGTGCCTGCTCAAACGTGTACTCCTCTGCAAGTGGTACGGGGAGAGGGAACCTCAGTCACGAAGCGAATCTCTCCGCCCAATGCAGGAACAATTCCAGGCTTACCCGTAGGGTATCGAGGGAACTGGGATACTGATTTCCTCATTCCAGGCGGCTCAAACTTCAATAGCTATATTGCTGTGGTTCGTTCTGAGTCTACAGAGGCTGCTTCCTTTCGAGTCAAGATGTACCTCAAGTACCCCGATGATACCGCTGATAAGGTCTACAACAATGAGGTTGAGCTTCAACCCGGTCAATCTCAAGACATCAGTGCGACTCCCCGAACCGAAGTGGAACCCTATCAGGTGAATCTCAATATTGGTGGCTACGATTCCATTGGCTATAGTTACACTGCTTCAGTTGAAGGTTGCCCCTAGCCAATTTTCTGATAAGGGCAGGATGATACGGTCTGGGTTTTCCAATGGTGGTTAAGACACACCACTACCCAGAACGTACAACCCAATTAATGTTCCGCTGTTCCAGAGACTATGCAGCAGCATGGAAGAGAGCAGGTTGCGCGATCGCGTATATACAAGCCCCAGCACCATGCCCAGTGTTGTCAATGGAATCACCTCTGAAATATTGTTGTGAGCCAGAGCGAATAGGAAACTACTCAGAACAATCGCTCCCCACACTGGAAAGTAGCGAGTGAGGGAGGGAAGCAAAAACCCCCGAAACATAATCTCCTCAAACAGCGGTGCAGCAATTGAAGCGGTGATGAAGAAAATAATCAAAGCCACCTGATCCCGATTCTCCAGGGCAATCGGGAGAATCGGGTTACTGCCGCCCTGACCCTGCCAGATCAGTTGGTTCAAGAGAGAAACTGCAATGACTAAAGGCAAAGCAACCAGGTAACCTCCTAGACCCCAAATTGGCCAATTCCCCAACCAATCAAGCCGAAACCAGCCATCGGGCAAAGGCAAAAAGGGTCTAAGGGAAAGGTACAGTACCACCAAGCCTCCCAGAGCAAGCGAGAGGTAGCTGATCAGCGTGAGAATCGCCTGGGAACGGGAGGACAAATCTGCCGTCTGAATCCCAAATAATTGCAGACCGACTTGAAACAGAATGGGAGCAACAAATTGACTGAGGAAAAAGAACCCTACTACAAAAACCTGTAATACCGTTTCCCATGACCAGGGTGTCTTCCAGGGCAGGTTGGCATTACGGGCCAGAGTCGAATCCTGTCGCTTCAGCAGCCATTGAATTCCCAGAAACAACAACAATCCCGTTCCCAGAACTAATCCTGTTGCAGGAATCCCACTTACAATCGCCAGTTTGACAACGGCAGATTGGGCGACTTCCTGTTCCTTTATTGTCAAATCCTCCAGTGCATCACCGCGTTGTTGCAGTGTGTACAGTTGGTTCAAAGCCTGATACTGAAACCAACCGTCCAGGTTTTGCCGTAGAATCCCTTCTGAATTAGGCAAAATTCGAGCCGGATCATTCCAGAGTCCAGTTAGTACAGTCGCAGTCTGGTGGGTTAGGGACTCTTCTGGAGACGCTTGAGTCACCTTTTGCCAAGTCTGGAATGCCTGAGTTGTTTCCCCTTGACGTGCTTGCAGCAAACCGATTTGTAGCGAAAGGTCTTGAGATAGCGCTTCAAGTTGCGCCGCCGACTGAGGAGATTCAGCCACCCCAGAAAGGCTTTCGGGATTGTTCAGGGTGTCGATCTTCTCCTGAACAGAATTCTGGAAGTCGGTGTACTGCTCCAGGGCAGTGGCGACGGCATCCTTGCCAAGTAAGCTCATTTGCAGGGCTGTCAAATCTGATTCCTGCGTGGAGTCCAATGGGCCTGAACCTCGCCATTCCGTTGCGTGCAGAATCAAGTTGGTTTGGTACAGTTCCAGACGACTTTGAATTTGAGGTTGGGTCAGACTGGCAATCAATGAACCCCCTAACATTGCGATCACCAGCAACGTTAGGATGAATAAAATCAGCCGTCTAAGAATTGTTTTGTTCTCCAAAGCTTCAACCTGTTAGATTTATTGGTCATGCCTTCCTATAGTATCTGCTAGCCGGGGATCAACGTAAGGTTAGATATTGAGTGGGAAACCATATAGCCTGTATTGTTGTTATGGAGGCATTATCCTCTAGGAGACTTAATATTCAAGTTTGAACGTTATTAACGGTGAAGGTTTTAGTTGTTGGCAATGGTGGCCGTGAACATACCCTGGTTTGGAAACTGTTGCAATCTCCAAATGTCGAGCGGGTGATTTGTGTTCCAGGGAATGGTGGCACAGCGCAGCAACCCGGTTGTGAGAACGTTGCAATTTCAGTAGAGGATTTTCAGCAGATTCAGCAAGTCGCCCAGCAACACCAAGTCGATCTTGTAGTAGTTGGGCCAGAGTTACCGTTGGTACTGGGAATCACAGATTATTTAAAGACCAACGGCATCAGAGTATTTGGGCCGACCCAAGCTGGAGCCCAAATAGAAGCGAGTAAATCCTGGGCCAAGGATTTGATGTTTGAAGCGGGAATCCCAACGGCGACCTCTGCTACCTTTTCAGATGCAGTGCTGGCAAAGGCTTATATCAAAACTGCACCGATCGTTGTCAAGGCTGATGGATTAGCAGCGGGTAAGGGAGTTGTTGTTGCCAACAGTGTTGAAGAGGCCCACGCAGCTATCGACCGAATTTTTGCTGGAGAACTTGATGCTCCGCTGCTACAGACTCAGCAACCAGGGGAGCAGCAGATTGTAATCGAAGAATTCTTAACGGGCCAAGAAGTATCCGTGCTGGCAGTAACGGATGGGTTAACGGTTCGAGCACTGGTTCCAGCCCAAGATCACAAACAAGTCGGTGAAGGGGACACCGGGCCAAATACAGGCGGCATGGGAGCCTATGCACCCACTCCGATTGTCACACCCCAATTAATGGAGCAGATTCAAGCTCAAGTACTTGAACCCACCTTAAAATGTCTACAGGACAGGGGAATTGACTATCAAGGGGTGATCTATGCTGGATTGATGATCACCCCCGAGGGTGAGCCAAAAGTACTGGAATTTAATTGTCGGTTTGGCGATCCGGAAACCCAGGCTGTTCTGGCCCTGATGGAAACGAATCTGGATGAATTATTACTTGCTTGTTGTGAGCAACGTCTGGCTGAATTTCCTCCGATTACCTGGAAATCGGGAGTCGCTGTCTGTGTTGTCCTTGTGTCCGGTGGTTATCCAGATTTCTATGAGAAAGACAAGGTGATTGCTGGTTTAACTCAGGTGATGGAGCAGGAAGTGGTGGTTTTCCATGCAGGAACCAAACTTCAGAATGGCCAGATCAGGACAGATGGGGGACGTGTTTTAGGTGTGACAGTCGTTGAACCAAGTTTTCAAGCTGCCATCAACGCAGCTTACCAGGCAATAGACCGTATCGAATTTGAGGGAATGTACTATCGGCGAGATATCGGCTTTCGGATTCAGGGAATATAGTTCGTTCCCACACTATTAAGCGGATGTTCTACCTCCATTGGTTCCTTCTCTGAGCAAATAGTCCCAGATTCGCTGAATATCTGCCCTCACAGCCCGAAGCTCTTCACGAATTTCGGCTTGCCCCCGAACCTGGCTTCGTACCAGTTCAGTCAGAAGATCGATAGAGGCTCTATTGCTCTGGACACCTTCTCGGTTGAGTTGGATCTCGCGACTATTGGCATCAATCGCATCTCGGTTGAGATGGATCTCTCGACTATTGGATTCAATCTCAAGCCGATTAGCCTCAATCTCTTATCGATTAAATTGGATCTAGCGCATATTAGAATAAAACTATTAAAGAATA
>JBHJGO010000143.1:0-4050 GCA_050331715.1 Microcoleaceae cyanobacterium
AAAAGTGCCCTGGCTATCCATCGCCGCCACGCGATCGCTATCCCCATCAAAGACTAACCCTACCGTTAAGCCACTAGCATTACGTTGGTGGGTTTTAACCTGACGATAGAGCTCTGGAATATACTTGGGCAGAGGTTCTGGCGCACCTCCATCAAACAGCGGATCACGGTCTGGGTTAACCTCATTCACCGCATCTCCCAGAATACGAGTTAGTCCACCGGATGCAGCCCCATGCATCACATCAGCAAAAACAGTTAACTTGCCCTGATTCAAAGCGTTGGTAATCGCATCAATATCCACCTGAGCTTTCAGTGTTTCGCAATAGCTGGGCCAGGGATCAAAGGACTCTAATGTTCCAGGCGTTGCCGCTGGAGACAGGGGTTGATCGAGTCGTGCTTCGATTTTTTTCGTCACTTCCGGACTGACTGATCCCCCGAATGCACCCTTAACCTTGAGTCCTAAATATTTACCAGGATTATGGCTAGCTGTCATCACCACTGCTCCCAGTGCCCCAGTCTGATTTGCAACTAAGCTGTAGGCAGGGGTTGGCGCGTAGGTCTCACTCAGCTTCACATCAAATCCAGCCGCTTGAATTGCTTCGGCAGCAGCCCTGGCAAATTCCTCAGCTAGAAAGCGCCGATCATAGCCGACCAGAACGGTTCGACTAGATGCCCGGTCACCATAAACTTCTTCCAGAACCTGAGCAGCAATGGGCGCAACAAGCGTTACTCGGTCAAAGGTGAAATCGGCAGCAATCACACCACGCCAGCCATCGGTACCAAATTTAATCGGTTGAGCCATATTGTTTAGGAACTAGGGATTAAGGACTAGAAATTTAGAGTCAACGATCCGTCATCGATCTGATTCCTCTGTTCCAATCTTACTCATCCGTCGCCCCGAAAACCTAACCTTTCAGAGGCGGAAACATCCATCTCACCAAGCTGTTCGACTAAACCCGCACTACGTAGAGTTGAAATAATTCTCCCGGATGACGCTTGAGAATTTTAGCGCCAGTAGATTGAATCGTTTCTTCCCAATCTGAAATCGACTCTAAGTGTACTTCTGTTCCCAAATAGGTTTCTAAAATTGCCCAATCCTCAGCAATTGCAGCTTCAGGATCAATCACATCAAAGATAAACTTGCCGTCAGGCTTAATCACCCGTTTCACAGATGCGATCACGGCCGTCCAATATTCCCTGGGATAGTAACAACTGAATCCCGTCGCGATCACCAGATCAAACTTGTTCGGCTCATGCTTTACCTGATGGGCTGGGGCAAGCTGGACTCCTTTAAACAGCTTTGAATTCAGTTGAGGTGCTCTGGAGTTGAGGGCATCCGTGGCAAATGAACTAATCTCCTGACCATAGAAAAAAGCATTCCAATCTCGCCAGGGATAGATCAGAAAACTCACTCCACAACCAATATCCAGACAGGATTGATTTTTCTGGGGCTTGACTACATCCCAGAACTGAGAACTAATACGGGATTCTAATGTTCCAGTTAATTTCTCTCGACAAAGGGGCATGGATTCAACCTCTTCCGGCAAATCGAAGGCTTCCCCCTTGTATTCTTTGTTAAATCGCAGGGCAACTGCGTCAACAATGGATTGCCAGCTTTCCAAATCACTCCTCTCAAATCCGGGCAGGACTTGAGGAACTAAACGCTGCGATTCGGCATTCTGTCGTGATTTCTTGGACATCTGTCCATTATAGTCTACCGTCTTGAGCCTTTAAGGGCCTTGGAGAAGTTCTGACGATAAGATTTGCTAACAAGCATCACTGGCCACATCAAGGAGAACCACACTCGATTGCCAAAACTCTTGACAAAGTTAGTGCGCTCAAAGCCAGTCCAGAATTTCCACACACCGATACCGTAGACAATAACCAGAAGAAAAGTTAATAAGTTCATAGATACAATCCGTAATTTGTTACGTAGTAATAACTACAGAGCCTGACTAGGATTTAGGTTTCCCTCATCTTAGCAAAGCCAGTATTATGCCATACAGCATTTCCAGCGCTACCTGGGAACGCTCGACTTTTGAGAGATAATTTTGAGAGATAATTTTGAGACATCATTCAATTTGGAAATAACGAACAGGAGGCGGAACACAAATTCTATTGCCTTTGTCATCAAAGGGATAGGCCGGATCACAGGTCTGGGTTTGGGCCGCAATCACGAGGGCAAGCAGTTCGTTCATGTGCAGTACTCGTCTCAACATTCTGATTGTCTGCTGAGTGCCTTGTCTAGGACTTCCTATAACTGGGTGAGAGAGTATTGAAAGAATGATTTGCAACAATGCCGAATTCACGAGTCAATGGGATTTGATCGACGCGGCATAGATTTTAGTGTTCAATTTATCTCTTCTGACAACTTTTCCAGGTGAAATCGCGGCACTGACGGCAGCTCTGCTATGGGCCATTGCCTCCGTCGTATTTAGTCAGGTGGGTCGGAAAATTCCACCCATGGGTTTGAATCTGTTTAAGGGATTGATTGCCCTTGTCCTGCTCCTGATTACCCTTCAGTTCCGAGGACAGAATTTCCCCCAGATTGGCCCGGTGGCGATTGGCTTGTTATTGCTGAGTGGAGCGATTGGCATTGGGATTGGAGATAGTGCCTACTTTGCCACCTTGAATGCTCTGGGGCCACGGCGGGCGCTTTTATTGGAAACACTGGCCCCACCTCTGACAGCGATTCTGGCTTTTGTTTTTCTGCAAGAACGGTTGTCTCTCACAGCTTTGGGTGGCATTGGATTAACAGTTCTGGGGGTGGCCTGGGTGATCAGTGAACGGGTGACGGCCAACACTGCTTCGGAAACCAATCTCTGGCCTGGGTTGGGTTTCGGCTTGGTGGCTGAACTCTGCCAGGCGACAGGAGCCATTCTGTCCCATTTTGTTTTGACTGAAACGGTGATTAGTCCCCTGTGGAGTACCTCATTACGTCTGATGGGTGGTATCGGCGTTCTGTTACTGTGGTGGCCCGGTTATTCTACCTATCAACGGGCCGGGATCGCCTTGCGGTCACCTAGGGTTTTGGGAGTCGTTACTCTAGCAACTTTTTTGGGAACCTATTTGGGAATCTGGCTACAGCAAACCGCCTTCAAATTCACTGCGGCAGGGATTGCCCAAGCCCTCAGTTCCACTAGTCCCCTGTTTGTGCTGCCAATTGCGGCGAGTTTGGGCGATCGCATTAGCCTGAGAGCTGTGTTCGGAGCCATGGTTGCCGTCGTGGGAGTGATCCTACTCTTCCTGGGAAGATGAAGTTTGGTAGCGAGTTTAACTGGTGTCACCATCGGTGATACGCTAAGGAATGATAATCTTAATTTCGTGTTAAGACTTTCCGAGCAATCGGCTAAGGTTACTGTTAGGAAATCAACCTTCATCATGGTCAGCACCGCAGAAATAAAAAACGTAGGCTACATTACCCAAGTGATCGGGCCTGTTGTAGACGTGAAGTTCCCCGAGGGCGACATGCCTGAGATCTACAACGCGCTCAAGATTTCAGCCAAAAATGAGGCAGGACAGGAGATCTCCTTGACCTGTGAAGTACAGCAACTTTTGGGAGACAGACAGGTTCGCTCCGTTGCAATGAGTGGTACAGACGGTCTGGTTCGCGGCATGGAAGTCGGTAACACAGGCGCTCCAATCAACGTCCCCGTTGGCCCAGCTACCTTGGGTCGAATCTTTAACGTTGTTGGTGAGCCGGTCGATAACCTTGGCCCTGTCAATGCTGAGGAGACCTCTTCAATTCATCGTCCAGCGCCAAGCTTCACTGAGCTGGAAACAAAGCCCTCTGTATTTGAAACTGGAATTAAGGTCGTAGACCTGCTAGCACCTTATCGTCGAGGAGGAAAGATTGGCCTCTTCGGTGGTGCTGGAGTGGGTAAGACGGTGATCATCATGGAGCTGATCAATAATATTGCAAAGGCGCATGGTGGTGTTTCGGTGTTTGCAGGAGTTGGAGAGCGGACTCGTGAGTGTAACGACCTCTACGCTGAAATGACTGTATCCAAGGTAATCAACCCAGAAAACTTGTCAGAGTCTAAGGTGGCTT
>JBHJGO010000144.1:0-16159 GCA_050331715.1 Microcoleaceae cyanobacterium
TCCGCCAGCCTCACCCTCATACGCCATTAATACTCTACATCAATGGCAGTGATGGCATTCTAGAACGGTTGGCCCAGACTGGCGTTGATATGATTAGCGTAGATTGGACAGTGGATATCGGCGAAGATCGCAATCGCATTGGTCACCATTTGGGAGTTCTGGGGAATATCGATCCCTGTGTGTTGTTCGGTTCAAAGGAGATGATTCGCAATCGGGTATTAGAGACCATTCAAAAGGCGGGTCGCAAGGGTCACATTCTAAATTTAGGTCACGGCGTATTGCAAAAAACACCAGAAGAAAATGTGGCGCATTTCTTTGAAACGGCAAAGCAAGCGGATCAGTTGTTGGCGGTTCCGGCTTGAGGAATTGTTTGTTTTAACGAATGGGAAAGCGAGTTTTAATTACTGGAGCCAGTGGTTGTATTGGCCATTATGTTGTTGAGCACTTGCTGCAACATACGGATCATGAGCTCTACCTCATTGTTCGTAATTCGAGTAAACTTGGGTTTGATTGGACTGCTTTTCCACAAGTTCATCTGCTTCAGGCTGATTTACGGGATCTGGGCAAATTTTCAGAATTGCTATCTACGATTGAAATTGCGATTTTAATCGCCACTGCTTGGGGGGGAACAGAGGTTGTGTTTCAGGTGAATGTTCACAGTACAATTGCCCTGATGCAACAGCTTAATCTGGAAGTTTGTGAACAAATTATCTATTTTTCAACTGCGAGTGTTCTGGATCGGGACAATCAATTATTGCCGCAAGCCGGAGAAATCGGAATTGATTATATCCGGTCTAAATATGAGTGTTTAAATCGACTGCTAGAATTACGGCCCAACTTACCACCAATCCGATTTCTCTTCCCAACTCTAGTCCTGGGAGGAGATGAGAAAAAACCCTATTCCCATTTATCGGCTGGGATTTCAGAAGTCACCCGTTGGATATTTCTAATTCGTTGGTTGAAAACCGATGCGAGTTTTCATTTTATTCATGGGGCTGATGTTGCCCAGATGGTAACGTATTTTGTCCAGCATCCACCAAAAGCTCTGCCCAAGCAATCCGAACCCGAATACTTTGTCCTTGGCAATCACCGAATCACTGTGAATCAGGCGGTTGAAGAGACTTGTGACTTTTTCAGCCACAGGATTTACTTTCGATTCAATCTGTCATTATGGTTAGCAAATTTAATTATTGTTGTGTTTCGGATTCAGATGGCAGAATGGGATCGATTTTGCTTAAATTATCGCCATTTTACCTACCAAAATGTTGTGAGTCCTAGAACATTTGGTTTGACTGGATATTGTGAAACGTTTACTGATGCTTTAAAAGATAACTTATCTACTAAGAATAAGGGGGGATGAGCCTCCTACAGACATAATGAAACCCCTTGAGGCTAGAAACCAAACAAGAGGCAACAAAAAAATATTAAGTTCGTTCTAAATTTACCTAGTCTTATCTAATATCTTTATCTGGACTTTTTGATTTAAATCTTTAAAAGCTTCTTGCCGTGAACCACAGCAGATACAGTAACAACCTCCCCTTGAACTCGATAAAGAATTCGATAGGTGTAGGCAAATTGTTCGCGGACAGTTTCATCGCCAAGTTCTTGAACAATATCTCCTGTAAAGGGATCATCGCTCAAGCTCTGAGTGACCTCAATAATACGCTGCACCATAGCCGCCGCATAGGAGATAGAATCCCGTGCAATATAGGCAGCAATAGCATCAATATCATCGATGGCCTTAGGCGACCAAACTACTTGATAACCCATTTACTCAATAAACCTTCCGCTTCTACTTGAGTTAACTTACGAACTGAGTCAGCAATCGAAACACCGTGACGATACTTGTCAATCACGTATAGGTGATATTGAATGTCCTCTACAGAACAATCTTCCGGTAGCTTTTTTAACAAAGACTCGACCTCTTGCTTTATAGAACTCATAAACGCTTAGTGTAATTTAGCTAACTAAGCTCCATTATACCCAATTCTTCTTTGTAAAGAAAACATTAAGGTAAGTTCTTTTTCTTGAAAAAATCAAAACTTAAAAGCAATTGGTAAATTCTCGCTAAAAAAGCTTCAATCCCAACCCAGAGCGAAGATCAAAAAGGACTATAGCCTCATCATCTTTCAAGAAGATGATATCAGAGTTTATTGACTTTAAATCGATTAAACGGGCAAATTTTTTTACCACCCCATTTCAGATTTATAGCTTTTCCAGATCCAGCGAGGTCAAGATTTGGAAGGTCGGGGCGCACCGCGCTCAACCTCCTGTACTTCATCAGCGTTGGAAACGCTGTAGTTAGTAATTTTGATAGTTCCCAACAGCATTTCGAATTTGCTCAATTACATGATCAACTGGCTGGCTCCCCAACTCCCCCGCCGCCCTTGTTCGTACACTAAGGCTATCGGACTCAGCTTCCTTTGCACCCACAACTGACATCACCGGAATCTTCTCCTTCTCAGCATTCCGAATTTGCTTGCCCAGGCGTTCACGGCTCATATCTACTTCACTGCGAATACCGACCGCTTGCATTTTCTGATTTACCATCTGGGCATAGGGCAAAAAGTCATCGCTAACCGGTAGAAGTCGAGCCTGAACCGGAGACAACCAGAGGGGGAAATCTCCCGCATATTCTTCGATCAGAATTCCAATTAATCGTTCCAGGGAACCGAAGGGTGCTCGATGGATCATGACAGGGCGCTGGCGGGTACCGTCCTCTGCAACGTACTCTAGATCAAATCGCTCAGGCAAATTGTAGTCAACTTGAACCGTTCCCAACTGCCACTCCCGTTCCAGAACATCCTGAAAAATAAAGTCCAATTTTGGCCCGTAGAATGCAGCCTCCCCAATTCCCAGGAAATGATCCATTCCCAATTTCTCAACTGCCCGCTGAATTGCCGCCTGAGACCGTTCCCATACCTCGTCCGACCCGATATATTTATCCAAGTCAGGATCCCGGAAACTCAATCGAGCACGGAAATTTTTCAACTGCAACTTCTCAAAAACAGACAAAATCAGCTCAACAACGTTCAAGAACTCTTCGTCTAACTGGTCGGGTGTCACAAATAGGTGCGAATCATCCACGGTAAATCCCCGTACCCGTGTCAACCCTCCCAATTCCCCAGATTGTTCGTATCGATAAACCGTACCAAACTCAGCTAACCGTAACGGTAACTCTCGATAGGAGCGGAGCTGGCTCTTGTAGATCTGAATATGAAACGGGCAGTTCATCGGCTTCAGCACAAATCCCTGCTCCTCGGCGGCCATTTCTTCGCTCTCCGCCATCATTGGGAACATATCTTCCTTGTACTTTTGCCAGTGGCCGGAGGCTTTGAATAAATCAATTCGGGCAATGTGGGGGGTGACCACTGGAGAGTAGCCCCGCTTCAATTGTTCCTGCTTGAGGAAATCCTCCAATAATGAGCGCAGCATGGTTCCCTTGGGCGTCCAGAGGGGCAAACCAGGCCCTACGATATCTGAGAAGACAAATAGCCCCAACTCCTTACCAACACGACGGTGATCCCGCCTCAGAGCTTCATCTTTGCGGCGCTTGTATTCCGCGAGCTGTTCTGGCGTTTCCCAGGCTGTGCCATAGATTCGTTGGAGCTGGGCCTTGGTCTCGTCCCCACGCCAGTAGGCTCCAGCGACGCTTTCAAGTTCGATGGCCTTGGGGTTGATGTCAGCAGTACTTTCTACATGGGGGCCAGCACACAACTCCCACCATTCCTCTCCCATGTCACAAATCGTGATAGGTTCCTGTAGGTCTTCCAAAATTTCCAACTTGTAGGATTCTCCCAGGGCTGCAATTCGTTGCTTGGCATCCTCGCGAGAAACCTCTTCCCGGACAACGGGAAGCTTACGGTTAATGATCTTGATCATTTCTTTCTTGATCGCCTTTAAATCCTTATCTGTAAAGGGATCAGGGCTATCAAAGTCGTAGTAAAATCCACTCTCGATCCAGGGGCCAATCGTCACCTGTGCCTTGGGGAAGAGCTTTTGCACCGCCATTGCCATAATGTGGGAAGTGGTATGGCGAATTTGCTTCAATGTCTCTGATTCACTAGTCTTCGGCAAGCGAACCTTCCCAGTTTCCCTGGACTGACCCTGCTCAGCAGTGATTTGCTCTGGAGTGACCTTCAACTCTGGACTAGACATGAAAATGAAACGACAATGATCTTCTCTATGGTAAGTCATCAACCCTCAAATTGTGACGAGATTCAGACAAACACCACAGCAACCAGCGACTAAAGGGGGGCGCTCAATTGTTACAAATCTTTAAGAATGTTATAATTTATCAATGCACTGGACAGAATCAGCAATTATTCTATGCACATTCCTGAAGATCACACCCCTGAGGATGCTGAGAGGAGAGTTTTGAAGTCTGTTTTGCAGCCGCTGTTGGAGGATTTCCAATACTGGTTTGCGCGATCGCAGCAGTTGTTAGAGCAGGAAACAATGCCTTTTCTGAGTTCCCAAGAGCAGTTGGATCTGCTGCACCGGATTCAGCAGGCGCAGCAGGAGGTGAATAGTTCTAAGTCTCTGTTTCAAGCTACAGGCGGTCAAGTTGGCATTGAGATGGCTGTACTCGTTCCCTGGCATCACTTACTGACAGAGTGCTGGCAGGTTTCGGCTCGTTTTCGAACGGAGCAGTCCCAAGCTTCCAACTGAGTGGAGCTAACCTGAGAATTTGTCTAGCTGAAGGTTAGGTCAAGACTCTAAAATAAGTGTATGTTTTTTGTGTATGTTTTTTTAAAAATGCTTCAGTGAGAAGCGCTTTAGCGAGTTGTTTTAAGTTAGTCGATAAGATTCAGTCGATAAGTAAAAGTTGTTAGTGGATTAGGAGATCAATTATGTTGCACTTACTCTACGTGCTTGCCTTCACAGTTCTGGCATTCCTGGCAGTTCGTAATATGATCCGGAGCTTGATCACCATCGGAATGGACTCTCAACGCTCCCATGGTGAGGGTAATTCTGGCAGTTCTCGATTATCAACGGTTCCTCATCCAGAGCTACTGGACGAGTCTGGCCGGGTGACCAAGGAGCCTTTGTTGGTGATGCGTTCTTTGTCAACGCAGGATGTGCGTGACCAACTCAATCAGCTATATAATGGCTCTTCAACGCAGGAAACGAGAGACGAGGACTAGTCAAGCTGCATTCTAATCTGATTGTGCAGCCTTTTCGCTCGTGGCGTTGAAATAGGTTTGGAAAATCTGCTTTGCAACAGGGGCTGCAGACTTTGAACCGTACCCTCCATTCTCAACGACGACAGCCATCCCAATTTCTGGTTCTTCTACAGGGCCAAAGGTAACGTACAGTGAGTGGGACTCTTGCCCCAAGACTTCTGATGTTCCTGTTTTCCCTCCCGTAAGAGGAATCGAATCATCTTCATACATGAATTGAGCAGTTCCATATCGAACTACATCTGCTAAACCTGCCTGGAGCGTTTCTACCATTTCAGGCGTTAGGCCCGTTGGTGCGGGCTTGGTTTTGGGCGTGTTGGTTAGGGAGGTTATGAGGTGAGGCTTAACCCGGTTGCCTCCATTAGCAATCGTTGACACCATCACGGCAAGTTCTAATGGAGTCGCCAGTAATGTTCCCTGACCAATAGCCATGGTAACGGTGTCCCCAGAATACCAGGGTTCATTGTAAAGTTCTTCTTTTTTCTCCGGGGTAGGAACATAACCTGAATCTCCTTCTTCGGGTAGTCCTAAAAGCTCCAGATCAGTGTTACTGATTCCCAACCGTTCGGCCCACTTTGCTAACTCATTAGGGCCAATTTCTAAACCTAACCGATAGAAGAACGTATTGCTACTAAAGGCTAGAGCCTCTCGGAAACCAATGACACCATAACCCATTCCAGTATGTTCGTGGAAAGTTAGATTTCCTACCCTGATCGAGGCTGAGGTGGCGATCGCATCGTAAGGGGAAAATTTTCCCGATCCCATGCCTGCTGCTGAGGAAACAATTTTGAAGGTACTACCAGGGGGATAGCCCTGGAGAGTCCGGTTCAAGAAAGGTTTACCTTCGCTTTGAAGACTCTGCCACTGTTGATCGGTGAGGGGCTTCGTGAATAAGTTTGGGTCAAATCTGGGGCTGCTGGCCATAGCTAGGACTTCTCCAGTCTTGACATTCAGCACAACCGCTGCTCCACGACGACTGCCCAAAGCCTGTTCCGCTGATTTTTGTAATTGCCAGTCCAGTGTCAATTTAACGGGCGCGCCCGCTTGAGCGTCTTGTTCTCCCGCCAGGCGTAATTCTTCATTTTGAGCATTAATTTCAACGATGCGAGATCCCCAGGTTCCCGCTAAAGTATCATTGGCACTCGCTTCAATTCCTAGCTGACCCACAATCATGCCAATAGGGTACTCCGGGTGAGCCTCTAGATCGGCTTGGGTTGCTTCTCCGATGTAGCCGAGAACCTGGGCTGCTAGATCTTTTTGAGGATAGTATCGATTGGCTTCAAAGCGAACCTCGACTCCTGGGATCGCAGCAGAATTTTCTCCAATCCAGATAAAGGCTTCTGGGGTTACAGTACGGCTAATGCGAACCGGGGTGGCAGATTGATAATTAACTTTTTCAAGCTTCTCCAGAATCTTTTTGGCTGGAATACCCGCAATGGGACTGAGTTGAGTCGCGGTAGATTGCCACTGTTCTTTGGTTTGTTCCTTAGGCCACAGGTATAGTGCGCGGGTCATGCGGTTCTCGGCCAGAGACTTTTGATTGCGATCCTGGATCTGGCCGCGACGAGCCGGGATTGGAACCAGACGAATTCGATTTTCTTCTGCCCGTTCCCGATTCTCGGCCCCTTGAATCAGTTGCAGTTGAGCTAACCGATGAACATGCAAGCCAATCGATGCAGTTGCTAACAAAATCAGCAACATGGCCCGATAGATAGGGTGAACTTCTGAAGCTGTCTTGGGTGAGTTTTTGACCAGATGCTGAATTGAACCGCTTTTAGGGGAGGTAGCAGTCGGTTTAAACAGAAGAGGACGCACCATAGATCTTTCACGCTTGGATAACATTGCTCCAGAAATCAAGTCTGGGTCGTCTGCTCAGCAGATTGACCCTACAGATTCTAAACCAAATTAGTCCCCTAAGCACCAGGAGAGCAGTAATCCGAGTCCAGCTAGCCCTAACCATCCAGGAAGATGCAGCCAGCCCAAACCGAACCACTCCAAGGGTTTTAGCACCAGCACCTCTGTCAGGATAATACTCACAATTAAAAATGCGACTGTGATGGCATTACTCAGCATCTCTGACTCCTACAACTCGCTTGAAATATCACTAGTTTAGGTACTCTTCCCCAACTTCTTCAATCGCCATCGGTTTGAACCAATTATTTGACACAATAGGGGATGTTAACTTTGTTGACGTTAATTTTTGGTATTAGATTGTGTTGAGAACGCTTCAGGCTGACATCCAAATCATCTTTGAGTGCGATCCGGCAGCCCACAATTGGTTAGAAGTATTGTTTTGCTATCCCGGACTCCAAGCGTTACTGCTGCATCGATTCGCCCATCATCTGCATCATCATAGACTCCCATTTTTCCCCCGTTTGATTTCTCATATTGCTCGTTTCCTCACTGGATTTGAGATTCATCCTGGTGCAACAATTGGCCAGGGCGTATTTATCGATCATGGGATGGGGGTCGTCATCGGTGAAACTGCCATCATCGGAGATAGTTGTCTAATTTACCAGGGGGTCACGTTGGGAGGAACAGGCAAAGAAACAGGAAAACGACATCCAACTCTCTGTCAAAAAGTGGTGGTCGGTGCAGGAGCAAAGGTCTTGGGCAACATCGAAATTGGCAGCAATGTTCGATTTGGTGCTGGCTCTGTCGTGTTGCGTAATGTCCCGGCTGATTGCACCGTTGTTGGTGTTCCGGGCCGAGTCGTTTATCGTTCTGGCGTTCGCGTGAATCCCCTGGAACATGGGAGTTTACCAGATTCGGAGGCAGTGGCGATCCGAGCACTTGTAGATCGAATTGAAGCGCTAGAACAACAGGTGACCCATTTAAAACAGGAATTAACCGATGCCCAGGCCCATAACCTGAACCATCATCGGAGTTATCAGTCAGTGAAAGCCCACTTTAAAAATGAACAGGTCAACAATGGACAAAAAGGAAGCTTCTGCTCACTCAGAGATAGGGCAATCCTGGAGTTCCTAGATGGCTCCGGAATCTAACTGAAGTCATGATCCTACAAAAATATTCCAAGGTATTTCGCCTGTTCTGGGGTACAGCCGTTGCAGCGGAGATGGAGTATCGAATCAACTTTGTCTTAGCGACCCTCAGCAGTTTTGGCAACTTAGTGGGTAGCATCTTTGGATTGTTTCTGTTCTATCGGACAGGCTATGAGTTTAATGGCTGGAACTGGTTAGAGGCGATGACAGTTTTGGGGATTTTCACGTTGCTTCAGGGGTTTTCTGCAACGGTGCTTGCTCCAAACTTGAATCGAATTGTGGAACACGTTCAGGAAGGAACCCTGGATTTTGTATTGCTGAAACCGATTAGTAGTCAGTTCTGGCTATCAACTCGACTAGTTTCACTGTGGGGGATTCCCGATTTGATTTTTGGTAGTTTGATTCTGGTTTATGCCGGTCAGCGTTTAAATCTAGGTATTACGAACTACTTGATGAGTCTCATTCCATTACTATTTGGGATGATCAGCCTCTATAGTCTTTGGTTCATGCTAGGGGCAATGAGTATCTGGTTTGTGAAAATTTATAATGTGACAGAAGTTCTGAGGGGCTTATTGGAAGCTGGTCGGTTTCCCATTATTGCCTATCCTGCAACCTATCGATTTTTCTTTACATTTATTGTCCCGGTTGCATTTCTTACCACTATTCCAGCAGAAGCGTTTCTGGGGCGAACAGCAGTCCCCTGGTTATTGGGTGCGGGAGGTCTAGCGATTTTTCTCTTGATATTCTCGACTCGATTTTGGCGATTTGCCCTCAGGTTTTATACTAGTGCCTCTAGCTAATATTTTTCCTACCGTCAAACAACAACGGGCAACGTTTAAGGCGATCTCTTGAGAGACACAACAAAGAATGACGAGTTCTGAAGCCATTCAGGCAGAGATTGAGCAATTAAATCAGCAGGCAGAGAGACAGATTGCTGATCAAAGCTGGACAGCGGCGATCGCTTGCTTACAGCAGATTATCCAACTTGACCCAGGATGGGTTTATGCCTATCAAAAGTTAGGGGATCTTTTACTCAAGACGGAGCAGTTTGATCAGGCTATTCACGTTTGCCGCAAATCCATTGAACTTGATCCGGGTTTTTTCTGGTCTTATATTCATCTGGGCGCAGCTCTCAGTCAGTTAAATGCGTGGGAAGAAGCGACTGAGATTTATTATAAAGCCCTTAAAGTCAAGCCGGATTTTTTTTGGGCCTATAACAATCTCGCGGAGAGCCTGGTGCAACTGGAGCGGTGGCAGGAAGCCGATCAGGTTTACCAGCAGGCCAGTCAACTCAAATCAGATTTTTTCTGGATGTATGAAAACTGGGGCCAAGTCCTGGCCCAGTTGCATCAATGGGATCAGGCCGCAAAGATCTATCAAAAGGCGATTGAGCTTAATCCAAGCTCTGCCCAGTCCTATCACAATTCAGGCATCATCCTGACGCGATTGCAGCAATGGCAGGAGGCCGTTAAACGGTTTCAAAAAGCCATCGAAATCCAACCGAATTTTCCTCAAGCACAGCAAAAACTTGAGGCTGCACAGCGAGTTGTCCAAGACCTCAAGCAGCAAGAAGAAAGATCGGTATCCGATCAGCTCCATCCCGTTGACTGGCTAAAGTATTATCCAATTTGGGGAGAGTCACCGAGTTACATTTTTACTAAAACGGCTCCAGTAAAATTTGATGATTCAGGTCGAACCTGGGACTTCCCTCTTCCCCCTAAAAATCTACAATTTGTCTTTGATGAAAATGAAGACTTCTATTTAGAAAGTGGGAAGATTCAAGTTTCTTCCTTGCTGGAATTATTACAAAAACAAGGTATTTCCCTGAAGTCAGGGAATCGAATCTTAGATTTTGGCTGTGCTGCGGGACGGATGATCCGTGAATTGGTGGGTTTTGTGGAGACCTGTGAAATCTGGGGCGTTGATATTAGTGGAGATTGTATTGCCTGGTGTAAGCAGAATTTAAGCCCAACATTCCATTTCTTTATGGGAACAACCCTGCCTCACCTGCCCTTTGAAGATCGGTACTTTGATCTAATTTATGCTGGGTCTGTGTTCACCCATATTGATGACTTGGCCGATGCCTGGTTTCTAGAGTTGCGAAGGGTCTTACAACCTGGAGGCATTGCTTACGTTACGATTCAAGAGAAACACTTAATCCAAAAAATTCAAACAAACCACGGATCTCATAAAGATTGGTTAGAAAAAAATAATATTTGGAAAAGGGGACAAAAATCCGAATGTATTCAGAAATACATTGAGTATTCCCAGGCGGATTTTGCTATGTTTACTCTGGGGCGAGATACTCGCTCACTGGTTTTCTATGATTTGGATTATTTTTGCCAGCAACGTCAACCTTTTTTTAAGGTTCTAGAGGTTAGACGGGAAGCATACTATTGGCAAACAGCCATACTGTTGCAACGAGTTTAAGTATGAGAAGTGGAGGTAACCCACCATTCCTCCAAACACGCTAGAGACCAGAACCTAAAGTTTAGAGATTTAAAATTAGAGATTTAAAAAATGATAAAGCTTTATGAAATGGCCGGCTCCGGTAACTGTTACAAAATTCGTCTGCTACTCACCCAATTGCAAATTCCATTTCAACGCATTCCTATTGACATTACTCAAGGAGAAAGCCGAACCTCTGAATTCTTGTCCAAAAATCCGAACGGACGCGTTCCCACCGTCGAATTTGAATCGGGCCAATTTTTGGCAGAATCAAACGCAGTTTTGTATTACTTCAGCCAGGGAACTCCCTTTTTCCCGACAGATACCTGGCAGCAGGCTCAGGTGATGCAGTGGATGTTTTTTGAGCAATACAGCCACGAGCCATTTATTGCGACTTCCCGCTACTGGATCTCCATCCTGGGAAAGGCGGAGGAATATCGTGAGGAATTGCGACGCAAGCAAGAACCGGGCTATGCAGCACTCAATGTTATGGAGCAGCACCTGAGCCGGAATCATTCAAGTTCTCGGAATTTCTTTGTCGGCGATCAATACACCATTGCCGACATTTGCCTATTTGCCTATACCCATGTGGCCCATGAGGGAGGATTCGACTTGACTCGCTTTCCAACAATTCAAGCATGGATTGAACAGATGCAGAATCAACCCAACTTTATCGGCATCAAAGACTAGAAGGCTAGGGATTAGAAAAGGTATTGATTTGTCCACCACCAATGGTTCGTCCTGGAATGGGCCGAGGAACGGAAAAGGGTTGCTGGGGTTGCAGCAAAACATTCGACCGGACAGAATTATTCGGAGAATTGGGATTGACCTGAAAATTCTGAACATTTGGCTGGGCGGTTTGCGTAGTCGGAACTGCGGGGTTATTCCGGTAAAACCCTGGGTTAGTCAGCTCCAAACCCGCATTATTGCCAATCCCTGGATAAAACCGTGAATAGCTAGGAGAAGCGGTTGTCAGGCGACTGTTAGCAGGAGCCACAGACTGTACCGGAACGTTGTACTGGGGCACTGTGCGATTGGTTTGGTACGGATTAGGGGCGACCGGAGCAATACCCGTTGTCAGGGGATTAACGGTTGACTGGGGAACCGTCCATGCAGGCTGCAATAAACCAGAGGCGGGTACTGGATTGGTTGAGGTAGCACTGTTAGAAACACCGGACTGGGTTCCTGTAGAGGGATTGACCTGAACATTCGTGGGAGCAACCTGGACAACTGCACCTGTGGTTTCAGGGAGGATTGAATTTGAAGTCGGTTCTGAAGTTAATTCTCCTGAGCCAGACGCTGCCGTTTCATCCTGATCCGCTGACTCAGATTGCAGGGCTCGATCCATTGCTGCCTGTAGCGGATCCTTAGATCCAGCAGATTCCTCGGTCGCGCCTGGTGTTGCCGATCCTGTCCCAGAACCATTAGTACTTGATGAAGTCGCAGTCGCCGCAGAGCCACGCACAGCTTCCAAATTTAAGAGATCATACTCATTGGACGGTGAAGTAGCTCCGTTCCGGTTATCTGCTGCCCCCTGGAGAAATGGATTGGCTGAATTGCCATTCAACTCAGCACTCTGAGGAATATCTAGAGGTTTCTGATCGACAACAATGGGGCTGCCAAATAGTTCTCCGGTCGGCTGTTCAAATTCCTCCAACTGCTGAAACAATACCCCAGAGCTGTCAATGTCCGCCGCGATCGCCCTCTCTTCATCCGTAAGGCGGTTACTGAGACTGCCCGGATCAGCAGAAGTTGAAAGACTACCACCATCCAATTGTTGCTGGGGATCCTCGACGACTTGCCAGATTGCCCCTCCTAGAATCAGCAACAACCCAATTGGCCCCCAAAACCGGGGTTGTAGAAAGGGATGGATCTGAGCCTTCAGTCCAGATGCTGGCTTTGAGAGCAATTTGCCGGGCACTTTATTAGATAGCTTATTAGACATGGGTAAAAGTATTAAAAAAGTTGATATGTTTAAAGCATGATCATCAAGCAATTAGAGGAAACGTAACAGCATGAGCGACATAAATATTGTAGATTGTAAACAAATGTACGGCGGAAAAACTGAGCGTTAGGATACAGGCTTTCGTTCTGCTCAAGTGAGGAGAGTGCCCCTATTCTAACTCTGAATTTCCTGAATCAGCAGCGGGTTCTTGTCGAAGTCCAGGTTTTTGGTGAACTGCCATGGGAATCGTTCTGTCTTCAGGATTTCGGACGTTGACCTCAGTATTTTTGCAGCCGGATGGTTTGTTTGTCCTTCGTGGGGTAATTATCCAGTGAATAGACATGTTGAAGTTCTAGCCAATCTAGAGTTACTCGTTGAACGGGCGAAAGAATTGTTTTTGAAGGAGCTAAAGGCAGCCGTCCAAGTCCGAGATCGTTTTACCATTGCATTGGCGGGAGGAAGTACACCAAAGCCTTTGTACAAGGCTCTTGCTGAACAGGATTTACCCGTCGAGAAAATTCATGTCTTTTGGGGGGATGAGCGCTATGTCGCCCCTGACCACGCGGATAGTAACCAACTGATGGCCCGCCAAACCTGGCTCAGTCATGTTGGCATTCCAGAAGGCAATATTCATCCTGTCCCCACCAGCGGAAACGATCCAGCGGCTGATGCTCAACAACACGCGGCTCATCTACAGGAGTTCTTCCAGGTCGCCCCAGGAGAATTTCCTCAATTCGACCTGATTCTGCTCGGAATTGGAGATGATGCCCACACCGCTTCTTTATTTCCCCACACTGAGGCTTTACAGGTTCGGGATCGCTTGGTTACGGTTGGAAATAAGTCCGGGCAACCTCGAATCACCTTTACAGTGCCTTTGATTAACCAGGCTCGCTGCGTGGCATTTTTGGTTGCTGGAGAAAGTAAGCGAACTGCCTTGACCCAGATTTTTGCGGAAAGCGCCGACGATCTGACCTATCCTGCTCGACTGATTCAACCAGAGGGAGAGCTTTGGTGGTTACTTGATGCTGCTGCCGCTCGGGGTGTCGTCCAATAGAAGGAGAAATTAATGATTGTTTGTCCAAATTGCAGTCACCAGAATCCGGAAGGGGCCGTTCAATGTGAGGCTTGCTATACCCCTTTGCCCACAACGACAACGTGTCCAAACTGCGGCGCAACGGTTCAAAGTGATGCAGCCTTTTGTGGTCAGTGTGGTTTCGGTCTGCAGCCTAGTCCGGCTGAAGCTGAGCCGATTACGGCTGCTGTTCCTCCAGAGCTAATGCCACAAGCTGTTCAGGAACCTTTGATGCCAGAGGAACCCGGTTCATTGTCCCTACCTGCAACCGTTGCAGAAATTACCATAGACCCCTTGACCGCGCCCCCGGCCTCTGAACAGTCACTCACGGAACCTCCTATTGTCGGAACCCACGCTAGCACTCAACTCCAGCAATCTAACGCCAGCTTGGTTCATGTCCAAACGGACACCGTGGTCGAGTTGCCCCAAAATCTTTCGGTGATTCACATTGGGAAGCCCAATCAGCTTATTCCGCCGGATATCGATGTCTCTGGCTTTTCGAATGCAGAAGTTGTTTCCCGCGTTCATGCAGATATTCGAGTTGAGGCGGAAGCCTACTATATTGAAGATACGGGTAGTTCCAACGGTACTTACATCAACAATATTCCTTTGCACAAGGGGAATCGTCATCGGCTTCGACCCGGCGATCGCATTTCCCTGGGTAAAGGTGACCTCGTCTCCTTTATCTTCCAACAATCCTAGACTGTATCTGCGGGGCTGCAAAGATATTTACCAATTTCAGGTATCCTCAAGTGAACAACAATACTGTGGTCACCCTCACCCTGCTGAATCCAAATCGATTAACTCCCGTCCGTAGTTGGACATTTGAGCGGGAAAGTGTCATTCGGATTGGTCGCTCCCTGAGAAATCATGTCGTCCTCTATAGCTCAGTTGTTTCCCGATATCATGTGGAGCTACGATACATCAACGAAGGATGGCAATTGATTAGCTTGGGATCGAATGGGACATATTTGGACGGAAGGCCAGTGAATCAATATCTGATTCAGGATGGGGAGATTATTCACTTGGCTCCCTCTGGCCCAAAGGTTCGGTTTTCGATTCAGCAACAAAGCCGTCGAGGAACGTCAGCTCAAAAGGCAGCTCAGATGAGCGCTAGTCAAGGTCTAGCAATTGGAACTGCTATGGTTCCCGAACTGGAAACCCAGGTCGATCCAACACTCCAGAAGCCTAAAGTGAACCTCTCTACACCCAGCGATGATGTTACAGAGGCCGACCCTGCAGGCTCGAGAGAAGATCGTCAAGGAAGAAGAAAATAGACGATTGTTGAATTTCCGAAAGAAAGGCGGAGGTTCCCTATAAAATTAAGACTGGATTATTGACCCTTGTTACACCTGGAGTTTGAGTGAATTTGTGATTACCCTGATCCTGATACACCCGACTAAACCCCTACCGGTCAATCGCTGGGTTTTTGAAAATGAATCGATTATTCGAATTGGTCGGGCCAAAGACAACGATATTGTAATCTATAACTCCGTCGTGTCCCGCCATCATTTGGAGTTGTGGAACAAGGAATCCAATTGGGAAGTTGTTAATTTTGGGGCAAATGGCACTTTTGTCCTGAATAAGGAAATTACTCAAGTTGTCGTTGCGGATGGAATGGTGCTTCGTCTGGGACGGACGGGGCCAAGGCTGCTGATTCGCCTCAGTATTGTAGGAACACCAGATTTGACACGGCCCAGCATGGATCAGGTGGCAGCAAGCTACAACGACACAACTTTCAGTGATGGAGAACTGGACGAAGGCGCAACGCGAATCGAGTTGACTGAATGAACTGAACAGGAACTTACCAATTAAGAACTTACCGATTAGTTAATCGCTCCGGCAATTCTGACATTACCCGCTCAAAGGGTTCCAATGATTGTAGGCCACGGGAAACAATCAACGCTCCCTGAATGTGCATGATTGCTTCCTCCGCCCGATGGCGAGCTAGCTCAGGTGAGAGTCCCGCTTCAATCAATACTTGGGCAATTTCGGTAATTAATATGGTGAGGCTTTGTTTCACATCATCGCCAAACAGCGTGCTTGGTTCCCCCAGAGAAAAAATTGCAATCAAACAAGCCTCTGAACCGTTGTTATAGAACATGTTGAGGCTACTCATCATATTTTTCAAACGTTCAACCGGATCTCCTGATTCTCGCAGTGGCTTGAGGATTATCTGGTCGCGCAACTGACTCACATGTTCCAGGACAGCCTTGCCCATCTCTTGTTTGCCCCCTGGAAAGTGATGGTATAGGCTGGCCCGCCCTAATCCGGTTACCTCAGAAATCCGGGACAGGGTTGCGCCCTCATAGCCATACTTGCGGAAGACCTCCAACAAATAGGGGATGACAGTACTTCGATCCATAATAATTAGACCTGTCCTAAATATAAATGTAGAGCAAAAAAGGTGGTAGAACGGAGTTTTACCACCAAAAAAAATGAAAAATCCACTTGATTATATTCGTAAATACCCTGAGCGTACCAAGGGAATTTTGGGGATAAACTATGA
>JBHJGO010000145.1:0-6521 GCA_050331715.1 Microcoleaceae cyanobacterium
GGAGTAGGGGTGAGAGAAATTATCTCTCTGCAGTTAAGCTGAAAGGTTAGCTATTAAGTTCTGAGCATCAAATCAGCCGGGTCGGTTTGTTTGTCACTCCTTACCCTAAGATAGGTCAACTTTAATAAAATGTGTTAGCTGCTTGTCACTGATGAACGAGCGTGTTAAGTCTTATACGTTGTGTTTAAAGGATCTTCAATTATGGAACTTGTACAAATGCTGACCAGTCAACTCGGTGTGCAAGAACAGCAAGCCCAAGGCGGCGCTGGACTTCTGTTTCAACTAGCGAAGAGTAAGCTTGGCGATAACGAATTTGCTAAGGTGGCTCAACTGGTTCCTGGGGTTGGCGACATGATGCAAATGGCTCCTAACACCAATACCGGGGTTGCAGGGGCTCTGGGAGGTTTGGCTTCCGCAGTGGGAGGATCAAACCTGGGGAATCTAGCTAGCCTGGCAGGTGGGTTTACTGAACTCGGCCTGAATCCTGCCATGGTCAACCAATTCGTTCCGATTGTTACATCCTATGTCCAAACCAAGGGTGGTGCGGAAGTTGGTGGTTTGTTAGCACAGATTCTAAAGTAGTAAAGCTGTTAGATTGAGGGTGGATCGAAGTTTCAAGTCAATAATTCTCTACTCCCATCTGAACAGATGTCTCAAGACCCCGAAACCTACAATGAAAAAACTGATCGACTCTAAGCCTGGGTACAAATCTTTCGGGCGATCACGCCTTTAATCTGGACAGTTGTGATTGTCCTGGTGATCGTGCCTTTGGTCGGTCAGTTTTTCATCAGTCGTGCATTTGTGCCAGAACCGAGACAAACTGATTCCGTTCAGACCGTTGTGGTTCAACCAGCGGTTGATTGGATGGTGGTGGATCAGGCTATTGCCCAGTCTCTAAGAACGGCTCATAGCACCGCTGAAGATTACGCCGCCCAGCAACTTGATCAGTGGACAACAGAATTGATGCAACGGGTAGATGACAGTTTTCTCGATTGGTATTTTGGCTACTTCAATCAGAAAAAGATTGAATTCAAGAGTGTTTTTGTTCAATTGTCTTCAGGGTTAGCAAATCGACTGAATCCCGATCTTCCCACTCCGTCTGAACGGGTTGCTGAGGCGATCACTGGGGACTTCCAAGCTGAATTTGCTAAGCGCGTCCTGCGACCGCAAATTGCCCAGTTGCAACTAGAACACCTGACCCAGGACACGGTAAAGCAGTATCTAGATGAGCTGACTGTTAACTTGAATTCTATTCCAATTACCTACCAGATTGCTCCCGCAGATTGGCAGCGATATTTGAATGATGTTGCGATCAGTGTGCGAGATACGGAAGGGAACATTTCTAATTTGTCTCTCAAGGTGCTGATGGGTGGAGGTGCTTATCTGGCAGTCAAACCCCTGGTCGCCCCTCTACTTTTGAAGGTGGGGAGTAACTTGACAGCGAAGTTGGCTGGAAAGGCAGGGGCAAAGATTGCAATGAAAACGGGAGCGAGTTTGACGGGAAAAATGGCGGCCGGTTTACTCGATTGCACAATTGGGATTGGAATCTTGCTCTGGGATGTTTGGGATACTCACCACACCGCCACCATTGAGAAGCCAATTCTACGGGATACGATTGCTGATTATTTGGAACAGGTGGAAATTTCTGTGTTAAATGATCCTGAGACTGGCGTGATGAGCGCGATTAACCAAATTGAACATAGAATTGTTCAGTCCCTTGATGTGATGCCATCTGTAAGCTAACCCAATCGCCCATGAACTTCTCCCGCTCCCGACAACTTTTCTATCAAGAAACCCGTAAACCTGATGGCGAAATTGATCTGGCAAAGGCTGCTTTGTATCTCGCCCAGGAAGCATCTCCAGACCTGGAACCGGAGGACTATCTCAGTGCCTTGGATAGGATGGCTGATGCAGTTCAAGAGCGGATCCCCCAGGAACGTTATCCTCTGAAAATCATTGAGGCTATCAACCGTCATTTGTTTGAAGATCTAGGATTTGCCGGGAATCGAGAAAATTATTACGATCCCAATAACAGTTTTCTGAATCAGGTAATTGATCGGCGGACGGGGATTCCGATTACCCTGTCTTTGGTTTATTTGGAAGTGGCTAAGCGGATTGATTTTCCGATGGTGGGAATTGGCATGCCGGGTCATTTTATTATTCGTCCAGACTTTGAAGAGGCTGGAATCTATGTCGATGCTTTTAATCGAGGAGAAATTTTATTCCCCGCAGACTGTGAAGCCCGACTCACTCTAATCTATGGTCAGCCGACACAATTGCGCCCGGAATTCTTAGCTCCGGTCAACTCGCGGCACTTTCTGGCTCGGATGTTAACCAACCTGAAAGTAATCTATGTGAATACAAAGCAATTGGAGAAGGCGGCAAGTGTAGTGGAGCGCATTCTTATCCTGTTTCCAGATGCCCCTTCGGAACGGCGCGATCGCGGCTTGCTTTACTACCAACTTGAACGGTGGTTAGAGGCTCGCCAGGATTTGGAGATATACCTGGCAAACTTCCCAACGGCTCCCGATGCCGGAGTGATAGAAGAGTTGCTAGAGCGGATTGAAGAAGTTTAGTGCTAGGATAGCAGCGATGTATTTTGACTCAGAATAAGTTGGGTTCACAGGCTGTGTAGAAACTGATGAATTCCAGGTCGGATTTATAACCCAGGGGACTATTGTGGTGTTATGAAAAGGGAAAAATGTTATGGGTATTTCGGTCACTCCTGTTCGGGACAACTCGCAAAACTATGGCTTCAATTGGAAAGTTTTTTATGACGATAGAGAGATATTCTCTGGCATGTCTGAAACTGAAATCGAAGCGAAACAAGAGGCGATGGAATATTTATTGCTCGTCAAGCTTCTAGAATACGAGGAGCCATCCGTAATTGTTGCAGATGGAGTTGTGCAAGCTCAAAATGAAAGCCATATGGACAAATTTGGAGAATTGCACGGGCAATCGATTGCCCTTGATGGCTATCATACCAGCGAATCTCAGTTGTGGCCAGGCGCAGTTATTGGAACATGGAAATGAAGAGAATTGGCAATCGCCATACCTGCGAGCTTCACAATCAGTAATGGTACGAGCAAAATATTCTCGGGTAACTCCACTGTGACCTTCCCTTCTGCTTGACCTTGTCAAAATGACTTTTTAATCAAAGAGCAATATGTAGATCTATTCAGCCAGCTCAAAGTTTGACCTTGGAATCAAACCTGAGATATTTCTACAATTTCAGGCTTCTTTTTCAAGGAAATTGGGTTGACGTTAAACTCTAATTATTGGATATTAGTGATTAGTGCGACGTATTTTTTAGCTTTTGAGCTAGTTTTTGAGGACGATAGCAATCAGTAATGGTTACCAATGAACACCCTTTGGGCTCTGTCGTCCAAGGCTCCCTCACAAAAGGTTTAGAAGTGCGGCTCCATGCCAATATTTCCGTAGAAGAAATGCGGGTGGGGAAGTTTTTGGTTGTCCGAGGGGTGCGATCGCACTTTTTTTGCCTGTTAACCGACGTTGCCCTTGGAACCGCTAGCGGTAGAATTCTGGCCAATCCACCTCAGCCGGAAGATGATTTTATGCAGGCTGTTCTGGCTGGGAGCAGTACCTATGGCACGATTGAGCTAAGTCCGATGCTGATGCTGAATCAGAGCTTAATTGAAGAAATGTCAGTGGAGGAACCGGAAGACAACCCCTCAATACAGCCAGGCAGTTCAACCCTGGCCAGTTATAAAACGAACACCAATAGCACGCTGCAACTCTTGCCCGTCAAAACAATTCCTGCCCACTTTTCCCAGGTCTATGAAGCCAGCGAGCGGGATTTCCGGATTATTTTTGGTTGGGAAGATGATCCCCATCGCCGTAATTTTGCCATTGGTCAGCCGATTGATATGGATGTCCCGGTTTGTATTGATCTGGATCGGTTTGTAGAGCGAAGCAATGGAGTTTTTGGTAAATCAGGAACGGGGAAATCTTTTCTGACCCGATTACTGTTGTCTGGGATTATCCGCAAACAGGCAGCGGTGAACCTCGTGTTTGACATGCATTCTGAGTACGGTTGGGAGGCGGTGTCTGAGGGCAAGCGATTCAATACGGTGAAGGGTCTGCGGCAATTGTTTCCCAATCGGGTAGAAGTCTATACACTTGACCCCGACTCAACCCGACGGCGGGGGATTCGAGATGCCCAAGAACTCTATCTGAGTTACAACCAAATCGAAGTAGAAGACCTGTCTCTGGTACAGCGAGAACTCAACCTGTCAGAAGCGAGTCTGGATAGCGCCAATATTCTCTACAACGAATTTGGTCAGCAGTGGATCATCCGTCTGCTGGACATGACCAATGAGGATATTCAACTGTTTTGTGACGAAAAGCGAGGTCATAAGGGGTCGATTATGTCCCTGCAACGCAAGTTAATGCGCATGGAACACCTGAAGTATATGCGCCCTACTTCGGCTAAGGGATCGGTGGATCGGGTGATTCAATCTCTGGAGGCGGGCAAGAATGTCATAGTTGAGTTCGGTTCTCAATCGGATATGTTGTCCTATATGCTGGTCACGAATATGTTGACCCGCCGCATTCACCAGGCCTACGTGCGTAAAGCAGAAAAATTCCTTGCATCTAAAAATCCCAGTGATCGGCCTCAACAGTTGGTGATCACGATTGAGGAGGCCCATCGATTTCTCGATCCCGCCACGGTGCGATCAACCATTTTTGGGACGATTGCCCGGGAGATGCGGAAGTATTTTGTCACGTTACTTGTAGTGGATCAGCGGCCCTCCGGAATTGATGCGGAGGTGATGTCTCAGATCGGGACTCGAATTACAGCCCTGTTGAATGATGACAAGGATATTGAGGCGATTTTCACCGGGGTTTCAGGGGGACAAAACCTGCGTTCCGTGTTGGCAAAGTTAGATTCTAAGCAACAAGCCCTGGTTCTAGGTCATGCAGTGCCCATGCCTGTGGTGATTCGTACCCGACTCTATGATCAGCAGTTCTATCAGGAAATTGGCGATCCGGATTGGGAAGAAATGCCAGATGAAGCGGTACTAGAAGCGGCAGCGGCAGCAAAGGATGATTTGGGGTTTTGATACACAAACACCTCCCCCGAGCCGGGGGAGGTGCTTCAAATGTTAGGTTATGCAGCCCTGGTGGCTACTGTAGCAACTAAGAATTTGGTATTACATCATGCCGTCATCGGTAGGATTTAACAATCCCTGAGCGGCCTGGTAGTCATAGACATTGGTAAATGTGACCTGGTTGATGCTTGTGACTCCGGAGAATTCCACCATCGCTTCAGCATTGACCTGAAGGAAGGTTTCAAATTCTAGTTCGGGATTTTCAGCTAGAAACTCCTGACTAAGTGGATCGTATCCGTCCAGTAATCCCTGACCGAACATGTAAGTTAGCTTCTGAACCTGGGTCAACTCCTCAAAGGATTCAGCATTGTAGTAGGTAACCGCATCGGTCTGGGCTTCCTCAGAAGTGAAGTACTCCTCGAAGTCATACAGAGAAGAGGTTTCATTGCCTTGTTCCAGCAGAGTTCCGGTCAAAGCATCATACAGCTCTGCGTTACTAATCTCGCCATTCCCATCCGTATCAATCGTTGCCTGATTGGTCGCTAAGTCATCGGCGTATTCTGTGCGATACCACTCTAAATCAACTAAGGGGGAAGTGCTGATTTCCAGGTTGGTCGTGCTGAACTCGAAGGTTTGTTCAAAGTCGATGGTGTAGACCTGTTCCAGGCGATAGTTCTCAATCACTGTATTGGTGGTTTCAGAACGATAGTAATCCAGGTCAACATATTGGGTGACATCGATTTCTAGTTCAGAGGCGACTTCTAGAATGAACAGTTTCAGCTGAGTCTGATCCAGATGGTGAATTTCAGCGGCATCGATTTCAAAGTATTCAGTCACCTGATCGCTGAAGTCTGCCAGGAATCCATCGTAATCAATGGGAGACAACTCGAAGTTCTGGGCCAGACCTACTGTGTAGGCGTGTTCGAGAATTTGAACTTCAGTGAGGCTGCTAACCTCCACTCCGAAGTTGGCTTCCAGTTCAGCGGCGTAGGTTTGACGATAGAATTCGTAGTCGATTTCCTCAGAGACAAATCCGTCGTACAGATAATCCACTACCAGGATGTCCTCCAAGTCTGTCACCGCTTCCAATTCGATGCTGAAATGTTTGGACAGTTCGGCTTGGAATTCCACCTTGAGAAATTCAACATCAGCGAATTCGAGAGGATTCATGCCCTGTTTCCAACCTTCGCGGAACATGAATTTCAGGACTTGTTTGTCGGTGATTTCCCCTGGTTCCGCATCGTCGTTTTCGTCATCGGGATTATCTACTGAACCTGTGCCTTCATCATCGTCCTCATCATCGTCGTCCACATCATCATCCTCATCATCATCATCCTCATCATCATCGTCCACATCATCGTCGTCCTCATCGTCGTCCTCGTCATCCTCATCATAATCGACAACATCATCATCGTCCTCGTCGTCCTCATCATCATCTTCAACATCATA
>JBHJGO010000146.1:0-29705 GCA_050331715.1 Microcoleaceae cyanobacterium
TTCTCTGGTAACTTCCTCCTTGGTTCGTGAAACAACTGAGAGCGAGTCCCAGAACTACGGATACAAGTTCGGACAAGAAGAAGAGACTTACAACATCGTGGCAGCACACGGCTACTTCGGTCGTCTAATCTTCCAATATGCATCCTTCAACAACAGCCGTTCTCTGCACTTCTTGCTAGGAACATGGCCAGTGGTTGGAATCTGGTTCACAGCGTTGGGTGTATCCACAATGGCATTCAACCTGAACGGATTCAACTTCAACCAGTCCATCATCGACTCCTCCGGTCGTGTAATCAACACCTGGGCGGACATCATCAACCGAGCGAACCTGGGAATGGAAGTCATGCACGAGCGTAATGCTCACAACTTCCCTCTAGATTTGGCGGCGACTGAGTCTACTCCGGTTGCTCTAGTTGCTCCCTCGATTCAGGGTTAATCATTGACCGACGTTGATCGATTGGTCAGTCCTCTGACATAGACTAAGCGCTCCCTGATTGGGGAGCGTTTTTTATTTCTGGAGCTGCCAGGCTGCCTCAACGAACTGTTTCCCACAGTCTTTGCAGCGATAACACTGTTTCCCGCGACGATAGCCGTTTTTAGACAATTGCTGAGACTGACAGTGGGGGCAAATCATTACTTTCATTACATTGCTAATTTGCTCACCTCCCATATGGGGTTCTAAGTAAGAAACCATAAACGCTTCAATTTGCTGAGTCAGTTGTTGGCGGTGTTCCAAATCAGGATTACGAAGGGCCGCCAAAGTTACCGCATTACTGCTGTAAACACAAACTTCTGCCAGCAGGTGACACGTTGCTAACCCCAAATCAGGATTTCTCTGTTTTAACAGGTTTGTCAGGAAGTCTATTGCCTCCTCGGTCATGCTTTCATCAATCGATTGAAAAATCTCCCGCGCTGTGTAAAATTGCACGAAGATTACCCGTGACACAGGCTGTGCAAACAATTCAGCGGTCGCACTGACCAGGGCATGAATCATTTGACGCAGAGGGAGTTGAGTAATCTCCAGGGCATTGACCTCAGCCCAGAATTCCTTGACTCGTTCGATATGCCGTAATTCCATCGCTTTAAAAATGGCCGCTTTGTCTGGAAAGAATTGGTACAGAGAACCAATCGCGGTTCCGGCCTGTGCTGCAATGGCATGGGTCGTTGCGGCTTCGTAACCCACCTCGTCAAATACTGCTGCGGCTGCATCAAGAATTTTATCGACTCGCACTTTGCCGCGTTGCTGTTTGGGTTGACGCCGAAGACTGCTTGACAAACGTGAGGATTCTGTCATATTTTAGAAATGCGACAAGTTTCTCATGATTTTTCTCATAATCTTGTTTTCATCATTCTATAGTTAGCGGAGAGTCCTATGCAATCAATGCTCCCCGGCGCGCCATGGCTACTGGCGCACAAGTCCATGATGACAGTGAACCAACCCCGCAAAGTTTCCCTACAGGGTAATGATTATGTAATGTGGAAAACGCCTGCTGGAGAGGTTCGTGCCCTGCCCAATACCTGTCCCCATATGGGAGCCATGCTCTCGGAGGGATGGTGCGAATCCTTGAATGGTGGCGGTAACAGTGTCGTTGTTTGTCCGTTTCATGCCTTGCCATTCGATGCTGAGGGTTGCACCGTTCTTCCTAACTCAGAACGAAGAACATTACCTCAATTAAAACCGCTAGAACTCTTCATCCGAGGGGACTTTATCTGGTCATATGGGGAATACGAGCCTGAACAGCCGATTCCATCGGCGTTAGATGAGATCGCCAGAACCTACGATTTAATCGGACATGTGGCAGATTGGAGTGTCGAGATAGATTTGCTGACCATGCTACTGAATATGCATGACTACAATCATCAAAACGGAACGCATCGGGAACTCTTTCGGATTACAGCGGTGAACTTTCACAAATTCATTGACCAGGGGTATCAGTCCCATGCCTATTTCAGCACACTGACTGCTCCCTATCGTTTGATGGAGAAGCTGAGAAAGCCAAATTTGTTTCTGCTGCCTGGAACGATTGAAGCCCATCTAGAAAACCATTTTCCGTCTCTGGTAATTTTTCATGGAGAATCACCTCTGGGAAAAATTGCTCAGTGTCATTTCTTTGTGCCAGAAGCTGAAAATCAAACTCGAACCTATGTGCTACTCTTCGGCCAGGTCAATCATCCTGCCTTAAGAATTTTGAACAAAACCTATCTTAATTTCAGTGAAGTAGCTGTCCAGCAAGATGTGGACATCTTGAGCAAGCTGTATCCCAATACGCCGCAAAAAATCAAACTGAATAATGAAGTCGGGATGGACTGGGTACGGCGTAACTTTGCCAATTTCCCTGAGGTAGTCGAACCCAACCTGTCGAAGTAGGTCTGATATCGGGTAAATTCATCTGTATCCCTTCGTAGGCTTCGGAAGCTACAGCAATGAATCACGGCAATCGCTTTAATTGGACTGCAATTCAACGCAAGTTTCGTACGGGACTTGTTCTGTGCATTACAGTTTTATTTCTCATCATTAACAGTTCTCCTTCAACGGCCCAGGAAAGTAACCTGAATGGTAATGAAATTGATGGCTATCCAGTTGTGCTAGATGACCAAGTGCTGTTTAGAGTTCGCAAAGGAATTCCTGATGTGGCCTCGGCAGAAGAACGGGCAGAGATTGTGAACAACCGCTTAGTTGAAATTGCTGGTGATGCTGAACTCTCTCCCGATGAGATCAAAGTAGAAGAGCAGGTAAATCTATCGATTATCAAAGCTGGAGACGCGGTTCTCTTTACAATTCGAGATGAGGATACAGAAATTGATCAAACTCGTCAGGAAACGGCCAAGCGAGCCACTCAAAAAATTCAGTCTGGAATTGTTCAATATCGAGAAGAACGTAGTACAAAGCAGATTACCCGAGGGATTATTCTCGCAATTCTCAGCACTTTAGTTTTCATTTTATTTATTGGAATTCTCCAAAGCATTGTTTCTAGGATTTTGGTCAGAATTCGGGCTGCCCGTCGAGCTGACAGCCTGGATTTAATGTTTCAAAACTATCAAGTTCTGGACTCGACTGCGGTTAGCTACTTACTCACAGGTGGGCTCAAACTAGTGCGACTAGGGTTAATTCTTGCAGGACTTTACGTCTATGTTCCTTTTATCCTGAGTCAATTCCCAGTAACACGCCCCGTTGGTAACTCTATCCTGGATAAAATTGCCCAGCAAACCCATCAGGCATTTCTCTCCTTCGTGAAATATCTGCCCAATGTTGCAGTTATTGCCCTGATTATTATCATTACATACTATGTTGTTGGATTTGCCCATTTAGTCATTCTCGATCTGGGTCAAAGTGATACCTGTCCCTGGTTTTATCCAGAGTGGATTCAGCCAACAACGCGGATTGTGACATTTCTAATTGTTGCGGTTACTTGTATTCTGATCGGCCCCTATCTGCCTGGTGCTGACTCCCCTGCTTTTCAGGGTGTCTCAATTTTTGTGGGAGCTTTGTTAACCCTGGGTTCCTCTTCTGCGGTCTCCAATGCTATTTCAGGCATTATTGTCATCTACACTCGTTCCTTTCAAATCGGAGATTTTATTCGAGTAGGTGAAACGATTGGCGAAGTGAGTGAGAAATCTTTATTTGTGACCCGGATTATTACCCCAAAGCAGGAATTGATTACAATCCCTAACTCCTCAATGCTGGACAACAATGTTATCAACTACAGCGCCATTGGTCGAGAATCCAATACTCATCTAACCCTCCACACAACAATTACTCTAGGTTATGACGTTCCCTGGCGAACGGTACATGAAGTTCTAATCGCGGCTGCCGCTGCAACTAGCAATATTCTTCCAGAACCAAAACCGTTTGTTCTACAAACCGCTTTAAATGATTTCAATGTTAGTTATGAGCTGAATATTTATACCGATTCTCCAAAATTAATGCCTGCGATCTATTCAGAGCTGCATCAAAATATTCAAGATTATTGCAATGGGGCAGGAATAGAAATCCTATCCCCAACCTTCTCCGCCCTACGAGATGGCAATCATTCGACAATTCCCAGTAATTATTTGCCAGATGATTATGTGGCATCAGGATTTCAAGTCGGAAATAAGCAAGGCTGATCTCAATATTACTTGTGGGATTACTTGTGGGCCAGAAGGAGGGCAAACAAAACTGCAATCAGTCCTGCTTCTGTAATCACTAAACCCGTCAAAGTCTGGATATCTTCAGGTGAGCTGATGAAGTATTGCCTGAAGATTGTATATGGAATCCATTGAAAAAGAATGATGCCAATGATGAAGCCAGTTAATCCCCACGCTTTTCTCCGCCAAAGCCCAACCGCAAAAACTAAATTAAACACCAACAAAATAACATCCAAAACCTGCCAGTGAAGCGGAAAATCTTGCCACGGTGTCCCAGACCATCCAAGCAAATTACCAATATGAACCAATCCGCCATACAGCAGAACCAGGGATAAGCAACGCAGATAAATTCCTATCCAGGGATAGGTTACAGCAGACTCAACTTCAGCTAGAAAATTCATTGAATTCTATTACTTTTTTAATAAACTCTTAATCTTTCCTGAAAACAAGCTATTACTGAACCTCTCTTCGTTGATACCCTTCGAGTCAAGTATTAGGATAAGAAGGTGATTCTTTTCCACAGGAGTTTTGATCAATGAAAAATGCAGCACCCCAACAGGGGCTTCCTGCAATCGTGCTTGGAATTATTGTAGCTTTAGTGTTTCTGGTCGGGGTTAATTCATTTGTAATTGTTAACCCAGGTCAGGCAGGCGTTCTCAGTATTTTGGGAAAGGCTCAAGATGGCGCACTACTAGAGGGGATTCATTTTAAACCGCCTTTGATTTCAGCCGTCGATGTCTATGATGTGACGGTGCAAAAATTTGAAGTTCCAGCTCAGAGTTCAACCAAGGACTTGCAGGAGCTCTCAGCCAGCTTCGCCATTAACTTCCGCCTCGATCCGGTGTTGGTGGTCAAGATTCGTCGAGAGCAGGGAACCCTGCAAAACGTGGTTTCCAAGGTGATTGCACCCCAAACCCAGGAATCTTTCAAAATCGCAGCCGCTAGACGAACCATCGAAGAAGCAATCACTAAGCGGAGTGAGCTGAAGGCTGATTTTGATATTGCTTTGAGCGAGCGACTCGATAAGTATGGCATTTTGGTTTTGGATACCAGTGTGATCGACTTGGCTTTCTCACCCGAATTTGCCAGAGCCGTCGAAGAAAAGCAGATCGCAGAACAGCGCGCCCGTCGAGCAGTTTACGTTGCAAAGGAAGCGGAACAACAGGCTCAAGCGGATGTCAACCGAGCGAAGGGTAAAGCAGAGGCCCAGCGACTCCTGGCAGAAACCTTGAAAGCACAGGGGGGTGAATTGGTATTACAGAAGGAAGCGATCGAAGCTTGGCGACAGGGCGGTTCCCAAATGCCAAAGGTTCTAGTCATGAGCGGCCAGGATAACGCCAGTGTTCCCTTCTTGTTTAATGTCGGGGATTTATCCGCCGCAGAGGTTCAGTAGTTGACTTCTGGATTCGATTCCGACCAGTAATGGTAAAAATTTGAGGGGTAGAGGTGCAGTGCACCATTACCTCTCGCTCTAACTTGGAAAGTAAGGAACCACCCTTGGAAAGCTATTTGCATCTCGAACAGTTGATACAGCATTTTGCACGCTGGTGGAGTATAGGGGTTGGGGGCGCGCTGCGCCCTCAACTCCCAAATCCGTACCGAACGCAATTGCAAATTGCTGTATTAGAAATTTAATCAGTTTAAAAATAGACAGTTTCCACGCATGGAGCAAGAATCAATGGATTTATTGCTTGTTTTCTTGATTTATTTGGCATCTTTCATGGCGGCCAGAAGAATTCTTTTTATAAAGAAGCAACCCCTTGAGCAAGCATACAAAGCTCTCTTATTACTTGCGATTATTCCCATGATATTAATTGAAGTATTTGCTGCTGTGCATGCTTCATTGACACATGATGGGTTTTGCTACGGCTTGACCGATGGAAAATGGCCATGCAATTTGACTGAGTATATTTTTTACCAGATGGAAGTCGTGTTGTTTTTCTTCAGCATCCCTCTCAACTTTGGTTGGATAATTTGTCTCGGTATAATGATGGCAATTCGTTTCAATGGGAAAAGCTGAGTAAGTTGGTGCTTCTGGGAAAACCAATCAATCTCGATTCAGCGAAACCCAGCGTTTGTTGCTCACGGTCAATATTAGGAGCGATCGCACTTTGAAAAATCCTTGCTGCAAAAGTTGAGATAGGTTTGCTGGAGCAGCGATCGCCCAACTGTTCAGTCCCAGGCAGACCCCACCCAGAAATAGCAGAATGAAGGTCGGTGCTTGCACCACTCCAATGCAAAACCAGGTGTAGACGTGCAGTACCATTAATCCGGCATAGGCACTGGCAAAACTCGTCATCAATGGCAGGTTGAGGGCAGAGTACTTGGATGTAGAGAACTTCAAGCCAGTAAAAATCAAGGTCTGCAAAGTGGCGATCAAGTTGGCCGGAACGAGGCCAGCGCAAATCGTTAGACAATTGATGCGGGAAAACTCTGCTAGATGGTTCCAGGTCGGTGTCCAATCCAAAATCACTCTCCTAAACTCTTTGTCCCGTTAAACAGCATGACCACACCACCAATAAATATAGCTGCGGCTAGTCCTGCAAGGATAATATCTTGCCAGCCAATCGATTCCATGGGCGATGAGTAATTGCACTTAGCGTTTAGGTTAACACAATTGGGCTAACACCGTTTGCTCTTGAGACTTTCAGCCCTATCAATACAATTCAGACATGTGACCCTGATAATTGAGTTTTTGATTCTGAGTGGTTCTGGTTGATTGGTTGGTATGATTTTGTGTGGTTCTGATTCGTTAGTCGTCAGGGGAGGTTGATTTTTTGAACAAACTTCAGAGCGTGATTCAGGGGCACCCTGAACTCAAGCAGTTGACTGTCACACTAATGCTGCTGTCCCTGGTATTAACCGGATGTACAAGCAAGAAAACGCAATGTATGAGATTATTGACCGTTGTCAATCAGGGCCACACATTGATCAGCGACAAGGGTAAAGTCTACGATGCAGCCACGACTCAGCAACTGGCAAATGAACTGAGCCTCGTCGCAAATAACGTTGAAGCGGTTAAGGTTTCCAATCGTAAACTCAAAGAAATCCAAGCAGGTTTTACTCAGGTTTTTCGAGATCTATCCCAAATGCTAAATGAGATGGGCGCAGCCTTTGCAGATGGGGAAAAGTCTCCCATTACCTCAGAGGGCCGCGCTCAACTGCAACAGGCGATAGTCCAGGTGGATGAGGCGGGTCAATCGGTATCGGAGGTCAGTCAGCGGGCCAATGCATTAGTTGACGAAATGACGAAAGTTTGCCCTAGGCAACTCAGGTAGAAAAACCATCGAATTTTTTAAACGCTTGAGCAAGGGTTTAGCGACTCCATTGAAATTGACTACGTAGTTTTATCACCTTGTAATCACAAAATACAATCGGCACTATATTACTTGTTATATTTCAATACTTTAAACTTAGTAGAAGATCAGTATTTACACTGGAATTTTTGAATTCATTATTAAAGTTGTGTACAATGAAGTTTCTTAGAGAAGAAGTTATATCAGTTTCAAATAATAAGAGCCATTGTCATGAGTGCTTCTCCATCTCAAATTGGTGTTACTGCGTTATCGGAATTGACCGTTCCCACAGCACATCAGATAATACCTGCTAAAATCCTGGTTGTTGATGATAAAGTTGAGTTCCAAAATTTAATTCAGCACCGCTTTCGTAGTAATATTCGAGCTGGGGAGTTTGATTTTGTTTTTGCTTCTGATGGGATAGAAGCTCTAGAGACCATTGAGCAGTCAGATCAAATTGATGTGGTCTTGACTGATATTAATATGCCAAAAATGGATGGCCTAACGTTGTTGGATGAATTGAACAAGCTGGATCGAATTGTTAAGGCTATTGTGTTATCTGCCTATGGCGATCTGCCCAATATCAGAACTGCTATGAATCGGGGAGCATTCGACTTTTTAACTAAACCAATTGATTTTCAAGATTTAAAAATCACCCTAAAAAAGAGTATAAGTGCAGTCCGAGAAATCCGTGAACAGCAATACCAACTTCAGCAGACACAAGCTCGGCTCCAGTGCCATGCAGTCCGAGATTCCCTGACAAACCTACCCAATCGAGTTTACTTCCTGAGTCTGCTTCAACGTAATATTTTCCATGCCCAGCGCCATCCAGATTACTTCATATGCGGTTTTATTCTTGGATTTAGATCGTTTCAAACTAGTGAATGATGGTTTGGGGCATTCTGCTGGGGACGATTTACTGGTGCAGGTCGCTCGGCGACTGGAAAATTGCGTTCGGGCGTCGGATACTGTTGCTCGCTTCGGTGGAGATGAGTTTGTGATTTTGCTTGAGGAGTTGACCTGTATTCACGACGCGACCCGGATCCCCCAACGAATTCTAGACCAGCTTGCGCAACCGTTTGAACTAAACGGGTATGAGGCTCATATTGGGGGCAGTATTGGAATTGCTCTCAGCACTCTGCAATACCAGGAGCCAGATGAAATTCTCAGGAATGCTGATGCCGCCATGTATCAGGCTAAATCCCAGGGCAAAGGCCAATACGTGATTTTCGACCCGTCGATGCAAGCGAGTGCGATGGAACGATTAAACTTAGAAAATAAGCTGCGTAAAGCAATCGAGCGTCAGGACTTTGCCCTGTATTATCAACCCATTGTTGACGTCAGCACGGGCGATGTGGGCAGTTTCGAGATGCTAATTCGCTGGTTTACGCCGGAAGGATCGATCTTGCCGACTCAATTCGTTCCCATTGCAGAGGAGACTGGACTGATTACGCCCTTGGGGTGGTGGGCTTTTGAACAAGCTTGCTATCAACTCCGACACTGGCAGCATCTTTATCCCAGAAAGCAAGCCTTGAAGCTCAATATTAATTTCTCTGCCATTCAGCTCAAGCAGACGGATTTTGTAGAAAATGTTCAAGCTATTCTGGACAAGACGCAACTGATTGAGAGCAGTTTAATTTTCGAGATCACAGAAAGTTGTTTGTTAGAAAAATCGAGAAACCAAGTTCAAATTCTGCACCATCTGAAGGAGTTAGGAATTCAGATTTGCATTGATGATTTTGGCACGGGATATTCTTCCTTGAGTCGTCTGCATGAGTTTCCAATTGATGCCTTGAAGATTGATCGAACGTTTATTAAGCGAATGCAGGAAGGGGCAGGGGGTTTGGAAATGGTTAAGATGATTATTGCTCTGGCCCGTAGTTTGGCAATGAATGTGATTGCCGAAGGCGTTGAAACAGAGGCACAGCTTCGGCAGCTTCGGCACTTAAACTGTCAGTTTGCTCAGGGTCACCATATTGCTTCCCCGGTTGACCGGAGCACTACTGAAGAATTTATCAAGCAAACCTACTCCAACCTGCCGCTGAATATTTGCCAGGCAAGCTATTACGTTTCCGATTCTGACGAGTTAATCTGTAGCAATCAGTGATTGACTAAATACGCCCGCAAAAAGTTGAGATAGCTGATGACTTGTGTCTCCGTCAAGGAGATGCTGCTACCGCCGCTAGGAAGGTACTCCCGCGCCAGGTATTCCTTGCCCTGTCTTGTTAACCAAACATCTTTGATGCGTTTTTTGGTAGCGTTAATCAAACCTCGATTGATCAGGCTTGGAATCACCCAGTCCTGCTCAGAGGGCGCTAGCCCAGTTTGCTTGGGTGTAATTTCCTTAGCTTTTGCTTGACACGTCTTGAGGGCTTTTAACTCCTGGGGGGCCATGGGAACACCGATTGGATCAAGCCGTAGCAAGGATTCCCCTGATGCTGAAATTTCTAACTTGAGAATATCTTCAACACACTTCACTAACTGCCGTTCACACAACTCCCGACAAATACGATCGCGCTCTGCCGCAGAGACCTTCGGGTCAACCAGCTTAATTTCTGTAATCAGCATGCGATAACCGGGTTGGCTGAGGAGAGTAAGCAGGAACTTCAGCGCAGTAACTTCAATGTGGTGGCTCTAGGATGCTTGGGGGATGCTTGAGAAAATGGTATATCCACCTTAGAACTATAGATGATATGGGCTACGGTTGAAGCATCTGCTATGGCTTGTAGGATTCAATGTGCCGTGATAGCTTTTGTGAAACTTCAGGGTTATAAATTCTCAAATAGTTCCAGTAGTTGCCAAACACCGACTTGACGTAGCCATAGGTCTCTGGATAAGGAATCTGCTCAACAAACGCATCTGGATCATTAAAGCTGAATCGCGTCACCCACTCCGAAACCGCATTAGGGCCAGCATTGTAGCTCGCAACCGCCAGGAGAGAATTATTGTTGTATTGCTGATGGGTAAAGTCCAGGTAGTAGGTTCCCAGGTTGACGTTATCGTTGATATTTTCCAGGGAATAATCCGTCAGTTGAATCTTCTTGGCGACCTCTGCCCCGGTCTCTGGCATCACCTGCATTAGTCCTGTGGCCCCTACAACAGACTTGATCGCAGGCATGAACCGGGATTCTTGACGAATTAACGCCGTTACAAGTACCGGATTCAGTTGACGTTCTTCCGACCAACTGACAATCGTATCCAGGTAGGGAAACGGATAAAGGGCTTGCCAATATTCCGGAGTTCTCTTAAGCGCCAGGTATTGGGCCTTCTCCTCCGGATCTTCCCGGCGACTCAGACTTGATAGCATCCACAGTCCATCCAGGTTGTCCCCTACCCCTAGCCGAACCAGCCCATCGGTGTACTGTTCCTCCACGGAAGGCTGCATACGGTTCTGAAATTCATGCTGCCATAGCGCCCAGGCATCTCGATGTTGACCCAGTTGATACAACTCCTTCAAAGCCTCTGAACCGGCTGGGGGCACCGGATGGGTATCAGGATACTGCACATGGGGAGATAGATCTCGAACAGTGGTGAATTCTCCCACGGGCCAACCCAGTTGAACGGCTGATCGCCAAGCATAATAGGACTCTGGATAACGAGCTACGGTGTATTCAAAGGCTTTCTTGGCATCCTTAGAACTGCCCAACTTCTCGGCCCATTCCCCAATCCAGAAGGCTGCCTCTGGCGCTAATTCACTATCTGGATTGTTCGTAACAAGTTGTTTAGACCAATCCGAAGCATTTTTGAAATCCTGGCTCTTGGCAAACTTTTGAGTCACCTCCCAACGCAACTGGGCAGCCGTTTCGGAATCACTGTACTTTGTCAGCAAGAGTTGTCGAGCCTTTGAAGCAGATTGAGGAGATTTCATCCTATCGAGGAGCTTGGACTTATCCAGGAGTGCTTCTGGGGCATGACGGGGAAATTTAGCAATCACCTGATCCAATAGGGGCAATGCTTCCTTCGGCTCTCTCAGTCGAGATAATCGCAGCAGTCCAAATCCGGCATCTTCTCCCTGGGGGTCTGTTTGATTCGGTAAGACTTTGATTAAAGCTTCGTAAGCCTTGCGAGATTCAGGAATTTTGTTGTCAAGCCATAGACCCCTGGCATGGCGGTAGAGATTCCTGGGGGTACGGGGGGCTTTCGCGTAGGCAATTGCACCCTGACCATAGTCCTGTTTTTCCCAGGCTCCAAAGGCGATCGCCTCCCAATCTTCTGGCGTTAGTTCCTTGCCATACTTAGCCTTGAGCTGGGCCAGATAGGTTCCGTAGTCCTCCAGATAAATCCCATGGCGCGCAATCAGCAGGAGTAAATCTTTTTGATTCGGATTTTGCTGGAGCTTTGTTTGAGCAATTTCTACGCTACGGGGATGGGCCGGAAACTGAGCAATGGCTTGATCCCAATCGTCAGGATTGGTTTGACCCAGTACAAAGAGGGCTTCTGCGGCGATGGGTTGATCCGGATAGCGCTGTAGTAAATCTTGCCATGCCTGTTCTGCTGCTGCCGCGTCGCCCGCCAGTTCATAGGCTTCGGCCCGCTTAACCACAATCTGACCCGCCAGGGTTGGATAGTCCTGTTCTAAGCCCTCCAACAGAGGAATTGCGGCTTCTGGCTGCCCCTGCTGTAACAAATCATTTGCCAGCAAATAACGGGCGCGATTGCGATCCAGGCTGACCGTCGCGTCCTGGGCAATCTCTTCTAGCTCAACCTGACGCTTTCCGGGGGCAACGTAGGCTAACCGCATCACCTGGTTCGCCGCCACCGTTTCCTCATTCGGTATTACCTTGGACTGCCAGAATCGCTGCATTTGGGCAATCGGCAAAAAGATCCCTGCAACTAGGGCCGCGCAAGCAGCAGTGATCAAGAGAATGAATTGGGTCAGGCGTCGGTTCGTTGTGAACATGGCTTTGGGATAGGGGCTTCTACGGATTAGTAACCTGATCGAACAGTAATATGGATAATGTGACGTACAGTCTGGAGAAATCCTTCCCGAATTTCAACCGTTTATCGAACTAGGCTTTCACCTGACAGAGAATCCACCGCAAAGACATGGGTGGTTCAGCAACGGGAAAAACATCCCGCCCTAGACACCAGTGCTCAAACCAGGATGTCGGGGGCCATGCTTCCGTAGATAGATGTGCTTTCTCATACTCATAAACCGATTCGTTGGACAGGACGTGCAACGGCAATCCCTGCATGGATGTCTTCAACTGTGTCTCAGTCATCAAGTAAGACCACTGGACTTGAGACATCTGCTGAACCTTGAAATCAGGTTCGTAGCCGGGCTGAGCAACAAATGTGCTGAATAGAAGCAAACCACCTGGCTGAATCGCATCACACATGACTTCAAACAATCGACGTACTTCGTCAACGGCTCGGAAGTGGGAAATCACTTCAGCGATCACTCCTAACTTATAACAATTCTGAGGCAATTTCAGGGCAGGATTGAGAATGTTGCTCTGGATAACACGGATCGGTAAGTTCTCTGCTTTTGCCGCTTTTGCCAGGATTTGGGCAAATTCTGGCGTAATTTCCACCGCATCAACGGGATGACCTCGCTGAGCTAGGGGTAATGTGTTGCGTCCGACGCCCGCTCCTACATCTAGAATTGGAGCCTGGGATGGATTCATAATCGCTTCTGCGACTGCCATTACCTTGGCATCGGCGTGGGAACCAAAGAGTGGCCCCTTGCGAGTGGTTGTCCAGCGCTGATATTTGTCCTCCATCGACAAAATCTCAGTCGTAATGGAAAGTTTCAGACCATTGGTTAATCCTTGAGTCGGATCTGGGGGTTCGTATTGGAAAATCAGACGAGCATGGGGCGAAGCGTTGTATCCCTCTTCTAGTTTTCGCTTTGTCAGTTGGCGTAGGGCCTCAATTTCTTCAGGCTTGAAATTCTGGCCCAGGGCAGTCAACAGACTATTGAACTGATCCACATATTCATCCAGCAGTGCCGGAACACAGGGTAGAACCATCTGTCCCCGTGCTGAGGTCAGACGTTTCACTTTGAGCAGGAGCGCTTTTTCTAGTGCCTCTGGGTCGTTCGCTGCCGTTGGTTGGTTCGATGTCACTCGTCGGATATCCTTTGTTGCAAAGCAGGTTCAATGCTAATGTACAACATCGCTCGTGAATCTACGAAGCATCAGAGAAAGACAATTCATTGACGTTTTTTAAAAATTCCCCTGACTATAAAGCAGAAAATATAAACACTGAATGAGCGAAGAAATGCTCAAATTGTATATCTCGATTCAAAATAAAGTGGTAGAGACTGTAAAAATCCATGGCAGGAAATTGCGGGAAATATGATTCGTTTCAAGTTCTAATGTGAGTTACCAACGCTGAGAAACGGTAACTTGAAATAGCCTTAAAATTTTAGAGAATAAAACGTTAGCATCTGAACAAAATGATCATTGCACGAATCATAGCATTACCTCCCGATGGTCGATTGGTCGATCATCATGGCCAAGACATTGAGCTCAGTCCTGCGAAATGGATTGTGAAAGATTCGGATTTGCGTAGATTTGATGAGTTGCCCAGAGTCGGGGACAAGGTTTTTATCAATGAAAAGGATGAATCTGTCAAAAAGGTTGAGAGTATCATCCATATTGCTAAACCTGTGGGTCGAGAAAGTGTAGTAGCTGCACCCTACTCTGCCATTTTATTGGTAGCTGATCCAGCAGTCCTCGCCTCTCGACACGTTCAAGATAGGAATATTAAAAATCTCTGTAGTTTCTGATATTAGCTGACCTGATTCTAGATGATCTGAATTAGGATCGGAAACACAAAACCCAAGTCGACATCAGGTTAGAATTATGGTTAATCAAGTTACAAATATTGAAGAGTTAGAGGACTTGATCCAACGGGTTAAAGCGGCGCAGATCAAATATGCCTCATTTACCCAAGACCAGGTCGATGCGATTTTTAAAAAAGCAGCCCTAGCCAGTAATGCAGCCCGAATTCCGTTGGCTAAGATAGCAGTTGAAGAAACTGGCATGGGTGTCGTTGAAGACAAGGTGATTAAGAACCACTTTGCATCAGAGATTATCTACAACAAATACAAGCACGAAAAGACCTGTGGCATTATCGAAGAGGACAAATCCTTCGGTTTTCAGCGAATTGCTGAACCTGTCGGGATTTTAGCGGGTATCGTTCCCACCACGAATCCAACTTCTACTGCGGTCTTCAAAGCCCTGATTACTCTGAAAACCCGCAACGCAATCATTTTCTCACCCCATCCCCGCGCTCGAAAATGCACCAATGAGGCGGCCCGAATTGTACTGGAAGCTGCCGTCAAAGCAGGAGCACCGGAGGATATCATCGGCTGGATTGATGAGCCTTCCGTCTCGTTGTCCCAGGCATTGATGCAACACTCTGATGTCAAGTTGATTCTGGCCACAGGTGGCCCCAGCATGGTCAAGGCTGCCTATTCTTCTGGTCATCCGTCTCTGGGGGTTGGTGCGGGCAATACTCCGGCATTAATCGACTCTTCCGCTGAAATTCCAATGGCGGTCTCTTCCATCATTCACAGTAAGACCTTCGACAATGGCATGATCTGTGCCAGTGAACAATCGGTAGTCGTGGTTGAAGACGTCTATGAAGCGGTGAAGCAGGAGTTCAAAAAACGAGGCGCTTATTTCCTGACCCCCGAAGAACGGAGCCGCATGGCTGAGCAGATTATTGTCAATGGTCGTCTCAACGCAGGGATTGTGGGTCAGTCGGTGACAAAACTGGCGGAACTGGCCGGAGCTGAAGTTCCTGAGAATATACGGGTGATCATTGGCGAAGTTGAAGCGATTAATTCTGCGGAACCCTTTGCCTACGAAAAACTCTCACCCATCCTGGCCATGTACCACGCCAAGGACTTTGAAGAAGCGGTTGATAAGGCGGAGAAATTGGTTGAATTTGGTGGGCGGGGACACACCGCAGCCCTCTACACCGACCCCAGCAATGTAGATCACATCAAGCGATTTGAGGATACGGTCGAAACCGCGCGCGTTCTGATTAATACGCCGTCTTCCCAAGGCGCAATCGGCGATATCTACAACTTCCGTCTTGACCCTTCCCTAACCCTGGGTTGTGGAACTTGGGGTGGTAACTCCGTCAGTGAGAACGTTGAACCCCATCATCTGCTCAATATTAAAACCGTGGCAGAGCGACGAGAAAACATGCTCTGGTTCCGTGTTCCACCCAAAATCTACTTCAAGTATGGGGCATTGCCGACTGCGCTTCAGGAACTTGCAGGCAAGGAACGGGCCTTCATCGTCACTGACAAGCCAATTTACGAATTGGGTATGACTAAGGGACTGGAGAGTGTATTGCAGGAATTTGGCCTACGATATGACATTTTCTATGATGTTGAGCCAGATCCTTCCCTGGATACCGTTAATAGGGGCTTAGCTATGATGCTCAACTTCGAGCCTGATGTGATTATTGCCATTGGAGGTGGTTCCCCGATGGATGCCGCCAAAATTATGTGGCTGATGTACGAGCATCCCGAAATTGAGTTTGAAGGGTTATCCATGCGATTCATGGATATTCGTAAGCGGGTTTATGATTTGCCCGCCCTGGGAGAAAAGGCAATGATGGTGGCGGTTCCGACGACTTCTGGAACAGGATCGGAGGTCACACCCTTTGCGGTGGTAACGGATCGCGTCAACAACATCAAGTACACGCTAGCGGATTATGCCTTGACCCCAAACATGGCCATCGTTGATCCAGAATTAGTGCTGAATATGCCCAAGAGCCTGACGGCCTTCGGTGGAATTGATGCCCTGACCCATGCGGTAGAAGCCTATGCTTCTGTTCTGGCCTCAGAATACACCAACGGTTTGGCCCTGGAAGCCATCGAGTTAATCTTCCAACATTTGCCCAGTTCCTACACGAATGGAGCCCACGATCCAGAGGCACGGGAAAAGATGCACTATGCGGCAACCATTGCAGGTATGGCCTTTGCCAATAGCTTTCTGGGCATCTGTCACTCCATTGCACACCAGTTAGGAGCAATCTTCCATATTCCCCACGGTCTAGCCAATGCGTTGATGATTTCCTACGTAATTCGATACAACGCAACGGATGCCCCCTTCAAGCAAGCCACCTTCTCCCAGTACAAGTATCCCAATGCCCGTTGGCGGTATTCCAAAATTGCGGATCACCTACACCTGGGTGGCGAAACGGAAGCGGAAAAAGTTGACCGCTTGATCCTGGCCATTGAGGAGTTGAAGCAAAAGGTGGGAATTCCCAAAACGATCCGAGAGGTTATCAAGGAAAGTGAAGAAGAATTTCTGGCCAAAATTGATGAGCTATCGGATCAAGCCTTTGATGACCAATGTACTGGGGCGAATCCTCGCTATCCGCTGATCAGCGATTTGAAGCAACTGGTATTGGATGCTTACTATGGTGTTCCTTTGATTCAGGTTGAACAGAACGGCCATGGTGCAACTCCTCCGGCTGAGGTTATTGGAGTGTAGTGTTCCAAAACAAGTGAGATGTTCCGGTAGGGTGGGCCAGATATTTCCTCCGTTTCCTGGGGAATTAGACTTTGCTCACCCTGATTTGTCGGGTTTCTCTCGAATTTGGGTCGAGTCAATCGTGGTAAATATCCGGTCAGGTCAATATTCCTGCGTAGAACCCCAGAATTGTATTCCCGAATACCTATTTGAAGAAATTTGACGGATAGCGTCCGTCATCCAAAACCTCTGTTATATTACCAAATCATGAAATTGCTCTTTTAAAAACTGAGGAATAGAAACATGTTCTCTGTTACTCGTTCCCGTCGTGCTTTGGCCATCTCCGCTACAACATTGATGCTTACAGTGGGTGGATTAGGGGAAGCGATCGCCGTGACTCTCAAGGGGGCTGGTGCATCCTTCCCAAAACCGCTGTACACTCGTTATTTTGCAGAATTCAAAAAAGACTCAGGGATCACCGTCACCTACGATGCGGTGGGTAGTGGCCAAGGAATTGAAAGTTTTATTGCTGATTCGGTTGACTTTGCTGGAACAGATGCTCCCCCCACCCAATCCCAAGTCGATGAAATGCCCAAGGGGATGGTTCCGGTTACAACAGCTGGGGGTGCGGTTGCCGTGACTTACAATATCCCCGGTGTTTCCGAGTTGAAGCTATCTCGAGAAGTCTTGGCTAAAATTTTCCAGGGGCAAATCGAAACTTGGAATGACTCAAAGATTGCCAAAGACAATCCTGGCGTTACCCTGCCGGATCTCGCGATTCAGCCCGTTGTGCGGGAGGATGGTAGTGGCACAACCTACATCTTCACCCGTTATCTCAGTGCCATTAGCCCTCAATTTAAAAAATCCGTTAGTGTTTCTCCCCAACCCAACTGGCCTGGAGAACCCCTGAAAGGCCCTCAAAATGAGGGAGTGGCAAAGCAAGTTCAGCAAACGGAAGGAGCTATTGGTTATGTTCAGGACACCTATGCCCGTGGCAACAAATTAGCGGTTGCTCAGTTGGAAAATATTACAGGAGACTTCGTTGCACCCACTTTAGAAGACACCTATACAGCCCTGAATAGCGTTCGGTTTTACCAGGATCTACGAGCAGCAAACTTGAACAATCCAGATACTGGATATCCAATTGTCGGTGTAACCTGGATTCTGGTGAAGCAAGAGTATGAAACAGCGGAGAAGGCGGATAGTGTTAAGCAGATGATCAACTGGATTTTAACTGAGGGCCAGGGCTTCAATGAGGGTCTAGAATACACCAAAATTCCTGAACCGATGACAAAAAGTGTGATGGACGCGGTGCAGACCAAAGTGGCAGCTCAATAGCCGTAGCCGGAATGCTGGAATTTATTACGCTACCGGACAATATCCTACCGCCCATTACCCCCTATTCCCATGCGGTACGGGCGGGGGACTTTCTATTCGTTACCGGGCAGTTGGCAGAGGATCCAGAAACTGGAGAGCTAATCCGAGGCGGTATTGGGGATCAAACCCGTCAGGTGATGGAAAACCTTCGGTTAGTCCTAGATCATGCTGGCGTTGATTTCAGTCAGGTCGTCATGGCTCGAATTTTCGTGACAGATTTGCGGGATTACGAAGCGGTAAACCAGGTCTATGCTTCCTATTTCCAGGCTCCCCATCTGCCCTGCCGCACCACAGTGGGGGTATTGGGGCTAGCGGGTCAAGGCGATGTTGAGGTGGATTTAATTGTTTATTGTGGCAATTAGTGTCTGGTGGCAAGCAATTGTAATTAAACGCAAAGCCGCAATTGTCCTTATTCCAGTAAAGTTACAGAATAGGTTACAAATATTAGAGAATACGGTTTGATGTGATAGGTGAGAAGTTTTGATGAAACGATTCGTCGGTTGGTTTGCCGGGTTGTGTCTATTCATGACCAGCTTTATTGGGTTTGGTGTGCAGGCCGTAGCTGCTGAACCCTCAGTCACCGCTCAGGTTACCCTACTGCCCACAATTTTAGCGGCTCAAGTTCGCAGAAACCGTGCTGATCAGAAACTTGCGGAATTTGGTGACAAGCTTGATCTAAATAACAGCTCAATTCGGGAGTTTCGCCGGATTCGAGGGATGTTCCCCACTCTGGCTAGAAAAATTATTGATAATGCCCCCTTCGATTCAGTCGAAGATGTACTGGGAATGCCAGGGCTGACAGAAGCTCAAACAGAATTGCTGAGACAAAACTTGGATAAATTTACCGTTACCCCAGTGAGCTCGGTTTTACAGGAAGGTAACTTCCGCTTGAATACGGGAACCTATGACTAACCCTGTTATGGGATAGGGGCAAAAGTGTTGAGTAAATTATCATAAACAGTAGGGGAAGGTTAATATGCTAACTTTCCCCTACTGTGCTTTATTCACCTATCTAATTTTTGATTTCAAACCCGAGTAGATTCAAAATTTTTGTAATGATCCCAGGGATGAAGGCACTAAAATACGAGTTATTTTTAATTATCGAAGCTTAAACTTGGGCGTGAGTCAGAACAGCTAGCGAGATCCAGCGTCCTGAGTTCCACCTGTAGTATCCACATCAGGAGAATACTGATAACCCAGAACGCCTGAATGGGCTGCATCGGTTGAAACGGAAAATTGAGCTTGGGATTTTGAAGTCAAGGGATGAGCAGCAGCTTGAGCTTGGGCGATGGAGAAAGCCTGTACTCCCAGAGTCAAGGCGAGTGCTGCAGTTAACTTGTAGATGCCTAACATAAAAAAAGTCCCCCATTTCTTTAGAAGAGGATTGGAAATATCTGTGAAAACACCTAAAACATGCCCCTGAACAATAATATTATCGGTAAAATCACGGATGTCAATCCGGTTGTGAAGCCGCTTTACAAACTGTCCACTTCCACATATGAGTTCTGGCATAACTAGCTATAATGAGGGTGAGGTGTAAGGCATTGTGAGGCTTTATACCCTACATGTATATACCCAGGTCAAATAGCTTGCCGACATATCCAATTCATTTGTTATCTAGATTACATTAGATGACGGGTTATGGATACCACTTGGATAAGTGCATAGCCACGGATGAGCAGTTATCAAGTGCCAGATATGCACATGCCGAATGTGTATGCTAAACGTGTAGGCCGTATATATGCTAAGAATCAGGCACTAGGTCAGTTCAGCTTCGGGTCTTTCAGCGTTACTGAGATCTTCTGCAAATTCGTAGCGGTTCTTGCCCAGCTTTTTGGCCTTGTACATGGCAGCGTCTGCCTGTTGAAATATCGTTTCAAGATCGCAGGTATCACTGGGATAGAGGCTGATACCAATGCTGGTGGTGATTACCAGGGTATGTTCTTCTAACGTGGCTTCCTCTGCCACGGTTTCTAGAATTTTTTGGGCCACTCTTGTCGCATTGCCCCGGTTCTTGACACCAGGCAAAATGACGGTAAATTCATCCCCGCCTAAGCGACAAACCGTATCACTGCTGCGGAGACATTTTTGCAGGCGTTGAGCAACCGTTCTTAGGAGTAAGTCCCCTATGTGATGGCCCATCGTGTCGTTTACTGATTTGAATTCGTTTAGATCCAGGAACAGCAATGCAACGGATTTCTGATATTTTTCTGCCCAGGTTAATGACTGCTCTAAACGCTCGTAGAACAGTTTACGATTTGGTAGGCCAGTGAGGGGATCATGCTCGGCAGAGATTTTCAATGCAGCATTCGACCGTTCTAAATCAGCCGCCAGTTGCTTGAGATTTTCTTCAAGCTGTTTTCGCTCTGTAATATCTCGAATTACTCCCACCAGGAAGACATTTCCCGCTGCATCGCGATGCAGGGAGCGTTTAATTTCAGTTAAATAGGTTGTCCCGTCACAGCTAGTCAATTTTTCCTCACATTTGCCGCCAGTGTAGCTGTGAAGGGCTTCTTCATCCTTTTGCCATAGGGTGTCAGCTTCCTGACTGGGGAAAACTTCGTAGTCTGTTTTGCCCATGAGAAGTACTTCGGGATAGCCTATGAGCTGACAGTAGGCGGGGTTGATTACAACTTTTTCGTGGGCGACATTCTTGACATAAACTGGGTCAGGAATTGTGTTGATTACACTTTTGAGGAATTCTGTTGAACGCTTCAATTCCCCCTGACAATAGGCTAGATATGCGATGACAACACTTGTAGAGCCACCCAGTGAGAGCAGACCCGGAACCACTGGAATCCACCAACCCAGCAGAAACATCAGATAAGCTCCAATGCTGAACGCTACAGCGTCCCCGAATGTTGTGGCAATTGCAGAATAGGCTGAGCGGCTATGCCAGCAGATTTGAGCCCCAAACCAAGCCCAGAGAAAAATCCATAGCCATTCCACTGTATCAGGCCAAACTCGAATTTCTGGACGGCCCTCTAAAGCAGAACTTAGAATCTGACTGATAAAATTGGCTTGGAGCTCAACTCCATAGACGTACTTAGGTTCTTCTAGGAGACTATAGCTGTGGGATGTCAAGTGTCGATCCTTTACACTAGGAGCCATCGAACCAATTAAAACAATTCGACCCTGAATTTGCTCCGTTGAAATCCGGCCTGATAGGACATCTTGCATTGAAACGTGATCAAAATACCCCGCTGGCCCCCTAGGATTCGCTAGAAACTGATACCCCCCGTCCAAAGCTCGAACGTACCCACCGTCGTTGGGTCGGAAGCGATAGAATACGCCCCGGCCCAGTTGCAGATCATTAGCTCGATTAGCAGCCTCTGGGGTAATTCCTTCTGGCTCTAGATAGATTAGGGAAAGCTTGAGCGCGAAGGCCTGAAGTAATTGATTGCCTCTAAGGCTGGCATTGTACAACAACCCACGCCGGACTCGTCCATCAGCATCGACTTCCACATTGTTGAATCCAACCATATTCCGCTGTTGCAACGGAGGGGGGGGCAGGATAGCAGGGCTACGATCTGTCTCAACTTTCTCAATTCCCACCAGGTTGGGAATGGTCTGTAGGGCTTGGGTCAGCTCTCGATGGCCCGGAGGCGTTGGTAAGTCTCGGTAGAGATCTAAGCCGATGGCGCGGGGTTTAGCTGCATTCAGCGTCTGCAACAACTGGGCTAATTCTTGATCTGGTATAGGAAAACCGTAGGTTTGCAAATCAGCTTCATCAATCCCAACAATTAGAATCCTTTCGTCTACCGGTTCTAGAGGACGAAGGCGAATGAATAAGTCCAACATTGACCACTCCAGGGGCTGAAGCAAGCCGAAAAACCGGATGAGAAGCACAATTCCAGCTATCCCAGAGGACATCCACCAAACTTGGTAGTCTCGCTGTCTGAGCCAATGTTTTAGAGTGGAGAAAAGCTGGTCTGGCGATCGCTCCAATCTTTGAAATAACGTCCGCCTAGTGATAGTCAAGGGTCTACGAATAATGCAGCAGGAGAATTACGAGGAAACCAGGATTAAGTACCAAAGCGCTTAATTCTGAAGTAAACCAGATGAAAACTGAACGTAGATTGCTAACCCTTAAATTACTATGCCCAATCCAAACTCAAAACCTAACGCCCTTCAGGAAAAAATCTAACGTTCCGCACATGAACCGGATTCGATTGAGATATAACTGAGCAGATACCCTGCCTTTCAGCATAACCGATATCACTACTGAAAGTCTCTCCAACTAGAATAGCCTGATAGCTTTGCCAGTTGTTCTAACGTCATTAACCCAGTGTGCAACTTGCCGTTAATCTCCCAGGTCGGGTAGGCTTTGATGCCTGCATCCTTGCACTGTTGGGGCTGAGCATCTTTACCCCCCGGATCACATTCAATGTACTGAATCAAATTGAAGGCCGCTTGACCAAAGTATTGCTTTTGTTCCTGGCAGTGGGGACACCAATAGGCTCCGTATTGCTTAGCCCCAATTTGAGTCAGATGATGGGCCAGATCCATTTCCGCAGAGCCGGAAACTTTCTGAGCAATGGCTTCACGGGTTATGGTCGAAGGCTCAGTTGCAGACGTTTGATTGTAGATTCCAAGCACGCCGATCAGTGTCACCATACCCACCAGCAGCCCTCGAAAGATCAACTGACCGATATCCTCCCAGGCCCGGCCCGCCAGCGTTAGAAAAAACAGGCTGAAGGAAAAAATGGCTGAGAGGGTGCAATAGAGGCAAAATACTTGCAGTTCAACGGTCAAGATGTAGACCAAATAGCCACTGAAAACAGCCATTGCCGTGCTGAGGGTGAACATCAACCACCAATTAAGCGCTGCCAAATCTGAGTTGCGGGATTTCGAGGAATCTCCCTGCAACACCATCGGAGCCAGGGCCAAAATTGCCAGGATTGTGTAGGCTAGACAACCCCAGAAGGTTAGGGGTAGACCAAACAGTGTCCCATAGGAGCTGTTGAGTACATCATTACAGCGACCCACGGGGCAGACTGCCGTTTTTCCCAGCACCTTAACCAGCGTTAGATAGGCAGTCTCCAAACTTCCCAGGAGAGCAATTCCCCCAATCAGTGGTCGAGACCATTGATGAATCCAGGAGGTAGAACGGCTAGAAAACATAGTGACGAATCCTTTTTCGCGGTGACCAATCCTAAGAAGTAGAGTTAACGGCTCATTTCTAGCATTCGCTGAATCGGCTGCAATGCTGCATTGCGAGTCGCTTCAGGAACCGTAATTTCTGGCTGTTTGTCTCTCATACACAGGTACAGTTTTTCCAGAGTGTTTAGTCGCATGTAGGGGCATTCATTACAGGCACAGCTATTCATCGGGGGTGCAGGAATGAAGATCTTGTCAGAAGCTTGCTTTTCCATCTGGTGAATAATGCCCGGTTCAGTGGCAACGATAAAGCTAGAACTTATGCTGTGCTGAGCATATTTTAACAATGCCGTGGTGGAGCCAATGTAGTCTGCATGACGCAGAACACCAACTTCACATTCTGGATGGGCAATCACTTCTGCCTGGGGGTGGTCAACCTTGAGTTGGATAATTTTCTTCTCGGAAAAATTTTCGTGGACAATGCAGGCTCCCTCCCATAGCACTAGGTCTCGGCCTGTTTCTGCCATGACGTACCGTCCAAGATTGCGATCTGGCGCAAAGATGATGGGCTGTTCCGGCGGAATTTGATTTACAATGTCAACCGCATTAGAGCTGGTACAAATAATATCGCTCAGGGCTTTAATCTCCGCTGTACAGTTGATGTAGGAAATGACAATGTGGTCAGGATGGGTTGCTTTGAATCGGGCAAAGTCCAGGGGGGGACAGCTATCGGCTAAAGAACATCCTGCTTCTAGATCAGGCAACAATACTAATTTATCTGGATTGAGAATCTTTGCTGTTTCAGCCATGAAGTGTACCCCTGCAAACACGATGACATCCGCATCAGTGTTTGCAGCTTGACGGGAGAGACCGAGGGAATCTCCGATGTAGTCAGCGATGTCTTGAATATCGGGTTCTTGATAATAATGGGCTAAGATAACGGCGTTTAAGTCTTGCTTTAGATCTGCGATCGCCGCAAACAGATCGTTGGGAAATGTTGGATCTGAAGTTGGCACCGCTAGGGTCGTTGCAAACATACGAAATACCTGATTTTAAACTTGTAGTTCGTAATTATAGTTGAAATCACCAAAAGTTAGGGGCACTCCAGTTGTGGTTGCCCCCGATCTCAATGTTCCCTTAATGCTTTAGTGGGTTATCAGTTATTGGTCATTGGTTATTGGTCATTGATCATTGGTTATCGGTAATCGCCGTTTACTATTGCTTGATCAATGCTTGGATCAGCATCGCTGACGATGGCCTTCATTCCTTCTAGGGTGGCTGGAATATTATGGGGATCCATGAACATGATCTTGCTGCTGTCGCTATTGCCGATTGTGGCGCCCATGTCGAAGTAGTTCTGGGCCAGTAGGAACTGGAGCGCTTCTCTGGCCTGGGCTTCACTGCCTAACATCTTGGCCAGGATTTTTAAAGCTTCTGCGGTGGCTTGAGCCTTGAGAATATAGGCTTTTTGTTCTGCCCCGGCTTGGAGGACAACGGCTTTTTGGTTGGCTTCTGCTTCGAGAATTCTGGCTTCCGCTTGACCGCGAGCCGAGTTAATCGCTGCATCCCGTTCCCCTTCGGAGGTCAGAATAGCGGCCCGCTTTTGGCGCTCAGCGGACATTTGGAGTTCCATGGCATCCATTACTGCCTTGGCTGGGCAAATATCCCGTAACTCAACCCGTGTCACCTTAACGCCCCAGGGATCAGTAGCGATATCCAGATCCCGCAGCAGGATTTCATTCACCTCAGTTCGAGCAGTGAAGGTTTGATCCAGCTCCAACTTGCCCATTTCGGAGCGGATCTGGGTACGAACCAGGTTTTCCATCGCTGGCATTAGATCAGAAACCTTGTAACAGGCTTTCTCCAAGTCCATAATTCGCCAGTACACCACCGCGTCCACGCTGATAGAAACGTTGTCACGGGTAATACATTGCTGGGGTGGAATATCCAAAACCTGCTCTCGAATGGTCTGTTTGTAGGCCACCCGATCCAGGAACGGCATAATAAAATTTAAGCCCGGCTTCAGCTTCCGTCCGTTGTATTTCCCCAGGGTTTCTACCAAAGCCTCATCTCCCTGGTTGACCACCTTAACGCCGCCCACCAGAGCCGATCCACCCAATGCGAGAAAAAGCCACAAAATATACTGCATTTTAATTAACCTCTTTCAGATTAAAACTAACTACACCATTGAAACTGAGCATTCCCAATGTTTCGCTCTGTCAAACCCAACTCCTACATCACCAATGGATCGGTAGGCATTTGATTCAACCTACCCAACCCCTCATCCAACTGATTCAACTCCCAGGAAAACGTGCTAAGAGTGACTCAGGAACGCTTCCGGAACCACAATCAAGGTATTACCTTCACGCCGGATCACAATCACTCGCTGCTGAGCCGCCACCGATCCGGTGAATCCCTCATCAAGTCGTGCTTGCCAGGAGATCCCTTCGCATAGCACTCGTCCCGCCTGCCCTGGTAAAATCTCCACTAATGTCTCTGCTTCCTTTGCATCCTCAATGGTTCTGACGGAACGGTTTGGCAGCAGTCGTCGAGTTGCAATGACAGAAGTAACCGACAGCACCATCCAGAGTGCGATCTGGATTGAAGTCGAAGGGACAATTAATGAAACTGCTGCAACTGCAAAGGCGCTTAGCCCCATCGTAAACTCCACAAACGCCGTTGGAACTGAGAACTCCAACAAACAGAGAACTGCACCTGCGATCAGCCAAAGAGCTGTTGAATTAATCACCATAGTCCGAGTGATGAACAAATGTTACTTAAATTAGGATGATAGAGGTGGGAAAAGCCACAATAACCGTGCTGACACCATTACGGCAGATGTGAAACGCAACGATATGACCAGTGTGTTGCGGAGTACACGATAGGACGAGCATCAAGCGTTACAATCATTCTATCTTTGAAATTTTGCATCGAGTTCTTCAGCAACAGATCTTCAGAGTGTCTTTAGAAAAGCTGGTTCAAATTAGCAGTAGCTCTGCACCGCAAATCTACTGCACCAACCCCACCTGTAGTCACCCCAGTAACGATCTGGGGAACCTGGTTTGTGCAACCTGTCACACTCCCATCACCTATCGCTATCTTTGGGCCTTGGGGGCAGAAGCAGCCCAGATTCCACCCGGGCAGTTTGTTGGTAATCGTTACTATGCGACCGGATCTCAGATCTGGCTCGATACAAAACCGGGAATTCTGCCACAGATGCCTGAAACGCTGTCGGATCAGATTCTGCCCTATCTTTACCTCTATCCCCACCAACTCCACGTCCCAGAGGTCTACGGAATCTATGCCCTAGGGGCCGCTCCAGAGATGAAGGAAGTTGTATTGCTGTCCAATGCGCCAGTGGATGCAAAGGGTTCCCTCCTGCCTTCTCTAATTGAATCCTGGCCTAAAGCTCCAGCGATCCGACAGGTTTACTGGTTGTGGCAAATGCTGGAACTCTGGGCTCCTCTCTCTGACATGGGGGCAGCCTACAGCCTATTTGTAAAAGAAAATCTCTGGGTTGAGGGTTGGCGCATTCGATTGCGAGAACTCCATCAGGGCAAGGTACAACCGACCATTCGAGACCTGGCAGAAGCCTGGTCAGCACTGATTGAAACGTCCCAGGCCACAATCAGAACTCGGTTGCAAGAGATTCAGAAGTTGATGCGGGAAAATCCTGATCCGCTAGAAGTCGCCAAGCCCCTGAATCAATTGCTGCTAGAACAAGCAGCCCAAAAACCTCTCCATCTAGCAGTGGCCGGAGACACCGAAACGGGGCCGAAGCGCTTGAATAATGAGGATACCTGCTATCCCTCACCCGATGAGCTGAAGCAGCAGAATCGAACCTATCCTGATAGCCATTTGATTCCCTATCTGAGCATCGTTTGCGATGGAGTTGGAGGCCATGATGGGGGCGAAGTGGCGGCTCAGCTTGCGGTTCAATCCATTAGGCCCCTGGTCTATAGCTTTATCGAAGAGATTGCAGCCCAGGATGAACTCTACGATCCGGAGCTGGTTACCAGCCAACTCCAGGAAATTGTTCGAGTTGCCAACAATGTGATCGCGGTTCAGAACGACGAACAGGGCCGTGCCGCCAAGAGTCGCATGGGTACAACTTTGGTGATGGCCCTGCAACTGCCGCAAAAAATTAAATCTGCTGATGGAACAGAACTCGGGAACAGCCACGAACTCTACGTTGTGAATGTGGGAGACAGCAGAGCCTATTGGATCACTCGCAATGCCTGCCAACAGCTCACCATCGATGATAATGTCGCAGTTCGAGAGGTATGCATGGGTCGTGCCCTCTATCTAGAAGCCCTCCAACGGCATGACTCTGGCGCATTAACCCAGGCTTTGGGTACGCGAGAAGCAGAGTTGCTCTATCCTGAAGTGCAGCGATTAGTGGTCGAAGAAGACGGGGTGTTGCTCCTGTGTTCCGATGGCCTCAGCGATAATAATTGGGTGGAAAAATCCTGGACAGATATTATTCCTGGAATTTTGAGTGGCGAGAAAACTCTGGAGGCGGCAGTTAGGGAATGGATTGAACTAGCCAACACGAAGAACGGTCAGGACAATGTTTCTGTGGTGTTGACCTGTGGCAGCGTTTCCCAGAAATTGGTGCTTGCAGAGGTACCAGAGAAAGTAGAAGTGGCAATTGCTCAACCGGAACCCGAACTCACAGAAGCATCTAGGGCTTTGATGGATGACAGTAGTGATGATTCCTCTGGAGATACAGCGGGTGTTGTCGTGACAAAATCTCGACGACGCAAGCCGTTACCCTGGCCATTAATTTGGTTGATCTTCCTATCCCTAATTGGAATTGGCCTTGCTATCTGGCAGCAAAATCGTTCAAAAACTCCCGAAACCCCACAAGAAACGGTAAGGAAAGCTTGATTCAACTTCATAGATGGGGATGAGTCACTGTGTACTGTTCGCACCAGGTTGTGTAATTTCTAGGATTAAAGTCTGGGCAATTTCTGAGACTGCGTTGCTGTCCGTCAGCAACATCCAACAATTCCAGATAGCTGGGCTGGATACAATGATTGGCAACATGAGAGCAATCACACAAATCCTCAGTATGTGAACTATCCATCCCGAACGATTTTGATTGCGAATAGATGATTCCTGCATTTCACTTGAAGGGTTCTAATATTTCAATGTAAGCTGTATTTTAATAGAGCTTTGAGATAGATCTTCCAGATCTTATTGAGCGGCAGGGCATTCAGGGTAGATTGAATCAACTCCTGATCTTCTGAGGTAAGCCTGCCCCATCTCCAATATGAAGCCAACCCTTCTGCGGTCAGGTTATCTGCAAAGCGCTCTAGCTCAGGGAGATTGAAATGAATCCAGTAACCGTTTAATACCAACGTTCTGGCTCTTAACAAAAGTTGTTGCGGATTTTCTGCATAGGCATTGCTGCCATGATGTCTGTAGTAAGCCAAGGGTTGGTCGATAAAAATACCTGGACTGATTCCTAGAGCAACAAATTGCATGTAGCTATCACAAATAATTCTGATATTTTCTGGAATTGGCAGAATCCTTTCCAAAAGTGAACGACGAAAACACAAGCCAGAAGTTGGTGGAATGGGTCTATCCAACTCAGAAGTGAGCTTACCTCTCTTCATCTTTTCCCTCAAATCCCACGTCCAGACCTCTCCAGTGAACGGGGGGCTGATAATCTGATCGGCTTGAGTTATGTCATACAGTGGATGAAAGCACCAATCCAGTTCTGGATGAGATTGGAATTGTTCAGTAACTTGGGCTATCTTTTCTGGGAGAAAGAGATCATCGGCATCGAGGAAGCAGACAACAGAGCCAGAACTATTAGTGAAGCCAGTATTCGTTGCAGCGGCCTCTCCTTTGTTGGGTTGAAAGATGGCAATAACTTTGTCCTGATAACTCTGAATAATCTGTCTAGATTGATCTGTAGATCCGTCATCTACCACAACAATCTCCACCATAGGATAGGTTTGCTGGATGACGCTCTCAATCGCTGCACCAATAAATTTTTCATAGTTATAGCTTGTAATGATGACACTCACTAATGGCTGAAGGGAATTTAACATTGACTTATCCTGTGTAAGATCCAAAAGTGTCCCAATCACCTTCCCCTTAGTGCATCTGACAGCTTTTTTCAAAGCAAGCACGATTTAGCTTGACCCAGTGCACCATTTTTTTTTCCATTAACAGGGGCATTGACTTGTTTTCCGGATAGAACACTAATCTATTAGACTTGTCCGAAAATCTGAAACAGAGACTAGATATGACTTTGGCAGAGTTGAGCTTACACTGACTTCAGGCCAAACTCAACAGTAGAATCGGGTGTTGAGGTAGTTCCTATCGACAATTCTCGAAAAGATAGGCT
>JBHJGO010000147.1:0-22482 GCA_050331715.1 Microcoleaceae cyanobacterium
AGTATCAGATAAAATTGCAGGAGCGAACGGTGCTAGAGGCTGAAGCCGCCTGGCGATCCAGTTGGTTTGAGGATGGGGCTCATTGACCTGTTTTCCTGACTCGGTGGCCAAAAGTGCTTGAGGCAGCAGGTCACTGGACGACCTGCTGCTCGATCAGCATCAATTTAAGACTCGACTAATAATCTAGAAGTTAAAATCGTTGCCATCTAGTTCAAATTCGTCAACATCTTGCACAAAAATAGTGGCCTCTGAACCGATCAAGAAGTCACTGATTTCCGGAGCAACCGCACCCAGGACGTTAATTGTGATGCCACCCGCACTCACCTCGACATTGAAGTCTTCGCCATCTAAACTTCCATTATCGTTGGTATCGAGTGCATCAAAGTTTGTTCGCAATTGGCCATCTACAAAGGTGGTTAGAGGAATATCGCTCAGGTCGATTACATCAGATCCGATTAAAAAGTTTTCAATCGTATCATTACCAAAGGACTCAAGTTGCAGATCCTGGCCGTCCTCAGAGAAAGTGAAGAAGAAGGTATCGCTGCCACTTCCACCAATCAACAAATCATCTCCCAAACCTCCGTTTAATCGGTCGAAACCATCTCCGGCCACCAGAATATCCTCGCCCCCGCCCCCAAGCAGTAGGTCATCATCCTCACCCCCATCAAGGTAGTCTGAATCAGAGCCGCCCTCCAGCGTGTCATTGTCAAACTCACCGTAGAGAGCATCAACCCCACTCCCGCCAACTAGAGAGTCAAAACCGTCCCCTCCAACCAGCACGTCATCATCTGTTCCACCCAGGAGATTGTCGTCGCCTGCATCACCGAAGAGAGTATCGTCACCCGAACCGCCGGAAAGAGAATCGTTGTTAAAACGTCCCGATAACACATCGCTCTCCGCTCCCCCGTTTAAAGTATCCTGACCCTCTCCTCCATCTAAGATATCCCGACCATCCCCACCGTCCAGGAAATCCTGTCCTCGATCCCCAAACAGGATGTCGTTGTCATTTCCACCGAACAGGCGATCATTACCTGAATCCCCATCTAGATTGTCATCTCCATTGCCTCCGGTGATAGAGTCATTGCCATCTCCACCGGATAGCGCATCATCTCCGGCATTTCCCGCTAATGTATCGTTTTCCTGATCACCGAAGATTAGATCACTGCCATTCCCCCCTTCCAAGAAATCTGCGCCCAAGCCACCGAAGATCAGGTCTGCTCCTGCGCCCCCTCGAACGAGGTCATTCCCGGAACCACCCCCAATGGTGTCATTGCCCCTTTCTCCAAATAGGCTGTCGTTGCCGGAGACCCCGCTAATATCGTCACCACCTCGGCCACCAAATACTTCATCATCCCCTTCGTTACCGGCCAGAACGTCATTGCCAGAGCCCCCATAGACCGAGTCATCTCCGCTACCCCCAAAAACCCGGTCATTTTGGGCATTACCATACAATTGGTCATTTCCCTGTTCGCCCAGGATCGTATCCTGACCCGCACCCCCTCGAATTAGGTCGTTGTTACTACTCCGAAAAATGACTCCTGGAAAAACAAAATCGAGGTTAAAAGCTGGGGAAACCTCAACCGGATTTAATGCCAAAAGATTGTTCCCAGTCGTATTTTGGGAGGCATTACTCAATCCATTGCTCTGAAAGCCACCTGGCCCACCAAACTGGCTGCCTTCGGAGTCTCCAACCAGGCGATCATCTCCATTATTTCCTTCAATTGTATCCGCACCTAACCCCCCAAACACCTGGTCATTGCCGGAGCTACCGAATAATTCATCATTACCATCAAGCCCTCGAATAATATCATCGAAAAGGGTTCCGTTAATGATGTCGTTATTGTCAGTTCCATTGAATAAAGCCATGTGTTGGTTCTCCACCTGTGAGTTGAATTTTCCTTGCAGAATGAGAGAGAATATGACAAAGCTTTCCCTGCATCATTCTGATCCCAGTATTAGGACGCTATTGTCTTCCTTATGCAAATAGCTCGTATTGATGGTTTTTATCCGGTGTTAAAACCAACTTATTTATCACTAATTTATTTTTGGCATTTTCAACTTATAGCAATCCTGAATCAATCATGAAAAGTACTATGGAGGGGTTTTTGGAAAAAGTCCCCAAGAAGAGGGCATTGCCCCCTTTACCCCCTTTTCACAAATCATTTGTGATTGCTATATAATGGCCGTCGAACTGGATTGAGAGATGCCAACGTTCAAATGGGTTGGCTGTGTAAGATATTAGGTAAGCTGTATCTAAGAGGTGCTGAGCCTGCGTTTCCTTCTCAACCCGTTTTGCTGAGGTTGGGGTTGCCACTCACGGAGTTTTCGATATCGCATGGACAAGTTTCGACCTGACTGGGGCCGTTGGCAGCAAGCGCTCTCCGTAGAAGCTGAGAGAGGTTTCGGCAATCTTCAGGGAAATCACTATCAGTTCCATGAATTTCTCTATCTCAGTCTGAAGGATTTACTGACCATCGTTCCCCCTGAATCCGATTCCCGTTGCCAGGATTTACTACAGAAGTTCTATCAATACCCGGAACTGGACTCAGGTAGTCGGCGCAGCTTGATTGCAGAAACCCGTCGATTTTTAACCCAGACGCAACGGCTGATTGAAACTCGGTCACAACTTGCGGCAAATCGTTCTTCATCCTCCTACTCAACCCCCAAGCCTGAACCGAAACCGACCGCAAAATCGAATCAGTCTGCAAAAGGTAGCTCTACTTCAAAGAAATCTTCAGAAAAATCTTCGGAGTACTCCCTGGAAGACCCGTTGAAATCAATCGTCGGGCCGAGGAATAGCGATCGCCTGGCCAAATTAGGAATCCAGACGGTTTACGATCTGCTGTACTACTATCCCCGTAGCCACGTTGACTACGCTCGCCACGCCAGAATTAAAGAATTAGAACCGGGAGAAACGGTGACGATTATTGCCAGGGTCAAGCGATGCAGTTGTTTCAGCAGTCCCCGCAATAAGAAACTCACCATTCTGGAATTAATCCTGGAGGATGACACCGCTCAATTGAAAATCAGTCGATTCTATGCGGGAAATCGCTACGCTACTCCGGCATGGCAGAACATGCAAAAACGCAACTATCCGACGGGGGCAATCGTTGCGGCTTCTGGTTTAGTGAAAAGTGGCAAATATGGCATTACTTTAGACAATCCTGAACTGGAAGTCCTGAACCATACGGGGGGACAGATTGAATCGATGAAGGTGGGGCGAGTTGTGCCTGTGTATCCTCTGACCGAAGGATTGGGGGCGGATGTAGTGAGAAAAGCGGTGGCTAAAGTTTTGCCCATGGCTAGCCAGTTGCCAGAACCATTACCGCTAGAACTGCGACAGGAACATCAGCTCATCCAGATTCCCGATGCGATTCAAAATATTCATTTCCCCCAGGACAAAGAACGGCTAGAAGCAGCTCGAAAACGATTGGTTTTTGATGAATTTTTCTACTTGCAGCTTGGATTGCTACGGCGAAAACAGCAGCAGAAACAGGCCGAAACCAGTGCGGTTTTATCGCCCAGCGGAGAATTAATTGAAAAATTCTACGACATTCTTCCCTTTGACCTGACCAAGGCCCAAGGTCGAGTTGTCCAGGAAATTCTCAAGGATTTGGAGTCGGATAAACCGATGAATCGTTTAGTTCAAGGGGATGTGGGAGCCGGAAAAACTGTGGTAGCTGTTATTGCTATGTTGGCAGCAATTCAAGCGGGATATCAGGCCGCATTCATGGCTCCCACCGAAGTTCTATCCGAACAACATTATCGAAAGCTCGTTACCTGGTTCAATACTCTTTACCTTCCCGTTGAACTCTTAACCGGTTCGACAAAGGTAGCTAAACGTAGACAAATTCATACCCAATTAGAAACTGGAGAATTGCCGGTTCTTGTTGGAACCCATGCGCTCATTCAAGACACCGTTAATTTCGACCGCTTGGGTTTGGTAATTATCGACGAACAGCATCGATTCGGCGTAGAGCAACGGGCAAAGTTACAACAAAAAGGAGAATCGCCCCATGTTCTCACCATGACTGCCACACCCATTCCTCGAACATTAGCCCTAACCTTGCACGGGGACTTAGATGTCAGTCAAATTGACGAGCTACCGCCCGGACGACAACCGATTCAAACCACTACATTAGTCGGCCAACAACGTCAGCAAGCCTACGATTTAATCCGGCGAGAAATCGTTCAGGGGCGACAGGTTTATATCGTTCTACCCCTGGTTGAAGAATCAGAAAAGTTAGATGTCCGTTCTGCCGTTGAAGAACACGAAAGATTACAAAAAAAAGTATTTCCAGAGTTCCAGGTTGGGCTCCTGCATGGCCGTATGAGCAGTCAGGAAAAAGATGAAGCGATTACCCGATTTCGCGACAACACCACTCAAATTCTCGTCTCAACCACTGTGGTTGAAGTTGGGGTTGATGTTCCCAATGCCACAGTGATGTTAATTGAAAATGCCGAACGGTTTGGTCTATCTCAACTGCACCAACTCCGAGGTCGGGTCGGTCGAGGCCAGCATCGTTCCTACTGTTTATTAATGACAAACCGCTCTACCCCAGAAGCCCGCCAACGACTGAATGTTCTGGAACAGTCCCAGGATGGATTCTTTATTGCTGAAATGGATTTGCAATTGCGGGGGCCATGTCAAGTTCTAGGAACCCGTCAGTCGGGTTTACCCGATTTTGTTCTGGCTAGTTTGCTTGAAGATCAAGCAGTGCTTGAAGTTGCGCGAGAAGCAGCCCAATCGTTACTGAATCAGGATGAAACTCTGGAGCGCTGGCCAGAATTGCAGAAAGAATGGGAACGCCGTTATCAGCAGATGATGGGTGGTTCAATTCTAACTTAGTCAGTAGGTGGAGTTGTCAGAGGGGACATGAAGGATTACGCTTTTACTTATATCTCAAGTAAATGTTTCTCGCACTCACACATAAGATTAAGAAAACTAACCTGTTATGACTGCAACCCAAACCCAAACCCGGTTTCCCATTGATTTGGGCCAATATCAAAAACTGACCCTAGATCCCGCCAACTCAACCCTAACCGATGAGCAGCGCAACGCCCTCAAAGCCAATATTCAGCTTTGCCGAGATGCGATTGTATTTTTCACTGCGACGGGTGCTGCACGGGGTGTCGGCGGTCACACAGGTGGCCCCTATGCCACGGTTCCAGAAGTGATGATTTTGGATGCTTTTTTTCGAGGCAATCCTGACAAATTTGTGCCAACCTTCTTTGATGAAGCTGGACACCGAGTTGCGACTCAATATTTGATGTCTGTGCTGTACGGTGAGATGCCCGCAGAACAACTGATGAGCTATCGGGCGGCCCACTCTAAATTGCCTGGACACCCTGAATTGGGCCTGACCCCTGGTGTGAAGTTCAGTTCCGGTCGCTTGGGTCATATGTGGCCCTACGTGAATGGTGTTGCCATGGCAAATCCCAACTAGATTGTATTTTGCCTGGGTTCTGACGGTTCTCAGCAGGAAGGTAACGATGCGGAAGCAGCTCGATTGGCAGTTTCTCAAGGGTTGAACGTAAAGCTGATCATTGATGACAATGATGTGACTATCGCCGGACATCCTTCTAAGTATATTCCAGGTTTTACAGTAGCTCAAACGCTTGCAGGTCATGGGTTGAAGGTTCTGGAAGGCGATGGTGAGGATCTAGACGATCTATACCGTCGAATCTGCGAAGCTGTCAACTCAGATGGCCCAGTTGCTGTAGTGAACAAGCGCCCCATGTGTGTGGGAATCGAGGGCTTAGAAGGCGAAACCCATGGCCATGATGTGATTTCAGTGGATCTAGCTCTGAAATATCTGGAGTCCCGTGGCCTGCAAGATGCCCATGACTACCTCAAGAATGTTCAGAAGCCGAAGCAGGATTACACCTTCATGGGCTCTTCCGACAAAGTTGGCTCCAACCGTAACACCTTTGGAGAGGTGGTGGTTGAGGTACTGAGTGATCTGAGTGAGGCAGAACGCAAAGAAAAGGTTGTCTTTGTTGATAGTGATTTGGAAGGTTCCTGTGGTTTCAAGCAAATTCACACAGCCTATCCTGAACTATTTGTCAGCGCCGGAATCATGGAGCGAGGGAACCTGTCAGCAGCGGCTGGATTTGGCATGGAAGAGGGTAAGCAAGGCGTGTTTGCCACCTTCAGTGCCTTCTTGGAAATGTGTATTTCTGAAATTACAATGGCTCGCTTGAACTTTTCTAATCTTCTGTGTCACTTCTCCCATGCTGGCATTGATGATATGGCAGACAACACCTGCCATTTTGGGATCAACAATATGTTTGCTGACAATGGGTTGGATGATAGCTATGCCACTCGGCTATACTTCCCGGCAGATTCAGCTCAGATGAAAGCCTGCGTTAAAGCAGTCTTTTTTGATCCCGGAATGCGGTTTATCTTCTCAACCCGTTCCAAGGTTCCTTACGTACTGGACACCGACGGCAACAACTTCTTCGGTGACAACTACACCTTTACCCCTGGCAAAGATGAAGTGATTCGAGAGGGAACAGCCGGTTACATCGTCAGTTTCGGAGATGCTCTCTATCGTTCTCTAGACGCGGTTGAACGACTGAAGCAGGAAGGAATTGACATTGGTCTGATCAACAAACCCACTCTAAACGCTGTTGATGAGGAGATGATGGCCAAAGTGGGTCAGGCTCCATTCGTATTGGTTGTTGAGTCTTTCAATCGCCGGACAGGTCTAGGTAGCCGTTATGGTTCCTGGTTGTTGGAACGGGGATTCTCGCCGAAGTTTGCCTACCTGGGAACCTACCACGAAGGCTCTGGTGGTCTGTGGGAACAGTTTGTTCACCAAGGGATTGACCCCACTGGAATTATGAATAAAGTGAAGTCTCTGGTTGGCTAATACTTCACTTCATAGATTGTTTTGCCTAAGGCGAAACACAGAAAGACGTTCTCTAGAACGTCTTTCATCTTGCTTTGTCCAAGTTCTTCATAGGTTATTGAATCGTTTTTTACAGTTGAGAGATTATTGCCTTCGATCCACTTTTCAACTTCTTTGCAAAAGAAGTATAATATTAGACATGAAGGCTTGATTGTTTGGGTATTTATGCTGATTCGTCAGCCTGTCTTCGTAGACGCGAGTTTTTAGCTCGCGTCAATGGGTTTTGATGAACAACGCCAATCCTATTGAGGAAAAACAGAACTCAGTTTAGACTGTGTTCAATTGATGTTGTTTCGCTAATGGTTCCCGAAAATACTTCGGAATCACCTAGGCGAATAGCTCAAAAACGGGATATGTCTTTGGAAGTATTGCTAAGGTTTTCCGTGGGTCAAAATCTGTCCTGGGATGTTCGAGACTTTGATGAATCGATAAGCAATACGCAAATTTACGATTAAAAGTCCACAATAGAGCTAGAGGTCACCTATCACATGCTGCATCATGTTGCTACTGAATAGCTCAAGGATCGCTGGATTTGTTGAACAAGTGCAATGGGTCAACGATCCGTTGAAATTTATGGATCGCCATGCTCAGCATCAGATGGATATTTTCTCGACGCGAGTAACCGGGAATTGTCCGCTGATTTTTGTCACCCATCCCCAACTTGTTCAAGAACTCCTGACGCGGGATACCAGGGACTTTGAAGCGCCAGGACGAGTTAACGGAATTCTCCGACCGTTGCTTGGGGATAATTCTTTAATCCTGATGGAGGGCGATCGCCATCGCCAGCAGCGGAAATTACTCATGCCTCCTTTCCACGGGGATCGAATGCGCAACTATGGGGCATTAATCTGCCAGATTACCCGACAAGTAACAGACAAATGGCAATCGGGTCAGGTTTTTGTAGCACGGGATGCCATGCAGGAAATTTCTCTACAGGTGATTCTGCAAGCCGTATTTGGAATTTATTCCGGCGATCGCTACGATCAACTCAAGGTTTTAATTACCGAATTACTGTCCGTTACCAATTCTCCTCTGAGTTCCAGTCTGCTGTTCTTCCGCTCTTTGCAACAGGATTGGGGGGCCTGGAGTCCCTGGGGGAAATTTCTGCGCCGCCGCCAAAGGATTGATCAACTGCTTCTAGCAGAAATTAATGATCGGCGTCAGAATCCCGATGAAAGTCGTACCGATATCTTGACGCTGATGCTGGCGGCGCGGGACGAAGCGGGACAACCGATGACAGATGGTGAATTGCAGGATGAATTGTTAACTCTACTCTTTGCTGGACATGAAACCACTGCTACAGCCCTGGCCTGGTCGCTGTATTGGATTCACCAGCAGCCAGAGATCCATCAAAAACTCCTGCAAGAGTTGCAGAGTTTAGATCCTGATGCTGAACCCATGACCATTTTTCGGCTACCCTATCTCACCGCTGTTTGTCAGGAAACGCTGCGAATTTATCCCGTGGGGATGTTGACTTTTCCGCGTGTGGCGAAACAGGATACTCACCTGGGAGAGCATCAAATTTTTGAAGGGGATTCGTTAGTTGGCTGCATTTACTTAACCCATCGTCGACCTGACCTCTACCCTGAACCCGAAAAATTCAAGCCAGAACGGTTTCTAGAGCGTAAATTCTTCCCCTACGAATATCTGCCCTTTGGCGCTGGAGCCCGCCAGTGTATTGGCATGGCTCTGGCTCAATATGAGATGAAACTGGCACTGGCTACTGTGCTACTGAACTATGAACTTGCCTTGGCAGAGAAACGTCCGGTGAAAGCGGCTCGTCGAGGTGTTACGCTATCTCCATTGGGCGGTATACGAATGAGGCTGATTCGTCGCCGATCTGCTTAAAGGTTCTGATGGATGAAGTTCCGAGTTCAGTCGCTAGCAAGATTATTTCCTCAGTTATCTATCAGACAACGTCGTCGATTGCGTCGGTTTGCTGTAGTCGGTTGCATGGTAATCTTGCTATTGCTCTTAGTGCGCCTGGGAAAACAAGTTCTGACTTTGCAATCCGCAGCACAGCAACCGGTTGATCTACTCCTGGTTCTAGGAGGCAGCATTAATCGAGAAATCTATGCCTCTGAACAGGCAAAGCAGTTGCCTAGCCTGCCAGTTTTAATTTCCACGGGATCGGACGATCCCTGTATCGTAGAGCTATTTCGTCGAATTCAAGCCCCCGTTAATCAGATTTGGCTAGAGAAGTGTGCAGATTCTACCTTTGGGAATTTCTTCTTCTCACAACCCATTCTGAGTCGCTGGGGAATTCGACATGTGGAGTTGATTACTTCTCCTAGCCATCTGCCCAGGGCCCAGTGGATGGCAAAAATTATGCTCGGAGCCCATGGCATTTGGGTCGATACAAAATTGGTTGGGGAGCCTGGGGTTCCAGGAAACCGAGAATCCCCAATCAAAACAGCACTGGATACCACTCGCGCGATGGGGTGGGCACTGGCCAGCCAGGTATTTCAGCCCTCCTGCACCGATGTCATTCGGCTGTCAGAGGTTGATTTTAACGAGTGGTGTGAAATGGGCATCAAATGTGAACGCCAAGCTGGAATTGATGTAGAAGCCCTGTGTGAATAGGTTGCGCAGGTTGTTCCCTCTTCATTAACTCTCAAACCGCTGAATAATGGCTTCGGCAAATTCAGAACACTTGAGCGGTTCAGCCGGGGGTTCCATCAGACGGGCCAAATCGTAGGTCACCTGTCGATCCGAGATCGCCGCCCCCAAGCCCGTCTTGATCAGGTCAGCCGCTTCTTGCCATCCCATATATTCCAGCATCATCACCCCAGAGAGAATTAGAGAGCCGGGATTGACTCGATCCAACCCTGCGTGTTTTGGCGCAGTTCCATGAGTCGCTTCAAAAATTTCACATTGATCACCAATATTTGCTCCTGGCCCCATGCCCAGCCCTCCAACTAGGGCAGCAGCGGCATCAGATAGATAGTCTCCATTCAAATTCATCGTGGCCAGAATCGAATATTCTGCCGGGCGGGTTTGAATTTGCTGAAAAATGCTATCGGCAATTCGATCGTTCACCATTATTTTGTCTTTCCATTTCCCGTCCCCATGAGTCTCCCAGATTTGATTGAGAACTGATTCAACTTCTTGGGAAATCTCGGCTTTCTTCTCAGGAGTTAGACCGTCATACCCAGGATCAACTTTGCGGGCATTGTCTTCAACTGAGATTTCAGGATTTACTTCTTTATTGCTGAGAATCCAGGATTCTCGCTCTGTCACACATTGATCCCGAAATTCTTCCTCAACCAGTTCATAGCCCCAGTCTCGGAAGGCTCCCTCGGTGTATATCATGATGTTGCCTTTATGAACCAGGGTGACCATCTGTTTTTCTTTTGGTAAACGCAGCGCATTTTGAATCGCCCGCCGAATAATCCGCTTTGATCCGGTTTTACTAATGGGTTTAACGCCAATCCCAGAATCGAGTCGAATTTGTTTTTTTCCGTGTTCCGGTGTGGCGGGAATCAGATCAGTATTGAGGATATTAATTAGTTTCTCAGCCATTTCTGACCCCTCTTTCCATTCAATTCCCAGATAAATATCCTCTGTATTTTCCCGATAGATAATCACATCCATTTTCTCCGGACTGCGATGGGGAGAAGGGGTTCCAGGATAATATTTGCAGGGACGAACGCAGGCATAGAGATCATTGATCTGCCGCAGGGCGACATTGAGAGAACGAATGCCGCCACCAATCGGGGTGGTTAGGGGGCCTTTGATAGCAATGCCATATTCCTGGATGGCTTGCAGAGTTTCGTCCGGTAAGTATTGATAGGTTCCGTAGCGATCGCAAGCTTCATCACCCGCATAGATCTTGAACCAACTGATTTTTCGTTGACCACCGTAGGCTTTTTCTACTGCTGCATCCAACACTCGCTGGGTTGCTGGCCACAGATCTACACCTGTACCATCCCCCCGAATGAAGGGAATGATCGGATTATCAGGCACTTGAGGCTCACCACCGCTGAAGGTTACTTTCTCACCAGTGGTCGGGGGAGTAATTTTTTCGTACATGGTTCTCTCGTCACACTTCAATTCAAACTATCTTTTCATGTCTGGATGGGAATCGTCATTTCCGCGTAGGCGGGAATCCAGGAACCTCACCAGTCTATTGCACAATATTGGCTTTAACAGTTCAATGGATCACTCAGGTCAAACTCTCTATTCTGGGTTCAGTTCAGATTTGACAACTTTGGGAGCAATGGCATTTGTCAGGGCATCCGAAAGCCAAGCTCGATGTTCGGGATCTTCAAAGACCCGACGCAGCACCGGAGAAAGCTGATTGTCCAAGCGGCCTGCCCGAATAAATTCCGCGTAGGTTCCGGCTTCAATGTCCACCATCTTGTCCATAATCAAATCCATCCCGACCTCGATCAGTTGCTCATTCTCTTCCTGGAGTTTTTGCAAGGTATCGCGGGCTTCCTCCAGTTCATTCTGAATCAGTCTCGATTGGTACTGGTAGAACTCTGAATCGATTTCCTGGGTACGAACTGCCTCCGATAGATAATTCTGCACCCGATTGAGTGCGACTCGACGGGCGATCGCCTCCAGATAGGCTTGTTGTTTGGGCTGATCCCCAATCAGGCCGAGCTTTTCCAGCAGGGTTTGCGTAGTTAATCCCTGAACCAGTAGGGTAAACAGAACTGCTCCAAATACCGTTGCGATAATTTCAGGTCTGCTACCAAGATCTACAGGAACGCTCAAGGCCAGGGCAATAGAGACCGAACCGCGCAAACCCCCCCACCAGATCACCGTTTGATCTTTCCAGTCGATTTGAGACCCGGCCAATCCGTTGCTAACCGCGCTCAGACCGTAGACTCCAATGGCTCGGGTCACAATCATTGCTCCAAACGTGACCGCAATCGGCAGGATATTATCAGCCAGGTCAGCGAACTGAATCTGATCTCCAATCAGCAAAAAGACAATCGAGTTAACAAAAAAGGCGATAAACTCCCAGAACTCCGTCACAACGATTCGAGTACGGGGATTCATGCCAAATCGAGACCCAAAATTTCCCAGGATTAAAGCAACCGTAACGACTCCAATTACTCCCGATCCGCCCAACTCTTCAGTGACAACGTAGGTTCCATAGGCTGAAACCAGGGTCAAAGATTGTTCAATCAAAGAGGAATCAAACCGTTGGGTCAAGTAGGAAATCCCAAATCCAATGAGTATGCCGATTCCTATGCCAATTCCAACGAAGCTGAAGAAGCTGAACAGGGTTCCGGAAAGTGAAACAACCGTGTCTCGCAGAGGAATCACAACAAATAAGGTGAAGGCCACAACCGCCACCCCATCATTGAATAAACTTTCACCCTCCATCAAAGTTCTGAGTCGCTGACTGGCTCCCAATTCCTTGAATAAAGCAACGACGGAAATTGGGTCAGTGGCCGAGAGACTAGCCCCCACCAGGAGTGAAATGGCTATGGGAATCCCCAGTGACCAATGCAAGCCCCAGGCAATTCCCACCACTGAGATTACGACTCCTACAATGGCAAACAAGCTAACGGGGAAGAGATCCCGCTTCAGTTCTCGCCAGTTCATATTCCAGCCCGCTTCGAAGAGCAGCGGTGGCAGGAAAATTTCAAGGATCAACTCTGGAGATAGATTCACCAGACGAATATCTTCAAAGGCCAGGATCAGACCCACGATCACGAGCAGCAGCGTGAAGGGAATTCTCCTAAACCAGGTGATCAGGCGAGATAGGGTTGCAACACTGAGGGAAACAGAAAGAACCAGGAGAAACTGTTCTAAATTTTGCTTGATCGCGGCTTCACCGAGCGCCTCTATCGCTTCTGCAGTCATAGGAAATATGGAAAGCTAAAGAATTGTAGGACTTCCACGGCTTATCGCAAGCCACGAAACAGAACTATCTTATCAGGCTTGACATCTTCGCTATCCAAACCTTTAAGGGAATGTTGAGCTGCGGAGCACCCAACATTCCGCTTCAATTTAAAATTTGTTTTTTGTTATTTCTTCTCACTCAGGAAGTTCTGCGCCTGTCTCAGAGCGACTGCACCAATATTAAAAACGGCCCAGCCTCCTGCTAGCAGAACAGGTAGCAACACCACAACGATCCGAAAGTCGATATCCATTTGTCTCCTCCTAAAGTTTCTTAAAGTTTTCTTATGATGATTTTCTCATAATTCTCATAATTTGGTTGCTTTAAGTATTGAACTGTTAAGGTTCTGGCGATCTATAGGGATCCGCTTAACTTCTCTCAGTTTTCCGTTCCTATCTCAAAGCCTTTACAATCTCTCGTACCTGTTCCACATCATCCCAGGTTAATCCTTGGAAATCCCGGCAACTACAAGCGTTTTGCCAAGTAAGCTCCCGCAACTTCATGCCTACGTAGACTTGACATCCTCTCCACCCATAATCTTTGATTTGGGAAGTGGATTAGTCAGTAAGACACTGTTAGCGGAGCGTAACGCCCCCCTAATAATTACAGCTTGGGCAAATCTCGAATCGCCTGCACTAATTTTTCAATCTCAGATTCCTGGGTGAAATAGTGGACACAGGCCCGAATGCAATTGGGATGGAGAATCGTTCTAACATAAATTCCCTGGGATTCCAGATATTCCACAGCCGCAGCATGGGACATTCCTGTGGTTAATTTGAAAGAAACCAACCCAGACTCAGGCGGAGCTGTTCGCAAGCACTGAACCCGGTCAATCGCCGCAAGCTGCTTCCAGAGCAGTTCACTCAATTCACAGATGCGTTGGTAACGTTCCCTGGCACTTCCCCAACGCCGATTTAGAGTGATCGCCTCTCGTAATCCGGCATACAAAGGATAGGCCGACGTGGCAATTTCGTAACGTTGGCCACTTGGCTTCCAGCCGACAGGCTTTCCCGTTTGATCCATCTGAATTCCCCGCCAGCCAATAAAGGTTGGGGATAGCACCGAACGGGCAGCCTGACTTACGTAGAGTCCACCCAAACCCTCTGGCCCACACAACCACTTGTGACCTGTGAAGGCGTAGAAATCAACGTCGGATTCCACTAGATTCAGCGGCAGTATCCCAACCGATTGCGCCGCATCAACCAGAACATGAACTATTCCTGCTAGCCGCTGATGACAGAGTTGCATGATTTCCTGGAGCGGCAACACCTGACCCGTATTCCAGAGAATATGGCTGATCACCATCAGTCGAGTATTGGGTTTTAAATATTGGGCGATCACCGCCGTTGGATCCCCCTGGTTTAGGGTTTCCAGTAATGGACAAACAGAAACCTCAACCTGGAACCGTCGCTCTAGTTCCTGGATTGTCGCAATAATTCCGGGATGCTCACAGTCAGACAGCAGAATATGATCACCCGGCTGCCAATCAAATCCCCAGAGCGCAATGTTGCAGCCGACGGTAACATCTTCGGTGAAGGTCACGGTCTCGGTCGGCACTCCTAACTCCTCAGCCAGCATTTGTCGGGTTGCACTGTCCTCCGTTTTCAGCCATTGACCCACTTGGATTGAGAATGGCCCCTGCTGTTGGATCGCCCGATAGGATTCTTGAATTGCCGTTAAACAAGACTGGGCCATTGGCCCCTGACCACCGTAGTTGAAGTAGGCTTTATCTACCAGAGCAGGGAATCGTTGACGCTGACGGGCTGAAGGAGAATAGGTCATAGGGCAGCTTCGTAGATTGCTTGATTGGCCTTAACGGATTTTACGAGATCAACCATCGGATTTGGATAGTCCACCCCCAATCGCAAGTCAAACCGTTTTTGTTCAACGGGTTGCAGTTTCCAGGGAGAATGAATTTTCCCGGCTGGAACCGCTGACAATTCAGGAATCCAGTATTTAACATACTTACCCTCTGGATCGTAATCCTGCGCCTGTTTGGGAATATTGAAGTAACGAAAACCTCGCGCATCATTGCCCACACCCGCTGTGTAATTCCAATTCCCCCAATTGCTACAAACGTCGTAATCAATCAGTACAGACTCAAACCATTCTGCCCCCATCTGCCAGTCAATTCCCAGATTTTTAGTCAGAAAACTCGCAACATTTTGTCGGCCTCGATTGGACATAAATCCGGTTGCGGCCAATTCTCGCATGTTGGCATCTACAAAGGGAAAGCCGGTGGTTCCAGTCTGCCACTGTTCAAACTGTTTCCAATTTTCTTTCCAGTCGATTTCCAGACCCCGTAACCCTGATTTGTAGAATACTTTGTTACCATGTTTCAGACAAATAAAGCGAAAATAATCTCGCCACAAAAGCTCAAAAACTAACCAATAGGTCGAATTATTTTTTACCCGCTTGGTTTCATAGTCCTCCACGTTATCATAGATCAAACGCGGAGATAAACATCCCAGAGAAAGCCAGGGCGAAAACTTGGAAGAATAATCTGCGCCGAGCAATCCATTGCGAGTTTCTTTATAAGATTTTAGACAATCCCGTTCCCAAAAATATTCTTGCAATCGTTGAAGTCCAGCAGTTTCTCCACCTTGAAATTGCAATACTGCCCGTTCATCAATTTGCACAGGTTCCACACCTAATTCTTTTAGAGTCGGTAGCTGGCCTGGAGAAATCTCTGGTAATTTTTGCAGGCTAGGGGGTGTTGGAAACGTTTGACGAATCTCGCCTTTTTTCTCAATCTGTTTACGAAATTGGGTAAAGACCCCTGGCAGGTCTTCAATCGGAAACGGCAAATCGGCTAAGTGATAAAGGGTTGCTCCCCAGTAGGCTTCCAGATCGGTTCCCAGGGGTTTGAGGGCCTTTGCCAGCACTTGTTCAACCCCAACCTCCTCTGCTGTAACTTCCTTGGAATAGTAAACCGCATCAACTTCTAAGGTTTTGACCAGTTCAGGAATGATTTTCTCCGGTAAACCCTGGCGAAGAATTAAATCACTGCCCCGTTCCTGAAGAGAACTCCGTAAATCAGCGACGCTCTCCAGCAGAAACTGAGTCCGAAAGCCGCCTGTTTTGGGAAAGCCAAAACAGGTTTTACTGAACTGTCGCGGGTCAAAACAATAAAGTGGGATAATTTCAGCTTTGTCTTGAATAGCCCAGTGCAACGGTTCATGGTCATGGATCCGCAGATCATTGCGATACCAGATTATAATGCGTTGATGACTCAAAACTACTTTACTCGACTGTTAAGGGTGATGGTTAGAATACGGCTTCGTAGGTTGGGTTGAACTTGTGAAACCCAACACTTGCAGGAACTCCTAGCACCAGGCTCCGTAGCCATAGCCCAACCCAGCCACGGCTAGATTTAATCCCTAAACATGCTAACGTAATTTTGATTAGAGCGAAGCGGACTTCGAAGTTTTCCAAGTAAGAGGTGACTCCTATGGCAAAATTTACTCGAATCTTATCCATTGATGGAGGTGGTATGCGAGGGTTGATGCCAGCACAGGTTTTAATTTATGTAGAACAACGCCTCCAACATATTACTGGAAATTCTCAAGCTAGAATTGTTGACTACTTCGATCTAATTGCTGGAACCAGTGTGGGTGGAATCCTCACCTGTCTCTACCTCTGTCCGGGTTCAAAACATTCCAATAGACCTCAACTCTCGGCTCAGGAAGTGTCTGATTTTTTCTATCAAAAAGCTGATCAGATCTTCGCTAAGTCCTTCTGGCACAACTTACTCAACCTGGGTGGATTTCTAAATGAAAAGTATTCCCACCGCAGTCTAGAAAATCTTAACAAAGAGTTTTTCGGTCGGCTGAGAGTGAGCGAGTTACTAAAACCGTGTTTAATTACAGCCTATGAAATTGAACGGCGTAAGACTCACTTTTTTACCCAGCACGATGCCCGTATGGATGCCCGACAGGACTTCTTAGTTCGGGATGTGATTCGTTCAACCACGGCGGCTCCCACATTTTTTGAGGCTGCTCAGATTAAATCGATCAAAAATGATATCCATACCTTTGTAGATGGTGGCGTTTTTGCCAATAATCCATCTCTTTGTGCCTATGCGGAAGTTCGACACAAATTCAATCGTTACTTTAATATTGATGAGCGATACGAGAGTGGCCCAACGGCTCGTAATATTGTGATTTTGTCCCTTGGAACGGGAGAGGTAAAACGTGGATATCCCTTCAGTCGCGCAAAAGATTGGGGTAAATTAGAATGGTTAATTCCGCTGTTCGATATCATTATGACCGGAGTTGCAGAAACTGTCGATTATCAGATTCAGCAAATCTACGATGCAGTTCAACGCCATGATCAATATTTGAGGATTAGTCCGATTCTACGAGAACAAGATCGGATGCCAATCGATGATGCCTCCGAGGAAAACTTGCAAGCATTGGTCAGATTGGGTCAAGAACAAGCCAAAAAATATCAAAACCGATTGGATGATTTTGTGGAGCTATTATTAGTGGACTAACTTGAATTTCCCTGTAAATGCATGACGAACCTCACAACAGCCGGAATAATAATCAAAATGCTAATCAATCGGGTCAAGTGCATAACAATCACAACACTGGTTTTTGCCCCGACATCCAATGCTACTAAACTCATATCTGTTAGTCCTCCCGGCGAAGTCGCCAGAAACGCGGTCAACTCTTCAATGCCCAGAAACCGCGAAATCAAAATCCCAGATACTAATCCAGCACTAATCGTAATCGCTGCCCCTAATAGAGCAGGTCGCCATAGCTCCTTCAGAGAATAAAACGTCTCTGCCGTGAACTTGCTACCCAACAAAATTCCTACTCCAAGCTGAAAAAACAAGCGAATTTCTGCCGGAAAACTTGGAACTTCAATCTGGCCAAAAATATTGAATAACGCCACTGCCAACATCGAACCCACCAAGGCTCCAGCCGGAATTCCCAGAAAAAAACCAGCCAGACCTCCTAGAAGTCCTACCAAGCAGATTGATCCATAGCTGATAAAAACTTCCATTTTGCTGACACCAGAGATAGAGTTGCGAATTAGCTCAAAATCCAGAAATTGTCTGCTGACCTTCAGGATCTTAAATGAGTTTAGCTAATCTAGAAAAATCTTGCGGTCGGATCCTTTTTGGGGAGAGAGCAATGACAAAAACTTGGGAGCAAACAAAGCTCTGAACAACAGGAATAACGCTGACAGCTCCCCAGGAACTTGATGTCTAGTCCATCGCCCTGGCTGAGAATAAATCAGCTTCACCAATTGCCGATACTGATTCAGATCAACTTGATTAAATCTAATCTGGATGACAGAAGATTCAGGCGCTAGGGTCTGGGCTGCAATTCGACCCACGACCTGAAATTCTTGGTCAGGGAAATAAACCTTAACGGAACGAGATTCATCAATCTGTAGTGGCTCAGTCAGGGCAACTTCCAGCCCAGCCTCAGAAAGCTTAGTTGTCATCCCTGGTAACTTTTGTTGATTTTGTTGAGGGGACGTTAGCTCAACTCTCTCTTGAATGTCGAACCATTCATAGATCTCTGGCTTAGGCGCATCAATGGTTGCCAGCAAGGCCAGAGAAATAGTGAACAGGTTAAACAGACTCCAGAATATCCCTAGACTAAATCCACCATCGAGCCAGGACAGAGAAGTGGGTAGATTTGCCAACGCAGGGCTAACGATTTTAACTAATCCCAGAAAAGTTGCCATCCAGAGGATAATCAGGGGACAAGCCAAGTGCCAATTGAACCGGAAGCTACTTCTCGAAAGGCCCTTTTGGGTTACTCGAAATCCTCTATCAAAAGGCTGTAGCAACGTCCTAAAGATTACCAAAGACAGAGGAAAACAGAATACCACCTGATAGATCAGGGATACAAATACAGAGCGACTCCTATAATTCAGCCAACTATAGACTAGAATCTGAACAATGTAGTATGGGAAGAAAAAGTAGAACCATTCTTTGTTCGTAACCTCAATCGGGAAGACATTCAAAAAGGTATAGATGATAGGAATCAAAAGATAGTAAGAATACGACCAAACTCCCAACCAACTAATTAATCCTTCAAAGTGTGCTAGTCTCTGTAACGGTTTGAGGCCAGCAACCTTCAAGGGATTCGCCTTAATGAAAAATGCTTGTAGGGTTCCCTGACACCATCTTTGTCGCTGTGAGAAACAGGCCGAAATATCTTCTGCTGCCAGACCCGCACTCAGCTTTTCATTCAGATAGATGATTTGAAAGCCTTTAGCGGAGATATTAACCCCTGTAAAATAATCTTCACAAATGGATTCTGTCACAAATCCATGGACAGCTTCCAAACTGCTGCGTCGAACGACAAAAGATGTCCCGGCGCAGACAGTACTCTCTACACCATCTTTGATTGCTTCAATTTGTCGATAGAATACTTCTTCATCATGGGTGATAAACTGCTCAAGCCCAAGATTTCGAGCGACCGAATCAGGATTGTAAAAGCTTTGAGGAGTTTGAACTATACCAACTCTACTATCCTGGAAAAAGCCAACCACTCTATTGAGAAAGTTCGAGGTCGGTACAAAGTCAGCGTCAAAAACAGCAATCAATTCACCATTTGTTTTGGGCAAAGCATGATTCAAATTTCCGGCTTTTGCATGGCGGTTATCGGAACGGCTAATATACTCACAACCCAATTCTTGAGCTAACTTTTTGATCTCCGGACGACGACTATCATCCAGTAGATAAACCTTCTTTTTGGGATAGTCAATCAACTGACATCCGATGATCGTGCGACGCAGAATGAAACTAGGCTCTTGATAGGTTGGAATCAGGATGTCAACTGAAGGGAGAAACCGACCATCCAGAACCGCGATCTGTGCCTGATCAGCCTGCTGTTTTCGATCTCGAATCCGCAGCATGAACCAGAGCTGTAGTCCACTACTAACCCAAACAACAACCTCTAATAAAAATAATAGTAAGCTAAAGAAACCTGTGATTGGATCTTCCAGATTGAGTGAGGACAGAGTTCGCCACAGCATGTAGCGCAGCATCAGAGCTAAAAGAATCGCAACAACAATTGTCCTTGACCAAGTTCGAGGCTGTGGAGAAATATTTGTAATGCCAATCACTCCAACAACTAACAATATTGTTGGTAACATCAAATGCTGATTAGAAAAATCCGGAACCCGAACCCAGAACGGAGGATTTTGCTGTAGGAAGTGAAGCTGGGCAAAAAGCTGAGTCACGTTTTCCTGACCTGAAAACCAGCTCAATGCAACTGCAGTCAAAAATGCTAGAGTACCAAGCATGATCCGGGTTGCAGTTTTTGGGAAGCGCAAACCCCGCAGGATAGACTGCTTTAGCGGTCGATGACTCTGCCCTAATGTCATAAACGAAGTTCCCGGTAAGTACAAATGGTTAAGTTGTGAAGGAAAGTTACCACACATCACCTGCCTACCTAATACGGTGTAACAAGCTCCTGAAAATCCTCTGAGAGGAAACTGGGAACTTTCCAATCTACTCCCTCCACTTGCTCAGTTGGAGTGAGCCACCTTTTTAGACTTCGCTTTCTTAAGAAAGGTTTAGATTTCTATCTTTTTCTTAAATTCCATTTCTTAAATCCCATCGGATCACCTTCTTCAGTCCATCTCTGGGACTGAGCAACTATTTCTCTAGACGACTCTGCCATTGGGCGATCGCCGCTTGCGCCTCCTGATAGGCTACCGTTCCCTCTGGAACTAGCCCAGCGGACTGGATCGCTTGATTCCATCGTTTTCTTCTGGCCTGGGCTTGAGCAATTTCCAAAATGGCCGCACCCCATTGATTAATTGACTGTTGGGCCTCAGCATAGCCAGGTTGGTCTTCCGGAATTTTACTGGCTTCATCAATTGCTTTGCGGTAAGTTGCGGATTGCCCCCGCTTGGTTTGGGACTGGGCTGCCTTGAGTTGGGCTTGATTTTGGTTGAGTTGCTCCTGTTTCTGATCCCATTTCTGGATCTGGAGTTGGGCCTGAGTGTACAACGTCTGGTTCTGATTCGGAATTAACTCAGCAGCAGCGATTGCATCAGCGAAATTATTCACCTGGGCTCGGCCTTGGGCAATATCCAAAATCGTTTGACTCCAGCGAGCAATGTCCTCCTGGGCCTGGGAATAGAGGGGATCAGTCGGAGGAATTTTACTGGCTTCACCAATAGCGTTACTCCAACTTGCAGCAGAGCTGCTCTGCAAGACGGATCTGGCCTGACCCAAAACTTTTTCATTGGCCAAGCGTTCCGCTTCCGACTCGGTCGATACTGAGCTTCCAGGAGTAGGAGAACCTTCAGGCGTCGTATCGTCTATGACTGGTTCAGCAGGCGAGTTATCTACAGAACTTTCTACAGGCTCAGAAGGTTGTTGACCTGATGACACTGACGCTGTATCAGGCTGGCGATTCATCAACAGATTCCGGTTTGCGTAAAAAACACCAAACAACAATAGTAGAGCCACCAGACCACTCCACAGAATCAACTGCTGTAAAAACGATTGACTTGAGGCCTTCTCTCGACCCATTTGTATAGCATTAGGTGTGGCCTGGGCCGATTGATCTGGATTGGGCTGTAATGATGCAATGTCCTGTCGACTGCTGCGAGAGAGCCCCGCCGCCGGTTCAACTCCAGCTCCCAATTTCGCACCGACACCTGCAGAAATTGCTGTAGATGGAACCAACTGATCAATCTTCCGGCTGGGATTCATAACCAAAATCGGATTTTGCTGAGGTCTCAAGTGTTGCTCTGTCAATTCAGGCAAGCGTCGGCTCAAAAACTGATAGAGATCAGTTACGCTGTGGCCCTGACCTGTCCTTAAGCCTTCCAATAGAGCTGTGGTAAAAAACCCTTGACGAAGTGCTGACGTTTCCCGTGAAAGCTGGTCGGGGCGACAGGACAAAATTGTAGGAATTGTCATCGCATTTGCCAACTCCATCGTTGCAGCTCCGACATTACTCTCAACTTGACCCAGTTGACTCCGATTCATGTCCAGCAAAGCTAGAACCGATGAAGCATGAATTTGCTGCAAGCGATCTAATAAAAGATTGACCGAGATTCCCGACTGTTGGGGTTTTTCAGGATTTCCATCAATTGGTATCAGGTAATCTTGCCCCCCATGATTCACACCATAGCCACTGAAGAAAAACCAAACCAACGCTGAAGGGGTTGTTGTCTGGCTGGCCCGCTCCAGGCAGTTTAAAATGTTCTCGCGGGTTGGGTATGCCGGAACACCATCCACCTCTGGGGCTGTATCGGTGAGTAAAAATCCTGGATTAACTATTAGTCCAGTTTCCTGGCAATAGCGATAAAACTCCTCTGCGTCCTGTTGAGCATAATTTAGAGGTTTGAAAAATCGATATCCTTTAATGCCGACAGAGATACAAGAATGTCCTTTCATCAAAAACGCCTGTGCACTTCCGCGCTTGTATAGCTTGCCAAAACCATACCACAAGCCTTGACCTGGGAAACATGAATAAGAGTTATTCGAGCCTCGAAAAAAAATTTCCTCAGAGTATTGACACTTCCAGGGAGAGGAGATACATTAGTAAATGCGCTCGAGATGAGGCAACGACCTCCCGACGCAAGAACCTTGACAACTAAAGAGCCAGAAGTAAGACAATCATTTCCTGTCAAAACCTTTTAAGCAAGGCATTTAAGGAAGCTCAAACCTTAAGTGTTCTGAAGGATAACAAGAAATTGAGCAAAGCCGGAACTGGAGTC
>JBHJGO010000148.1:0-29207 GCA_050331715.1 Microcoleaceae cyanobacterium
CTTTTTCTCAGTTGGGATGATTACTGGTGCAGGTGGTAAGGAGGAAGTGGCCGAGAATGCCCCTGATGGGATCAAGCTATTCACCGCCATTATGATGTTGCTAGGGGCCGGAGTGATTGGCATTTGCTATGCCCTGTTGAATGATTTCGTTCTAGGGACTCGCCTATCGGAATACCTGGAGGCAACGCGCATTCCCCATAAGAACCATTTCATCATCTGCGGCCTAGGGGGAATAGGGATTAATATTGCCCAACAGTTACAATCTCAGGGCTATCCCGTCGTACTGATCGAGCGCGATCCCAACAGTCGATTTATTAGCACGGCTCGTTCCTGGAAAATCCCAGTGATTTTGGGAGATGCCAGTCTGCCGGAGACATTGCAAACTGCCCACGTCAACCAGGCCCAGACGCTTCTAGCAGTCACCAGCAATGACGCAGTGAATCTTGAAATTGCCCTCAGTGCCAGGGGACTGGCATCACAACTTCGGGTGGTGGTTCGGGGGCAAGACCCACAGTTTGCTCAGATGGAACAGCAAATTTTCAATTTTGAAACGGTTCTCAGTCCTACGGAGATTGCGGCACCTGCCTTTGCCGCTTCTGCAATTGGTGGGCGGATTTTGGGCAGTGGCATGGTGGGAGATAACCTATGGGTGGCGATCGCCACTTTGATCACTCCCAACCACCCCTTCTGTAATCAACGGGTGCAGGATGCATCCAGAAAAATTGATTTTGTGCCGCTCTATGTGGAAACTCAACGACGGAGCCGGATTCATGCCTGGGAATTGCTGGAGTTTCAGTTGCAGTCTGAGGATGTTCTGTACCTGACACTGCCTGCTCACCGTTTAGAGCAACTCTGGCAACCCATCATTCACGCTCAACCTGTTGCCTCTGCAACGGGATACAACGTTTCTCAAATTTCCTAAAGGTTGTTATCCTGGCTCTTATCCCTGGGACTAGACGTTGGACAGCAAAACGTAATAGAATCCTCTTCGAAGTTCATTTGTATTGAGTTGCACTTGTATTACAGGCTTGGATGGGATAACCTTCAGATTGGTGCCACCCAGCCTAGCGTCAATCAACAACTGTGCATGAATCGGGTTATCTGGTTCAGGAAAACTTTACAGAGGAGATTTGGGCTTGAAGGTAAGTTCTCTTCAAAAGTGTTCTGAATTGTGGTTCGATATTCATCTGACCAACTATTGTATGAGTTAGGGCATCAGGGTTTGCATCAAAGATTAGATATGAAACGTGAACTAAAACATGAATCAGCGTGCCGAGTTCCTTGATGGGATTCAGCGGTTGGGCTTAGGGGTCAAGCTTGGAAAACCAGAATTATCCTGAACCATTCGTTGTGGGTTTGGAAGGATCTAAGTACAGCTTTAATCCAAACTTGATTGCCAAGCTGTGCATCTATTATCTATATTGGGAGCTTTTAAATCGGTGGGTCTTCTCAATCGCTTTTCACTATCGCGGGATATGGGTATTGATCTAGGAACGGCCAATACCCTGGTTTATGTTTCTGGGAAAGGCATCGTGCTCCAGGAACCCTCTGTTGTTGCTATTGATCAAACTGACAAATCACCTCTGGCGGTCGGAGAGGACGCCAGAAAAATGTTGGGGCGGACGCCTAAAAATGTGATTGCCGTTCGTCCTCTCAAACACGGAGTCATCGCGGATTTTGAACCAGCAGAGCAAATGCTGAAGCAGTTCATTCGTCAAGGGAATGAGGGTCAAGCTGTGGTGGCTCCTCGGGTAGTCATTGGTGTACCTAGCGGCGTGACGACGGTGGAACGGCAGGCCGTCATGGAAGCAGCAATTCGTGCAGGGGCGCGGGATGTGCGCCTGATTGATGAACCTGTTGCCGCTGCGATTGGGGCGGGCTTACCTGTTGCAGAACCAACTGGCAATATGATTGTGGATGTTGGTGGGGGAACCACTGAAGTAGCGATTCTGAGTCTCCAGGGTACGGTTCTGAGTGAATCGGTGCGGGTGGCTGGTGATGAACTGAATAATGCCATCATCCTGTACATGAAAAAAGTACATAATCTAGTGATTGGCGAACGCACCGCAGAAGATATCAAAATCAGAATGGGTTCCGCCTATCCGACGCCAGAAGATGAAAATTTAGTGATGGAAGTACGAGGGGTTCACCTGCTATCTGGTCTGCCGCGTACGGTGACCGTCAAAGCCCCAGAAGTGCGAGAAAGCATGCTGGAGCCTTTATCGGTGATTATTGAGGCAGTGAAGCGCACCCTGGAGCGCACCCCACCAGAATTAGCCTCTGATATCATTGACCGGGGAATTATGCTGGCTGGTGGCGGCGCATTGATGCAGGGGCTTGATGCTCTGATTAGTCATGAAACCGGGATTGTAACTCATACAGCAACTGATCCTCTGTTTTGTGTTGTGCTAGGGACAGGTCGTGCGCTAGAGAATTACAAGCAACTTGAACGGGTCTTTAGTGGTCGCTCAAGTAATGCATAGAAACCTATCGGTCATCTGCAAGTCTAGCAATCTATTGTTATTGTTAATGTCTGCTGTCCTGGATCAAGTCCCCTGTTTCCCACACATATCCAAGCACCATGAACACCCATAATCTGTGGAATCGCTATGGTTCACAAATTCTGCTTCTGACACTGGCTATCATTACTGCCTGGTTAGTTCGCCAAACCCAGGGAATGGCTTTATTTGAGCTGTACTATTGGGTGACTCGTCCCTTTCAAAATCAAACGAATGAACTAGTTGAGCAACAACAGCAGGCTCAGCGCCTGAGCCCAAAGTTTAATGAGTTAGAAGCCAAAGTTGAGGAGCTAGAAAGCCAGAATCAAGAGCTGAAGAAGTTACTGGGGTATGTTGAGACCAGGCCAAAGGCTCAGGGGATTGTGGCTCCAGTCATTGGTCGAAGCCCAGATCATTGGTGGCAGCAAGTCACTCTAGGTCGTGGTAGCCAACAGGGTATTAAGACTAACGATATGGTAATGGGGCCTGGTGGTTTGGTGGGTCGAGTCGCTAGCGTGACGCCTCACACAAGTAAGGTACTCTTGATCAGTGATCCCACCAGTCGTATTGGAGTTTCCGTCAGTCGCTCTCGTCAAATGGGTTATCTCAGGGGTGATGGCGCAGAACAGGGTGTGATGGAATTCTTTAACAATACACCCCAAGTCAAGGAAGGAGACGTCGTGGTCACGTCTGCCTTCAGCCAACTCCTGCCAGCCGGATGGCCAGTGGGTAAGGTTGTTTCCATGAATCTCGATCAGGCAACGATTCCAGAAGCCACAATTGAGTTCTTTGTACCCCTGGGAAATTTGGAGTGGGTTGTCGTCTATTCCAATCCTAAGCAACCTCCTGCTACTCAGCCACCTTCCACCTCAACCCCCCCAACCCAACCTTCTGCCCTCTGATTATGTATCGCATTCTAAATTGGAGCATTACGGTCACTTCTTTGGTAATCTGCGCTTTGCTCTCACTTGTGACCCTCCCAGGCACGAATCTGTTTGGTATCAGCCCCAACTGGTTATTGATCTGGCTGGTGGTTTGGTCTACAAGACATACACTGATTGAAAGTGCCATAGCGGGAATGGTGATTGGTCTAATGCTGGACGGCATGACCGCAGCCAATCCTACCCATCTATTTACCTATGTACTGGCGGGTGTAGTCACAGTTCTGCTGCATCGACGGATTGTTAAAAAAGTGCAGGAAAATTTTATTTCAGTTGCATTCATCGTGTTCGGTATGGTGATGTTGGTTGAGGCGTTACAGGCATTGCAGGTTTTGGGGTTTCGGGGAGCAGAGCAAACCATTTCAATGGCTGATTTCTGGCTCTATCAACAACGGATGGCGCTCGGTTCAGCAATTGTGAGTAGTCTATGGGCTCCTGTTCTCTATTTTCCCCTAAACCGCTGGTGGGAATTTTTTAGAACATATCGCCGTCGCTTGCATTATCTAGGTTAGCTATTTGTCAGAGAAACCCAGCAAAGAAACCAAACAAAAAGGTAGCCAGCATGCTGGCTACCTTTTTAGATTCCGCAGGGGCGAGGTCTTCTCGCCCTAAATCCTCAGAGAATCCTAACCATTGGTCATGGCGTATTCATTCAAAGGTTCCTTTTGACCCTGGCCCGGTAGGATTTTCACCTTACCATCCTCATCCAAATCTACCAGAGCTTGATCGCCTTCCTTGAGCTGGCCTGCCAGCATTGCTTCTGCCAGGGCATCTTCCAGTAAGTTCATAATCGCCCGGCGCATCGGTCTGGCTCCGTAGCTCGGATCATAGCCAATTTCGACCAAATGATCCTTAAGACGGTCGGTCACTGACAAGGAAATCTCCTTCTCTCCTAAACGCTTGAACACCTCCCGCAACATCAGTTCAGCAATCTCCCGCAGCTCATTTTGCTGGAGCCGCTTAAAGATGATGATTTCATCGATACGATTGAGGAATTCAGGTCGGAAGTAATTCTTCAGTTCCTCGTTCACCAGATTACGAATCCGATTGTATTCGGTATCTTCGCCAGCCTCAGCCATTTCAAAGCCGATGCCACCGCCTCCTTTCTCAATCACCTTGGAACCAATATTGGAAGTCATGATAATCAAGGTGTTTTTGAAGCTGACAGTACGTCCCTTCGAGTCAGTTAAGCGACCATCCTCCAGAATTTGCAACAACGTGTTGAACACATCGGGATGCGCCTTCTCAATCTCATCAAACAGGACAACTGTATAGGGGCGACGACGGACTGCTTCAGTGAGTTGGCCCCCTTCATCGTAACCAACGAATCCTGGCGGAGAACCAATCAGTTTAGAAACGGTATGACGCTCCATGTACTCTGACATATCCAGACGAACCATGGCATCTTCGGAACCAAAGAAGTAGGCGGCTAACGCTTTAGTCAGCTCGGTCTTACCCACACCCGTTGGGCCAGAAAAGATAAAACTAGCAATGGGTCGGTTTGGACTCTTGAGACCAACCCTGGCGCGTCGAATGGCGCGGGAAACAGCCGTCACCGCCTCTTCTTGACCAATCAAGCGCTGATGCAGAATATCCTCCATCTTCAGCAGCTTCTGGGATTCGGACTCGGTGAGCTTCATAACGGGGATGCCGGTCCAAGACGAGAGAATCGCTGCAATATCCTCCTCTGTCACCACGGGTGGCTCCAGATTGGCTTTGTCAGCTTCAGCTTCAGTCTCAATTTGCTCCCGCAACTCTAGCTCACGATCACGCAATTCGCTAGCTTTCTCAAAGTCCTGAGTCTTAACAGCCTCTTCCTTGTCCTGAACAATCTGGGGGAGAGATTTCTTCAGGGCTCGAACTTTAGGAGAAGCCTTTGAGTTTTTGACACGAACTCGCGAGCCCGCTTCATCAATCAGGTCAATTGCCTTGTCTGGTAGATAGCGATCAGAAATGTAACGATCCGACAGGGTGGCGGCTGCATAGAGCGCCTGGTCAGAAATCGTCAACTTGTGATGGGCTTCGTAGGCGGAACGGAGACCAAACAGGATTTCTACCGTATCCTCAACACTGGGTTCTCCCACCATCACTGGTTGGAAGCGGCGCTCTAGGGCCGCATCCCGCTCAATGTATTTGCGGTATTCATCCAGCGTTGTTGCGCCCAAGCACTGTAACTCGCCACGAGCCAGGGCAGGTTTCAGCATATTGGCTGCGTCCATGCTGCCCTCAATGGCCCCTGCACCAACCAGAGTGTGAATTTCATCAATTACCAGAATCACATTTCCAGCGGACTTGACTTCCTCTACAATCTTTTTCAAGCGCTCTTCAAATTCTCCCCTGAAGCGGGTTCCAGCAATCAGTGAGCCAATGTCCAGACTAAAGACCTGCTTGTCTGCCAGCAGATCCGGCGCATCTCCTTTAGAAATTCGTTGGGCCAAACCTTCAGCAATAGCGGTCTTACCAACCCCAGGCTCTCCCACCAGTACCGGATTATTCTTGGTACGACGCCCTAGAATCTGAACCACCCGCTCAATTTCCTTCTCTCGACCCACTACCGGATCAAGTTTTCCTTCTGCTGCAAGTTGAGTCAAATCCGTTCCAAACTCATTCAGAGTTACAGCTTTCTTGTTGCCAGCACCTCGCGCTCCACCGGCCGCCACGGTTGCGGTCTCTTCACCCAGAGATTTGATCACCTCGGTGCGGAGCTTATTACGGTCAATGTCAAAGTTATCTAGAACTCGAGCAGCAACGCCCTCGTCGTCCTGCAACAATCCCAACAAGATATGCTCCGGGCCAATGTAATTCGTGCCGAGTTGACGGGCCTCCTTCAATGAGGCCTCAAACACCCGCTTAACTCGTGGGGTGAAGGGAATCTCCACAGGCATGAACCCTGAACCTCGACCAATGATGGTCTCAACTTCTCTGCGTGCGTCCTCCAGAGTAACCCCTTTGTCAATCAGCAAACTGGCAGCAACGCTGGTACCTTCGCCAATTAATCCCAATAGGATCTGCTCAGTCCCAACAAAATTGTGACCCAGACGCCGAGCTTCTTCCTGAGATAGCATTACAACTTTTATCGCCTTGTCCGAGAAATATTCAAACATGGTGACTTCTTTACCTCACTGCGATAGCGTTCAACTCTAGCCACCCCTCTGGCGCACTAATACGCTCTTTTATAAGAGATGTTAATTTTTGTATATTGTCATTCATCACTGTACCGTTATTCTACTGTGGAATACAGTGAGGAGAGCCGTAATCTTGGTGACGGTTACCAAAATTAGTTTTTGACAATTCCCGAATTCGCCTCTGAGCCGTCCATTACCCTCCATGAATTCTGACATAGCCCCACAGGTTTCTCTAATTATTCCAGCGCTGAATGAAGCAACCTGCTTGTCCCGTACCCTCTGTGCGGTGAAGCGACTTAATCCGCCAGCCTGGGAAACGATTTTGGTCGATGGTCATAGTGAAGACCAAACCGTAGAAATTGCTCATGCTGCTGGAATTAAAGTCATTTCCTGTAACGTCCGCCGTCGGTCAGTCCAAATGAATCAGGGGGCGGCAGTCGCCACGGGGGATATCCTCTGTTTTCTCCACGCTGACACAATTGTCCCCGATGACTTGGTTGCAATCATCACCCAAATTTTAACCAATCCTCAAATTATTGCGGGAGGCTTCATTTCGATTATGGCAGGAGCCCAAACAACCCGTTGGGGGATTTCCTTTCACAACTGGCTGAAAACCTACTACGCCCCCTTGATTTTTCGACCGCATTTGTTCTTTCGAGGACTGAGGGTGCTGTTTGGGGATCAAGTCATTTTCTGTCGGCGGCAGGCATTCGAGAAATGTCAACGATTCGATCCGGATCTGCCAATTATGGAAGATGCTGACCTCTGTTGTCGATTAGTTCACCAGGGCCGAATCTATCTGGTGAATCGAACTGTCCAAACCAGCGATCGCCGTGTAGCCCGTTGGGGAAATTTTAAGGCTACTTTAATTTATCTTTACATTGGTCTTCTGTGGGGCTTGGGCGTTTCAGCTAGCTATCTTAAACAATTTTACAGAGAGATTCGATAGCGATGAATTGATGATCTTTGAAATAAAGATTGCAAAATTCTGTCAATTCAGTCGTAGATACTTACTAAAGTATCCACAACGATCTAAAAACCGCCGCATCGTTGAGCTAGTAGATAATGAAAAACTTGGAGATCAATCAAAACTTTCAGACTCCTCACCAAGCGCGCCGTGCACTGGTTATTGGGGGAAGCATGGCAGGACTATTGGCCGCTAGGGTTCTGACTGACCATTTTGATCATGTAACCTTGGCTGAGCGCGATCGCTTTCCACAGCAACCTCAGACCCGTCGAGGTATACCTCAAGCTGATCATATCCATGTGCTACTGACCCAGGGAGAGCGCATTCTGGCTAATTGGTTTCCTGGATTAATCGAAGAGCTGGTTGCTCAGGGAGCATCTGAGATTAACTGGACAGCTGATTGTGCAATCTACAGTGCTTTTGGATGGCAACCTCGCTTCAAGTCTCACCTCACCACCCACCCCTGTAGTCGCAATCTGCTGGGATGGACAGTCCGAAAGCATTTAACTACTGCGGATAATTTAGAAATTTTGGATGGGTGTAGAGTGACCGAACTCATTCCGAATTCAGATCATACTCAGATCAAAGGAGTAAAGTTGTCCGACGATCAAGGCGATCAGGTTCGAGAGCTTCCGATAGACCTGGTTGTTGATGCAAGTGGGCGGAGTTCTGCTCTACCAAAGTGGCTCACTGAACTTGGTTATGAGCCGCCCCCAGAAACGAAGATCAATGCGTTTCTGGGCTATGCTAGTCGTTGGTATGAAATCCCAGACACTTTCACTAGAGATTGGCAGGCACTATTGATTGAAACGAAGCCTCCAAAGATGGGTCGGGCAGGTCTAATATTGGAGGTTGAATATCGTCGCTGGATTGTCAATTTGGCCGGGGTTGGTCGGGATTATCCACCAACGGATGAGGCTGGATTTTTGGAATTTGCCAGGAGTCTGCGGCATCCCCTGATGTACGAAACCATCAAAGATGCTCGACCCATTTCACCGATCTACAGCTATCGCAACACCGAGAACCAACTGCGACATTACGAGAAGTTATCTCGATTTCCAGATGGCGTGGTTGCCTTGGGAGATGCGGTCTGTGCCTTTAATCCGATTTATGGTCAGGGAATGACGACGGCGGCGCTGGAGGCCCTAACCCTGAGCCAAAGTTTGCAGCAGGGGTGGCAACCTGGATCGGGCGCAGACTTCCAGCGGAAACTCGCTAAAATTGTGCAACATCCCTGGTCATTGGCAACCGGAGTTGATCAGCGTTGGCCTCAAACCCAGGGCGGCGAATCAAACCTCGTTACCCGAGCTACAGAATGGTACATGGATCAGGTCGCTCAACTCAGTGTTCGAAATCCCAATATTTACCAAACCTTCGCTGAAATCATTCATATGTTAAAGCCGCCTTCTGCTCTATTTCAACCCAATTACGGATTACAAATCCTCAGTCAAAACCTAAAACAGTTATGAGGTCAGCTCCAGTATCTTGACCGCCAACAGCTAATGACCAGTAACTAACGACCAATAACCGATGACAAAAATCCTACCCAACCATCGCCGTTGTGTTGTCTGTCGCAAAATTGCCCCTAAGCAAGCTTTCTGGCGACTCGTCAGGCAATACCCATCCAATCAGGTACAATTAGATAAAGGTATGGGTCGCTCGGCATATCTTTGCCCAACAGCCGACTGCCTTCGAGCAGCTCAGAAGAAGAATCGACTGGGGCGTGCCTTGAGGGCAAACGTACCGGAAGAACTGTATCGAGTTCTCTGGGAACGCCTAACTACAGATTTAGCTGCTAGTCAGCCTCACGATGCTAGTGAGGCGAGGGAAACTTCTGGCTAGCCGTTTAATTCCCGTCTGGACTTCGTAATGCTTTTTATAGGAGTCCAATGTAGATTGATGATCCCTATCGAACAATGTCAATATAGAAAAAGAGCAGTTTAAGGGCTGGTACGAAGAGGTTATAGTGGATGAGCAACGCCAAGGTCAGAATTTATGAGCTTTCGAAGGAACTAAACTTGGAGAATAGAGACATATTAGCTGTCTGTGATCAGCTTGAAATCGCAGTGAAAAGTCATAGCAGTACAATTGCGGAGTCTGACGCGATCAAGATTAAGCAGCATTTTTCCGACCATCCCGTTACCAATAATCGTTTGGGGTCTGATTCGAAGTCCGTCAATGGTTCCCATGCAAGTAACGGTTCCCATGCAAGCAACGGTTCACAGCCGATTGAGAAGAAGAAAAACAAGCGGATTTTGGAAATTAGCAGGCCAAAGGTTAATCCAGCTCGACCCGCTCAGGTTCAAGAGCCAAAAAGCCCCGCTGCAGATCCTCCGGCTCAACCAGATTCTCAAAATCTCCAGTCCACCACTAAGCCAACCCTGAATCGTCCAGCCCCCTCGAAGCCCAGTCCACCTGCCCAACCACCATCTGTGCGAGTTGCAGACAGTGAGGTAGGTGATTCTGCTCCAAGTCCCGCTAAGTCTCAGACTCCGACCAGACCCGAGGAGATCAAGCCTGGAGAGGTTAAACCTGAAGCAAAACCTGCATCCTCAGTAGCCAAATCTTCAGTAAAGTCGGAGAAAACAAAGGCCAAGGCTCCCGAAGTGGTCGCGCCGCCTCGTCCTCCGAAACCGGCTGAGCCCACCCCCAAGCTTGTTTCTCCGCCTCCCCGCCCGACCGAACCTGCTGCTCCGCCTGAACCTGTCGCCCCTCCAGCCCGTCCAGCCGAGCCTACTCCTGTCCCTTCATCGGCACCGTCGCGGCCAAGTGGTGCTAAGAAGTTGATCCTGAAGTCGAAACAGGGGTCTAAGTCAGCGGATTCTAAGCCGACGGAGGCTCGATCAGCTAGTAGCCCTGAAGGTCAAGTTGCTAAGACTGTAGATAAGCCAAGTGTCAAGCCGAGTCGCTCCAAGCCAACTCTGAGCGTAGGTTCAAAGGATGGTGGCGATTCCAAGGATGGCAAGGATGCTAAGCCCTTCAAGAAGCAGCGGCGAGAAATTAGAGCTGTGCAGCCCAAAGCTGCCCTTCCGGAGCTACAACCCCAACCGTCACGAGAGCCGGAGCCTGCTGACGTAGACGAGGAAACAACGACTTCAGAAGAGTCTATCGATCTGGAGCTAGAGAGCCCAATAGATGAGGCCACGCGGCTTCGACGTGAAGCCTTGCAACCCAAGCGTCCTCAGTTACCTCGCACGATTAAGAAAGCAGGCTGGGAAGAGGATGATGATGTTAGCGAATCTGCCGACAAAGCTAGTAAAACGGCGAAGTCTAAGGTGAAGCGACGGAAGCCTCTGGTGGATGATGATGACGATGAGGAAGAACTCGGAAATCTCTCCTCTGACACATCGGATGCAACTGTTTTGAGCCTTTCCCTGGCGCGTCCTCCCAAGCCGAAGCAAGCTCAGAGCCAGGCAACTAAAGCCCCAGCTCCACCACCGATGAAGTCCAAGGGAAGGCCCAATACCTCTCGAAATAATTTAAATGGGTCATCTTCGTCGAGTCGCAGGACAGAAAGCCAGCCTGCTGCTCAGAAACCAGAGAAACTGGTTCTGGAAGAGGCAATGACTGTTCAGGAACTGGCCAATGTTCTGGCTGTCTCTGAGACAGATATTATCAAGCTGTTGTTTATGAAGGGAATTGCGGTAAACATCACTGAAACCCTTGATTTCAATAGCATTGAGACAATTTGTCGGGAGCTAGAGGTTGAACTAGAAACGGCGGAGGAGACTTCCGGGGCAGAGAAGACAGAAATTCTATCTGAGGCTGATCTGGATTATCTCCAGCGTCGTCCGCCGGTCGTCACGATTATGGGTCACGTTGACCACGGAAAAACGACCCTGCTCGATGCAATTCGGGAAACCAAGGTGGCACAGGGAGAAGCAGGCGGAATTACCCAACATATTGGTGCGTACCACGTTGATGTGGAGCATGAAGGGGCTGCTCAACAGGTCGTCTTCTTAGACACTCCAGGTCACGAAGCCTTTACCGCAATGCGGGCTAGAGGGGCCAAGGTGACAGACATTGCGATTCTCGTTGTTGCGGCTGATGACGGCGTTCGTCCCCAAACGATTGAAGCAATCAGTCACGCAAAGGCAGCAGGTGTTCCGTTGGTTGTCGCGATCAACAAAATTGATAAAGAGGCTGCAAATCCGGATCGAGTCAAGCAGGAGTTGATGGAACATGGCCTGGTTTCCGAGGAATGGGGTGGTGAAACCATTATGGTTCCGGTCAGTGCGATTCAGCAGCAAAATCTGGATCAATTGCTGGAGATGATTCTACTGGTGGCAGAAGTTGCCGACCTGGAAGCGAATCCAGACCGACCAGCGAAGGGAACAGTGATCGAGGCGAACCTGGACAAGGCCCGTGGCCCAGTGGCAACCTTGCTGGTACAGAACGGAACCCTACGGATCGGCGACATCGTTGTTGCAGGTTCGGTCTACGGTAAAGTTCGGGCCATGGTGGATGACCGAGGCGAGAAAGTGGAAAACGCCACGCCATCCTGTGCAGTCGAGGTTCTGGGTCTGAAAGAGGTTCCTGCTGCGGGTGATGAGTTCGATGTTTACCAGAGTGAGAAGGATGCAGCTTCCATTGCCAGTGAGCGAACTGAAGCCAAGCGCCAATCTCGTATTGCTCAGGGTGGACGGGTCAGCCTCAGTGCTCTTTCGGCTAGAGCTCAAGAGGGAGATCTGAAGGAACTAAACATCATTATCAAAGCTGACGTTCAAGGATCGATTGAGGCGATTGTTAATGCGATGAAGAAATTGCCTCAGAAGGAAGTACAACTGAAGTTGCTTTTGGCCTCACCGGGAGAAGTAACGGAAACCGACATTGATTTAGCAGCAGCGAGTGATGCGGTATTGATTGGATTCAATACCACACCAGCTAATGGCGCACGTCAAGCAGCGGATCAAGCCGGGGTTGATATTCGAGAGTACAACATCATTTACAACCTGTTGGATGATATCCAAGCGGCCATGGAAGGTCTCCTAGAGCCTGAAATGGTGGAAGAACCCCTTGGCCAAGTAGAAGTTCGAGCTGTCTTCCCAGTGGGCCGCTCCAAAGTTGCTGGATGTTATGTCCTGTCGGGCAAGGTGATCCGAAACTGTAAGGTTCGGGTAAACCGAGGGGGTGAGACGATCCACAGTGGCATTCTAGATTCCCTCAAACGGATGAAAGAGGATGCAAAGGAAGTCAATGCTGGGTACGAGTGCGGTATCGGTTTAGATACCTTCAACGACTGGATCGAAGGAGATATCATCGAAGCCTATCGTATGGTTACTCAACGTCGTACTCTGACGGTTTAGCCTGTGCCTGTTAGGGTCAAAATTTCGCTAAGATACCGAAAGAAAGGGTGCATTACGCTTCGCTAATGATACTCTACTCGATTCGGTTGGCGGTAATCGCTATTCCTTAAACCCTGAATCCTAAACTCTGATTGGAGGTCTTCTGGTTTACACTCGTCCCCTAGCCCGTTTGATTGAACAGTTACAGCGCTTGCCGGGGATTGGCCCCAAATCGGCACAGCGGTTGGCTTTGCACTTGCTTAAGCGTCCTGATCAGGAAGTGGAAGCTCTGGCTATGGCCCTTGTAGAAGCCAAAAAACAGGTGGGGCTGTGTCGGGTCTGTTATCACCTGTCCGCTGAAACAGTTTGTGAAATCTGCCGCAATCCCCAGCGAGAGGACAAAACCCTCTGTGTTGTTTCTGATTCGCGGGATCTGATTGCAATTGAAAAAACCCGTGAATATCGAGGTAAATATCATGTTTTAGGGGGAGTAATCTCTCCCATGGATGGCATTGGCCCAGAGCAGCTTACCATCCATCAACTGGTTCAACGGGTAAGCCAGCAGGAGGTTCAGGAGGTGATTATTGCCATCAGTCCAAGTGTTGAGGGAGAAACTACGACGCTTTATCTGGGGCAACTGCTGCGGCCTTTTACCCGTGTGACTCGGATTGCCTTTGGATTGCCAATGGGGGGAGATCTGGAATACGCTGATGAGGTCACCCTGGCACGGGCGATTGAAGGTCGTCAGGAACTATAGTCGCAAGAACTAGAGTCGAAGGCAGTATTGAAAATTCTTGTAAGGGTTTACCTACAGTTGTCATGGTACTTCAATCCCCCCAGGCAGGGTCTACAGAAAGCGCCAAAACACTTGTTCTAGCCTCGGCCTCTCCTGCTCGCAAGCGGTTACTCAATATGGCAGGAATCCAACCTCTCATCTGCCCCAGCCACTTCGACGAATCTCAAGTTCAAACGACTGATCCGAGTCAGTTAGTCAAAACACTAGCCCACTGCAAAGCAGAAACCGTGGTAAGAGGAATCACGGACAATACGCTGGACATTTCTATCGCACCGAGGTCTGCCCTGGTTCTAGGCTGCGACTCTGTCCTGGCTGTGAATCACGAAATCTATGGGAAACCCGCTAACAAATTGGAAGCCTTTCAACGCTGGCAGGCTGTTCGAGGTCAGGTTGGGGAGTTACTAACAGGTCATGCTCTAGTTGATATTGCGAACAATCGAACCGTGGTTTATAGTCAAATGACTCAAGTCTACTTTGCGGTTATTAGCGATCAGCAAATTCAACAGTATGTCGCAACGGGAGAACCATTGAAATGTGCTGGCGGGTTTGCGATTGAAGGAAAAGGTGGATTGTTTATTGAAAAAATTATCGGCTGTCACACAAACGTAATCGGCCTTAGTCTGCCTTTGCTGAGAAAAATGTTGGAAGAATTAGGATATGATGCGACCCAATTCTGGTCAACAACAAGATCGGATTGAGCAATTGTTACTCCACTGGATATTTTCAAAATCCTTAACCCCATACCCGACGCAAGTTCAATACAAAGCCAGGCAAGACTTCTTCACCAGACAACTCAACTGGATCTGACAATACTTCCACGTCTAAACCCAATCGATACACTTCTACCGTTCGATTCTGGGGATCAATGAACCAACCCAATCTTAACCCGTTATTCATGTACTCTTGCATTTTTTCTTGAAGGGATTTTAGAGTATCAGAACTTGAGTGTAACTCCACGACAAAATCCTGACAAATATTGGCAAATATTCCCTTTTTTTCCTCAGCCAGTGCATCCCAACGTTCTTGACTAATCCAACACGCATCGGGAGAACGATTTGCACCATTGGGTAAATTGAACCCAGTGGAACAGTCAAATGCTTTCCCCAGATTGCCATTTTCTTCATACCAGCGATCAAGCTGTCCGATGATGCTGCGGTTACGTTCTCCCGTCTCCCAACCTGTCGGTGGATTCACAATCAACTCTCCCTGGGAAGTTCTCTCCAGTTGTAATTCTCGATTACTAATAGCCAAGGCAAAAAATTGTTCTGGAGTGACATGGAGCTTGAGAGTTTTTGGTAAATTTAATAACAGGGTTTTGGTTTCTGGTTGTGTAGGTGTCTGTGCCATCTCGACCTCTCTTACCATGGCGATTAGTTAAGTAGATTTTAGCTGATCCCCTTAATTCACGTTTAGGAAGAAGACAATGAAACTGCTATCAGTTAATGTGGGTAAACCCCAGGAAGTTATTTATGATAATAAAAAAGTCTTGACGGGGATTTTCAAACAACCGCTCCAGGGCAAAGTTCAGTTGAAGACGCTCAATCTGGCTGGGGATGGTCAAGCCGATCTCAAGGTTCACGGTGGGATTCATAAGGCAGTTTACATCTATTCCATCGAGAACTACGACTATTGGCGAGCTGAACTGGGCCGTGATGATTTTACCCTGGGACAATTTGGTGAGAACTTTACGGTTTCTGGCATGACGGATGACCAAGTTCATATTGGGGATATTTTTCAGGTAGGAACCGCTCAAGTCGAAGTCACCCAACCCCGCAGACCTTGCTTTAAATTGGGCATTAGAATGGCTCAGCCTGATTTTCCACACCAATTTCTGGCGAGTTGCCGAACAGGATTCTATGTGCGCGTGGTGCAAGAGGGGGAAGTGGAGGCGGGAGATTCAGTACAGAGACTGTCTATTGGCCCAGGGTCAATGACGGTTCAGATGGTTTGTGATCTGTTGTATGGCGGGCATGACAAATCAGAACCGAGCTATCAACAAGCGGTTCAACAGGTGCTACAAATTCCGTCCCTTTCTCCGAGCTGGCAAAGGCATTTTGAACAAAAGATTCGGTGATACAAACTCGGTTTGATCAGCAACGAAGCCGAGGGCGGGAGAGGGCCGCCCCGACCTGAACTATAGCTTCGCAACTTCCTCGGTCAAAATTTCCACAGTGCGTTGAATTTGTTCTTCTGTATGGTTGCAAGTCACGAAGAAGCGGAGACGCGCTCTATTGTGGGGTACGGAGGGATAGATCATGAAAGGCACATTAATTCCCCGTTGGAAGAGATTCTGGGACAATTGAATCGACTTCAAGGAATCCCCAACAATAATCGGAATCACTGGAGAATCCTTGCTGGTTCCAGTATTGAGTCCCTCTGCTTTCGCCAATTCCAGGAAAAGCTGAGATCGTTCTCGCAATCGGGCCACCCGTTCTGGCTCCTGTTCTAGCAACTGAATTGCTGCTAGAGCTGAGGCCGCATTGGGGGGAGAAATTCCCACACTGAATACAAATCCCGGTGCGGTGTACTTCAGATATTCCACGAAGGCTGCAGACCCCGCGATATAACCGCCACAACTAGCAAAGGACTTGCTCAGGGTTCCCATCCACAGGTCAACGTCACCTGCATTAACATTGCAATGCTCTCGAATGCCATGACCCGTCTCGCCAATGGTTCCAATCGAGTGGGCTTCATCCACCATCAAGAAGGTTTTATGCTGCTGCTTTAGCTTAATGAAAGCAGACAGATCGGGAATATCACCATCCGTACTGTATACCCCTTCAATCAGGATTAACACTCTACGATAGCGATGACGACGTTCCTGGAGGATCCGATCTACCGCCTGCCAATCGTTGTGGGGAAAGGCAACTGCGGTTGCACCGGACAAAATACAGCCCTGCAACAAACTGTTGTGGCTAAGAGAATCATGCACAATCAGGTCATTCTGACCAAACAGATGGCCCACAGTCGTCACATTAGTTGCATGACCGCCAACAAATACAATGCAATCCTCTGTGCCAATGAAGTCGGCGATCGCCCGTTCCAATTCGCGATGCAGGGGCTTCTCACCAGAAATCAAGCGGCTAGCAGACACAGAAGTACCGTACTGCTCAATTGCATCCTTAGCCGCCTGAGAAACGTAGGGATCACCAGACATGCCCAGGTAGTTGTAGGTGGCAAAGTTGATTAACTCCTGACCCTTTACTTGGGTGACATTACTGGTAATGCCCTCCTGGGGAATAAAAAAGGGATTGCCGACTTGCAGTGCGGCAACGTCCTGCTGTTGTTGCCTGAGCTTCAGGTACTCTGGGGAGAGATCGAATTGGTAATATTCAGCCGGAATCTCTGGAGTGGCTTTTGCCTCGATCCGCTGTCGGAGTAGCTGGGCCACAAGCGCACGCTTTTCTTGGGGCGACAAATGGTCAATACGCTCGGAGACTTGGGTTGATAGGTTTAGCATTAATCGTTTTCCTCTTCAGACAATAGCGATTTCAAGAGAGCATCGACTTCTTCATCAGAAAGCTGATCTAGATTTGCTAATAATTGTTCAGCTTGTTCCAATGGAATCGAGCGACCTACTTGGGTATCGTTTTGAGAATTCTGAGCATAACTTCGAGCGTTCCCCGTATCGGCTGCGATATCTTCCGCCAGATACTTAGATAACGCCTGGATGTTGGGATAGTCCCACAGAATTGTGGGAGACAGTCGACAGCCCAGAACATTCTCCAAATCTCCTGAGAGATTCACCGCCTCAATTGAATTGAGACCATAGTTTGCAAAGTCTTCCTGGATATCGATTTCGTCAGGATTCAACCCGAGTCGTCCGGCAATCTGAGCCACTAACCAACTCTGAATGGTCTCGACATTCTGGTGAGATGCGAGAGGACTCGTTGGAGATGGTTCTTCATAGCTCAAAAGTGGTGGCCTGGGAACTCCCTTACCGTTTAATGACTGATTCAACAGTTGCATGATTCACTCCTCTAACACGCTAAAACTCTAGCATCACTTGAGATTCGAGATGGTCGGCAGTGGACAGTCGTCCGCTGGTGTTGTCCAACCTTGCTGGCTCGAATATGGCCCCCTAATTGCTGATCCCCGGTCTGCTGTCGTCGCAGAATCAATTGCACTAATTGCAACGCTGGAAAAGGCATGATGGTTATTTTGCCATGAGGATCAGGGATGGAGGAAGGGGACGCCACCAGGTTGAAGTGACCTGATGATTGCATAATCGTATTTAGATCCATGTTTAAATGCTCTTCTATGTAAGTTCCGAACTAAGTTTTTAGGCTAAACTTCCAGACTAAACTAAGTTTCCAGGATGTCGAGGGTTCCGGCTAGAAACTGAGCTCGACAGGCATGGCGCTGAATCTTGCCGCTGGAAGTTTTAGGAATTGTTCCGGCCTTGAGCAATGCCACTGTATAGACCGAAAGGTCGTGATTCTGGGAAACTGCCCGTTGGATTGTTTGGACTAAATCCTTAAAATCAAACGTTTCAGTTACCCGTTTTGACCGACTAGAACCCGGCTCACGATAGTACCGCTCTACTTCAGCTACAACGACAAGTTGCTCCTCTCCGTTCACCTCGATAGAAAATCCCGCCGAGCAATTGGGTCGGATCAGTTCATGGCTATGCTCGACCGTCCATTCAATATCCTGGGGATAATGATTACGCCCACCAATGATAATGATGTCCTTGAGGCGGCCCGTGACAAATAGTTCATTTTCGTCTAGGAATCCCAAATCTCCCGTCCGAAGGAATGGCCCCTCTCGGTTTGAGGAAAGATAGGCTTGAAAGGCCTCTACCGTGGCGGTTTGATTATGCCAATATCCCTGAGCAACACTAGAACCCAATACCCAAATTTCTCCAATTTCCCGATTGCCACAGGGAGCTAGAGTGCCCGGATCCACAATTCGTACCTGATGGCCTGGGAGGGAGTGACCGCAACCGACCAACGTTCTGACCTGGTGGCTGCTACCGTTTCTACTGCCATTGGCCGGAGCAACTCGATTTTGTTCCAGAGCTTCCGCTTCTAGCGTTCTGAGAACCGGGGATTGTTCCTTAGCGCCACCCGTAATGATTAACGTAGCCTCTGCCATGCCATAGCAGGGATAGAAGGCTTCTCGACGAAATCCGCAGGGTGCAAACGCCTCAGCAAACCGATCTAGCACTTCGTGATAAATCGGTTCAGCCCCATTGAAGGCTAATGTCCAATTGCTTAAATCCAAACTTGCGCGCTGTTCCGGTGTGGTTCGGCGCACACTCAGATCATAAGCAAAGTTTGGCCCCCCGCTAGTGGTTGCCTGATACCGTGAAATTGCCTCCAACCAGCGGATTGGACGTTGGAGAAACATCAACGGTGGCATCAATGTCACTGGAAACCCACCAAACAAGGGTTGTAAAATCCCTCCAATCAATCCCATGTCATGGTAAGGCGGCAACCAAATCACCCCGCGACTCTCCGTTGAATGTCCAAAACACTGCTTGATGGCTGTCAAGTTGTTCAGCAAATTTTCATGGGAGATCATCACCCCTTTGGGAGAGGCTGTAGAACCAGAAGTGTATTGCAGGAATGCCAGACTCTCACGGTTGAGATCTGGGGGTTGCCACTGGTTCGCCTGAGTTTCATCGAGAATATCAGTCGCTAGCCACGCCACATTTTCCAGTTCAGGCAACGACTCTGCTCGCCGCTGCAAGCTGGAGAAGATGGCCTCGCTGGTCAGAGCGACCTTGGCCTCTGCATCCTTCAGAATGGACTGAAGTCGCTGGAGAGAGCGATTCGGACGAGGTGGATAGGCAGGAACAGCTATAATCCCTGCGTAGAGACATCCGAAAAAAGCACTGATATAATCAAGTCCGGGTTGGTAAAGGAGAACGGCACGCTCTCCTGGCCGATACCAGGATTGGAGATGGGCAGCGATGGCTCTCGCCTTTCGATCCAAGGTCTGATACGTGAGGCTGACAGCATCTAGTTCTCCATCTGTCAGAAACGTATAGACGGGTTGATCATGGGGTTGTTCTGCCTGATAGCGCAGGAGATCAACCAGGGTTGTGATGTCGGAATTTTCTGGGCCACTCATTCAGCAAGCGGATCTCTTGAGAAGGTCTTAAGAGTTGATAGGTTAGAGGAAAAACGGCAGCTTCAGCATTATAGTTTTACCTTTGTCCTGAAATCAAACGGATCAGTCTAGTTAAACGCCATTTGCAGGATTTGCTAGGGCATTTGCCTCAGACATCAGATGGATTCTGACCGGAAGCATGCAGAATTGATCCGTATGAAAAATACAACTCCTAAAATAAGAAATACTATGGTTCAGGATCTCAATCAGACAAAAACTCAAGATTCCTCCCTCGGCTTCCCCAACAGTTGGTTCCGGATCGCCACTCACCAGGAGCTACAGGCGAAAAAAGTTTTGCCGCTGCGTTACTTCAATCGAGACTTCGTTCTCTTCTTGGGGGAAGATGGCCACCCCTATCTGATAGATGCCTATTGTCCCCACATGGGCGCACATTTGGGCTGCGGCGGTACGGTGCACGGTAATACGATTCGTTGCCCCTATCACGGCTGGAAATGGGACGGCTCCGGAACATGTACCTACGTCCCCTATCCCGATAAACGTTTACCGCAGGTTCAGATTCCGACCTGGCCGGTGCGAGAGATGAATGGCTTGATTCTCATGTACTACCACGATCAAGCTCAGGCCCCGAATTGGGAAGTTCCTCCAGTGCCAGAACTCGCTGACCCCAAATGGATGCCCTTAGAATCTGTGCGGCGCTGGACAGTGAAAACCACGCTGCAATACTACATGGAAAACAGTGTCGATGTGGCCCATTTGTCAAATCTTCACGGTCAGACCTTTGATTCGGCCCGCAGCCTGGGGATTGAAATTGATGGGCCAGTACTCACCCATCGAATGATCCAGGAATATAACCTAGATGCGATGGCTGCTGGAAAGTTGATCGACAAGGAAGGGGGTGTCACAACGATTTATTACGGCCCGGCCTACGATGTGAGCTATTACTGGACACAGGGCAAGATCAAGCTAGAAATGTTGACAATTTTCACTGGGACACCGATTGACGAGGAACACCTGGATATCGAAATTTTCTTCAGTGTGAAAAAACTGCTCCCCTGGCCTCTCAGTTTAATTCTGACCAGAATGCTGAAGCAAGATGTGGCTGCTACCTTCGAGCAGGATCTGCCGATTTTAGAAAATCGCACCACGCTCAAGCATCCTATTTTGTTTGAAGAAGACGGCCCAATCAAGTCAAGTTGGCGCTGGTCAAGTCAGTTTTATCCAAGTTTGACGAGAAAAGATTGAACAAAGTTATTGAACAAAGTTGAGAGAAGCAGACCATTGGTCAAGTTGAACCCATGAAACCCACCCAACAATCCGTTAAACTTGATTGAAAACAGGCCAAAATTGACGCTTTGTATCAAGGGAAAGGGTTGCATGAATATTCGTGGGGTTTGGGTCACTAGTACTGATAGTCGAGTACTTTATTCTCGCCAAACAATCGTAGAAGCGATGCAGTTTTTGGCACAGACTGGGTTTAATACGGTGTTTCCAGTGGTTTGGGGTCGAGGTGTTACGCTCTATCCCAGCCAGATTATGCAGCAGAATTTTGGGATAGAAATTGATTTTTATATGAAGGGGCGTGACCCCTTACAAGAACTGATTGAAGCCGCCCATCAAGTGGGTCTGAAGGTCATTCCCTGGTTTGAATATGGTTTCGCTTGCTCCTATCGGAAAAATGGCGGCAGAATCCTACAACAAAAACCAGAATGGTCAGCGCTTGATCAACAGGGCAAACTATTAACTAAAAATGGCTTTGAATGGATGAATGCCCTGGACACTGAGGTGCAGAATTTCATGATTGACCTCGTTCTAGAAGTCGTCAAAAACTATGACATTGAGGGAATTCAAGGGGATGACCGCATGCCTGCAATGCCCTCAGAGGGAGGATATAATCCTGCCATTATTGAGCGCTACACCCAGGAAACAGGGCAAAGACCCCCGCTAAATTGTAAAGACAAACGTTGGTTACAATGGCGTGCGGATATCCTAACGCAATTTCTGGGCCGTCTCTTCCGAGCAGTTAAAGCTGCAAAACCCCATGTTTTGATTTCCATGTCTCCAAGTATCTATAGCTGGGGACTGAATGAATATTTGCAAGATTATATTGCCTGGATTGACCAAGATCTGGTTGATATGATTCATCCTCAACTCTACCGCCGTAATTTCTGGGGCTATAAAAGCCTGGTCGATCAACTGGTTGATGTTCAGTTTAAGAAACATCAGTTACCCAAGCTTTCTCCGGGTGTGCTAATTCGTGTGGGGGACTATCAAATCAGTCCAGAAGATTTATTGAAGGGGATTGAATACAATCGATTCCGAGGAGTTTCTGGAGAGGTGTTGTTTTTCTACGAGGGTCTACGGGCGAATAATAACGCTTTGGCAAATGCACTAAAGCAAGGCCCCTATGCTCAGCCTGTTTAGATAGTATTGCCTAGATAACATTGCTTAGATAACATTGCTTAGATAACATGATGATGCAGCATGAATCTGAACCTGTTATTCTGTCGATTATTTTAATTCCATCAGGCTCATCTCAAGATTTTGGTAGCACGATTGATTTGTTATTTCAACTTGAAGCTAGCCTAAGCTATCACTACGAGATCGTTATCCTTGATCGAGAATTAAGCTTTGCTCAAGAACCAGAACTCTCACAGTATTTGGGGAACTTGGGCTGTGATTTTCAGATCATTACTTCCGAAAATCATTGGAATTTGATTGAATCGTTGGATGCAGTGATTCAGAATACTAATGGCAAGTACATTTTCCTATTATCCCTACCCAGTTCAGAAATTGACCAACATGAGATTGACCTGGATCAGATTACTAACCTGAATATTCTAGAAATCATAGAGGTCAGGTCTTTCAATCCTTCTACTAAAATCTCTGACCTTACAATTAAACCTGTAATCCATCAAGCTCTAACACCGCAAAATCTTAGGTTTGGAATTTTATTCTATCGAGAACAATGGCTGAACAATCACCAAAATTCTGCATTACAAACTGCTAGTCCTGAAGTTATTTTAAACAATATTGTCTCCCAAAACCATCCCCTGATCAGTGTTTGTATCCCTGCGTATAATGGTGAAAAATTCATTCGAGAAGCAATTTCAAGTGTTTTAACTCAAACCTACTCCAACATAGAGCTGATTATTTCCGACGATAATTCCACGGATCGAACCGTAGAAATTTGTCAGACTGGTCTACAGGGGTCATTCATCCCCTATCAGATTTTTTCCCATACGTCCTATGGATTGGCTGAGAATAGTAATTTTGCGATGTCAAAGGCTCAGGGTCGGTATATCAAGTTACTCTTTCAAGACGATTTACTCGATCCAAACTGTATTGAAGAAATGGTAAAGGTGGCTGAACTAGATAACGAGATTGGTTTGGTTTTTGCTGTACGGGAGATGATTCTTTCCAATGGAGCAGCAGATAATCCAGATCTACAGGGAATTTATCAGGACTTTCAATCGCTGCACCGAGCCTGGTCAAATCTGACTCGGATTCAGTCTGGACAACAATTGCTCACTGACCCAAACTTATTTCATCATCCGATTAATAAGGTTGGTGAACCGAGTGTTGTTTTACTCCGTCGAGATATTTTAGAAACCGTTGGTGGATTTGACCCAAAACTGAATCAATTGGTCGATCTAGACCTATGGTGGCGGATTTTTGCAAACTACAACGTTGGATTTGTAGACCAAACATTAGCCTACTTTCGGCTTCATGAACAACAAAAAACTTACCAAAATATTTGTCAGGGGGCTGCGAATGATTTGAATTTCTATCAGAAGGTTTGTCAAGATTCAGAATATCGCTTTCTATCATCTTCACAACGAAACCAGGCCTGTCAAATTTATAGGAATGGCTGATTCAGGACAGAATCATCACTGCTCAACCAGTTCAAAAACTGACACAGAGGTTTTCTGAAAAAAGTTGATAGTACACTAATTCAGTTACCCAATTGCCTGGTTAAAAGTGCTACAAGTTTTTTTGGGTGATTGCAAAAAATTGGCGGATTTAGTTCAAAGGGGTCTGTATAGGATTTGTACTAGGCCGGTAAAAGTAAAGTTGCTTTTGCCCTAATAGAACGCTGTGCAGACCACTCCATCCATTGTAGAGTGAGCACAGTTCTACGTTGTACAAAAGGATTATAGAAGAATGACAAGTAGTTTTGTTAACCTTGGGATCGGGTTTTTCGGAGTGCCAATCCTGGCTGCCACTGACTTGGACGATACAATCTTTTTAGCTCCAGGTGAGGCTGCAAATGCTGAGGTTCTACTTCTAGCAGGAAATGATAGCCTCCAATCTCCGAATATTAATGATCGAGTCTTGGTCAATGGGAATGCCGGAGATGACACCATGACAGGGGGTTTCAACGATGATACGATCTTTGGTGGTCAAGGTGGCGATAGAGTCTTTGCGAACTCTGGTAGCGACCAAGTTTTTGGTAACCTTGGTTCCGACGTACTCGAAGGCGGATTCAACCTTGATACCCTCTATGGCGGTCAAGGGGACGATGAACTTTTTGGTGATGAAGGGAATGATCTGCTGTTTGGCGATCGCGATAACGATATTCTCGACGGTGATGGGGGTCGAGATGATTTGCTCGGCGGCGAAGGCGATGATACCTTTGTTTTCGATGACGGTGAAGCCAATCGCGATGTTCTGCGGGTGGATGCCATTGGTGATTTCACGGCTGGAGATCGTTCTTCTACGGGAGACAAGATTGCCATTCGTGAAGATTTGAGAGATGACATTGATCCAATTTCCCTAGAGCGGAATATTGATGTAAATCAGGATGGGTTCTTCGATATTGCTCTCCAACTGTTTGATGGTCGATTCTTAGGTGTCTTGATTGATGATGGTAATTTGCCAAATCGTCTGGATCTAGACATTGACTTCATCTTTGCCGAAGATGATGAATTTGACTTTAATTTGTAAGGAATTGCCGCTTTAATCACTAGAAAGTCTGTAGGGCAGCAAGTCTGAAGACCACCCATAGGACTTGCCCCTTTTTCTGGATGCGAAGCAGCTTCTTGCCAGAGTAGGAACATCTATGTAGAGACTTGAAATTCACCCCAGAATTGACAGGGCAAATTACTCAACTCACAATATCTCTCAAATAAATGGTCAAATCATTGGCTGGAGGAACAACGGGAACCTGATACATCATGTCACTCACTAATCCTCGATGATAGGTTCCATGATTCACCACATGCATGATCATTTCAAGACGTGACATCACTCCTGCTCCCCCATCAACAAATTTAAAATCTAAAACTTCTAACAATTCCTTTTCAGAAATAGAATTGGCATAATTCACATACCACTGATCAACTGGTTTAACCAACTGCCATAGCTCTTCTAAGGGTGGATGGGTTTCTGTGTTTCGCGTTGTGTAGGGATGGGGTTTCTGTTCCAAGTGGGCTTGAAAGATTCGATCAATCACATAAACGTGATTTAGGGTATGAACCATATTTTGGTATCGGGTTTCGCGTTCCTTCGTGGCTTCACCTTCTGATAGGGATTGTATTGCTCCGAAGGTGATTTCATTCGCCCAGGCTTTGTATCCTGCTAGCAGTTTTGCCGTTTCAATTAGACTCATCGGTTTGCTACCTCGAATATTTCTAAGGAATTCATTTCAAAAGGTTCAGCGCTAAACATTCAGCGCCAAATATTCAGCGTCAAACGTTCAGCCGAAACCCCTAACGACCTTGAATAAACTGGTCAATATCCCGCTTGAACACCGCCAAAGATTCCAGGTCAACATAAAACATGTGACCTGCTTCATAATACGAAATCTGAAGCTGACGCCGCAGTTCAGGATCAATATTCATGTGGGAAACCATATAAACCGTTGCAAAGTGAGGGGTCGCCAAATCATAATAGCCCTGACCCACAAACACTCGCATAAACGGATTTTTCGCCATCGCCCCCCTCAGTGCTTCGCCCGTACTCGGCAGCGCTCCTTTCTCCCATTCCCATTTCTCCAGGATATTCAAATTAATAATTTCATAGCTGAAATCGGTTTCAACTCCCAGATCCGCCCGCACGTAATGGTTGAGTGTTGCCGTAAAAGGAGCCTGAATCGCTAGTAGTGCCGAATCGAACTCCGGTCGTTCCGTCACCGTCAGTGCCTCTACCCCTTTGAAACGAGAATCCATGCGTCCCACACTGCGCCGCTGATCTCGCAGCAATTCCTTGCAGAATCGAAAGATATCAACCCGCAGATTTGACCCCAAAACAAAACCCACCTCCAGGCCCGTATAGTAGGCCAATTGTTCTGCCACACGATGACGTTCACTGTCCATCAAGCGATCGCCCTTCATCAAAGCTATCGTTAGATCGCTCTCTGACCAGGCTTCAACTTCTGCCAACAGATCAGACAAGCTGCGTTGCTGAAGTTCATCGTCCAGCTTCCCGTGATACCAGGCCGTTGCTGTGTAGGTTGGTACAAACAGTTGAAAGGGGAGATCATCCCCCTGAGTAAAAAAGATCGGTCTCAAATCCAGCGCTGTTGAAATCAAGATGATGCCATTAAAGGTAATCCCCTGTTCCACCAGATGACTCGCCAAGCCCGCTGCCCGAGTGGTTCCATAGCTCTCCCCTGCCAGGTAAAGGGGAGAACTCCAGCGCTTATAACGGGTCAAATACAACCGGATGAATGCCCCAATCGATTTGATATCTCCCTCAAAGCTCCAATACTTTTTATCAGCGGCTTCGTTAATGGCTCGACTATAGCCAGTGCCTACCGGATCAATAAAAACCAGATCAGTTTGATCGAGCCAGGTGTATTCATTCTCTACCAATCGATAGGGCGGGGGTGGCATCCAGCCTTCTTTCTCCATTTGAACCCGTCTAGGGCCAAGGGCTCCCAGATGCAGCCAGACAGAAGATGAACCCGGCCCACCATTGAAAACAAACGTTAAGGGGCGGTCTAAGCGATTGGCAATGCCTTCCAATTCATACGCAACAAAGAAAATCTCAGCCTCAGTTTCACCAAATTCATCCTTGAGGGGCAGGACACCTGCGCGGGAGAGATATTTGTAGCTTCTGTCCCTGAGAGTAAGTTCATGGGAAGCCTCAACGGTTTCTATGCCAGATAACTTGCGCTTTTTGTCCTTATCTTCAGCGTCTGATCCTTGCGGGTTTTCTGTCTTCTCCTCTGGGTTAGGCACAACATGATCTTGAATCGACATGGTTCAGGTTTGCTAGGAATCCCTTATAGTCTAGGCAACTTTCATCTCCAAACCAAAAGATTCACGAAAAACTCTTCCGAAAAACCGAACGCCCCGCCTGTAGCTTAATCCAGATTGATTCATTGACTCGCCATAGCAGAATCAGTGACCCGCAGCACACAGTGATCGGGTTTGTGTATGCTTGAGCGAGTCAAGACTATTACATCAACGGAACATTAATAGGAAGCAACAAGTTATGACATCTATCGTACCAATCTTCGGAACTCCTAATGTCGATGAGCTAGATGGAACCAACGGCCCTGATTCTATTTTTGGGCTGGAGGGTGGAGATACGCTTCGAGGAAAAGGCGGTAACGATACGCTATTTGGTGGCCCCGGCAGCGATGTTATCAATGATTTCAACGGCAACAATTGGATCTTTGCCGGACAAGGAGATGATGACGTTCGAGGTTCATCAGGAGGCGATGTTATCTTCGGAGATATAGGAAATGATTTCCTAAATGGTAACTCAGGGGCGGACACGGTTTTCGGTAATAGTGGACAGGACATTATCGATGCAGGTGCAGGTGCAGACAGCATCTATGGCGGTCAAGGCAATGATAGTTTGTTCGCTGATGACGGCAACGATTTGTTGTTTGGAGATGCAGGGAATGATACCTATACGGGATGGTTCGGGAATGATCAGTTTGTCATCGGGCCGGGAGCGGGCACAGACACCATTACCGATTATGGTCGGGGTGCTGACAGCATACTTCTGCAGGGTGGAATCACAGTGGCTGACCTAGATTTTGTCGAGGACAACGTCAGCGGAGGCAGTGACCTCGATGTGTCAATTGTTCTTCGATCAACTGGAGAAACCCTCGCGGTGGTATCTGATACCTCTGTTGAAGCGCTGGTTATTGAGCCTCTGATTATCTAGGTTGATCAGTATTCGCTTTAGACAGCTTGCGGAATTTTAAAAACCCACCTGAGATCAAGGTGGGCTTTGATTTATCTAACGTAAGCCAAGCCAGGTGAATAAATCTTGATGGGTAATTGCTTCCAGGAGCACTAATAAAACAAAACCCACCATGGCAAATCGACCGTTGATCCGCTCAGCATAGCTCGTCCAGCCAAATGCTGGAGCAGGTTCAAGAGCTTCGGTGCTTTCAGTTTCAGAGCTTACGGGTTGAGAACTGGTGGGTTCAGTACCAGAACCTTCAGGATTAGAATTCTCAGGGCTAGAACTCTCAAGGCTAGAACTCTCAGGGCCAGAACTCTCAGGATTAGAACCTTCAGGATTCAGCTTTTCAGTATCAGGTTGGCTCATGATTTTTTCTCCAATTGCTCGACGGATTCAATTAGCGATCGCACCGCAGCAACGTCCTCAGAGGGTTCAAAAGTCAAAGGAAATTTGCCCCGTGTCAGCATGCGTAATCCCAATGGGCCAAGGCTCAGCAGTCCCTCAATATCGCGGAAGTAATTGCCAACCACAAATAAACCAAACTTGCGCTCATCGACCCATCCGCCCTGCTTCACCAGATCAACCATGACCTTGCGATGGCGAATGGCACGACTGGCATTCTTATCCTTGCGCTCCAGGATATCTTGCTTAATCTGGGTAATCTGATCCAGCGGCGCGACCTCCATTGGACAAACACTATTGCAGTTGAAACAGCGAGTACATCCCCAAACACCGGAAATACCTTGAGCATATTGTTCTAACCGCTGCTCTGATTTGGCATCGCGACTGTCCCCGACCATCCGTTGCGCTTTGGCCAGGGCATGGGGGCCGACGAATTCTGGGTTCACCTCCAGAGCGTTACATTCGGAATAGCACGCACCGCAGAGAATGCAATTCCCGTTCTGGTTCAGTTCTGCCCGTTCCTCTGGAGTCTGGAGAAATTCTCGCTCTGGAATGGATCGTCCCTCGGTGCTAACGTAGTGTTCAGCTTCCTCCAAGTTATTCCAGAACTGCTTCATATCGACCACCAGATCCTTAATCACGGGAAAGTTCCCCATGGGGGCGATGGTCATCTCCGGAACGTCCGATTTTCCGAGGTTAATTTTTTCCAGACGGGCCACTTCACTGCCAATATTTTCTTTGCAAGCCAGGGCTGCCCGACCATTAATTCGCATCGAACAACTGCCGCAGATTGTATTACGGCAATTCTTACGAAAGGCAAGAGTACCGTCGTGTTCCCACTTGTTTAGATTGAGGCAGTCTAGAACAGTGTTTACAGGTTCTACATCTAGCAAATAGCTGTGAATTTGGGCAACTTGGTCTGGATTTTGCCGTAGAACAATGAACAGAACTTTCATTGTAAATATCTGAA
>JBHJGO010000149.1:0-101449 GCA_050331715.1 Microcoleaceae cyanobacterium
TTGTTTTTTACGTTTTGTTTGTACCTCCTGGATTTTCCTGTGTCCCTTTTGTATTTCCCGTTGGATTTTTACCGCCCGATGTAGGAGAATTCGGAGTGCCAATTGATTTGATTGAATCTGTTGGCTTGGACACTTCTGAACCCCCAGCTCCTGTAGCTCTAGCGAGAATCAGGACTCGAATTGAATCAAGTGATTCAGAAGGCTCTATAGCTGTCGGTGAAGGCCCACTTCAGCTCACAAATCGGGGAGGTCTTGCTGAGAGGGTGGATTCCAGCGCTCCTGTCGAATCGGTTAATCGAGCAGTCCCTGATAAAAGTGCTGAGTCTAAAAGCCCTGTTGATTCTAGTAATGCTGAAGGCCCAGTTGATGCTGGTGATGAAAGCACTGCCGAAGTCGGAGAAACCCTCGTACCGCAGGGGTTAATCACTGCCAATGACCAACGGGCTTTTCAGACAACGAATGTTGATGCAACCTTGTCCCTATTAGAGGAGGGACGCAATGCAGAATTTAGTGACTATCTGGGGTTGAAGCAAACAGGCGTTCGCGATCGCCAAACTTTGCAAAGCGGCCTAGAAAAAATCGAAGCTGAAACCCAGGAAGTTTACGTTGTAGTTTACGTTGCCGTCCAGGATGACAAGTTAGAGTTGGTTCTGATGAGTTCATCGGGAGAACCTATCCGACGCAGCGTTGTGGAGGCAACTCCAGAAAAGCTGTCTTCAACGATTCACAACCTCTACTTGAAAATCACCAACCCCAGAGAACACACCACAAAAGGTTATCGAGAACCTGCACAACAGCTCTATCAGTGGATGATTCAACCAATTGAATCAGATCTACAGCAAATGGGAGCAACAACTCTGTTATTCTCTCTTGGCAAGGGTCTACGGAGTATTCCGATAGCGACGCTGTGGGATGGGCAACAACATCTGATCGAAAAGTACAACTACAGCATCATTCCAACCACCAGTTTGGTGGATATGAAATATTCCTCTCTGAAAGAGACAGATGTTCTGGCAATGGGAGCCAGTGAATTTCAAGACAAAGCTGCCCTACCTGCTGTCCCCACAGAACTATCGACCATCACCACCCTCTGGCCCGGTCAATCATTTCTGAATGAATCTTTTACCTTAGACAATCTACGAAATCAACGTCAGCAAAAAAACTACGAGGTGATCCATCTAGCAACCCACGCTGATTTTCAGCCCGGAACCTCGAACGACTCCTACATTCAACTCTGGGATGGCCGCTTACCCATCAGCCAATTGCCGGGTCTAAACTGGGATACTCCTCCTGTAGAACTGCTGGTTCTCAGTGCTTGTCGGACGGCCGTAGGCGATCAGAATGCAGAATTGGGATTTGCAGGATTGGCGATTCAAGCAGGGGTCAAATCAGCCATTGCCAGCCTGTGGCACGTGAATGACGAAAGTACCTTAGCACTGATGAGTCAGTTCTATAATGACTTACACAAAAGCTCGATTAAAGCAGGGGCACTACGAAAGGCACAACTTGCTATGCTTCAGGGCAAAGTCCGCTTGGAATCTGGTCAGCTCCACACCGAATACGGCACTGTGCCTCTGCCCCCTGAGTTTGAGGGTGTCACATCTGCGGATTTCTCCCATCCCTACTATTGGTCAGGGTTTGCCATGATTGGTGCGCCGTGGTAATTGCTAGTTGTCTGTCATTTGACTAATCATCATACATCCGAGCTTCAAAGGCATCTGGATTTTCTTCGCAGTATTCTTCGAAGGCGGTTTTGGTGAGAATTTCAGCTTTTTGATGAGCCGCTTCAGCTTGTAGCTCCTCCACCACATCCCAGGCAGCAGCGCATTCTCTTGATGTTGCGCCCTGACTAGCGCAGATGTCACGGGCTTCAGCGATAGCCTGTTCGATTCGCTCTTGCAGGAGAAGACTCTTGGGTTTCTCTACGAAATCACCTTTTTGTAGAATATCACTGACTGAAATGACCCCAATGAGTTGTTCTTGAATCACCGGAGCAAAATGAAGTCGGGTGTTTGCAAATAAGCGGGCAACGTATTCGACACCCAGATCAGGATTGATGGAAATGCAAGGTTTGGTCATGATTTCATAAACTCGCATCCGCTTTGGGTCTTTACCAAAGGCCGCAACTTTGTATACAACGTCAGATTCGGTTACGATTCCGTAGGCATCCTGCTCGTGGCGGCGATCCACAATCAAAGCCCGGACAGAGTTCTCATTCAGTTTCTTGACAGCTTCTGCAACGGTGGCTGAGCCTTTAATGGTTGCCACATCGGTTTGCATAATATCTCTGGCTTTTAGCATGATTTTCTAAGCTCCTGATCAATTGAAGGGATCGTGACTCAAGTTACTTACAATTTCAGATTAAGTAGAGGGTCGCTATTAATTATTAAATGGGAGGGGGTCTGGGGCGAAGCCCCAGGAAGGGGGCACCGCCCCCTTCACCCCAAAAAGATCTTCTAACTAATTGCGTCTAGCTACTTAATACTTCAAGTCAATGCAAGTTCAGAAATGAGTCTATCAAATAATCATTGAGCTAATCGTAACCGACCCGTCCGGATACCAGACTACTGGAGTCACATTTAGCCATCACCTAGCTGCCCCATTTACTCAAAGTCCAGGCTGATGAGAGTCAAATTCAACGGGGTGACGGTAGTATTGACAGTTCTATTCCTAATCAGGCCGGATCGCTCCTTGCAAATTTGCATCTCTCAGATTCGTCCGATGCATGGAAGTGTCGAGGAGTACTGCTTCAATCAGATTTGCACCGCTCAGGTTTGACCAGCTCAATTTTGTTCGATAAAGACGAGCCCGGCTTAAGTTAGCTCCCCGCAGAGTTGACCAACTAACGTTAGCTCCCCGAAGATTGGCCGCACTCAAATTTGCATCGCTCAGATCCGCACCAATCATCGTCACCCGACTCATATCCGCCTCATGAAAATTAGCCCCAATTAACAGCGCACTACTCAACGTTGCGCCTAACAGATTTGCGCCCTCCAGGATGGCATCCCGCAAGATAACATTAGTGAAGTTACAGCTCTCCAGAGATGCGCCACTCAGATTTGCCTTAGTGAGATTGGCCCGAATCAGCGTTGCTCGTGCTAATGTCGCCCCAACGAAGTTGGAATCCGATAAATTGGCCTCGGTCATATTGGCCTCAGTCAAATTAGCCTGAGTCAGGCTGACATGGCGAGACGTTGATCCCCGAAGGTTAGCCCCGGTTAAATTAGCCTTGCTGAATTGAGCATGGGTTAGATTAGACCCAATCAGATTCGCTTCGGTGAGATTGGCTCCTGTCAAGTTGACATTCATCAGCTTGGCTTCCCGGAAGTTCACTCGTGTGAGGTTCGCACCCGTAAAGTTTGTATTTTGCAGGTTAGCTCGAACTAGATTCACTTCACTCAAATCCACCCCACTTAGATCTGCGCCTGACAATGTGACAGACCGAAACATCCTTTCCCCTGCTGCATACTGTTCTAATAGTTCATCAACCTGCATATCCTCGCCTCACATGGGTTTCGATCCACTACTTTGTTCTTCCAATATTCTGGGTTGTTATCCGGTTTTTTCAATTGAAGACATTTGCGCTAATGCCCTAGATTAGGCTAAATAGCAGCTCTATTTCTGTTCTGTATTTTAAACATTAATGTCCAAGTCGCCTTCCTTTTGAGACAATAAGAACTTGACGCCAAAAACTGAAGCGATCAAACCAAACACAATCGCTGTGTCGAGCACTTTAGCTTAACTCGCAACAACGATACCACGAGACTGGCGGATATACACAGAATCAAGGAGATCTGGGATGTCAGATAACTATAGAAGCCAAGCCATTACCCAGGGCAATCAGCGAACTCCCAACCGAGCCATGCTTCGGGCAGTGGGATTTGGAGACCAGGATTTCACCAAGCCCATTGTCGGTCTTGCCAATGGCTACAGCACCATCACTCCCTGTAACATAGGTCTGAATGATCTTGCCCTGCGTGCAGAGACAGGATTGCGTCAGGCGGGAGCCATGCCTCAAATGTTCGGCACGATCACTGTGAGTGATGGAATTTCCATGGGAACGGAGGGGATGAAATATTCTCTCGTCTCACGGGAGGTGATCGCCGATTCCATTGAAACCGCCTGCAATGCCCAAAGCATGGATGGGGTACTGGCGATTGGAGGCTGTGACAAGAATATGCCCGGCGCGATGCTGGCCATTGCTCGGATGAATATTCCGGCTGTGTTTGTCTATGGTGGCACAATTAAGCCCGGTCACTACGAGGGTGAAGATTTAACCGTGGTCAGTGCCTTTGAAGCGGTGGGACAACATAGCGCGGGCAAAATTGATGATCGGCGATTACTAGAAGTTGAACGGCGGGCCTGTCCAGGGGCCGGTTCCTGTGGCGGCATGTTCACGGCCAACACCATGTCGTCAGCCTTTGAGGCGATGGGCATCAGTCTGATGTACTCTTCTACCATGGCGGCTGAGGATGCAGAGAAAGCAGACAGTACTGAAAAATCGGCCTTTGTTCTAATGGAGGCGATTCGGCAGCGCATTCTACCGAGTCAAATTCTCACCCGTCAAGCCTTTGAAAATGCAATTGCGGTGATCATGGCCGTGGGAGGATCAACCAACTCTGTACTGCATTTGTTAGCAATTGCTCACGCAGCAGGGGTAGAACTCACCCTGGATGATTTTGAACAAATTCGTGGTCGAGTTCCGGTTCTCTGTGACCTGAAACCCAGTGGTCGATTCGTCACTGTTGATCTGCATCGAGCGGGTGGCATTCCCCAGGTGATGAAAATTTTGCTGAATCAGGGTTTGATTCACGGCGAGGCCCTAACAGTAACAGGGAAAACCGTTGCGGAACAGTTGGCCGATGTTCCCAATGAACCCGATCCAAATCAGGAAGTCATTCGTCCCTGGAATAATCCGCTCTATGCCCAGGGACACCTGGCAATTCTACGAGGAAATTTGGCCACTGAAGGAGCCGTTGCCAAGATCACTGGAGTCAAAAATCCGCAAATCACTGGCCCTGCGCGCGTGTTCAATTCAGAGGAAGACTGTTTGAAGGCCATTCTGGACGGCCAGATCAGGGCAGGAGATGTGATTGTGGTTCGCTACGAGGGGCCAAAGGGTGGCCCTGGAATGCGAGAAATGTTAGCGCCCACTTCGGCCATTATCGGTGCAGGTCTGGGGGATTCCGTCGGCTTGATTACCGATGGCCGCTTCTCCGGTGGAACCTATGGGATGGTGGTGGGCCATGTGGCCCCAGAGGCCGCTGTCGGCGGAACCATTGCCCTGATCCAGGAAGGCGATAGCATTACGATTGATGCCCACCAGCGATCGCTCCAGGTCAATGTTTCACCTGAAGCACTGGAGCAGCGGCGCCAGAACTGGCAACCACCTCAACCGATTTACACAAAAGGGGTTCTAGCGAAATATGCGAAGTTGGTTTCCTCTAGCAGTCAGGGGGCAGTGACGGACGCAGATTTGTAATCCGGTAGATTGTCTGACAGACTATCCCAAGTCTTGTAGGTTTGTAGAGCACTAACTACAATCGGCAATGGTTCTGACCAGATTTGTTGAAAATCTTGCTCTCCTGGCAAGCGAATTGAGTAAGCCAATTGTTCCATCAGCGGGGTGAACTGGGCATTAATCCCTTCCCGGTTCCCCCGTGGATCAACCCGATACCAACCGAATTCAGGCAAGTAGATTGCATTGAACCCGTGGAGACAGAACGGTTCTCCCTGATCATCAATGCTGAGACGCTGATAACAAAATCCAGCAGGGATTTGATTGGCCCGCAATAAAGCTGCTAATAGATGACTCTTGGCATAGCAATAACCCGTTCGGTGCTGCAGTACTTCCGAAGCCCGACAGGTCACAGGATTCATCCGATAGTCACAACTGTGATAAATATTATCTCTGACCCATTCAAAACAAGCTTTGGCCGTTGCTTCAGGGGTATCACAATCCCACGCTAAAGACTGGGCAAGTCGGACAACCTGCGGATGTTGCCAATCAATGATCTCACTTGACTGTAGAGCTAGCGCGATTGAACAGGTTTTTATCCAATTCATTCTCCTCAATTCCTCGCTGCATCGGCCCCAGATACCGAATTAGATAGGGAGAAAACACTTCGTAGATCAGAGTCAAAGGTTCGCCGTGGTGCCAAAACAGATAATGCCGACCCCAGAACGGCCCAGAGAATCCAAAGGCTGACTCTAGGGCTTCTGAATCTCCATAATAGAGTCCCTGAACATCTCGGTAAAGTTCCGTTCTCAGTCGGGCCAAACTGGCCCAAATCGGCAATTCACGATTCTGCAAGTATTCATCCACGTGGCTAGCCTCCCACCAGGATGTTGCGTAGGCCAGACGTTGTCCAGAAGCTGTTCTGAGCCAGACCTGGCGGCGGAGTCGGGGGCTGGGAACGGCTTCGATTAAATCCGGTGCGCCATCGTCCTCCATGCCGATTGCAGACATATCAATCACATCGACTTCTGTAGCTTCTCCACTCAGCAGTTGTAAATGACGGGTCGGCGAACCGTCTCCAAGCAATAGAATTTGCCAGGCTGGGGCAAGCTGATCGTGGGGGAGTCCCTGTCTCACCGCTGCTTCTCCTCCCTGCCATCGTGGGTGCAGACGATACCAAGCGATTGGAAATGTATCAGGTTTTGCGGGTTGGCTTAAACTAGCAGTCAATGGCTTCTAAAGTTGTTTTTACAAAACTTAACCTCTGTAATACTGTAATGTTTTTCTGGAGGATTGGGCAAGGTGAGGACGTCCCTTAGCATGAAATCATGAAGATTGGAATTGTCGGTTTGGGCTTGATTGGTGGATCAATTGGTTTGGAATTCTCAACGATTCGGCGTAGTCCAGACCAATTTTCAGCGAGATTCAACCCTCTTCCAGACTCAGTCACAGACTTCAGCCCGTTTCTTGAATCCTTTTTAGCCAGTGAATTAATCGGTGTCAGCCGTCGGCAACTCACCTGTGAGCGGGCGGTAGAGCTTGGGATAGTGGATACTGCCAGCACTGATTTGGCCAATCTTCAGGCGGCTGACGTGATATTTCTCTGTCCTCCGATTGGGTTAATTGTGCCGACTCTGGAACAGTTGGTTCCGATTTTGAAGCCGACCACAATTGTCACCGATGTGGGTTCGGTAAAACAACCGATTGTTGCAGCGGCTAATTCACTCTGGCCCAACTTTGTCGGCGGACATCCCATGGCCGGAACCGCTGAACAGGGGATTGAAGCCGCGTTATTGAATTTGTTTGTGGGTCAACCCTACGTGATTACCCCGACGGAAACCACAGCCGCAGCAGCCGTTAGTGTTGTCACTGCTCTGGCCCATCTTCTGGGCGCAACCGTGATGCACTGTCCCCCGAGTGAACACGATCAGGCCGTAGCCTGGATTTCCCATTTACCTGTGATGGTCAGTGCCAGTCTGATCACCGCAAGTCAAACTGAGGAATCAACCACGACACGGCAGCTTGCCTATCAACTGGCTAGTTCAGGATTTCGAGATACCAGTCGGGTGGGAGGAGGGAATCCGGAGCTGGGAACCATGATGGCCCAATACAACCGTTCTGCTGTTCTCAAGTCACTCTATGCCTATCGTCAGACCCTGGATCAATTAATTGAACAAATCGAACAGGAGAACTGGCCCAACTTAAATGCCTATTTAAATCAAACCCAGCAACAACGAACCCAATTCAGAGTCCAATAGCCAGACGACAAAATCAAGCAAAAAAAACCCTCTACATTACGCAGAGGGCTATTGACCAGGGTGCATCTACTATCAAGTATTTCTGTGACACCTTGGATTTTCCGGAAAAATCTGCAAACTTTCCTCAAGAATGAACAATCGTGTCAATCAAACAAGCTGTGATTGTAGCTGTAGTTCTAAAGGCTGCTCCAAGTTGATCTCCAATCCCTTTACACCCAAACCTGATGTGGTGTTATGGGGTTTCAATAAATCTGGCCATCGTACCCAACGACTACCGGAAGGGAGGTGGGTTAAATTCCCCTGATTCTGAGTCAGCCAAATCAGCGGTTGTTGCGGCAGGTCATGGGCAATTTCTTCGCCAGCCATGACTCCTGCCAAACTAGATAGCACGACTCGATTCCCCCGAACCAAACCTGTTGCGGCTGTCCAGAGCTGTACATTCAACTGAGCACGCGCCGCATAGAAATACAGAGATGCTGCTGCTGTTACAGCTTGCTCGAATATTTCCGGCTGCCAAGCTCCGCCACTATCCAGAGCAATGACCACTTCCTGGCCCGCAGTCGAGATTTCCAACTCCCGAATTCGCAGCTCTCCATAACGGGCGCTGGTGCGCCAGTGAATTAATCGAGTCGGATCACCATAGCGATAGGGGCGAAGGGCGCGGGTTAATCCTTCCGTTGCCATTTGCTGATGTCTTCGGTCTTGTACCTGGGGGCTAATATCTTCACCGATATTGTCAATCAGCGGACAGTAACTCAAGGGCAACACTACCGGGTAAACGATCACATTGACTGGAGCAGACCACGAACGCCGACACCAAAACAGCCCCAGAGGAGCTGCCGTTCTCAGCTCAACGTTCTGCCAGTTATAAATCCCTCGGTTTTGGGTTGGGAGGTAGTATACCCAGCGATGAGTACTTTGAGCCGCTAGTGTTTCTATGACCGTTGTTGTCATCTCGTTGGAGAGGGTTGATTCGGTCGTAATCGATGCCTTGAACTCCGGAGACAACTGATCTCGAACCTGAAGTAGGGTCTTGGGTTGCAGAGTAGGATTCTCGATTTCCAGTTCGACAGTAAGTTGATAACCAGCACTCACTGGTTCAATCGGATAGCGATGAATCTGAAGTGCTGAGAGCGATCGCGGTGGTAAGATCGCCGCTAACCCCAGCAAAGCAAAACTGGTGCCGCTAATCACATACAGCCACCCTGCCATGGTATTGGTCGCGGCTCCGAAGAAAAATAGCGCCAAAAAGCTCAACAACCCCCCCGCGTAAGCTGGGGCGACCCACCGAGTTTCCAGCCAGTTTGTTAACTTTTGATGCGGTAACATTAAAAAACTTGGATTGAATCCTTTAATTTGGGAAGCTTCAATTATAAGTAATCTCAATCGGGCCAGGACATCAACCGAAATCCTGGGCTATATTTGGTTAGGCTTAGTCAAAATTGTTGGCTAAAAGCTCAGCGAGTCAAATACAGTTTACGTGAAATTCGTTGAATCCAATCCGGGTAAAGCGATTTTGGAATCAATATCAGCATATTTAATTCACTAAACTTAAGATAACAAATCCTGCCCGCCAATCTTTTCATTCCGTTCCACGACCAGGAGAATCCACTCATGACCAATCCTGTTGTATCTCAATCCGCAGAGCATCTTCCCAAGATGCCACCTCCACCCAGCAAAGTTCAAGAAAGCTCAGCCCCTGGGCAGACTACTCCCACGATTAAGCAGATGGTAAAGGATGCCCTTAGCCTGAAGGCGTCCGATATTCATATTCGAGTGGGTCATACGACTCGCCTGCGAATTCAGGGAGAAATGGTGCGGTGGAAAGATCAAGCCAAGGTCACACCGGAGATTTTTGAAGGATTCTTACACGAAATTCTCAGCCCCCAGCAACGCAAGACCTTTATTGAAACGAAGGAACTGGATACGGCGATCTTCTACCCAGGACTCGTCCGCTGCCGGGTCAATTGCTTTGAAACCATGAATGGGGGAGCAATTGTTCTGCGACTGATTAGTCTTAAAATCCCGACCATTGATGAATTGAATCTTCCCCAGGTACTCAAACGAATCATTTCCTATCCCCAAGGTTTGATTCTGGTCACTGGGCCAACCGGTTCCGGTAAATCGACCACGCTAGCTGCCATGATCAATCACCTGAATGAAATGGCCAAGCGGCATGTGGTAACCATTGAGGATCCAATTGAATTTGTGCACCCCTCCCGTAAATGCTTGGTCAGTCAGCGGGAAGTTGGAATTCACACCCTGGAGTTCCACGGCGCACTACGAGCGGTGCTGCGGGAAGATCCAGACGTGATTCTAATCGGGGAAATGCGCGATCGCACCACAGTCAATACAGCCCTCCAAGCGTCTCAAACGGGCCACCTGGTACTGGGAACCCTGCACACCCGCAACGCGATCAACTCCATCAACCGTCTGCTGAACCTGTACGACGTGGACGAACAGCCGGCCATGCGGATTCAGATTTGTGATTCCCTGGTGGCGGTAATTGCCCAGCTCTTGATCCCAACGGTTGAAAATAGCCGGACAGCGGTACACGACATTCTGGTAAATACCCCGGCCATGGGTGACTACCTGCTGAAAGGGGACGACGAAAGTGCTACACAGTTGATGGAGTCCGATACCTATGAGGGAATGCAACTGATTAATCAAGCAATCTTTGAACAGGTGGTGGCAGGCCGGATCACCATGGAAGAAGCCGAAAAAGCCTCTCCCGAACCCGCCGACCTGGATCGACGCTTCCGTATGGCAGGTATCGAGGCAGACGGCTCTGTGCGTAACTACAGACCTGGGAAATCTCCTTTCAGTGCGGATGATTAGGCTAAGTCTGATTTAGCTCAATGATGTTGCCGTCCGGGTCTTGCACAAATAATGCCGCTCGACCCGACGAACTCATTTGTACTGAGTAGCCCTGTTCTGTTAACCGTTGCTTGGCGGCTGCCACATCATCGATGGCAAAGGCTAGGTGGCGGTTTCTACCCCATTTTGCTGGATTGACTTCATCTGGGAATACTTCAGATGCCTGGATCAGGTGAACTTGAAATGCTCCCACTTGATACCAGGTTCCAGGGAAATTCAGGGAGCGCTCCGTCTGAGGTAATCCCAAAACATTGCCATAGAAATGATCCGATGCTGCCAAATCAGACACCAGAATTGCTGCATGGAGAGCGTTGAGAATTTTCATACCGTGTCCTCCAGATGATCCCAAACCTGTTGCTTTAAGCTTTCCAAACCCACACCAGCCACCGCAGACACTAACAAAACTTGGCTCTGACTGGCCTGACTGACTTCCTGAATCAGTGATTGTGTCACTTCGTCTTCAAGATTAACCGCATCCAGCTTATTCAGAGCCACAATTTGGGGCCGTTGATTCAGATCTCGACCATAGGAAGCCAGTTCCTGTTGAATCATTTGATAATTCTTCAGCGGATCAATGTCCGTCATATCGATCAAGTGAATCAGCAGTTTGGTACGCTCAATGTGCCTTAGAAATTCATGGCCCAGACCTGCTCCTAGATGGGCTCCAGCAATTAGTCCAGGAATATCTGCAAACACTGTTCCGTCCCCAGTCGGCTTCCGTACCACTCCTAAATTTGGAACTAGAGTTGTAAAGGGATAGTCTGCCACCTTGGGTTTCGCTGCAGATAGAGCAGAAATCAAAGTTGACTTGCCGGCATTCGGCATCCCAATAATGCCCACCTCTGCGATTAATTTCAATTCCAATCGTAATTGGCGTTGTTCTCCCGATAAACCCGGCAAGGCATAATCCGGTGCGCGGTTTTGATTACTAAGAAAATGACGATTTCCCAGACCCCCCTTGCCTCCTTTCGCCGCACAGAAGGTTTGATCGGCGTCGACCAGATCGCCCAGTAATTCTCCTGTTTCTGCTTCGTAGATGGCAGTTCCGCAGGGTACGTGAATCATCCGATCTTTACCCGCCGCTCCGGTCATATTCTTAGGGCCACCTCGCTTGCCATCCTCCGCCTTGAAGCGATGGTTGTATTTGAAGTCCAGCAGGGTTTGCAGGTGATTGACCGCGACTAGAATCACTGAGCCGCCATTCCCACCATTCCCTCCGGCTGGCCCTCCAGCTGGAACATACTTTTCGCGGCGGAAGGCAACCATGCCGTCTCCCCCCTTACCCCCTTCGACCCAAATTTCAACCTGATCAACAAATTTCATTCATCTTCCTGGGAACCTGCCTGGTTGCGCCTCATGGCCCACTCAAACATAGTCACGGGACGGGTTGTTTTGCGATAACGAGAGGGATGACGCTTGCGGTGCTCATCCGGAACAGTCACCAATCGATCTCGGATTGCGCTCCATCGAGAAGATCGCTCAGATGGCAAGAGTTCGTCAATGTACCACCACAGGGTTAGAAAATAGGCTGAAGTCCCCGCAATCAGACCCATCAAAATGCTGAACCCCAAATCATGATCAACCAGGAAGAATCCAATGGTAAACACAATAGCAATCATTAAACCCGTTGATACACTGGCTGAATCTTTGGTGGGACTGGTCATAGTATCACTCTCCTAGGCTGACTTGACGTATTTGATCAAAAGCTGAGCAATGGCCTGAAGCTGCTTTTTATTGAAAGTCTTAATTAGAAGTTTGGCGGCTTCCCGTGGATCATTCGGCATTGCTGCCGCAGATGCTACGGCTTGACCCGATGCCAACTGCATCAGTTTCTCGCTGGGCACAATCTCACTGGCCCGTCCCGCCTCAAGTAATTCGCTACCCTGCTTGAGTTCCTTGATTACAACACTGGCGAGATCGCTCAGGGAATTTTGGGAATTACCAATTGCTTTGTAGGCAGTCTTTACCAAGGTCTGCCACGGTTCTACCTTTGAGCCAACCTTTGTTAATTTGGCACAGAGGGCGGCTAGTTGCTTGCGGAGGGCTGGAGAATCGGATTTTTTGAATCCCTGCAGCATTGGCTTCAAGACGGTCATGGTCTGAGCCGCTGCCTTCGGAACCGCTGGGCTTGCTGTCGCAGCAGGGGCCACTTTGCCACCGGCCAGAGCTTGCAAGTGCGTCTGTAACTTTTCAAACAGGGGTGTAGAGGCACTGACAATCTTGTTTCCCATGGCCTCTGATAGACCTGCGGGGCTCTGGCAGCGATTGACTAGATTTTTCAATACTTCGTAGGCTTTCTCAGAGAGGGTCTGAGCAGTGGCGTCTACTTTGAAAGGCTTGTCCTTGACGGGTTTAAAGCAATCCTCAATCCGTTTTGCAACTTTATTAATACTACTGAGACTGGGAACCTCTCCCATCAACATTGCCGCGCCCCCCTTAATGGAATGGGCCGCTCGATACATGGCGATCGCCTCTTCTCGATCTGGATTCGCCATGATTGCGGGGAGATTCTTCAAGCCATTTTCAAAAACTTCCAAGTGCTCCCCTGCTTCTTCCATGAAGATGGCAAAAATTTTCCGGTATTGTTCTTGATCCGCAGGCACAGCAACCCTCCTATTCGACTCAACTTCCTAGCCAAGCACATCTTCTTGAATAGTAGCTCCTACTGCTACCAATTGGCTCAATCCTAGCGAATCAATCTAGAAAAAGGCAGGACAGCAATCGGCTAGATTTCAAAATACCAACTAGCGGGGCCAGGGGATTACGGATTCAGCCGCCAACTTCTGAGCTACCAGATTTGCACCGTAGAGATTCAAATGACTCGGATCAACAAAATATCGAGGTTCAATCACCCGGTCTGACATCTCGACGAAGATAAAGCCATATTCCCTGGACAAATACCGCATATTTTCATGGAAAGCCAATTCAGCCGACCAGCGAGTCCCGTCCAGGTAATCATCTGTGAGGGGCAAGTTGACAAACACCAGCGGAATCTTCTGAGATTGCAAAAAGGACGCTACCGAACTCAGCGCCCCCGCCTGAACTCCCCCCAGGGTAAAGGCCCGATAATCTCCATCATAGGCCCCAGCCACGTAAGGATGCTTCTGATAATAGGTATTGGGATTGTATTGGTTGTACATCGGCATGAAGCCCTTAGAGTTGATCGCGTCAGCCGAGGCCAGAATCGTTTCAAACTCTGATGGATTAAACTCCAGGGCATCAAAATCTGGGGTATAAATCAGTGGAACTGCTTCTAATGCCAAATTACTCTGACTGAGTTGATCCTCTGGGAACTTGACCAGACAGGGTTGGGGAAATTGGTGACAAACTTTTCCCTGGGGCTGAGAGGGCTTGAGTTGTGGACGCTGGCCAGAGGCTAGGCGTTGATGTCCTGGGGATTCCAAAATCGAATTGTAAGTCCGGTCAATTCGACCACTATTAAAAGCCCGCACCCCATCCGCCCAAATCACCAAACGAGGAAGCTGTTCTGGGGTGAGCAACTGACGCAGAAGATAATCCACCACCTGGGCCGTTGCACCATTCACTCCAAAGTTAAATACCTCCAATCCTTTGTAACCCCGTGCAGCCAGAGACCGCTGGAGTTGCTTTGGGTCAACACCTTGCAAGGCCCGCGAACTGCCTACAATCATTACATCAGGCTTACCTTCCACCTGAAGATAGGAGAGATACAACTGAATTTGCCGATCCAGTAAGTCACTATTTAAGCTGGGAAAGTTATTACTCGCAAGAGTTCTCGCGGCCTGTTTCTGAGCATAGGCTAGATTTCGCATGTATTCGACCACTTTCCGCTCGGCATAGGCCCGTCTCACACTATTAGGGGGAACCGCTTGCATCCAGGCCACTGCCTGTACCCAGTGACGAGCCACTTCATCCCAGTCTGAGCGGGATTTAGCAGTCTGAACCAGGTTGGCAGCTCGAATCGCAAACCTTACCGCCTCGGCGAAAGCATCCTGCTGACAGGTATTGGATTTTGCCGCCTGCTGAACCTGCGGTGATGAATAGGTCATTAATTGGACAGAATAGCCAGAAGCTGAGCCTAATGAGCCTTTTTCTGGAGCAATCGGGGAGCGAGTTGGAGCGCAGGTCACTTGCTGAGCTGGAGTTGGATTCAGAACTTCTGCTGAACCCAAAGTGAGCAACAGGGTGGCGCTTACCCAACTTAAGGCTTTTAATCTGTTCGACCAGCGAAAATTCATGGGGTACAGTGAGTGAGTTCTGGCGTGTGAAAGGAGACCGAAATGATTCTTCCGAAGTCTAGTGTTACACAAGAAGGGAGGCAGTCACCCAGTGCTGGAATTCAAACCTGCTCTCCTAACGACTCAACAGCATGAGCAGTACTACAATAACTCTGGCAGTGGGTCAAAAGCTCAAAATCTCAATCTCTGGAATTTAAAATAATGTCAAAGTATGTCATGTTCGGTAGCTATTGCGAAAATGTTTTGGAAAAGCGAGAACCCTATCGTCAGGCCCTTCTTGAGGGTCTGAAACAGCAGAAGGAATCCGGAGTATTAGTTACTCTTGGCCCGACCAAAGATACAACCAAAGTCTTTGGCATCTATGAGGCAGATGACGAAACGACCGTCAAGCACCTGGTTGAATCCGATCCCTATTGGAAGAATGGGATCTGGACAGAGTACGAAATCAAGGAATGGATTCAGGCATTTTAGAGGATTGTTGCCGGAGAATCCGATAACTGATAGCAGTTCACTAATTCTCCCGGAACATAACCTGTTGACCTTCGGGTGAAAGAGCATACCCCAGAAATGCCTCAGTTTCTGGGCTAGGAGGCTGTTTGTAAACGTAGGAGAGTGCGCGCTGGTAGGGATAGTTGGCACTGCCTGGCTGAGATTGTTCAATCGGTACTGTCCGAACTGTCTGCTGATTGACAACCTGGGCAAAAGTCGCATAGCCAATCCCATCATTCCCAAGCTGACGCAACATTCCTGTTGTTTCATCCCGTGGCAGGGTTTCAATATTTGGAGTTGTCCCAAAGTCAGCACCCCGAAGCACCAACTCCTGAAAAGCTTGGTGGGTTCCACTCACTTCTGGACGGTTCACAACTCGAATTGGTGCATCCACTCCACCCAGTTCAGACCAGTTGGTGATCTTGCCAGTGAAAATATCAGCCACCTGCTGTGCAGTCAGCCCCCCTAGGTAGGGATTGTTGACCCCAACGACGATTGCAATCTGATCAGAGGCGACAGGCACTGCCACCAATCCTTGACCCCGCTCCTCTGGTCTTAATTCGCGGGAAGCCCCTGCAACATTTGCATTGCCCTGCGCCACAGCTTGGATACCGTTGCTTGTTCCAGTTGCGCGGGTTTCGACGCGGGTTCCGGGGTATTGAGCCTCGAACCCCCGCTTCAAATTCTGAGTAATCGTCACCATACTGGTAGACCCATCCACTCTGACTACTGTACCGGATGGAACAGACTGGGGAGATGTAAAGGCTGGAACGCCAGGCGGTGGAGGAGGTGCTGGAGGTGGGTTTTGACCTGGGGCAGTGGGAGCAGCAGGCAGCCCTCCGGGATTAGTTTCAACGGGGACTGGGTCAACTGCCACATCACTCGGTTCAGGCTGAGGCTTGCGAAGAAAGAACCAATACCCTAACCCAGCTAGCAATAAAAAGATCAGAATATAAACAATTGGAGGGGGGCCGCTACGTTGCGCCATCACTAATGTCTCCCGGTGAAATACTCTCTACAATTTTTAGTCAGATGGTTTCAGCCCAATTATGCCTGTCGGCGGTCACTTTTGTTCCGAAGAACGAGATCTCAATTGTCTTAATCGTTGAGCAATTTCGTCTGATTCCGCCATCTGATTAAAATCGTTTTCTAAACTGACATCAGATCCCAGAGTCATTTCAATCATGGCCTGCTGTTCCAGGTTCTGTTGCTCAACTTCAAATCTGACCTGTTCAGACTCCTGATTCACCTGGGTCATAATGGTCAAGGCTTGATTCACATCTTGTAAATCCTTCAGATTCTCCAGTTCGGTTCTACAGGTTTCTAGCTTGAATTGTTCTTGATCAAGCTTCTCCTGGAAAATTTTCAGATATTCCTCGGCCCGAATCACTTGCTCTTGGAGCTGGGGTAGGAATTCTTCCAGTTTCATTACCCGCGCCATTGTCAGCCGGGCTGCTGATTCGTCCCCTTTTTCCTGGGCTACAATCGTCTGCTGTTCCAGATTCTCTCGCTCTTGCACTTTGACCGCATACTTTTGCTTGATGCGGTTGTAAGCTGATTTTTGCTTTGTAACAGCCTGTGAGAGCTGCTGAACAGAAGCTTGAATAGACGTAAGCGTTGCCTCAGCTTCGGCAATCCGGTCTGGCGCTTCAGCTTCAGGAGAACGCCCCAATAACCAGTCCCAGGCATCTAAGGTGACTTTTCCAGCCCGTTCACCCATCAACCAATAAATAAATTGCTTCATGGCCGTCATTGGCAATCAAGGGTTTCTCTGTAGTTTAACAGGATTCCTGCGGAGGGAAAGCTCAACCAGACTGAAGTGACACAACTTTCTATCCTTAAAGTGCGACTTAAAAATCAATCATTGGAGTGAGGTCGTTGGGCCTCAGCATGTCTGAAACTAGAGATAACTTTGGAAGTTTTCTCTATCATTAGCGTGCATTTTTATCATCTGGATTAGGGAAGATCAATGAAAATCTATGTGAAGCGAACTCAGAATACTCATTCGTTGTCGTACCTTTGGCAGGTTTTAGGTGACAATGGATGTGAGATTTTTTCGGGAATTTGTGACAGTAGAATCCAAGCCTATGGATTGGCATTACAAAACTTGATCACTATTAAAATTTTAGAAAATCAAAGCCCAATCGTTATTATTATCGATGGGTTGGTCAGAATTCAAAATATGGCACACGTGAGCTTGTTTGGTAATCTACAAGGGTGCATGATTCAACTCGATAGCTATAGAATGCTAGAATTTCAACAGTGGCCTGAAGCTGTGATTGCTGTACTAGACTTATCACAAGTTTCATGTCTGGGCAGCTAATCCATAGACTCTTGCCAACTTTTATTCTAGAAAATCGCTTATTCTGTGAAATCGTTTAAGAATTTTGCTTAAAAACAGGTGAAGGATAGCAATCGCTATCCTTCAAGTTCCATAATCATAGATTGTCCTCGACTGGGTTCAGGGTTGATCTAGGCAGCGGTCAGGTTTTTCTTGCGCTGTGCTTCAAGTTGATCAATCTGAGCCTTTAAAGCATTCAGGTCAGTGTGGGTGTGACGCCGATTCGTTTCAGGGTCATAGGCTTCCCATTCTTCGGCAACATCACCATCGTACCAAATGAACCAATCCCGGTAGAGTTCTCCCTCGCTGATATCGGGACACAATGCCAGCCAATCATCTCCACTGTAAGTATCAACAGTTTGAGCAACTAGATGTAACCACGCTACCGTAACACACTCCTCTACGCGCTTTCTCAATTCAGTTGGCGGATTCATCGCTGAAGAATTGCTTGGGGTGAAATCCATAATCTTCCCTCTCAGTTAACTGACTTTACTGTACAAAGAACTGTTTATTGGAAGGGTTATTCTTTGTGCCACTCTGTCAAGCAGACATCTCATCGGCTGAAAAAACGTGGAAAAAGGCTCAAAAATTACGTGCTAGTACGGACAGGCCAATGGACAATTTTAAAATTGGCACATCGACAGGGAAATATCTTAGAATTTCTATTGAACAAGATATTTCCCCTGATCAAAAACCTGGAACAAATTCTATCAATTTCAGGTCAGTTGATTCCCGTAAAAGCCATGAAAACTTATCTAAAAAATCCCGTGAAACTACTGATTTCAATCGGCCTTATTATAGCCTCTTTCAGCTTTTCAACCCAAACCAGTCAAGCCTCTGCCTACGACATTGTTTGCCAGTTCAAGTACAGGATGGGCGAAGAAGGGGAGGAGAAGTGGGTTCATGAAGATGTAAGTGGAACAACGCGAAGCATCGCTAAGCGTCGCCGCCGAGAAGCGATTAAACACTATGAAGCAAAGGCTCAGGAAGCGGGTCTCAACTTTGAAGTCATTTATCTTCGCTGCGAAGACCCCTGGGGTAGCGATGATGGTGGCGACTACGATTAAGCGGGATAAATTCGTAGACGACGATTGGGTTCTTCGCCGAAGCTATTGGATTTCAGCCGATAATGTTCAACCAATTCATGCTGCATTTTGCGAACTTGGGGCGAACGGGGGAGCAACTCTACGGGCTGGCCCTTGGGAATCACAATTTGTTCTACTGCAAGTCGAGCTTCCTCCAGCGCCTCCAACTCATCGGAGGAACCATTTTGGGAGAATAGGGCCAGATCAGGAATCTCAGGCACATTGGGGTCTTCTAGCTTGAGTAATCGCCGTAATGCCCTGGCTACCTGCGGTGCGCCACCGGATTTGATGGTGTGAATCGGTACCTGGCGAACTTTAGCCATGTGCTTTAACTTCGATTGATTGCGAACATGGGAACGTAGCGCCAGCACCACATCAGCACTGTCAATATCCTTGGTCACCACAACAGGTAAATCCAGGGTGCGGATCACATACTCAATCTGATGGCGAGGAATACCATAGGGATAAATGTGCAGAGGTAGATCTTCGCCGTTTGGCCCAAACTCCAGGGAACTCGCCCCATTTGGAACAGCCTGTAGCCCCGCAGTCAGGGAGGCGTCTAGAAGTTGCTCAAAATACTGTGCCTCAGAGCTTTGTACCTCATCAGCTTGAGTTCTGGAGTATTTCGACTTGGAGGAGGATTCCTGGGGTAGTGGGATCATTTTTCCTGATCCGCGTAGGCCGTTTACCTCTCCAGACAGGGGCAAAGGGGTAATGATTGAAGGCAGAGACGGAGGCTTGACACCCGGCGGTAAGGCGGTTTCTGTCGGCGATGGATAGTGCTGCTGAATAATTTCAACCTCACCCGTATCGTTCATGGTGCGTACCTGAGTTAGGGGTCGCAGCCCCCGCAGCAGACTGTCAATTGTGTTGGCAACGGACTCATGAACTGTCCAGCGATCGCGCTCCAACATTTCAATCGCAATCCCAAACGTAGGTGGAGCTTTGCGTTCTAAAACCGTTTTCTGGGAACCACGTCTGCGGGCCTCATCATCCCCCAAGGTTACCGCCTGAATCCCACCAATTAGATCCGCTAGCGTGGGATTTTTCATCAGGTTCTCAATCCGATTACCATGGGCGGTTCCAATCAGTTGAACCCCTCGTTCTGCAATAGTTCGCGCGGCTAAAGCTTCCAGTTCTGTACCGATCTCATCAATTACGATAACTTCCGGCATATGGTTCTCTACCGCTTCCACCATCACCTGATGCTGCAATTCTGGACGAGCCACCTGCATCCGCCGGGCGCGACCAATGGCCGGATGGGGAATGTCACCGTCGCCGGCAATTTCGTTGGAGGTGTCAATGATGACGACCCGTTTCTCCAACTCATCGGCCAAGACCCGAGCAATTTCCCGTAGGGCGGTCGTCTTACCCACACCAGGCCGACCCAGCATTAGAATCGATTCGCCCGTTTCCACCAGATCTCGGATCATGCCGATTTTGCCAAATACAGACCGTCCAACCCGGCAGGTGAGTCCAATGACGCGCCCGGTACGGTTGCGAATTGCGCTAATCCGGTGTAGAGTACGCTCTATCCCGGCTCGATTGTCTCCGCTAAAATCGCCAATTTGCGAGATGCACTGATTCAAATCTTCCTCAGAGATCGAAGTTTCAGAGAGATACTCTGCGCCAGAGGGGAAGCGAGCCTCTGGACGACGGCCTAAATCCATGACAACTTCAATTAGACTGTCACGCTGAGGATGAACCTCGATTTGCCGTCGAATCTCTTGAGGAATTACCTCCAATAGTTTATTCAGGTCGTCTGTAATCTGCATATTCACAACAGTGACATCATTCCAACCAGATTGCTAGCTTGATAACCGCACCTTCCAGAAATCATGAAGATTCAGTCAACTCGCTAGCAAATCACACCCCTTGATTTGAGAGATGAGAGCATTAGCCAGATCCGTCGCCTGCCACAGCAACTCTGGCTTTGCCTCCAATTGAGTTAATCCAAATTCGATATCAGGATACTTTGAACTTGATTTAGAAGTCAATTCAATCCCAGGGGAAGAGGTATAATTTAATTCTAGTATTTCTAAAACAGATGACAATAAAGTCCGGGCATAACTGCCATAGGCAATCCCTGCAACAGAGCGAGTTACAGAACCCTTTTGAGTGGGGTCGTGGTTTGGTGGTGAAAGCAAACCCAATGCCCTGAGCTTAGAAACTGTGTAACCATTGGTTCCCCCTGCGAGTTGTACATAACCTGGCAGACCTGCATTCAACACCTTCTGAGCCAGTTTAATTGAAGCGTGGGTGGTTCCCGCACCAATATCACCACTCATCGGACGCCCATCCGTTTGCCAAATCAAGTTACAGGGGAGGGGAGACACAATCCTGTACAGTTCCCAGAGATAATCAACTAACCCGACTTCATCCGGACAGCTAATCGCGACCAACCGAAGTCGATCAACCCATGGATGCACCCACTTCCAAAGTTGTTTAAAATCATGTACTCTGCCGACCTGAGTATGGATCTCAATAGCATCAATCCCCATTTGCAGAATCGTCGGTAAAACGACTGCTGGCGATACAGTGCTGGATCGGGCTTGGATCAACTGAGAAGGACAAACGTTAATGCAACGACCGCAACCGTAGCAAAGTTGCTCAATCACGCCAGAGCTTGCCAGGGAAGACTCTGAAAAAGAAATCGCCTTTGTTGGACAGATTGGCTCACAGGGTCGCCAACAGTCAGTAGGGCAAGCCTCGGGATTAAACACGGCTTTGCGAAAGTGGGGATCTTCTCCATCGTTCACACTCACCATTAACCAGGGTTGACCCTTAAATCCGAACCCTTTGGCTTGGGCCTGATTTCCCAAGGTCTGAGCAACCTGAATTGCTTCATGGGCTACGGCGATCACAGCTGGATCGGCTGCCACATCAATGCAATCAGCTCCGGCTAGAGTGTAGGCCAGAGCGAGGCTGCGCACCATCGGCAGATGTTGATAGCTGGCTCCGCAAATTAGCTTAAACCAGTTACCAGACTGAAGTGAATGGAGTGGAGTAGCATTCGTTGTCACAAGATTATATCGTGACATAATCTCGGACAAATTCATCACTGGATCACAAAAAAATTCTGATGTTATCCAGCATAAAACTTTAGCAAATCGGGAGCAGTCAGCAAGGAGTACGGTTCAACCCTATCGGTAGCAAAATCAACAGTGGCTACCTCTAGATTTAGGAGGATTATTAACTTGTGCCGATTCGTGCGACTTAGAGATCAAAAAATGACAAACCTATGACATCATTTAACCCTTCTACACGGCTGAATCCCCTGTAACCGGAAGGAAAACTCGAAACACTGTATTTCCGGGTACACTTTCAAACTCAACTTTTCCTTGATGTTTCTCGACGATTTTTTGCACGATGTCTAACCCCAGACCACTACCTTCTCCTACGGGTTTGGTGGTGAAAAAAGGCTGGAATATTTTTCCTTGAATTTCAGGTGGAATACCACTTCCCGAATCAGCAATCGAAACAACTTGATAGGAGGTTTGTTCACAGGTTTGTTCAAGAATCTGTTCGGTAATGTCTAACTGTAATTTCCCCTGATCCTGCATCGCATGCAGGGCATTGTGAACTAGATTAATCCAGACCTGAGTCAGCTCATCGGGATAGCACAAAATAGGTTGTAATGTATCATAATTGCGAATCACTTGAATACCATGCTGTAGTTGACTGCGATAAAGTTCTAGAACTGTTTCTAGACCATCAACAATTTGAGCAAATTGTTTTTCTCCGCTGTGGCTATAATGGGCATAACTCTTGAGAGCGAATACTGTTTTTGCTGCCCGTTCAACGGCAACGGTAATGTTTTGACTATTTTTTTGTAGGCAGATCAGGTTGTAGGCTGCCTGTAAGATCCAATTTCGATCCGGCGATCGCAGGAATGGCAAAATCGGTTCAATGTCTGCATTGATCTGTATGTCTGCCAGGATTTCTGCTATTTTTCGAGCATCTGGAACCTGTTGGTTTTCCAGTTGGCTAACTAACTGTCGTTTTAGCTGGCGCTGTTGCTTAGTAGATCGAGGAGTCGCCTGACCGATGGAATGATTCAATAACCAGAGAAAATCGCTCTGCTGCTCTGGGGAAAGCCGACTCAGTAAACGGGGTAACCCCTGAAAAAACTCTTGCAATGCCGACTTTGTATTGCTGCTAGAGGCTCGAATCGCACCGAGTGGGGTATTAATTTCATGGGCGATACTCGCAACGAGCTGACCTAGGGCCGCCATTTTCTCAGACTGAATCAGTTGATCCTGAGTCGTTTTTAACTCAGCCAAAGCCTGAGCCAACTCATTGTTGCGTTGCTGCAAACTGCTCTGAAGCGATTGTTTTTCTAGATGGGTTTCAACGCGAGCTAGTACTTCTTCCGCCTGGAAAGGCTTTGTGATGTAGTCAATCCCACCCACACTAAATGCTCGAACTTTATCCATCACTTCATGAATAGCACTAATGAAAATAACTGGAATATTCTGAGTAGTTGTATCAGCTTTCAAGTACTCGCAAACTTCATAGCCATTCATTTCCGGCATTAGAATATCGAGCAAAATTAGATCGGGTGGAGACTCTTTAATACCTGCTAAAGCCAGCTTCCCGCTCGGCAAAGCTCGGACTTTATAGCCTCTTTGAGTTAACAAATTGACCAATAATCGCAAATTTGCTGGAGTATCATCAATTACTAAAATACTTGCCTTACTCAGCTCAGTGGGTGTCGAATCCATGGATTAATATTCTCCTGAGTCATGCAGCTCAATTACGAGGTCGGGATCACATCCAGAATTCGGTCGAAGTCAAATTGATCAGTGTAAAACTTGATTGTATTCGCCAGATCAGGATTACGGTTGTGGATTTGTGCAATTGTGCTAGCAATTGTTTCTAAATCCCCCTGTTTAAGACCTTGCCCCAGTTGATTGACTAATGGGGTGGGAAGCGATTGAATATCCTGGGTCGTGAGGGTACGGGAGCGATTTGGATCGGGCGTTTGAGCAGCAAATTCTTCATAGATAAACTCGATGCCAAGATGCCGCTCTAACATGACGAAGATTTCTGAATGCTTGAACGGCTTACGCACGAAGTCGTCACATCCAGTGGATAAAATTACTGCCCGTTCCTCTTCTAAAACGCTGGCAGTCAAGGCAATAATGGCAACCGCCTGTCCCTTAATGGTGGATTTGATTTGCTGAGTGGCTGCATATCCATCCATAATGGGCATTCGCATATCCATCCAGATCAGATGGGGTTTCCACTGCTCCCACCGTTCTACCGCGACCTGACCATTTTCAGCTTCCTGGAGTTCAAAGCCTAGAGGATTCAGGAGCTTAATCAAAAGTTGACGATTAATGGGTTTGTCATCAACGATCAGAATCCGGTAACGGGGCTGACCCGGAGCGAGGGCAATGACTTGACGTTCAGATTCATGGGATTCTATATCGGCAGCCGAAACAACTTCTGCCTGAATATTAAATTCTAGCGTTGTCCCTTGACCCAGGACAGAATTAACCTGAATATCTCCTCCCATCAATCGGATAAATTGGCGGCTGATCGGCAGACCCAAGCCTGTACCTTCCTGGGATTGACGACCTGCTTCCGCTTGGGCAAAGGTTTCAAATAGTTGATTCTGTTCCTCCAGGGCAATCCCGATTCCCGTATCTACAACGGCAAAATGAAGGATTCCGGATTCTAGCGGCGGGTATTTAGGCAAATTTGCGTCGGTTGGGTTCAACGCCTGAACTCCGGCACCATTGGGAACTTCTAGCGCCTCAGCCTGATCGACCCAGGCTTTCAGGGTAATGTTCCCCGCCGGGGTGAATTTTAGAGCATTATTCAACAGATTAATCAAAACCTGCCGTAGCTTCACCTGATCGGTGCGAACGTAACGTGGTAACTGTGTCGCTTTCTCAAATACCAGGTTTAGTTGTTTCTCGTCCGCTTTGAGTTGGAACATGTCCTCCAAATCGTTCAGTAAACGATGTAGATCAAAGTTGGTTGCATTCAGGGTCACCCGTCCCGCTTCGATTTTGGATAGGTCTAGCACCTGATTGATCAGCGTCAATAGGTGCTCACCGCTGCGAGTGATGATATTGACATTTTCCTGGTGATCCGGATCTAGGGTTTGGCTGCGGGTTAAGAGCTGAGAAAATCCCAGAATAGCGTTCAACGGCGATCGCAATTCGTGACTCATATTCGCCAGGAAGGTACTCTTGGCTTCATTCGCCACCTCTGCCCGCTGTTTTGCCTCTGCTAATTCGGCGGTGCGTTCTTCGACCCGATGCTCCAGAGTTTCAAAGGAATTCTGAAGTTGATGGGCCATCTGGTTAAAGGAATTGGCCAACTGACCCAGTTCATCCCGTCGATTCAAGCTAACGGTTTTGTCCCATTCCCCCTGGGCAATGTCCTTGGCTGCATTATTGAACTGGAGAATGGGTCGTACTACCCAGCGAGCCGTCAAAATCCCGATTCCAGTAGCGACCGCCAGGGCTGCTAAACACAGCAGTAATGTTGTGCGAGCATTCTCGTTAATCTGGCCCATGAAATCGGCCTCGGGCACTGCTACCACAATTAACCAATCAATCCCACGGCCATCCTGGAAGGGTAGGACTTGTACAAACTGCCGCTCCCCATCCAGATCGAAATCAAATTGTTGAGTGGCTTGGATTTGAGCTAAGCTGCCGAATTCGTCCAGTAGCGCCTGAGTCGTAGAACGGATTAACGGATCGGTGGCCTCCGCTGCTTGAATTCGTTCAGCTTCCCCATCCTTGACCGTAAAGGGTTGATCTAAAACCGAGCTGGCCACCAGTAATCCATCCCGTTCCGTGATGAAAACTTGCCCTGATTCACCAATTTCTAAAGTCCGAAGAAAATCACTCAGGTGAGAAAGCACAATATCTGTCCCCCAAACCCCCAAGCGTTCACCTGCCGCATCAAAGTAGGGTTCAACGGCTGTAATGCCCAAACGAACCGCCGTATCACTGGAAAACTGATAAATCGTACTCCAGGTTGGCTCTCCAGCCGCCACCGCTGCTTTGTACCAAGGCCGCTGGCGAGGGTCATAATCTTCGCTGACCCCTACCTGTTCATCGGTTCGATAGCCCTCCGAATCTAATCGGTAAACTAACTTATCCACTCCGGTATAGATGTCTTTCACTTCAACGGTGAAGGTATTCTCATCCAGTCGCTCATCCCCAATAAATTTCCCATCCTCTGTTCCAAACTGGATATAGCTTACTGTCTCGAATTCTTGCAGTTGCTGCCAAAAATACCGCTCCATCAGGGAAAAGTCGTAGGCATTCAAAATCCCCAGCCGCACGGCATCCGCATTAATTTTGTTCACCTTATGGGGGAGTTTCAGGTAGTTATCCAGATACTCATCTGTTCGTATGGTGACCTCATTCCGTAGTTGTGAGGCGATATCATTAACGGCCTTTTGACCATTGCGAAAAGAGATATAACCCACTAGACCAACGGCTCCCAACAGTTGCGCTACGAAGGGAACAATCAAAATGGTACGAAGCGGAATTCTACCGGATAACTGAGCCAGTCTACGGTTGAAGGGCCGAATAAACATTCGAGTTTTCCTAATAAAGCGATTTTCAATCACGTGAGGAATGGATTTTTGGGTTGATGACGTGGTGCGCCACCTGCTCCTATATTCCCTATCAGCATTTCAAATGCTGCAATGATTCCTGATGACGATAGGTTAGCAACACTCAACCCCGTTGAGTTCTTGACATGGGAAACAGAACAATTTTCCTTGGGACACGGATACCAAGGGTCTGTGGCTAGAAAACGGGCCGGATCGAATCGGTATTTTATTCTATTCTATTCCAGCCAGAAGTTAAAAATCCGGCACAAAATCATGAAAGAATAACAATTATTGCGCCAACTTAACGTTAGCTTAACGCACTGTAAATCGAGTGTTTTGTGGTTAGTTATTAATTATTAAAGGAATCAACTTAAGCGGGAACCCCTATTAGTTGTTTACAGAGCCAGTAACTAATGACCAATCTACACTAACCCCGACATATCGTATAACCTCTGAACCAAAGCCAAAATCCGCTCTCCATACCTCAAGTCCGATGACCAACGTCCACTTAGTTGTAAAACATAGGGGGCAATGCCCCGCTGAATGTAGATCCAGCGGGGGTCAACGGTATCTTGAACCAAAGATTCAGTGCTGGCGTAGGCTTTTAAATGTTGAATATGGGCTCTCACTCCAGTTCGGTGGTCAGGGAAACTAGCTACACCCTGCGAAATTTGCGCCGCGCCCAAACCTGCAAAATTGTTCTGATCAGGGTTTACCTCTCCCCCAAACCTGAGAAATTCTGTTTCCAAACACATCTGGCAGAAGGCAACATCGTGATTTACCCCTTCGATGCTTGCCTCCTGAACATACAACGCCGCAATATTTGAAAAGTTCTGGAGGGCCATCGGATTGTCTAATTTTAAGAATTTAGTCAATTGAGTCGCGGTCACATTGCCCTGACCCATAATCTGACCAATTTGTGAGGAAAATAGGCGAGAAACTGAGCGTAGCACCACTGTTCGATTCGGGTTATCCCAACCGACAGAAACGCCAAAATTTCTCAAGTCAATTGCCTTAGCATAGACCACGTTGCGATAGCGAATCCGGCGAATCCGAAGCAGTTCAATCTGATCAATTCCCACCTGATCCATCAAGTCAACGGGAATATAGGAGTTACCATTCACCAGAATTCCCACATCACCGTAGTGGACTTGGTTAATCTTGACCCCGATTGACCCATAGACTCTAGTGCCGGGCGGTACAACAGGGGAGGGGTTAATATGTTCCTGGCCAATCCACACAATAATGCCATCCGCTAGACCCTTGGCAATGTCTCGATAGCGAGTCTGCATTAGGATTCTGTCCTGGGGATTCGTCAGATAACCAATTTCAATGTATAGAGAAGGGATGGCAACCCAGCGGCAGAAGATCAATCGCCCCAGGCCCGACTCTGTATCCGGTTTCACCCCCCGACTGGGAAATTGCGGAACCTGCCGCAGCAATAATCGCAGCACTAGCTCGGCATCGGCTCGCCGTTGGGCATTGAAGGAAATATGGAAAACCGTCGTGCCTCGGACGGAAGGATTGGCAGAACCTCCGGCATGAAGCTCAATGGCCACATCCCCTGAACGACCGTAATAGTTGATCCAGTCAATCGTTTTAATCTCACTAAATTCATCAGGCACAGAATAGGCTGTGTGTCCTCGGGAGCGCAATTCTACCGCCAGCCACTCACGAATATTGATCATCTGTTGAGCTTCGGTTGTCCCACCCGCAATGATGCCCGGATCGCGCTGGCCATCTTCGAAGCCTCCATGTCCAGCGGAAAGAAAAATTCGTCCCATGGTTTAGTCCACGTCCAACATCTATACTGCTGCCCTATGCCCGTGACTAATTTACCCTAACTGCTGCAACAGAACTAGATCAGACCGACATGAAGCAATAAAAAACCCCCTGGCTCGACCAGAGGGAATGACTTTGAAATTCAATCCGGAATCTACTCAGCCGCAGGTGCTAACTCGGTAGAACCAGTCGTCCGCTTGCGAGTCAAAGTATTGAACAACATCTGACCAATGGCCTTGATCAAGTTGCCTTCCAGTTCCATGAACATATTCATATTCATTTTGAAGGCAGCGTTGGCTTCATCCACAATGCGATTTGCTGTTTCCTGATCCACAGGCAGATTGTCTAGAGCCTCACGGTAATTTGCTTTGAAGGCTTTCTCGTCCGAAATATCATGGAATTCATAGAACTGAGTTCCCTCGCCATTGGACAGGTTCATGCCACGCTGAGCGATTCCCTTCAGGATTTGTCCCCCAGACAGGTCACCGAGATAGCGAGTGTAAAGGTGGGAAATCAGCAATTCGGGCGATGTGGTTGAAATGTCTCGAATCCGCTGAACATAGGCTTGGGCGGCGGCAGATGGAGCGACCTGTTCCCGCCAATTTGAGCCGTAGTAATACTGTAAATCCTGCTCCAGACTGTGCTTACGATTCAATTCTGGAAAATTCAGGGGAGCTAGTAAAGGATGATCCTGATGACGCTCCATTTCCTCTTCCATTGCAGAATAGACAAAATAGAGATTTTGAACCAGGGTACGATAGGAGGTCTTCTCTACAGTTCCCTTCAGGAAGCACTTGACGAAGCCTACATTTTCCGCCATGGTGTGGGATTTTTTGGTGCCTTCCCGCAATTGAGTAGCTAAGTTAACGCTCATACTAAAATTATGTGTTCTAAATCGTTGTTCCGACTTGTCGCTCGATTTGTCGCTTTAAGATCTGTCGTTTCAAGATCTGCTGCTTCAAGCTCCTCAGACTCAATGCTGAAACCAGTACTCAGGAACACTGATAACCAGCGCTTTAAGCCGTCCAAGATACTACAATAAAACGATTTGATGAGAGATTGTATTAAGATTTGTCAAAGTGTTCGATGCTAGCTGAAGACAGAATAGTAGGCAGTTCTGAGACCCAAGACTGAACTTTCCAAACTAAAGAGGTCACCCGATGACGAAAATCTAATAATGATTCGAGATCTTGAACAGTTCTACCCCTGACAGAAGCTGATACACCTTCTCAAGCAATAACTGCCATGCAGAATATCAAAGGAGGGTTTAAGAAACCGGAATAGCCGAGAACACATTCGATAGAATATTCACCCATATTATTATTTTTCTCTCTGCGAAATAGTTTTATCCTGCATAATATCCCTCCTTTCCTCTACGAATTTTTTAGAAAGAATTTTCCTGGATAAATTCAGGACACTTAATGAAGTGTCATAGACAAAAATTATCCATTTTACAATTGCTTTAACTTAATAACTGTGCTCGAAAGCAATGTATTGTGTTATGGGATAAACACTGAATATCAGTATTTAATTCTTGCTTCTGGGCAGCATCTATCACTACAGTCTAAGGGGACATATGATCCTCTGAATAACGCCAGAACGAGCTTTCTCAGACGGATATTCGATTAATAACTGATCGCCAGGGAATCAATTCAATCAAAGATCAGCTAGCCTACGACCTTCTGTTATCGTCTAGCCCAAATATCCTCTATTGAATGCTGTAGGATTCTCTAGAAACAGTATCATAGGCTTCCATGTAATTTTTCTCAAGCTTCAAAAGACGGCTCCCGTCCCGTTAATTTACATTGGTCAACCCATGATTCTTTAAGTGAACTCTAGATCGAATCTTGTGATCATCTTCCCATGAAGATGATTGTAAAAAGATGTGTCTAGCTAAAAAATAAATTTTCCTATTGAGTAGCCCTTGCTATTTGATCAGGAAGTTCTGAAAGATGACGCTTGGGTCTATGTGACTTATGGGCTGGCATTTTGAGGTGGCTTAGAGAGAAAAAGGCTGATCTATTTCCGAGTGCCTTTGTAAACCTTCGCAATTTGCTTTATCATGTCTAATCAAGTCTTTCCACTTGGAACAAACCTTGCAGGAATTGCTAGTTATTCACCACAGTTTCCATTCACTGATTATTTCAAAAGCTCACGTGATTGGCGAATTAGTGGTGATGAAAATCAGGTAGAATATGATGACAACGGTTGGATTACTTCCCTTGGAGACGGAACCATTGCAACAACTTCGTTTCCAAACAATAACCTAGGAGAAACCTTCGTCGTTTTATACGAGGGCGAAGGAGAAATCAAGTATGCAGGTGGTGCTCAACAGAACCAATCAGCCTCTCAGCCAGGTCGAGATGTAATCAATATTAAGCCTGGTCAAAGACCAACGCTTACTATCACATCAACTGACCCCAATGATAATGGAAACTATCTGCAAGATATTCGAATCGTTCCCCAGGACGACGAGGCGGTTAGTGATTCTCAGATCTTTAACCCTGATTTTGTTGAGAGCTTGGACGGAAATCAAGTGCTCCGATTCATGGATTGGATGGCAACCAATAACTCTGATATTAGTGAGTGGAGCGATCGCCCCCAAGTAGATGATATGAACTACTCCGGCGAGGGCGTTCCTGTCGAAATCATGGTTGAGCTTGCCAACCAGACAGGAATTGATCCATGGTTTACAATTCCCCATTTGGCCACAGATGAATATGTTGAGAACTTTGCTGAGTATGTGGAAGAGCACTTAGATCCAAATCTAGAGGTGTACGTTGAATTCTCTAATGAGGTATGGAACAACTCATTTCGACAAACCCGCTATGCGCGAGAACAGGGAGCTCAAGAATTTCCTGGGGCAAGTAGCAATGAAGCCGCTCGAAGTTGGTTTACCCAACGAACGATGGATGTTATTCAAACCTGGGAGGAAACGTTTGATAATGATTCAGAGCGAGTGATTGGTGTGCTAGGGGCTAAGGCGGCTAATGACGGATTGACCGATACAGATTTGGACTATATCGAGTCAACCGGGCTGTCCTATGAAGAAGCCGGAATTGATGCAGTTGCCATTGCACCTTATTTCAATTTGCCCTTGAGTGAGCCGGAGAATGTCCAAGCGATTGAAGCGTGGGTTCAGCAGGGACAGGATTTTGCCCTAGATCAACTTTTCCAGGAGATTACCGTTGGTGGTGCATTGCCTGATGGCTATTCCGAGGGTTCTATCCAGAAATCAGCAGAACGCATTACGGACTTTGTGGAGCTAGCTGAGGAAACAGGTCTTGATTTGATTGCCTATGAAGGTGGTCAGCACATCGCACCTCGGCACAATGGAATGCACAAGAACGAAGCAATTGCAGACCTGTTCAACGCTGCTAACCGTGACCCTCGCATGGGAGAAGCCTATGGACAGTACTTTGATATGTGGGCGGAGCTATCCGATGAAGGACTATTTGCCCACTTCACAGACGTCAGCCGCTATAGCGAATATGGAAGTTGTGGAAGTCGGGAGAGCTTGTACCAGGAGAGTTCACCCAAGTTTGATGCTCTTCAAGAGGTCATCAACGAATATAGCAGTAGCTCTCCAGTTGAAGCTGAAGAGTCTAACCCAGATGACTCTGAACCTACTCCAGTTGAAGCTGAAGAGCCTGATCTTCTTGGAACAACTGGAAATGACAAAATTACAGGCTCCTTCAAAGATGAGCTAATTGTGGGCGGAGCCGGAAATGACACAATTCGTGGCAAGGCCGGAAACGATACCCTGATCGGGGTAGATGACCAGGATAATAATCCTGGCATGGGAGAACGCGATCTCCTAAGAGGTGGGGCAGGAGCTGACAAATTTATCCTAGGAAATTCTTCAATGGTTTTCTATGATGACAATGGCACACTTGAAGCTCATGGCCAGCCGGGTCGAGGTGTCATTCTGGACTTCAATGTCGGTGAGGACATGATTCAACTATCTGCTCTTGGCAACTATGAGATGGAGGAAATTAACGGTTCGACTAAGATTTTTGAAGTCAGCGACGTGGCCAGGGATACGATTGGTGTCGTTCGTAATGTCGTTGATCTTGACCTGCAAGATACAGACCAGTTTGTCTTTGTGTAGGGTCAAAGCGTATAGCTAACCTACTGTCTCTGTGAAGACAACTGTTTGCCCTGAACCTTGGGCTAAACTTTAAAATCCCGTCATATCCCCCTTTGGTAGGCCATCTGAGGAACAATTCTCAGCTTACCGGAGGGGGATACTACTCCAGGCAGATTCAATCGACGGGGAACTAGATTTTCCTAATTTCAGGACTTCGAAATCATCTTAGTTTTACAGCAGATCATTCAGGTCAGGGTTAGCGGTGTTATCAGCTTGGAAGAAGGGCTGTTCTTTAAATCCCGCCAGAGATCCAAAGAAAGAACTGGGAAAAGAATTTAGTTTGCGATTGTAGTTTTCAACGGCCTCGTTGTAACGCATCCGCTCAGTAGCAATTCGATTTTCAGAACCTGCGATTTCGTCCTGCAATCCTGTATAAGCTTGCGATAGAGCTGGATTAGAAATCGCGTACTGATTAAACTGCTGAATCGCCTGATCCATCGCAGCAGAAGCTTGGATTTTCTCCTCTGGAGAATCGGCGTTTAGATAACTGTCACGGGACTGAGACAAGGATTGTACTAAAGTTTGTTCCTGCCGGGCCTGGGCCTTTGCTGTTGCAACTAAATTTGGGATCAGATCTGCTCGACGCTGCATCTGGTTCTCCACCTGAGCCCAGGATGATTTAACGTCTTGACGAGCGCTGGAGAGGGAGTTGTAGCTAAGAATTCCCCAAAGACCGATCAATGCAGCCGCACCAATCCCAATCCATTTAAAGGTTTGCTGACGCTCTGCTTTCTCCTGTGCTTCTATCTCTTTTCGATGTTGCTGACGTTTAACTTCTTCAATGGCTTTTTCGATATATTCTGGCGGGATAGAAACCTCTGATCCAGCCTGCTGGAGTTCTTCTAGAGAATAGCTATTGTTAGCCTGGGAATAGAGTCGAGAAGCAACCTCTAAAACATCGTCGGCCATTTCATCTGGAATCTTAGCGTTAGATTGATTCATAGAATTAGTCCAATTAACTGTTAATAAAGATTCTGGAGTCGTGAGTGGCAGGGATAACTCCCACACATCGACACCCTCAAGAAAGTGATAAAATTAAGCAGTTCGAATCCGGGCTGAGCGTTGATGCGGCTATCATAGCAGGTTTAATCCATCTCAGAGCAACCTTGGGGGTTTACAGAATGAGGCTTTTCCAGCGTCTTCCTCGATCAATTCCATGCCAAGCGATTAAGTCAATTGGGCCAGTTTTCCTGGGCTTGATCCTGGCTGGCGTGGTGACCCTTGTCCCCAGTGCCATTCATGCCCTCACCGTTCAAGATATTCCTAATCCTCGCCAGGTAAATGGTGGATGGGTGATGGATACCGCGAATATTATCAGTGCTGAAACCGAAGCAAAATTAAACCAGATCATTTCAGAATTGGAAGCAACGAACGGTTCCGAAATTGCTGTCGTTACCGTACAATCCACGCAGCCGGAAACGGTGAAGCAGTTCGCCACAGAACTCTACAACTATTGGGAAATCGGCAAGGCAGGTCAGGACAATGGGGTCTTATTTCTGACTTCGATCGGCGATCGCCAAGTCCAGATCGAAACCGGCTATGGCGCAGAAGGAGCCTTAAATGATGCCAAGGTGGGCCGAATTTTGGATAATCAAGTCTTGCCAGAATTTGCTCAGGAGGATTGGGATGGGGGCATTTTTTCTGGAACCGTTGCCCTGGCTCAAGTAATGCAAAATGAAGCTTTTGATCCCGTTACTGCCGCTAATCCGGCGGAGGACAGTTTGGACTTTCTAGTTCCGGCTTCCATTGTCGGGGCAATTCTTAGCCTGTTCTCGGCCAGTCGCAAGCCCAAACCTCGAACCCTAAAGCCCATTGGATATACTCGATTGAAGGGGGGTCAAGCTTCAGCGAATCAGGCTTATTTAGGTCGGTTGCAACTCACTGCGACCCTGATCCTGTTTCCAGTAGCTTTGATGCTCTGTTTGATATTAGGAATTCCCATCGGTTTCTTCCTGATTGTTGCTCTGTTATTTCTAGTTTTTGTTTGCTCCATGCCGTTTGCTTTGTTGCTGGATAAACTTCTGTTCAAGCAATTGCAAAACGGTCAGAACCAGTCCCGTTACCTAAATGAGATCTCAAAGGAACCCCTTGAACCTGTTCCTGCTAAGATCCTGGAAACTCTACTGACTGACCATGAGAGAACGGCACAACAGATGGGGAGTGTCAAATTTGAGGGGTGGTATGACCCAGACCAAAGCGCCGGAAAAAGCCGGGATGAAGTTCATCTGATTGTCCAGGTTCTGAACCGGGCTGGGATCCAGTATTGTCCTCACGGCAAAGAGCTAACGGTGACCCGCCAGAAAAGAGTTGTCAGACACCCCACTCGATATTTGAATGGTAAGCGTCTGATTATTGACCAGTGTCACTGCTGTTCCTATCGGGATCAAGAAGTACAGTTAATTCCTCGAATTCAGACTTCCCGCACCATTTACGTGGGTACAGGGGGAGGATATCGAGGAGGTTACCGAGGTGGCGGTGGCTTCAGTGGGGGTGGAAGTCTTGGCGGGGGCAACCTTGGTGGGGGTGGCAGCTTTGGTGGCGGCAGCAGTGGGGGTGGGGGTGCTGGACGGAGCTTCTAGAGAAACCCCTGAAAATCTCTCAAAGCCTTTAGTTACTGATGTTTTGAGCAGAGCTATCTATCCTGACACTGTCGTATTCGTGGGGTGAGTGAGTATAATTAACTCGGATGCACGAAGTAAAAACTAGACTAAAGAGTCAATTTACTTCGTTGGGTATGGCATGTTCGCTCTTTTCTGGTGCATAGATTGCATTTGACCCACTTTTAAGCTCTGGTTTCACAGTCTAGCTGGTTCATATCAATGGCCTACCTTCTTCAGATTGTGGATAAAGTATTTCTTCGAAAGTATGATAAACGAGTCTATCTACAGTGGTAATCCGGTACAGACGACGGACAGACCTACAGGCTTCGAGACTGTTGAGGCTGCCCAGAACTCCATTTACAACTTTTTTATAAAAGTTGCCAGTCACCAAGAGCCTCAAGTTGTTTTAACAGAATTTGAAGGGCTATTTTTTCATCTGAGTTGCACTGATGAAAATTCGAATATCTGTGACGCTCTGATTTATTTGATGGATGAAGGAGGTCAATCCACTTTCAATGCAACCTTTAAGCGTGTTTGCTACATTTTGATCAACAATTGGTACATCAGCCGACAGCAGCAGTTTACCCATCATCTTTTCCACCAGTTGGATCGCGAGCAAGCTGATGATAGCGTTTCACTCAATGCAAATGTTAATCGCCTGCGGAACTGGCTAATTGGGTTTCTGACCACGTCAGATTACGCCGAGATCAAGCAATGCGCTTTAACAGATCGGGGGAGTTGGAGCAGCCGCTACACTTCCTATTTACTCGTTCCACAGTTTAATGATCCAACCGTTTCTGAAGAACAGCAGGAGTTTGCCCGCAGTCTCTCTCAGCAACTTAAGGATAGATATAAGTTTGATCTGGCAATGTACATTGCTCGGTCTCAATCGTCCATTGCCACCGTTGATAAAGACGCTAACCCAACCCAGTTAGGGGATGAGGTTCTTAATCTAATCAAGCGGACAATTTCTACCCAGCGGCTTTCAAATTATAGAAAGCAAGCCCAGGAATTTTTAAAGGAGACCCAGAGATTAAAGTATTCAGAATTTAAGCAACGATTGCCTGAATACCTGATGGTCAATGTCAGCAACCAACAACCCATTAAAGTTTTACGCGACAGGGTCAATACTTGCCTGAATTCTCTCTATAGCTTCCAGGATAATAATCCCTGTAACCGTGGTTTAACGCTACGAACCTGCAATCGCTTGGTCGGGATTATGATTACTGAGGATGGTAAAACACCGTCAGATGTTTTCAATGCTTTTATCGCCCGAAGTAATGCCCTGACTCTGGTGATTATTCTGTTGAAGGTTGTTCTGATTTCATCCTCTACCCGAACTCATTTAGAACTGTGTGTTTCTCAGGTGATTCAGTACTACGAAGATTTTGAAGAAGAGAGATGTAAGCCGCTGATTTACTTTTTAGAAGTATTCAATCTAGTCTTCACCATTTTTACTGAGAATACCCAGTATGACCTGGTACGCGTCGGCGAAGAGGAAGCCTCCAATACGACGTTGCTGCCTGAACCGGAAACTTGTCGTCTGTTTGCCCAATCCAAAGGAATTGACTTGCGAGGCGCTGATCTGAAGGGAATTAATATCCGAAGCATTGACCTCCAAGGTTCAGATTTGCGAGACAGCGACTTGAGAGGGATTGATTTGGTCGGAATTAACCTGAGATTAGCCAATCTAGCAGGAGCGAATCTGAGCGGGGTAGATTTGAATGAGGCCCAGCTCTCGATTGCCAACTTAAACCAGGCAAACTTGAATGAAACCAGTCTAATCGGTGCGGATCTGCGGCGGGCAGACTTACAAAGGGCCAATATTGCCCGCACCAATTTGGAGAGTGCCAAACTTGATCGGGCCGAAATGTACCAGGCCAATCTGAGTCATTCCAATTTGAGTGCTACCAGTCTGGAGCAGGCCAGTTTATATCAAGCCAATCTTTATCACTCCACCCTGCATCGAGCTAATTTCAGACAGGCTGATCTGAGCGAAGCCAATCTGAGTTATGCCGATCTCAGAGGGGCTGATTTAGAAGGAGCGAATCTCACAGGAGCGAATTTGAGTGGGGCAGATTTGAGCAGTACAAATCTGAAGCACGCTAAGCTCCATCAAGCCAATCTGAGTAACGTCAATCTCTACCGCGCCGACCTGAGTCATGCTGACCTGGAGGAAGCCAGTTTGGTTGAGGCCAATCTGAACTGGACAAATCTCAGTCAGACAAACCTGCGTCGAGCCAATCTTGCTTCAGCAGTGCTGCGCCATGCCATTCTGACTGGGAGTGATCTGGAGTGGGCAGTTGTTCGTCATACTGACTTGACGCGGGCCAACCTTTCCCAGGCCAACTTGACCAGCACCAACCTGACGTGGGCACAGATCCGGCACACTGATTTGAGCAAAGCCCGTTTGATTGGCACGAATTTGAAAGACGCTAATTTATTTGGCAGTAACCTGATCGAAGCAGACATCCAGGGGGCAAAATTTGGCAACAATTCCGGCCTGTCCGATCAGATGAAACAGGATTTGCAGCTAGATTAATTGGATTAACTAGATTGAATTCACAGTGAGCCTAATAAGCCGCTTCCCAAACAGCATGGGCCACCGCAGGTTGATCGATATCACTGTGAGCACCTTGCGGCTCGTTGCCACCTCGAATAAATTCGCTACCGTTCAGGTTATAGAACATGCCGGGTTCAAAGTTATAGGAGGTGTCAGGAGAACGCATTTTCATCTCAACGGCCTTGAATCCAGCTCCACCTTTGGCTCCAAATATCCCCACAGCACCATACTCAGGTAATGTCAATTCTGGCATAAATTCTGTGGAAAGAGCGTTAGCGCCCATGTCACTAGCAAAACCAGCAAAATAATCCGCTAGGGGAACTGAACCCCCTTCGGCAGTAGAAACATCGGCAAAATTGATTGACCGGGTGACTAATCTTTCTGCACTAGCCGCCAGCGGATACCATTTGCCCAAAGCATCATCAAATCTAGATTGGGTAGTAATCATCACTCCCTGAACCTGCTGCGGAACACTGGCAAAATATCCTGCGACCCCCGGTTGAATCGGAATTTCTGGACAGTACGACCAATGGGACAATGCTCCCTGAAGCAGAGACAGGGAATGTACCGGACGAATCGGCGCAGAGGATAGCCCAGAACCTTGCAACATCCCAGAAACAAAAATGCAGCCGAAGCTATGGCCAATCAGATGAAATTTGACCTCTGGCGCAGCCACCTGCTGTAACTTTTGTAATAACCGAAATCCTGCAACTTCACCAATCTGGCGGGCGCGATGTTTCATCTGCCAGAAAGATAGGGTTCTCAGGGGAGCTAGCAGCCCCCCCCAACTGAAGCCCGAAAAACTAAGCGCCTCCTGACGAGCCGCCGAATAGGTCTGATCTGGATTAAAGGATTCCCGATCCGCATCGGGAGCCGCTCCAATTCCATCACTGCCTAGAGTTGCTTCCTGATTCAGCGTGCGATAGGCAGTCTCAACCTCCAGCGGCAAATAGTCCGGGGCCAGATTGACCATCGCCGACTGAAAAATGACCTCTAACGCCTGATGCGCTGCAGGTGTGTCGGCAATCCGTTCTGCATATTGCTTTACCAGATGATTGACGGCTTGGTCAACCAGATTAACAGTGGAATCAATCGTTGTTGTTTTAGAGGGAACAGCCATGGCGCTGGAGGTCAGTTCGTATTCTCCCCAGGGCTGACTCGGCCAGTGCAACCCCACCAAGCAGGGAAAAAATCCGGGCCGAAGCTGGCGCATTTTCTCTAGATCAGCAGTCTGGGCCAGCATTGTTTGAATCCAATGGCTATACTGCCGACGGGCTGCTGGAATATCACTCAACCAACCGTGGCTGATGAGGAAAATATCCGTAATCGGTTGTTGCTGTAGCTGCTGAAGAATTTGATCACTGGTCAACGGATTGGCACTATCAAACCGCTCATTGCCAGACGCATCAAAGGCTACCAAATAGTACTTGAGATTGGTTCCAGGAATCGTTTCAATCGGCATGGGAGTTGCGTGGGTTTGCTAGAGTTTTATCGGAGACCACCAAGCTCGCCGAGGGGGAGGTTGCGGCGGCTGAAACTGATCCGTGGCTTCCTCAAGGGACAGTGAACGGCTTTCAGGCCGAAGTACATTCACCTGATGAACCCAGCGATTAGTAAGATCAAGGGCCGTCAACCAACCACTTTTAGCATGGTAAGCTCCCGTATCAATATCTAACCATCCCTGTCCCCGAACCAGCGATCCAGGATCGATCCCGTCAAAGGTAAAAGTAATTGTATGACCGATAATGATTAACTTGTCGGCAAAAAAAGGCTTAGAAATATTGTGAAACTCTCGGCGAATCCAGCACATTTCAGCTTCGGTTTGCTCTGTCACGGGTCGATCTGGACGCATCCCCGCATGAACCAACCATACATCGCCCAAATCCAAATATGGTTTGAGCTTCCGCATCCACCGGAGATGTTCTCTGGGAATAATTCCCTCAGTCCTGTAGCTGTCAACTGTTTTATCACACCCGCTGTATAGCCAGGCATCCCACGCCTGGTGGTTATGACCTTCTTCAGGTAGAGCCATCAACATCATCTGTTCATGATTGCCCATGATGCAGTGATAGGGGCTATTTTTCACAAATTCAACCACTTGCGCACTATCTGGGCCTCGGTCAATTAAGTCCCCCAGAAAATAAACCTGATCCTGCTCCCCCGGAGCAACCTGATTCAGTAGTTCCATCAGCCCACCATAATGGCCATGGACATCCCCAATCACAATTCGCCTTGGATGAAGTGAGCTAGCCGGACTAGATTCAGAACGCGCTGGCTCAAAAGTAATAGGTTCGGACGTAATGGGTTCAGAATTCATCGGCTCAGCGCCCTTAGAAAACTTTGCAATCCTGCCAGTACCCCTGGTTTTTGAATCGATTTCTGGGGTGAAGTAGACTGGGGTAGATCTGAATCCGTTGCTACATTGATCAGGAGTTGTTCGATCTGTTCTGCATTTGGTTTTGTTGATTGCCCAGCAATCCGTTGGTACTCTCCGTCAATCTCCCGCCACAGGCCCCAATCTCCTGGATAGCTGCGAAACAGAGCCGCTGATCCTTCCAACGGCTTGAGGTAATAACAGGACTCAATCGTGCTGATAAATCGCTCTCGCAGTTGCCGGGCCTTGTAGCCAATTCCCACAATCGCAATGTCCTCTAGTCGTGGGTTCAATAGGACGATGGGGCGACCATCAGCTAACTGAGATAACTTCTCCACCTGTTCCACCTCGACAGGAGAAGGAGAGATCACCAGAAACCGATCGTCCGTTGAATCTAATCGCGTTTCAACAGAGGCCGGGTTAGTTCCTAAATCCGAAATTCTAAAGGGAACTTCGCCCCAGTCTCGCCGAGCCAGTGCTGCTGCTCCGGTATCTGGAAAGAAGACCTTAAGCTGAGTATCCGGTGCGGCTAGGGCAGGAATAAACTGTCGAGCGATCGCCTGGGCCTGAAGTTCAATTTCGGGAAAGACGAGTTCGACCTGGAGTAACGGGCAGCCATCTTCCAGGGCCGCAATCGTTGATTGTTTGGCTTGTTCAACGGCTTCTTCGATGCTTTTCGGCAAATCAGTGAGAGGAGGGGTCATGGCACTCAGATCTCAGACACCACACTGGAATGTCTGGGTTGTTTACATAGACCGTATTTTAGCGCTACTTCTGAGTATTTTTCCTCTACCCACCAGGGTCAGCTTTTGTTGAATCCAGGGGAACTCTAGTAGTTGATGTGCCAGTTTTCAGATTGACCGACCGGAAAAGGATGAAATTTGAATGTAGACCTAATCTGGGCCTGAACAATTAGCCCCATTTTTAGTCTAAATTAAAGGCTTTTATTGACTAGAGGAGACATCCTCTCTAGGGCAAAGAAAACACGGTTTTCGTATCGCTATTTGACGAGCTTTTCGGTACAAACACGTACAACTTAAGGACAAAAAACTACAAAAGGAGATCGATAATGGTTCTAGTTCCTGATAATGAAATGGGCTTTTGGATCGGTGAGAACACCGCAGAATCCATTAGTTTATTCCCTGGCCAATTAGATGGTTATCCCTTGGGTGCATTAACCCTTGGAGGCAACGATACCGTCCAGGGCTCCAGCGATTCGGAACTGGTGATAGGGAATCAAGGCAATGACCAACTCTTCGGCGGTGCAGGCGACGAGACATTATTTGGGGGAAAAGATAATGATTTGCTTAACGGAGAGGCGGACACTGATGTTCTCTTCGGAAATCTAGGCAATGACACCGTTCAAGGAGGTGATGGAGACGATAGCCTCTTTGGAGGGAGAGACAATGATGTTCTCTTCGGGGATGCGGGTAATGACACCATCTATGGAGATTTAGGCGCTGACACCTTGACCGGCGGTAACGGCAGTGATGTGTTTAGTGTGAGAAATGATAGTCAGGGGCCAGATGTAATTACTGACTTTCAGGATGGGGCTGATCTGATTTTGGTTCCAGACTTTGTTAATTCAGTTGATATCGGAACCAATAGTCTGAATCAAACGGTTGTCACCGTCACTGCGACTGGGGAAGTTCTAACGGTTCTAGAGGGCATTCACCCCGATCAGATGAGTGGCGCTGATTTTGCCCAAGCAATCACCGTGAATCCTTCTGACGAGACCAACCCTGAAACTCAAGTCCTCAATCTGACAAATGCTTTCCGAGCTGAGAACGGTTTGCCGCCCCTCAGCCTAAATCCTCAACTGGCTATCGCGGCTGAAACCCACAGCAACAACATGGCACAGCAAGATTTCTTCAGTCATACGGGAGCAGACGGATCGAGTGCTGGCGATCGCGCCCAGGATGCTGGATACAGCTCCTCCTTCGTCGGTGAAAATATTGCCGCAGGTTATAGCACACCCGAAGCAGTGGTTCAGGGTTGGATCGATAGCCAGGGACATCGGGAGAATCTGCTCAACCCCGATTATGAAGAGATTGGCATTGGTTACGTCCTGCTCGACAACGATACGGGCACAGTCAACTACAATCACTACTGGACTCAGGTCTTCGGAGCTAGCTAATCGTTGATAACGAACGAGAAGACTATCAATCTCGATATTGTGTGTATTGTCATTCCCGCCTTGGCACGGCTTACACGAATTGCTTAGGCAGGAATCCCGGCTGTTCCCTAACGCTACCTACGGGTTTAGACTTAACAAAAACTACTAGGGACGTTCTGTTGAACGTCCCTGATGCTCGGGAATAATCCTTGGGAATAACCTAGATTAACCCGCAGTTTGAGGAGCTTGCTGGCCAAGAATTTCAGGATATTCCGGCTCGGTCTCTTCAGCCGGAACAAACTCGATATGATTTAGAAGAGTTGTAACAAAAGCAAACAGCAAGAACGGCAAGGATAGAACAACAATCAGACCCACGGCAGCCAGAGCAAAGATTTGGCGAGAGCTGCTCCAAAGGGCCAGAGCAGAGGCAAGGGTAACAAAAATGACAATCAGCCAAACCATAATCTGGCCATAGATATCTCCAAACGAGAGGGTGCAATTTACCCGATATTTTTGTAGTGTTTCCATAGTGACATTCCTTAACTTAATTTTGAAACTGTGACCTGCCGTCACACTATTAGATTTCTAGGTTAAAGGCTGATTTCAAGTTTGGGAAAGAATCTAAACACTTTAACAAGACTTTTTACAAAACTTATAATTACTTTTTCTCAGAATTGGATAGGTTCGACCAGGAACCGGTCAAGACCCAATTGCGAACGATAAATCCTGAAACAATCCCTAACAGCAACACGAACCAGAATAAATTTGCTGATCGTCCTTCCAGTCCATTGGTTAAATTCATACCAAAGGCGCAGGAAATCGCCGTTAGCGGAAAGAAGATAGCAGCTAGCAAGTTCAGCCGATGGGTTGCTCTGACGGATGCCAGGCTAAGCCGTGTTTGCTCTTCGGACTTCTTTGCAATCTCGAATTCTAGAGCATTCTTTGTATTCTGATAGAGCAAGTCGAGGCTCCGCTCAATTTCCCCAGCCCAATCTCGCAGATCAATGATGTCTCGATCATCCGGAACCGCTTCTCTCGCAGCTTGCAAAGTGGCATAAAGATTTTTGGTCGCCCGTTGGAGGGGCGTGATCGTTTCCAAAATTTCAAAATAATCTTCAGAGATCTTTGCAGCTTGGTAGCTGTGGTTGAGTTTCTCTTCAGCAATACTATATTCCTTAATATGCTTGTTCAGCAGTTGGATGCCGACGCCGCCCTTTCCTGCTTCCCATCGTCCATCGGGCCTACGCCAGAAAAAAGCACCTACCCGTTGGCGATCGCCGGACTGCGGCACTTTGTGAAGGATTAAAACTAGATGTCCTTCCGCCAACATTGCCCGTTGTTCTCCCGGACTGCGTTGACCGAATCGATCTCGGATGGTGTCTGGAATAGCCCAGGTTGAAGGAAGTTGCATCAGATTTTCTCCGCTTTATTACCCATTTTAGAATTGCCTTATACAGAGGTAGACACTGTGTAATGTTCCTACTCCGTCTAAGAGTGATACTCATTATTCCTCATCAGGCAGAAATAGAAAAATTATGCATTTAAAGCTTCCTAAAGTAGAGATTTGACAGAGTTAATTTCTTCGAGTTATCATGTGTTATATCAGGCAAAGTCGTATTCAGTACAAAGGTTGCACTACATTAGTTTGAATACAAGCTCGAATACGAACCAGAACGCAAGCCTAGGTGCAAAATTGCGCCATTATTTTCGCTCTACCGTGGTCGCAGTTTGATAGAGCCGTGTTATAGCAGAATTTTCTCAACATTTAGGGCTAAGTTACTCCATCAACAGTGATGGCATAATCAAAGTTTTGATTGATAATTTTTTGACCAACCAAAAGTAGGTAGGGGGTTATTTTTATATGTCTGTAGAGGCAAGATATCCGGCATGGAAATATCTAGAAATAGTACAAGAATTAGAAAATGAAGAGAAGTGGACTGAAGCAATTGACCTATGCAAAGAAGCAGTTCGATTTTATCCGAATGATTCTGATATTCTTTGTTCGCTTGCTGTTATTCAGGATAAGCAAGGAGATGCCGAAGCTGCGGTCATTAGCTACCAACAATTAGTTAAATCTGATTTAAAACAGCCCATTTGGGTATATCTAAGCTTGGGAAATTTATTAGTAGAGCAAGAAAGATTTGATGAATCGATTGCCATTTGTCAAACGGCAAAAAGCTTATATTCAAAGAATCTGAAAATTCACCAACTATTAGGAAGTGTTGCGGAGAAGAAAGGAGATTCATCTCAAGCGATAGAGAGCTATTATCGTGTGATTGAGATTAATCCTCAGCGCCCAACATGGCTCTACTTGAGTCTGGGAAGCTTACTAGTAGAACAAGAGAAGTTCGATGAATCAATTGCTGTTTATTAACTGGCAATTCAAGTTTATCCAAATAATCCAAGATTTTACCAGTCATTAGGAAGTGTTGCGGAGAAGAAAGGAGATTCATCTCAAGCGATAGAGAACTATTATCGTGCAATCAAGATTGATCCTCAACGACCAATCTGGCTTTATCTGAGCCTAGGGAATCTTTTGACGGACATGGAAAGATTTGATGAATGTGCTACTCTCTATCAATCAGCTATCGAAGTTTATCCAGACGATTCAAGGCTTTATCAGGCCCTGGGTGTCGTCGCAGCGAAAGGCGGTAATGTAGAGGCAGCGATTGAAAACTACTATCATGCCATTTCAGCTAATCCTCAGCAACCTATTTGGATTTACTCAACCTTGGGTCTGTTGCTGAGAGAGCAAAATTTGTTTGATCAATCCATTGCGATTCATCAAGCATCCGTTGAGCTCTATCCAGACCATCCCGAGCCCTATCGGCTACTAGGAGCCACCCAGGAAAAAGCTGGGGATACTGCTGGGGCGATTGCCAGTTATCAACAACTGATCACCATACAGCCTGAGCAAAACTTGTGGGCCTATCTATCATTAGGACAGTTACTTGAGCATCAAGATTGTTTTGATGAATCTATTGCGGTTTATAAAACCGCCATCCAAACTTTTCCAGACAATACTGCTGAAATCTATCGATTGATGGGAACCGCTCAAAATCGGGCGAACAATTTTGAAGATGCCGTTTACAGCTATCGTCAAGCTATTGAACTAGAACCGAAAGAACATCCCTGGGTTTACACAACTTTGGGACAACTGCTTGAGGAACAAGATGAGATTGATGAAGCAATTGCTCTCTATGAAGCAGCCGCTAAGTATCATCCGAAGCATGACGGTCTCCAAAGGATGTTAGGACTTGCGCAAAAAAAAAGGAAATGTAGAAGCTGAAATTACTGCTTACAAGCGGTGTATTGAGCTCAATCCAGAACAGAATTTTTGGATTTACTTTAACCTAGGCGTGCTGCTGAGCCAACAGGGAAAAATAGAGGAGGCAATTCACTTCTACCAGCAAGTAGTTAAAATACAACCCAAATCTTTCAATGCATACTTTCTCAGACGAGCTGAGTTCTTTTTTCAACAAGGTGACCTGGAACAAGCGCTTTGTATGTATCAACAAACTGTCACTTTGTCCCACGAGTGGCAGGACGAAATCAATGAATATTCCATTACTTCTCAGTCACCAGACATAGTGCCACGTATCTGCATCGTAACTCCTGTTTTCAACGGTGAGGCATATATTGATGAAACGATATACAGCATTGTGACTCAAGCGGGCCACTTTTATATTCGCTATCACATCCAAGATGGTCAATCGAGCGACACCACACTAGACAAAGTAAAAGCTTGGCAACGGCGTTTACAGGACAACCAGATGCCCTTGCTCTGTAAAGGAATCGAATTCACCTTTGCCTGTGCATCTGATCGAGGAATGTATGATGCGATCAATCAAGCTGTCGCAAACATCAATTTAGAGGATCATGACTACATGACCTGGATTAATGCAGATGATCGCCTAGCTCCGGGTGCGCTGGCGGCAGTAGCCGACATTTTCACGACCTTTGATCGAATCCACTGGTTAGGAGGTCGGGCATCTCTAATCAATGATCAAGGCATTACAACTCATCTGCATAGTCCAGCTCCCTTCAGTCAGCGAGCGATCGCCGCAGGTCTGCATGATGGTAGAAAACTCCCATTTATTATGCAGGAAGGGACGTTTTGGCGAGGATGGCTATGGCGAAAAGTGAATGGTGTCCGAGATTCCTTGAAATTAGCAGGAGACTACGATCTGTGGAAACGATTTGCTCAGGATACCAACTATGTTCTAGTGGATACTGTCTTGGCAACTCATCGCCGTAGACCTGGACAGCTTTCCGGCGCGATGGAGTCGTATCACGCTGAAGTTGATACGGTGCTGAGTGAGGTAGGGCTTGATCTTTATGAAGAAACCTGGGAAACCTTCAGCCATCCATCAGAAATTGAACGTGATCAGGCGAGGCAGGATTTTAGTGGAAGGGTGCTGAGGTACGACAACAAACTTCAGTCCTGGCGCTATTCCCGATTTTCCTACATACAACATCTCAATCCCTCAATTGTTGTATCGGCTAATGAAACACAAACTGCAATCCCAGCCTCGTTCGGCAAAGGCTTTGGTGTAATAGAGAGTGGCAATCCCATCAAACATTTGCCCGATGGAATCCGGTGGACGTTAGCCAGGAATAGTGAGCTGGGATTTGATATCAAACTTCCTGGACATTACGAAATCCAACTCATTTGCCAAATCTTCGATCCGATCTCCGTTAGTTTCATTCGAGATGATCAAATTATCTCCTTCAAGGACTTACCCATTACAAACCACGACTGTACGTGTAAAATCACTGCCAACATAGTATTTCCGACAGGTCAGAATACTGTTCAGTTGAGGGTTATCTATAAACACAATCCTAGGGCAGGTCGTATGCTCGTCTTTTCCTGTGAAGCTATCTTCAAACTACCCAGTAGAGTGGGTTCTGATGGTTAACTAAATCCATGCTCAATCAAAAATTCTGGTGTAATGTCCTCTAAACTACTCGCTGGGCTTGAATCGCTCTCTACAGCAGCATGCAGACTTCCATCCAGTCGAGCCTGAAGAAACCTGGCCGCATACTTACCTAGAATATCCGCCTCGAGATTCACCCAATCACCAGACTGTAATCCATTAAGATTCGTTTCTTCATAGGTGTGAGGAATCACCGCCACTGTGAACCATTGTCCCATCGGATCACAGTCAGCCACCGTCAAACTAATGCCATTCACCGCAATGCTCCCCTTTGGAACCAGGTAAGGGGCAATCTGGTTTTGCCAGTGGGTTCCAGACAAATCTGGACGAGCAAATCGCATTTCCCAGGATCTTGCTGTAGCCTTCGAAAAAACAAGACAGCCCACCCCATCCACATGACCCGTGACAAAATGGCCCCCCAACTTACTACCTGCTCTGAGGGATGCCTCCAGATTGAAGGGTCGGGTTAGATCCTGGCCCAAGGTCGTACGGCTCAAGGTTTCCGGTGACGCGATCGCCACAAACCCTTGGGGTCGAATCTGAGTAACGGTAAGACAGACCCCATCCACCGCGACGCTATCCCCAATCGCTAAGTCCTGCAAAATCAAATGGGGCTGGCCGGAAACACAGATAATTTCAAATTGGTCATTTCCAACGGGCCTGATTGTTCCCAGAGCTTGAATTAATCCAGTAAACATGGTTTTTACTTGTGCTGTGTTTGAATTGTGAAGTTTTTCTGGCAGAAAGTTCTGATTCTGTATATTCTCAAATATATGGCCACGACAAAGGGGTGAAATGCTTGGCCCACTGACTTTACCCCGGTCAAAATTTTTAAAGAAAGGATTTGGAATCTATTGTCGATTTGACTAAAAATCAAGGCATACTGGAGTTTAGGATGTCTTCACAAAAAATCGGGTATCCCAGTTTGCTTAACACATCTTACTCACATACGCCCCCTTATTGCTATCGAGGCCGAGCCGATGATTGAAATGAAAGTCGCCGGAATTGCTCTAGATGCTGCCACTCGCAGTCCAATTGTCCTACTGCGGGACGCATCAGAGCGACGTGCTTTACCAATTTTCATTGGTCAGGAGCAAGCCAAATCAATAATCGGTGCGCTAGAAGACCACAGTCCTCCTCGCCCTCTAACCCATGACTTGTTCGTTGGCATGATGGAGAGTTGGGAAATGGATCTAGACCGAATCATCATCCATTCTCTCCAGGACAATACCTTCTATGCCGTCCTTGTTGTCAGCAAAGGAGAAGTGAAAAAAGAACTTGATGCTCGGCCTAGCGATGCGATCGCTATAGCCCTGCGCACAGACAGCCCCATCTGGGTAATGGAGGAGGTCGTGATGGAAGCGTCAATTCCTGTGGATCGAGAAGCCGACGAAGCAGAACGTCAGGCATTTCGGGAGTTCATCGAGAACGTCAGCCCAGATGATTTGATTCGCCAAGCGGAACTTCGCAAGAAGGATGAAGCCCAGTAGGAGCAAATCGATTACTATTGCCCTATCCATACAGACGGGAATTTAGGAACTTCAGCCAACAGGTAGTATGATGCATTATCGGCGATTTGGTCGAACAGAGCTGCATCTATCAGTATTTTCCCTGGGAACTATGCGCTACTTGGCCTCCGAGGAAAATGCAGTTCAAACAATCCAGCGGGCCGTTGCTCTCGGAATTAACCATTTAGAAACCGCTAGAGCCTATGGCAACAGTGAAAAATATCTGGCAACAGCCCTGAAATCGCCAACAGTTAACCGTTCTGAACTCCACATCACCTCTAAGGTTCTGCCCTGTTCTAGCCCTGATGCCATCGAGCAAGCCATTGACCAATCTCTAGAACGTTTGGGATTAGGGTATCTTGATACTCTGGCACTGCATGGCATTAATACTGAAACTCATTTAGAACAAGCGCTAGCCGGAATGGGAGGGCTGCAACGTGCCCTAGATGATGGACGGGTTCGCCATTTGGGCTTCTCCACCCATGGCCCCTTAGAGGTGATTCTGGCAGCAATTCAAACGGATTACTTTGAATTTATTAATCTCCACTATTACTATTTTTTCCAACGCAATGCCCCCGCTGTTGATCTGGCCCATCAACGGGATATGGGGATCTTCATCATCTCTCCAGCGGACAAAGGAGGGCAGCTCCACACACCGCCTAATAGGTTGGCTAATCTGTGTCAGCCCTTCTCTCCTCTGCAACTGAACTATCGCTTTCTGCTCAGCGATCCGCGAATTACGACCCTGAGCTTGGGAGCAGCAAATCCCCAGGAATTAGAGGTGCCTCTCCAGGTTGCAAATCAGGACGGGGAATTGACTGGAGCTGAACAAGCTATATTGCAGAGTTTAGAGGCTGCTCAATCTGAGGCCCTGGGTTCAACTCAATGCCGCCAATGTTATCAATGCTTGCCCTGTCCAGAAGCAATTCACATTCCTGAAGTGCTGCGGCTGCGGAATCTGGCCATAGGTCACAACATGACTGAATTTGGCCAGTACCGTTATCGCATGTTTGAGAGTGCGGGTCATTGGTTCCCTGGTCGTAAGGCTAACCGCTGCACAGAGTGCGGTGATTGTTTGCCTCGCTGTCCGGAACAACTTGATATTCCCGCCCTGCTGCAAGAAACCCATGAAATGCTGAAGGGCAGATCTAGTAGGCGATTGTGGGAATCGGAATGACACAAAACAAATCTTGATTCAAGATATAATAAAGCAAACTTTTTAATTTTTCTCCATTCTAGTTGGTTCATCTGGTTGGGGGAAGTTATGGAACCATTGCCCGGGTAATTATAGAAATAGATTTCAGGAAAAAGAAATTATGATATCGAAACTGCTCATTCAGCAAGCATTGGAGAGGCTAATGGACGCAACAGAAGATGAGCGAAGAAAGTTTACAGAAGGAATTCTTCGAGGCAAGCATCATGATGCTTTTCCATACGAACTGCCTGATGGTTAATATGGATTTATTAGGTTGAGTCAATGGCCTATCTGCTGGTCGGTGAAGTGGTATTCACTTGATGAGCTTCAGCAGGTGGTTCTGGTAGATAATGTGGACGAGAAACAAGCAAAAGAAGTTTTTGAAAATCTTAAGAATACTTTGTAGAAAAAAGTTTTGAAAATCTATCGACTTTAAGAAATAGAGTTTTTTGCTATGAAAAATGTAGAACAAAAGTTGATAGGTCGACACCTCTTTATTAGAAGGGGTTTATACAGTCACCATGGTATTTACGTGGGTAATGACCGCATTATCCATTACGGTGAAGAGCAAAGCAGCTTAATGCCACAAATTTGTAAAACTAACTTTATAGAATTCTGTAGTGGCCAAGAGGTTTTTGTCAGAGTTTACTTTGGTAACTTTTTCTCGTGCGAAGAAATCGTTGCAAGAGCCAATTCTCGTCTTGGTGAGGATGAATACAATTTACAATTCAATAATTGTGAGCATTTTGCGTCTTGGTGCATCACAGGTAAAAGCGATTGCCAACAGGAAGACGCAATCCGACGGCCCATAGTGGGATTACCAAGGGCCATAGGGCGGACTACCCTTGGTTGGGCTTTTAGTGTCAAGGATAGGTATTGCGATTTTAAGATGAAACGCTTTTTGAAGAGCTACACAGAGATTACGAGCCTGTTAGCCTTAGCTGAGGGAGTCATCCCGCAGAAAAGTTATTTCGCCTGAGTCTAGTCTTTAAGAGATTTTCATTGGAGGGGATTGGATCACGAACCAAAGTGGCAGGTTTTTCCTTAGAATTGATCGAGCGCTAGCACTCTACAACAGGAAAACCGAAATCCAGACCATGCAGCAATCCATCTCTTCAGAAACGCCATTCTCGGCCCCAGTGGGTTCTTCAATCTCTGACTCAAACGGCGGTTCCAATACTCTGACCAAAGCTGACACCGATTCAAAAAATGGCGAACTGGCTTGGACGATTGAACAGAGTGAAGCTCTGTATCGGATTTCGGGTTGGGGCGAACCCTATTTCGGGATTAATGCTGCGGGTCATGTTACTGTGTCACCCCGGGGAGAACGAGGGGGCTCACTGGATTTACTGGAACTGATTGAATCCCTCAAGCGACGTAACCTTGGTCTGCCGCTACTGATCCGGTTCCCCGACATTCTAGAAGATCGGATTGAACGGTTGAATGCTTGCTTTGCCAAGGCCATTGCCCGCTACAAATACCCTGGAACCTATCGGGGCGTTTTTCCGATCAAGTGCAATCAGGAACGCCACTTAATCGAAGATTTGGTCAGGTTTGGAGAACCCCATAAGTTGGGTTTGGAGGTGGGATCTAAACCAGAACTGTTAATTGCCCTGGCAATCTTGAAAACGCCTGGTTCTCTGCTGATTTGCAATGGCTACAAGGACAAGGAATATATTGAAACGGCGATCCTGGCGCAACAACTGGGACGCTTGACCATCATTGTGGTTGAGCAATTAGAAGAACTGCGCTGGGTGATTGAGGTGAGTCAACGGTTAGGAATTCGACCCATCGTTGGTATCCGAGCCAAGCTGAATGTGCGGGGCATGGGACGCTGGCAGGGAACCACAGGCGATCGCGCTAAGTTTGGCCTCACGGTTCCGCAAATGATTGAGGCGGTTGAACAGTTACAGGCAGCGGAGATGTTAGATTGCTTGCAATTACTGCATTTCCATATTGGTTCTCAGATTTCTTCCATTAGCGTTATCAAAGATGCAATTCGAGAAGCCAGTCAGATTTACGTTGAACTGCGCCGTTTGGGTGCAAAGATGCAGTATCTCGACGTTGGAGGTGGCCTAGGGGTAGACTACGATGGCTCCAAATCGAACTTTTACGCCTCGAAAAACTACAACATGCAGAACTATGCCAATGACATTGTGGCGGAGGTGAAGGAGGCTTGCGAAGAACGCCAAATTGCGGCCCCAACTTTAATTAGTGAAAGTGGACGAGCGCTGGCTTCCCATCAATCCGTCTTAGTGTTTGATGTTCTGGCGACCAGTGAGGCGGCCATGGCGGTTTTACCGCAGGTGAATGAAGCGGATCATTTGATTCTACGGAATTTGTCGGAAACGTATCACTCCATTACCCCTGAAAATTACCAAGAGGCCTATCACGATGCGATTCAATTTAAGGAAGAAGCCTCCAGTCTATTCAATTTTGGCTATCTGAGTCTGGCAGACCGGGCCAAGGCTGAGCAATTCTATTGGGGCTGCTGTCAGAAAATCCAAGCGATTCTGCAAACGGTTGACTTTATTCCAGAGGAATTGCAGGATTTGGAAAAAATTATGGCCGCAATTTACTACGTGAATTTGTCAGTTTTCAAATCGGCTCCTGACAGTTGGGCGATTGATCAGCTTTTCCCCATTATGCCGATTCATCGTCTGAATGAAACACCGACACGGCGAGGAATTTTGGCAGATCTAACCTGCGATAGTGATGGCAAAATTACCCAATTTATTGACCAACGAGGAACAAAATCCATCCTGGAGTTACATCCTTTGATCTCCAGAGAAGTGTCGGACTCTCAATCGGAGCATCAACCTCGATCAACTGAACCCTATTACCTGGGGATGTTTCTAGCAGGAGCCTATCAGGAAATTATGGGCAATTTGCATAATCTATTCGGAGACACCCATGTGGTTCACATTAAACTAACGCCCCAGGGATATCAGGTGGAATATGTGATCAAGGGAGACACCATGACAGAAGTTCTGAGCTACGTACAATACGACGCCGAGGACTTAATCGAAAGCCTGCGTCGTCAGACCGAACATGCCCTCCAACAGCATCAGATTTCCCTGGAAGATTCTCAACTGCTTTTGCAAAGCTACGAACGCAGCCTCAGTCGATATACCTATCTAACTTGACCCTTTCAGCAGAGACCCTCTAAAAAATCCAGTGAATTGATCACCCCTATACACTTTCCTCAACAGCCGAAGTTTTATAAATTAGAAACAGTAGAGGGTATTCCGTATTGGAAAATTGCTCTACTTTATAATCATGATGTTCTGGCAACCACCGTTCTCCAAACTGTATATAGCCCTGTAGGGTTGGGTTTGAGGATTTATCCTCTGCTGCACAGAGGATACACACCTATCAAAAGTCCTAATATGAAGACGTAGGGCTTTGCGATATGGCGATCGCACCGCTGTCTAACCGCTTGTGACGTGATCGCTTAGTTTAGATTGGTGTTTAGCCATTTGTGGTTCCATTTGTACCTATTACAGAAACCCTGCCAGAGCATCACCAACTACCTCAATACGACTTCATGCACCAGCTCTATCAGAAAGTGGGGGAATTGTTACGGGCTGGAGGAATGTATTCAACAGACGTGAAAGCCGGGTGTGCCAAATATAATGCCTGTTCTGCTCTGTCCACGTTTGAAGTATCAACCAAAAATGAGACACAACCGCAAGTACCACTTTAAGCTGGCAACTCTGCCGCACGAAGTACGAGACTACTTTGATTTGAGAGAATCAATTTTTTGTCAAGAACAGAAATTGTTTTGACATAGCGATATCGATCAAGTTGATCAGATTGCCCACCCAATTGTTGCGGTTCACTCAGCATCTACCAATATTGTTGGCGTTGTTCGCATTTATGAATCTGAACCTCGGATTTGGTACAGTGGGCGACTCGGAGTACATTCAGATTATCGCCGTACTGGACGGATTAGCAAGGGATTAATTGAAAAGGCCGTGACGACTGCAACTGCTTGGGGATGCGATCGCTTTTTGGCCACGGTACAACTTCAGAATGTTCGCTTTTTTCGTCGGTTACATTGGAACTCTTTACAGGAGATTACCATCCGTCGTCGACTTCACCATTTGATGGAAGCTGACCTTAGACACTATCCACCATCTCAGGAACCTCAGCCTAGATCCTCAGATCAAATTCAGAAACTAAGCTACGCAGTTTATTACGACTATAAAGCTATTGAGGCCGTTTAATACAGCGCTTCTAATGCTGGTAGAGCACTAGGGTTCGTGGCGCACCGCGCCATCAACTCTTTGTGCTGCAACCTGGCTCCGCACCTGATCAATTTGACTGAATAAATCGGCTTGAGCCATGGTGCTTTGCTTTCCGGTTTTCAGCCATTTCAAATTTACCTGTTGATTCTCTGCCTCGGAATCCCCCAGAACTAGACAAGCGACTGCCCCGCTGCGATCCGCCCGTTTGAATTGCTTGCCAAAGGCACTCCCACTCAAGTCCATCTCCACCTTAAACCCAATTCCGCGCAATTTTTGGGCTAAGATTAGCGCTTGGGCCTCTGGCCGATCACCACGCGAAACGATATAGAAATCCAAGTCCATTACCGAGGCCTCTGAGAGCTTTTGGAGGAGCAGAATTAATCGTTCCAATCCCATGGCCCATCCTACGGCAGGCGTATCTGGCCCCCCTAACTCCTCAACCAATTTGTCGTAGCGACCACCCCCACAAACCGTTGCTTGTGCGCCCAAATCATCAGAAATAATTTCAAACGCAGTGTGGGAGTAGTAGTCCAATCCTCTCACTAACTTTGGATCCAGTTCATAGAAAATTCCCAAGTCTGACAGCAAGTGCTTCACCGTATCGAAGTGGGTCTGGGAATCTTCACCCAGATAATCCAAAATCTTTGGTGCATCTTGAGTGATTTCTTGCGTGCGCGGGTCTTTACTATCCAGAATTCGCAGGGGATTACGAGTCAGGCGATCCTGGGAATCCTGATCAAGCTCAGCTTTGTAGGGTGTTAGATAATCTACCAATGCTTGACGATAATTTTGACGATCAGCTTTCGTTCCCACAGAATTCAGCGTTAGTCGCAGATCCTTCAATCCCAGGTCTTGCAAAATATCCGTTGCCAGAGCAATCACTTCTACGTCGGCCCGTGGTGCGCCACTGCCAATCACCTCAACCCCTAGCTGATGGAATTGCCGCTGCCGACCTGCTTGGGGCCGTTCATAGCGAAACATTGGGCCACGATACCATAGCCGCTGAGTTCCTGCAGTGTGCAGCTTGTGTTCAATCACCGCTCGAACAACGCTGGCTGTTCCCTCTGGCCGGAGTGTGACCGAACGCTCACCCCGATCCAAAAAGGTATACATTTCTTTGCCCACAACATCCGTCGCTTCACCAATACCCCGTTCAAACAGAGCAGTCTGTTCAAAAATTGGTGTCCGAATTTCTTGATAACTGCTCTGGGCCAGGATCTTGCTGGCGATCGCCTCCAGTTTCTGCCAGTAGACCACCTCCTCTGGCAGAATGTCCCGTGTTCCCCGTAAAGCTTGAATTTGTTCCATTGATATCGAATCTTTTAAGCTGGATGGGTCTGAGTTTGAACTGTCTGCCCCTGAACAACCTGCCCCTGAACAACCTGCCCTTGAACGACCTGCCAAGTACCGTAGCGCTCAGCATAATAGTTGAGAATCTGCTCTAACTGGGGCTGAATTGTTGCTGAAAGTTCCGGAGGATAATCAACCCACAAACTATGAACCTGGCTTTGCAGATAGTCGAATGCATCAGAATTGCCACACGGCATTGGATTCAGGCCCGTCTGAACGGATGGAATCTGACGCAAATGGGCAGCAATTTCTCGATAAACTGTCAGGGGCAGCCGGGAATAGGCAATAGCATAGGGAACAACTGAGATTGGTGCTGCTGACATATCTTAGGTGAATTGTCTTAGGTGAATTGCTTTGGGTGAATTGCTTTGGGTGAGTTGTCTCAGGTGAATTGTCGGTGAGGTAATGAATCGTTTAATTATTTTCTGTCGCTGAAACAGCAATGCTTTCCACGGATTCCATTTTCTGCGGTAGAGAGCAACAGTTAATATCATCTAAACAAACCTTGCCCCATTGTAAGGCCCAACGAACCAAAGCAACTCGGTTATCGGTTCCCGTTTTAGTGAGAATATTACTAATGTGGTTATCCACAGTCCGTTTACTAATTTCCAGTCGTTCGGCAATATCCTGGTTGGTTAATCCTCCGGCAACAAGCTCAACAACTTGAAGCTCACGGTCAGAGAGGGTCGCAGAAGTGTGAGTTTTGTCATTGAGCATGACGGCTTTTGTCTCTAGTACAATTACTCATTCCTTATTCTAAAAGGTGAACACACTTCCCCGAATCGAAAGTTTAGAATAAATTCTTAAAATTAATCCCTCATGCTTCAGATTGATACCAACGCTTTGTCCGTACTTTGCCTGGGAGAAGTTCTGTTTGATGCCATTGCAGATCAGCCCGGATCGCCTGAATCAGTACAATCCTGGACAGCCTACCCTGGGGGTGCGCCCGCCAATGTTACCTGTGCCCTGGTAAAACTAGGAACCACTTCAGGATTGATCAGTGCCGTGGGTCAGGATCAAGCGGGCAAACAGCTAGTTCAACTCTTGCAGCGCATTGGCGTAAACACGGCGGGAGTTCAAACCCATCCCACTGCCCCGACTCGAAAAGTTTACGTCGTGCGATCAATATCAGGAGAGAGGGAATTTGCAGGGTTTGGCGATCGCCAGACCACAGAATTTGCCGACACCTATCTGCAAGCGAATTTAATACCTGAAGATTTATTCATTCAAAGGAATTCCTCAGATCGCTTTCTCGTCCTTGGAACGCTAGCTTTAGCAGGTCATGATTCCAGCCGGGCCGTGATGCGGGCCATAGAATTAGCGAAACAGCATCAGTTGAATATTTTTGTCGATGTCAATTGGCGACCGATGTTTTGGCTAGCGGGTTCTGAGCCAAAATCTGTCATTCGTGATCTGTTGAGTCAAACTGATTTTGTGAAGTTCTCTGATTCTGAAAGTGAATGGCTATTTCAAACCCCTGATCCCACTACAATTTATCAACAGCTTGGAACTGTAAAAGGGGTGTTTGTCACTCTAGGAGAGAGAGGCTGCGCCTACCATTTCGGAGAACATAGCGGTTATGTTCCTGGATTTCCAGTCAAAGTTCAAGATACAACTGGTGCAGGAGATGGATTTGTTGCCGGGTTAATTCATCAGTTTGTTCAGTATGGATTGCAAGAATTAACATCCGCAGCAACAATTCAACAGGCTGTCACCTATGCCAATGCAGTTGGGGCATTGGTGACAATGAAAACAGGAGCAATTGTCTCCCAGCCCACAGTCATTGAAATCAAGGAGTTTTTAGCCAATTACGAAGATACAGCAATCACAAATGATTTGTGAAAAGAGGGCATGCCCCCTTCTTGGAAAGTCCCCAAACCCCTCCATAGTGCTTTTCATAATTGATTCAGGATTGCTATATCCCTAACCGACAGTTTGAGCCTGAATCGCGGTAATTGCCACAGTATTTACAATGTCAGGAATCGTACATCCACGACTTAGATCGTTCACTGGTTTCTTCAAGCCCTGCAACACGGGGCCGATTGCCACCGCATTTGCTGCCCGTTGAACGGCTTTGTAGGTATTATTTCCAGTGTTCAGATCTGGAAAGATAAATACCGTTGCATGACCCGCCACCTCACTGTCTGGCAACTTCGTTTTAGCAACGCTCTCGTCAATCGCCGCATCATACTGAATTGGCCCTTCAATTTTCAGATCAGGGCGCTGGGTTCTAGCAATTTGAGTTGCTTCTCGAACTTTATCTACATCCTCTCCCCGTCCCGATTCTCCGGTGGAATAGGACAGCATCGCAACTAACGGTTCCACACTGAAGGTCTTGGCCGTCTCCGCAGAACTGATGGCAATGTCGGCGAGTTGTTGCGGGTTAGGATTGGGATTTACAGCACAGTCACCATAGACCAGAATGCGATCGCTCAAACACATAAAAAATACACTAGACACAATCGAACATCCGGGCCGGGTGCGTACAAATTCAAAGGCCGGACGAATCGTGTGGGCCGTCGTATGAACCGAACCTGAAACCATGCCATCTGCTACCCCTTTATAGACCATCATCGTGCCGAAGTAACTGACATCATGCATCACATCATTGGCATAGTCCAGATTAATTGCCTTGTGTTTTCGTAGTTCGTAATAGGTTTGGGCGTACTCATCGTGCCATTCGTAGTTGGCCGGATCGATAATGTTCACGCCTTTGAGATCCAAACCCAGAGTAGCAATTTTCTGGCGAATCTCAGTGCGTGATCCGAGCAACGTTAAGTCCACAACATCTCGTTGGAGCAGAACTTCACTGGCCCGCAGGATTCTTTCCTCCGTTCCCTCTGGCAAAACAATGTGTTTCTTGTCTTGCTTTGCCCGTTCTACCAGCGCATACTCAAACATCAACGGCGTAATTCGGTTAGAACGGGAGATTGAGATTCGGTTGCTTAACCTGTCGGCATCCACATGGGTTTCGAACAAACCCAGAGCCGCCGCAATTTTTCGGGGCGTTTCAGCGGTGATCTGAGCCTGAACTCGACTAGCTTGAGACGCCGCTGAAAAAGTATCCGCTTCGACGGTGAAAATCGGCAATGTCCACTGGGTAAACCCATCCACTAATTTCTGGACATTCGGCTCTAGTTTGAGCCCTCCAGTCAGTACAATCCCAGCCAGATTGGGATAGGCGTCGGAAAGAAAGGCCGTGAGACAGGTGAGCAGGATGTCGGTGCGATCGCCCGGTGTCATCACCAAACTCCCCTCCTCGATGTAGTCTAAAAAATGATGCAGTTGCATGGCCGCAACCTTAAAATCATAGACCTCTCGACTCAGTCCCTCTGTATTGCCGTGGATTAATCTTGCATTTAAAGCTTGGGTTACTTCCTGAATTGTAGGCTTCCACAAGCTTGGCTCCTCTGGGATCACAAAAATGGGATCTTCCTCCCGCCAGATTTGAGCAAATTCCTGTCGAATCAGCTCGATTTCTGTCGAACTGACTCGATTTACTAGAGTCGCGGTAATCGTGCAGCCTTCTTCAGTGAGGGATTCATGGCTTGCTCGAACGGCATCGATCAATTCTTCAGGTGTTTTCGTCTGCCCACTGACTACCAACAGAATCGGGGTTCCCAGTTGATTGGCGATTCGAGCATTAAAGTCGAATTCAAAAGTAGCTGTGATGTCTTCAGAACTTGTTCCTGCACAGAGAACAAAATCACACTGCTCCTCCAGGGCCTTGTATTTCTCCAGAATTATCTGGCTCAGCTCATCCTGTTTTCCCTCAGCTACCAGATGTTGAACTTGCTCATGGGTCAGGGCGTACTGAGCTTCATAGGGAACTGCTGTCGGGTAGCGGCTCTGAATCAATTGAATAACAGTATCTTTCTCTCCCGAATGAATCACCGGACGAAAAAAACCCAATTTCCCAATCCGTTTCGATAAAATTTCCATCACGCCCAGGAGAACGAGAGAGCGACCACTCCAAGGTTCGATTGCCGTAACGTATAGATTTAAAACCATAGTCAAGCTTCAGGTTAGGGGCCTGGATGTTCAGGAGCTACACCCAACAGTTAAGCATCGGTTTTGGCAGAACCATCAGACCTTAATTCGATCTTAAAACCAGCAAATGGTTTTAAAATCAGCCAGTCCAATAACCTTTGATATCAACATTTCTGCACAATTTCTGAACTTTATCTGACGCAGGGGGGAGTTCAGGTATAATCCAACCGGATAAATTAAAGTCATCTATTTAAAAGGGAACTATAGCTATGCGTTGGCAGATGGGCCGTAGGAGTCAGAACGTCGAAGACCGGCGAGGCGTGGGAGCGGGTGGAGCAGTCGCTGGCGGTGGTATCGGCGTAATCATTATGGCAATCATCGCGGCATTACTAGGGCTTGATCCCACGCCAATCCTACGGGGGGGAATCCAGTCGGAACGGGCCTCTGCACCGCGAAATATCTCTCCTGAACAGGAACAGTTGGCCGATTTTGTTTCCGTTGTGTTGGCAGATACCGAGGACACCTGGAATGCTCTGTTTCAAGAGATTGGCCAGGACTACCGGGAACCGACTCTTGTCTTGTTTTCGGGGCGAGTTGAATCCGCCTGTGGCTATGCAAGTGCAGCGGCAGGCCCTTTTTACTGCCCCCGCGATGAAAAAGTTTATATTGATTTGAGTTTCTATGAAGATTTGAAGTATCGATATAACGCACCAGGAGACTTTGCTCAGGCCTACGTGATTGCCCATGAAGTAGGTCACCATGTCCAAACTCAATTGGGCATCTCTGAACAAGTGCAGCGGGTGCAGCGCCAGGTCAGTCAAACGGAGGCAAACCAATTGTCAGTCATGCTGGAGTTACAAGCAGACTGTCTAGCAGGGGTTTGGGCATACCACTCTAACGAAAAGCGTCAGACGATAGAGGAAGGGGACGTGGAAGAAGCTCTGAATGCGGCGAGTAGCATTGGGGATGATCGACTTCAGCGACAGGCCCAGGGTTATGTTGTTCCCGATTCCTTCACCCACGGCACCTCACGGCAGCGAGTCCGATGGTTCTCTCGCGGTCTACAGTCAGGTGATGTGGCTCAGTGCGATACGTTTGACGCTCAAAGTCTATAGGCTCTTAACGTTCAAAGACGACTGATGGACACCTAATAAATCTGTTCCAATCGACGAAAATCCCGCTCAACCTCTGCCCAAAGGGCGCGGTTATGGGGGTCAGTTTTGAGTGCCTTCTTCAGATAGCTTCTGGCCTTGTCAATCTTTCGTTCCTTAATCAGATGCCTTCCCCATCGTTGGTAGGCGATCGCCTGCCACTGACGAATCTCAGAATCGTGGGGAATCCGCTGAGTTAAACCCTCGGCCAGTGCAACAGCACGGGGAAACCGCTGGTATTTTAGTAAATGTTGGAGTTCTCTATAGGCACTCTCTTTCAGGCGGATTTCAACATCAGAGAGTTGTGAACTGTGGCGGGGCTGAGCGGCCTTTTTCGTAACGGTGACGTGAGCTTTTGGGCGAGATGAGGAAAATGGCGTAGCTTGTTGAGTTGGCTTTGGGGCAGTAGAGACAGGAACAGCAACCGATTGCCGAACCGGAGCAATTTCCACCAGAACCTTGTAGGCTTCTGTCACGTGAATAAACTTTTCCCTGGCATTGGCATCTGGATTAACATCTGGGTGATACAAACGGGCCAGCCGTCGGTATGAAGCCTTTACCTCTTCCAAACTTGCCCCAATTTTTAAGCCCAAAATTTGATAGCAAACCGCTGTATCCATTCTGTTCGACTCTACTCCCTCGACCCCATTCTGGGCAAAGAACTAACCTTAACTTGTTAGGCAGGTCTTTCCTCGATTACTTGGTCAATTAAACCATATTCCCTAGCTTCTTCGGCAGACAGGAAGTAGTCACGGTCGGTATCCTTCTCCACTTTCTCCAGGGGTTGGTCGGTTTTTTCGGCCAGGATATCATTGAGTAAACCCCGAATCCGCAGGATTTCCTTGGCCTCAATTTCAATATCGGTGGCCTGACCTCGCGTTCCGCCCAAGGGTTGGTGAATCATAATCCGAGCATGGGGCAGGGCTAATCGCTTGCCTTTGGTTCCCGCTGCTAGCAAGAAGGCTCCCATGGAAGCTGCCAAACCAACACAAATTGTGATTACTTCTGACTTAATGTATTGCATCGTGTCGAAGATCGCCATACCAGCCGTTACAGATCCGCCTGGAGAGTTGATATAGAGGTAGATCGGCTTGGTTTGATCCTCAGAATCCAGATAGAGCATATAGGCAACAATGGCATTAGCAATTCCATCATCCACCTCCTCAGACAGGAAAATAATTCGCTCTCGGAATAACCGCTCGTAAATATTAATCCACTGTTCATAGGTACCGCCCGGCAAGCGATAGGGAACACTAGGAACTCCAATTGGCATCGTTTTTCTCCAAAAATAATAGGTAACAGCTTTCAGGCAGTAGTTTTTAGGTAATAGTTTTCAGGTAATGTTTTTTCTACAGGTTATGTAATGACTAATGACTAATGACTAATCACTACATCCTCCTTCCGACTCTGTAGAACCTGATCGATTAACCCATACTCCTGCGCCTGTTCAGGGGTCATGTAGCGGGTTCGGTTCATGTCCTTGGCAACTTTTTCCACAGACTGGCCTGTGTTTTGGGCAAGAATTTCTACCATGAGGGATTGCTTCGCCAGCACTTCCTTAGCATTAATTTCAATGTCAGTAGCCTGCCCCTGGGTTCCAGACAGGGTATGATTTAGAGCAATCATTGAATGGGGTAGACAACCGCGCTTTCCCTTGGTGCCGCAGGAAAGTAACATGGCTGCCACGCCAATCGCCTGACCCAGACAGATGGTTACGATTTCAGACTTCACATGCTGCATCGTGTCATAGATCGCCAGGCCTGCCATAATCGACATCGAACCAACGTATTCATTGGTCATGCCCGCCAGCACCGGATCTCCCAGGGAGTTAATGTACAAAAAGATGGGCTTGTTCTGATCTTCAGAATCCAGATACAACAGCGCTGAAACCAGAGAATTTGCCAATCCCATCGAAACCGGTTGGTTCAGGAAAATAATCCGTTCCTGACTCATGCGAGTGTAGATATTGACCCACTGCCAGTAGCGGCTACCGGGTACGTTGTAGGGAACGCGAAGCACTTCGTCAACAGCCATAGTTCATCCCATTAATTTATCTCTAAACCATCTATCTCTAAACCATCTATCTCTAAACCCCAACGGGTAACTGTTTTGGCAGTTCCTTGGTACTCTCTAGTACCCGATCAATTAAGCCATATTCCTTGGCTTCTTGGGGGGTCATATACAGCATTCGATCTGTATCTTTGGCAATCTTTTCAGGGGACTGGTCGGTATTTTTGGACAGAATATCCAGTGTGGCCTGTTTGTTTGACAGCACCTCCTTGGCTCGAATCTGAATATCCGTGGCCTGACTACGGCCCATGCCCATGCGGGGTTGGTTTAGCACAATCGTGGCATGGGGTAAGCTAGCCCGAAATCCCTTAGTTCCAGCAGATAGGATCATGGCCGCCGTTCCCATGGCCTGACCGATGCAAATTGTATGGACGGGAGGCTTAACGTAGCTGATGGTGTCACAAATCGCAAAAGCTTCCGTATCCTGACCAATGGCATCTCCGGTATACCAGGAGGTTCCGGTGGAGTTGATATAGAAATAAATCGGCTTGTCCGAAGCATCAAACTGTAGATAGAGCAGTTGAGCAATGATCAGCTTCGTGACATCGACCCCCAGTTGACGCTTGTAGTCGTCAGAAGAGACGAGGGGAAGACCTAGATAGATAATCCTTTCCTTGAGTAGGAGAGAGGGAAGATCTGGAGGGGGAGTACGGACTGGACTGTCAGTGTAATAGTATGGGCTTTGCACAATAAATGCCTGAACGCTGCAAAATTGTCTAAAAATGTAGCTTGGAGCCCAAGCCCCAATAGAAGACATCGTAGCGCAGTTTACAGTGCTTCTCTGCAATTCAAAGGGCGGAATACCCAACCTGAAGCCGGAATCATCCAGGTGATTTTTCAGAGACTGAATCCCTGGTCATGATCAAGACTGCCTGAATTCCCAAATAGACTCGGAACGGTGTATTTCGCCAGTTGATTCTAAGAAGTCTAGAACTTGAGGGCCTGATTCTCGACAATGGATTTAACTGCGTCCTTCTGAGCCAGGGCATAAACCCCTTCGACTGAGATCTGAACTGGCATTGTTGCCAGAGCCGAGGGCTGTTCCGCCAGAAGTTGACCGTTGTATTGGCTGATAACGCCGCGAATTTGGCTGAGAGAAGCTTCGGCTTGTTGAATTACAGCTTCAGTGGAGCGAGATTGACCCGAAGAATTTTGTTCGATTTTCAAGAATACGAGTACCTGAATCTGTTGCTGAGGATCAAGACTGGCCAACCGATTGGCAAAGACTGTGCTGATCTTAGATGGATCAGGCTGAGCATTTCGTGACGCATCCAGTTCAGCCATGGCTACATCCGTTAAATTAAAAGTTGAGTTAAAAATAGGGAAGCGGTCAGCATTGGTCTTGAACCCTGAGAGGTTGAAGGCACAAAATATCAGTATGCAGTATAACAGGCGGGTGGGCATGGCTTAACAAATTGGTCGGATGTTGGTGGAATATTTGAGATAAATTCAGAATCGAACAATCCAAAACAGGAAAGTCCAAAAAAATTAGCAATGAATCTAAGTTCAAAACCCAATGATCGTCAACAGGAAACGGTTACAGAACCTTTGCCAACGGATCTGAAGCCTCGGCCAATTCAGTCGATTAAAGGTTGGCGATTCTGGATTCCGCTGCTGTTTCAGTTGGGTTTGATCCTGGCGGTTCCGGCTGCAGCAATCCACACTCAGATCACAGGAAAAACGGCAGTTTTACAGACAGCCCCCGTTGACCCCTACGACTTCCTGCGAGGATATTTCCAAACGCTCAACTATGACATCTCGTCTCTGGAAACCCTTAGTACTTTACCCGGTTGGCAGGGACTAACGACAGAGGACTCCATCTATTTACCTGTGGGAACAACAGTGTATGTGACCTTAGAATCGCCAGTGAGTGAAACCGCCGAATCTACTTCTCCAGCAGCTTGGAAACCTGTTGCCGTTGATTCTGAGCGTCCGACCAGTCTTGCAAGCAATCAAATTGCGATCAAGGGTCAGTCCGCAGGAGCACGGATTGAGTATGGCTTAGAACGATATTACATGCCAGAGGATCAGCGAGAGATAATCAATCAAACCATTCGAGACACCCAAAGCAATGATCCCCAATCATTTGTCGTAGAAGTCAAAGTCAGCCAGAACGGTAAAGCAATCCCTACTCGTCTTTGGGTTGGAGACCAGAGCTATCAATTTTAAGTATTAATTTGAGCAGCAAGGCTCATTCCTGAAGCGGTAGAGTAATGACAAATTCTGCGCCGTAGCCAGGGGTAGAGTTGCAGGTCAGGGTTCCATTGTGCTTTTCTACAACATTTTGGTAGCTAATGGAGAGGCCCAAACCTGTACCTTTGCCGACGGGTTTGGTGGTGAATAAAGGCTCAAAAATTTTCTCCAGAATGTCTAGAGGAATCCCTTTTGCATTGTCCTGTAACCAAATCTTGACTTCATCTTGGGATTCAACGAACTCAGTACAAATCAGAATTTGGTAAGGATAATTGGGTTGCCCCTTTGCGCTTTTAGCTTCGCTGGTTTCATCAATGGCATCAATTGAATTGGCTAAGAGATTCATAAAAACCTGATTAATCAAGCCAGGAAAACAGGGAACCAGTGGTAGATTACCGTACTGTTTGATCACCTCAATCTGGTCTCGGACTTCATTGCTTTTGAGTCGATGTCCCAGGATCATCAATGTGCTATCGATGCTTTCGTGCAAATCGATTAGAACCTTTTCAAGGTTATCTGACCGGGAAAAGATCCGCAGAGATGTACTGATCTCCTTCATCCGTTTTGTTCCTTCTTGCATGGAGTGGATCATTTTGGGCAGATCCCGCTCCATATAATCTAGATCAATATCCTCTAACTCTGCTTCGATCTCCTGCGACGACTCTGGCAAGGTGTTCTGATAGAGACGAATAATATTAAACAACGACTCGACTTGATCGGAAACAAATCTCAAATTCCCCGATATAAAGTTTAGGGGATTATTGATTTCATGGCCAATCCCTGCCACAAGCTGGCCTAGAGCTGACATTTTCTCACTTTGAATTAACTGAAGTTGAGATTTTTTTAGTTCGTCAAGTGCTCTGGCTAACTTTTCTGTTCGCTCTTGAACCTGTTGCTCTAGATTTTTATTTAGGTTTCGTAATTGAAGATGAATATTGACGCGAGCAATGATTTCCTCAGCTAAAAAAGGCTTTGTGATGAAGTCGACTGCCCCCAGATTTAACCCCTTAATTCGCTCTTCCGGCTCTGTTAAGGAAGTCATGAAGATGACAGGAATGTCTTGGGTTTTTTGCTCTAATTTCAACCGACGACAAGTTTCAAAACCATCCATTTTTGGCATCACGACATCCATCAGGATCAAGTCCGGAGCGCAATTCTGCAATTGCTGAATCGCATCCTCACCATTTTCCGCAAGAATTATACTGAAGCCCTGCTCTCCTAAAACGATAGAGAGGGCTTCACCATTCATTGGAGAGTCATCCACAATCAGGACTGAGCCGTCAGAAGAAGTTGCCATAAAAAAAGAGTTGCTCTAGATGGGATACAAGGGCATCCGAATATCGCCAAATGTGTATACAATTTGAACCTTCATGGTACTCGATCTCTAATCCAAAAAAAATGTTGAAAATACTGTAATTAGTTAGGGATCGGCATCAGATGGAATGGCGCGTGGGCATCACAGCCGGCCATGAGGTCGAGAGTTTTCTGTCACGGGTGGGACTCCAACAGTTGCAACGAAGCATAACTAAAGTAAGCAGGGTGCAGCAAATGGATCTATGATAGTTTCGATAAAAACTTGATGGATAGGTCTCTACTCGACCTGTTCAGGGTAGTCGAAAGCTTGGATAACATTAGCCAGATTTAATTAATGTCTCTGTTTGATTGGTTTGCAAATCGGCGCAAGTCTGCCTCAATTAGTCCAGATCGACAGGAACGAGAAATTGCCGATGGGCTTTGGGTGAAGTGTGAGCAATGCGGCGCACTCACCTACGCGAAAGACCTCCGGGCAAATCTATTGGTCTGTCCAGAATGCGATCACCACATGCGGATTGGTAGTGATGAACGGATTTGCCAATTGGTCGATCCTAATACTTGGGAACCCCTTGATGTCGAAGTTCATGCAGTTGATCCCTTGAAGTTCCGAGATCGAAAGCCCTACAGCGATCGCCTCAAAGACTATCGGGAGAAAACGGGCCATCTTGATGCGGTGCAGACGGGGGTTGGATTATTGGATCAGCAACCCATTGCCCTGGGTGTGTTGGATTTTCAGTTCATGGGGGGCAGTATGGGTTCTGTCGTCGGAGAAAAAATCACCCGTTTAATCGAATATGCCACTGGCCAGCGGTATCCTGTTATTGTTATCTGTGCTTCTGGTGGGGCACGAATGCAAGAAGGGATGCTGAGCCTGATGCAGATGGCAAAAATTTCCGGCGCACTAGAATATCACCGCGAGGCTCGATTGCTTTACATTCCGGTTTTGACTCATCCTACTACGGGGGGCGTGACTGCTAGTTTTGCCATGTTGGGAGATTTGATTTTGGCTGAACCTCAAGCCACAATTGGTTTCGCTGGACGGCGGGTAATTGAGCAGACCTTGCGAGAGAAGTTACCGGAGGGCTTTCAAACTTCTGAGTATTTACAAAGCCACGGCTTTATTGACATGATCGTTTCTCGCACGCAGTTGAAAAAAACCCTGAGCCAACTGCTGAAGTTGCACCAGCCCCACGATAACTTTGCACCTTTGCCCCCGGTTTCATCTGTCGCTCCAGAAGTTAATGGGGTTGGTCGGGAGCATCAGGGAACTCATCTAGGTCTTCAATCTTGAGCGGAAACCCCGTAGATTCTATAATGTAGGTTGATAAAAACCGACAGGAAGAAGCTCAGATGGGTTTTGCAGATTTGTCCATCACAGAAATTGCTGAGGACTACGATGTGCCCGTTGAAACTGTACTCGGCCTCTGTGATCGCTTAGGAATTGCCTACAAACATCCCCAGACCCGCTTGGCGTTGGAAGATGCGAAGGCAATCATGTCGAAAATCATCGCAGAGCGTCAACAATCAGCCTCAACTCAAACCAACTGAATCTGAGGATTCCATTTTCACCCAAACTTTAAGGAGAACCATGCTGAAACGATGGGTTTGGCTCGTTGTAGCAACTGTATTTTTAACTGTCCATCTGTTCGTTGGGACAGCGAACGCTGTGGAGCTGACGGAAGATTTGCGGACATTTCCACTGAATGAATCTGGGGACGAAATCGTCTTCAGTACCAAGGAACTCAAGAAAGGGAAAAAGCTGTTTAACTACGCTTGCGCCCAATGTCATGCCCTGGGAATGACAAAGACAAATCCTGATGTGAACCTTGGCCCAGAAGCATTGGCAGGGGCCTATCCTGCACGGGACAACATCAGTGCCTTGATTGATTACATGAAGGATCCGAAAACCTACGATGGAATGTTTGAGATTGCTGAAGTTCATCCTGCGATTAAAAGTTCTGACATTTACCCCAAGATGCGGAACCTGACAGAAGACGAACTGTACGACATTGCGGGCTATATTCTGCTGGAGCCTAAGATCCGTGGCGATCAGTGGGGTGGTGGAAAGTACCTCCGTTAAGTCTGAATTTTTCTGTTAAATCCGATTTCTAGCAAGCTTTAACGCTGTAGGCCTGAGCACCTGGTTTTTTTGGGGCAGTTTGTTCTTTGGAATCCAGGTTCTCAGGTCTAGTTGTTCGTTTGTGGCGTTATGTCACTGAATGTTTTAGATTAAGAAAGGACTCAGGTAGATTCTCGGAACCAGAGTCTTATGTGCCTGGGAATCTAGGCAACTTACCGGATGTCACAGAAGCAATTCCTACCGAGAAATCACCTTATTTATCAATGACGAAGGCTGAAGCCTGTGAATCAAACTTCGATGCGACGTACAGCAATCTACCACTTTCTACTTGCTACGCTTTTAGTCTGTTTGGGAGGACTAAGTTGGGGGTCTCCAGCCCAGGCCCAAACCGTTGATTCCTATGTTCGACGATACCTGGCCAGCGAACCCGTAGAAATTCAAGCTGATCCCCAGGGTAATTCCAAGATTTTTACACCAGAAGAACTGACTAAAGGGAAGGAATTATTTGAAGCGAGTTGTCTCAATTGTCATACAGGTGGTTTGACCCTGCCCTATCCCCAAGTCTCTCTCTCCCTGGAAGCTTTGCAAGGAGCAACCCCCTCACGGGACAACATTGAAACTTTGGTAACGTACTTTCGACATCCGCTGAGTTATGACGGTAGTGATACAAACTACTGGTGTCGAGAGATTCCTGAAACCTGGCTGGATCAAGCTCAAGTGGAGCAGTTAGCTGCCTATCTAGTTCGTTCTGCGGAAAAGGCTCCCAACTGGGGTAGAACCATTGAGCAAAACCCCTACGATTTGATTAATCTCTAAGGAATTTATCGGTGAGTTGGGGGGTAGAGCTAACCCTGGAATAATGGTTCTGAACTGATCAGACTAACCTGATCGCACGACCTCGGTTATTCAATCGACCTATCCTACAAGAGGATCTAACCAAGCTCTTACCAGGAATAGCGGTAATGAGAACGGTGAGGGTTTCGAGGGAAAGAATGGTAGTGGGCTTTCGAGGACGTCCCACGGGAGCGTCGGGTAGAGCGACGATAGGGGGAGTAGACTCGATGAGAACGACGATTTGAATGGGAGCCTGATCGATAGTATCGGCTACGGGAGTGAGGGCGACGGTATACTCGACGATACCGACGGGATGGAACGAGCACATTCACCTTTTCTTTGCCTGAACCAAACTCAACATCGAGAATGACACGAGCTTGAGCTTGGGCCGGAGTTGAAATGCCCATCACCAGAAAGCTAACCAGCGCTAAGAGTTTGAGCTTCATATGAGTCTTCCTATGATTGAGGTTTTACTCTTCAATATAAACAAGTAGTATAGCGAGAGTACCTGAGATTCTTCTGAGTTGTCAGATACTAATTCAGTTCGAAAGGGTAGATGTGCCACAGCAAAATTGACTCCAGCCCTCCCTGTAAACCTCATGGGGATTCGCTATACACTGAAAAAGGAGTAAACCCCGAATCATAGCTTGAAGTTGACCTTACCCCGATTCCGCTAGACTCAAAGTGTTCTACCTGATTCACAATCCTGATACTTCCCATGCGGTGACCTATGAACTGCAGCTTGGGACGAATATGATTGGGCGTAGTCGAGCCAACAATATTTGTTTGACTGACGTTAGCCTGTCTCGTCAACACGCCATGATTGAGGTCAGTGATCGAGGGGCCACCATTGCTGATTTGCAGAGTAGCAACCACACCTATGTGAACGAGGCACGAGTTGAACAATCGTTTCTCCAAAATGGGGACTTGATTCGGTGTGGGGGAGTTGTTTTTAAATTTGTGGATTCTACCACTGCTGGCCAGCCGATTGTTTCACAACCCGGAAGCTCAACATCAATTGTGCGGCAGTTTTCACCGAATCCCAACCTGACCAGCTTGCAGATGCAGGATTTATTACAAAGCAATTCCCAGAATAACTCCGTCATTAAGCTGAAACAAAAGGATGCTGGTCAGCGGGCATTAGATAAGCTCAAAATTTTGCTGGAGGTTGCTCAAGAACTGTCTTCGCCGCAGGAAACCCAACAGTTGATTGAGAAGATGCTGAATCTTCTGTTTAAAATCGTCAGTGTGGATCGGGTGGCTATTTTGCTAGTTGACCCAAAGACAGGGGAGTTTGTCCAAACTGCCATGAAGTTCCGTAATGAGATTTCAGCGGATGAGCAATTCTACAGCACCCGGATTATTAATCTGGTTAGAGAACAGGGAAACGCGATTTTGACGGCTGATGCCCTGGTCGATGAACGGTTTCAGGATTCAGAATCTATTCTGGCCCAAGCGATTCATGCATCTGTTTGTGTGCCTTTAAAACCGAGGGATGAGGTGGTTGGGGTATTGTATGTGGACAATATCTCCATGTCTGATGTTTATTCAGATGAAGATGTGGAATTTCTAACGGCTTTGGCTAGTCAGGCGGCGATCGCCATTGACAATGCTGAACTTTACAAAAAAAGCCGAGAAGAGGCAGTGGCCCGCAGTACTTTGGAGCGATTCTTTGCGCCAGCAGTGAGTCGGAAGCTGCGAGAGGAAGGTAAACTTGGAATCTTTGAAGCGGACGTCACAGCTCTATTTTCTGATATTACTGGCTTTACCCAAATGTCAGCTCGCATGGAACCCCGTCAGGTGATTTCCATGTTGAATGAATATTTCAAAGTAATGGTGGAAGAGATTGTTTTCCCCCATGAGGGGACTTTAGAGAAATATATTGGAGATGCCCTGGTTGCAGTCTGGGGTGCGCCCTATCCCCAGGAAAATGATGCGGATCGAGCAGTAGTTGCAGCGATTGAAATGCAGCGAGCAGTACATCGAATGAATCAGGAATGGCTAGAACGCTACAATGAACCGATTTATATTCACATTGGCCTAAATACGGGCCGTGTCGCCACAGGGAATATTGGTTCAGAAAAAATGGTGCAATATGCCCACATTGGCGACACGATGAATGTGGCCAGCCGAATTTGTGGAGTGGCTGCTGCAAATGAGATTGTGGTGTCTGAAGCAACCCTGGAACACATGCATCAGCAGGGTTTGCCCGTTGAAAAACTTCCCCTCGTCACCGTCAAGGGCAAGGAAGAACCATTACAGCTTTATAAAGTTTTGTGGGAAGAAATCTAGTAAGAAAATCGTTGATGAATTCTAGGGTTTAGCTTTTCTTGAACTTTCTGGCCGCCCTCCAGATGCTGCTGCACAATGGTTGGCACATCCTCCGGCTTGACCCAGGCATACCAGGTATTGTCCGGCAAAATACGAACGGTAGGGCCAATATTGCACTGACCCATGCATCCGCTCTCTTCAATCTGCCATTCGGGAACATTTGCGGCCTGGAAAGCGGCCAGGGTTGCCTCTGAGCAGTGTCTCAAACAGGATTGATGCTGACAAACCATAACTTTGCGAACAGCCTGGTCAGGGTGGCCACCCACTGTACGATTATTCTGTTCTTCGGGACAATTTTCTAGCATCGTTGACCAATTTGGGCAGAGAGACCTTATTCCCTATTGTGGCATTCTGAACAAACCATTACTGAACTGGCTTCATCTCCAATAGACCATTCTCTGTAAACCTAACCTCAAACTTGGCTGCGGCTTCTGTAGCTGCAGCGCCAGTTTTTCTGAGTTCTGGGAAGGGGGTGTTGGATAAATTGCTCTCAGCCGTTGGAGACGCAGGATCAACGCTGGTGATGGCTCCGTCAGGCGTAACGCTGATCACATAGACTGAATCGGCAGTCATCGGAGTGTTCTTCTTTGTCCATTCCTGGTCAATCGTATCGTACACCTTTTGTTGAAGCTGTGCAGTGTCTGCACCTGGAGCCGTTGTTTCAGTAGAAGTAGCATCAGTAGTGGAATTAACCGCTACGTCCTCTGTCTCCTGAGAACTGGCAATTTCTGCTGCACTCTCCGTTGCTTCAGTATCATTGGCAATCGTCGATTCATCACGAGTCGGGTTGACAACTGATCCTGCCAGAGCCGTTGCATCTGTGGCTGTATCCTCAGCAGCATTCTGAACCGCAGCGGTTCCCTCAGAAACCTCATCAGCAGCGGTATCAGCAACATTACTTGCGGTACTCTGAACGGCACTAGCTCCCTCAGCCGCTTGATCCGCAGCCCTATCCGCTGTATTTTGAACCGCCGTCGTCTCTTCGGCAGATGAGTCAGCAACTTCATCTACATCGTAGCTCTCTACATCGGCTATGCTATCCGCTGTAGCCGACTCACTAGCTTCTGTTGCACTGGTTTCAGTTTCAGCATCCTCGATTTCAACATTCTCAACATCAATATCGACATCTGTTGAATTCGGGGTGAGAGTAGCTTCTGGAGTTGGGTCAGTCGTTTCCAGGGTCTCGGACGTTTCAATCGTCTCTGAATTAATCGTCTCTGAATCAACAACTTCTATTGGCTCAGCATCGTCGGCAATCGTAGGAGCAGCAACGGGATTGAGGGCCAAAGATGCCCAGAGACTCCCTAAAACGGTTACTGCCAGGGCAATCAAGGAACCTGTTTTGAGAGCAGGGGAAGTTTCAGCAGTTGCTAGAGAATCGACAGGATGCTGGTGAACGGTATGTCTGTGAACAGAATGCTCTTGTACAGTTGATGTGTTTTTGGGATCAAGTGGCATGTCTATACCTCCTTAACTTAAAAATTATTAGAATTGGGTGCTATTGTGACACACTTCGGGATTTTAGTTGGGGCAAGGGTGAGGAGAATTTCTAAAGTAGATTGTGATACTGATAGAACACACTGTCGAACGTTAGAATTGAATCTTGTCGCTCAAGAACTGAACCCTGTGTACCAGGGACGAGCTTCTGAGCAGAAAATATTTGAGAAAGTCCCGATGAATTCGATGAAAAAGTTTGTGATTACGCTGCTCTTAGGTCTGCTAAGTGCAGCTTTGATTGTTGCTTTCCCCCAAAGGTCAGTTTTGCATGCCGCCAATGCTCCAACTGCAATGGCAGAGATTACCAGTGCGCCGGATGCCACGGTCTCTGGAACCGTTACCAACGGCCAAAATTTCGCGATCGTCAAAGAAGGGCCTGTGAGCTTACTTGCAATAACCCCCACTAATCAAGTCGTACAGGACACTAAATTCCCATCTTCCAAGACTAACCTTGTTGCTCAGGCCGAGACTGGAGAGTTTGTGTTGCCCCCTTTGCCCTATGCCTACGATGCTCTCGATCCCTACATTGATAGTCAGACGATGACTTTTCACCATGATAAGCACCATGCTGGCTATGTCAGAAACTTGAATGGAGCGATTTCAAAACACCCAGAATTGCAGGGTAAATCCTTGGAGGCTTTATTGCGTGATCTCAATAGCGTTCCAGAAGACATCCGCTCTACCGTACGCAATAGTGGCGGAGGCCATGCCAACCACACAATGTTTTGGGAAATTATGACTCCTGATAGTCCAGGTCAACCCACTGGTCAGATTGCTGAGGCAATCAATGATGCTTTTGGGGACTTTGAAACCCTCCAGCAGGAATTCAATACTGCTGGGAAAAAACGTTTTGGTAGTGGCTGGGCTTGGCTAGTTTTGACTCAGGATGGAACTTTAGAAGTTACGAGCACAGCTAACCAGGATAGTCCCTTTCTGGATGGCAACTATCCGATCATGGGTAACGACGTTTGGGAACATGCTTACTATTTGAACTATCAGAATCGCCGAGGGGACTACCTCGATGCTTGGTGGAGTGTTGTAAATTGGGAAGAAGTCAATAAGCGATTTGAGCAAGCTAAGGGTTCCCTAACAAGTTAGAGGGATCTAAATTTTAAGTAGATGGATTTTTATGTCACATGTAGGTAGTGTCCGGGTTAAAAATCTGAGAGCTACACACAGCATGAACCTAGAGATGTAAAGCCCACCACACCGCCCAAAAATCATTCGTCTGGGTCGATTCCCAAGGCTCGCAGCCGCTCTGCCAGTCGGTTAGCTCGCTGTCGTTCAGCCTCAGCCCGCTGCCGTTCTAGAGCTATTCCCTCTGCACCTGTGGGAATCACCTGGCCGTTGCGATCGCACCACCGCAGCCATAACCGCGTTACGGTATCCTCAAATGGCCCTTCCCAGAGGGTCAGACCTAGACCCATCGCTTCTAACCAAATGGATTCTCCCACCTGAGCAATTCCTTCGTCTGGCGTCAGTTCTGTGTAACCATTGGCAGTAATCGACCAGACGCGCAGCAGAGCATTGTTCATTTGGTTTTGTTGCTGGATTTGCTGCAAGGGATCAAATACGACGTAATATCTCACACCAATCTGGGCATAGATCTCTTGCTTAGCATAAGCCTTGCCCTTTTGAAGAGATTTTTGACTTAGGACTAATTCGTCGCCTTCAGAATTTGACACAATCTCGATGCAAATCTCCGGCACCTTGCCAAATTCCCAGACAAAGTAGGAACGATTGGATCGTTGGGAAAAGTCCTCAGCTCGTTGTACTCCCAGACTCAGCATCATATCTGGAACAATGGGGTCTCCCTTCAACTTATAGAATAATCCGACGTTGGCGGCTGCCAGAAATGGTGCAGGTAAAGCGTTAGAACTGTACAGCGGCTCCACCAATAATCGCTGCTGCACTTCGGATTGGAAATTGTCCACTGGGGCATCGTCCTCAATCACCAGATGGCTGATGTCAAGCTCCGTTACGATTTCATCATCGAGTAGTTCCTGAGTCATTGACCGTCACCAAACTCTACATTCCTGATTATCGCTGATTGAGCTTCAATCGTTTAAAAGCAGCCGATTAACGGTTTCCATGAGATTCACCTTGAGAACCTGACCCAATTGGAAGAGTTGATGGAGGTGGGGAAGCTGCTGGTGAGTGTTCTTTTGAAATTTTTCCTGGATTTCCTGTTGGATTTCTGGAGATAATTCGGGTTGAATCTCGGCTTGGAAAGTTTTCGCCCTCACCTCAGCCAGAATTTCTGCTTGATATCGGAGACAGTCCTGGCAGCGGGGAACAATTTGAGTGACCAAATGTTCAAAGTACATTTCTTGAGCAGGTGCTAGGGAAAGGTCTAAGTCCAGGCTTTGAGTGACCTGAATCAACCGTTCCAGATATTGCACATGGGTACCTAAAGATTCCGGCTGTTCAACTTGCAAGATCCTTCTCAAATAATGCACCGACATCCGCTGCAGAATCTCTTGAATTTCTGGATGTCTGATTTGACAGTGTAGATTCTGAGCTTCCTCCGCTAAAGCTTCTAGGGCAATCAAATGATTCAGGCTTAATTCGGCCTCGCTACTTTCTGCCTCCAAAGCTCGGACAATACTCAGACATCGATGGCTCAGGGCAACCTCTGCTGCCACCTGAAGTTCCTGGGGTACGGATAATCCATCCCGATGAAATGCCATCAGAATCCCATAGTTGTCGCGGTAAACCTGACGATAGAGTTGATTTAGTCGAGTCAGAGTCTCCTGGGCCAGTAATCCCATAATTCGCTGCCGTTCCTCGGCAAACAAATCCTGGAGGCCAAAGGAACAACTGCCCAGGGTTTCGATCATCACCTGCATAATTGGCGCAACACTGGCCTGGGGCAACACCTCGAACAAGCGGCGTTTAATCTCAGCATAGGCCCGTCGCCCACTAAAGGTTTGAATTCCACAGTAGAAATCCCAACTCCCCAAGTGCAAAACGGCAAAGACAAAGTGCTTTTGTTCCCTGGTGATCTCAGAAATTAACATCACCTGACCTACTGCCAGAGTTAGAGAGCCAACGTGTCGAATTTGATAGTCCAGTTGTTGCGTTTGGTAGCAATAGAGCCGCTGTTCCCGCCCATAGGTTGTGAAGAGGGAACTCATGGCATAATGGGCTGCTACCTGTTCCAGGGTGACACGGGAAGGTAACACCAATTGTCGGTAAACTTCATCCCCAGTTTTGAATAGCTCAACGTTACTTGGGGCAGCCGCCAATCGTTGGAGAAATTCCTGCTCCAGTTCGATACCTGTCACCTCTGCCGCTAGCTCAATGGCTCGATTGGCATAGCGCAGAATCTGTGTTCCTTCTGGTCGAGATAATTCCTCAAAAAACCAACCACAACTGGTGAACATCAATAGCGCATGACGCTGCATTTCCAGCAGCCGCAGCACATCGACCCGCTCTACCTCAGTCAATTCATGGGTTTGGTGATGGCGGAGAAACTGATTGATCTGGGGCAAGGAACGGTCGCAAATCACTTGAATATAGGCATCTCGCGCGGCCCAGGGATCAATAAAAAATTCGGCCCCCGTCCGCTCATAGATCTGGATCAGGCGATCGCGCAGCCAGTTCAACCCATCCCGCAGTGGTCTGCGCCATTGTTGATTCCACAGACCCCCGCCCCCACAACCGCAATCGTCCTGCCAGCGATCCACCCCGTGCATACAGCTCCAAGCCGTTACGGGTTTCAGCTCTACCTCCCAAGTCGGCGGATTTAAGCTCAGGTAGTGGGCAAAGTTCGTTGTTGTCCAGCCTCGACGGGGAAATTCTTCCACAAAGGCATAGGCTAGACATTTTTCAGTGCCGCCCTTATGATGGCCAAAGGTTTCACCGTCCGTCGCCACCGTAATCAATTGAGTCAGTCGCTCCGGTTGCACAGCCTGAGCCAGTCGCCCCAGCAGATGATCGGAATGATGCAGCACATCACTGAAGCCCATATCATTAGAGATTGGCCCATCGTAGAAAAAGATATCGAGATAGCGTGACTCATCTTTCGCTCCCGTTTCATCCTGTAGATAACAGCGGTAGGGACGGGTGGGATCGACGGTTGCTGCTTCGACATTGATCCATTCCGGATCGGGTTGCTCTGCCGTTGGGAGGAGACGACAACACTGAGCTTGAGAAGGCGCTAGGACAATGAATCGAATCCCTTCACGAATCAGTGCTGTGACCGTTGGATAATCGATTGCCGTTTCAGCCAGCCACATTCCTTCCGGTTCTCGCCCAAACCGATTCTGAAAATCTGCCTTACCCCAACGAATTTGAGTATATTTATCCCGTTCGTTCGCTAGAGGCAAAATAATGTGATTGTAAACCTGAGCCAGGGCATTGCCGTGTCCATTTAACCGTTGACAGCTATTGCGATCTGCCTCCAGGATTTTCTGATAGACCTGAATGTCATAGCGCTCTAACCAACTCATCAAAGTGGGGCCGATATTGAAGCTGAGGTATTCATAATTGTTGACGATACCAATCACTTCGGCCCGATCATTCAGGATTCGAGCAAAGGCGTTAGGACGATAGCACTCGTGGTAGATTCGTTCATTCCAATCTTGAAAGGGTGCAGCTCCGGGTTGACGTTCAATCGCATCCAGGTAGGGATTTTCCCGTGGCGGCTGATAAAAGTGACCGTGAATTGTGACGTAAACCCCAGTCGTAACACTTGACTTCAAGGATTCAAAATCAACCTGACTTTGAACTGAATCAGAAATACCAATGCGAGTTGAAAATTCGTATTTTGTCTTTGGCGTGTCTGGTGAAGGAGCCATAAAGAATTGAATCCTGTTTGAGGTCAACCTATCTAAGATTCAGGACGCGAAAACACACACTTCTTAGGTCGAAAATGCAGGCAAAATACAGATACTTAACCTGCTACAAATACCAAAACAACTGATTTTTACTTATAACGGAATACTACTACTCAAACAAATTCTACCTCGAAAAATTTAGACTTTTTTAGGGTTTTAAATTGTGATACTGATGGTTTGGGAGACTATCCCCAGGAAATATCGGGTGAGTTATCGCGAAAGGCTGAATTTTTCAGAGATTTCATGTCAACTTTGTGTTAATCTGCTATCCTGCAACTCTATATGAAGGATTTAACAGGGCTGCAGCTCAAACAGAGTTCCTTTGAACCTCAAAAAACCTTGTTCTAGTAAAAGTTTTATGCTAAGCGCTCAAACTATTCTGTCCATCCTATTGATTTTTATTCCAGTTTCAGTTGTAGCTCAGCAATTGGACTGGGGAGCCTCCGTAATTTTCGTTACCTCAGCAGTCGCCATTGTGCCTCTAGCAGGCTGGATGGGGATGGCTACCGAGGAGATTGCTGTAGTACTTGGCCCTAATCTGGGGGGATTGATGAATGCAACCTTCGGTAATGCAACAGAATTAATTATTGGAATCGTTGCCTTGAGAGCAGGGTTGGTTGATGTGGTCAAAGCTAGTATCACAGGTTCAATCATTAGTAACCTGCTGCTGGTGATGGGATTCTCAATGCTACTGGGAGGTCTGCGATTCAAGGAGCAAACTTTTCAATCTATCGTGGCCCGGTTGAATGCTTCAGCGATGAATCTGGCGGTGATTGCAATTCTCGTACCAACGGCAGTTGATTTCACCTCGGCCGGAATTTCGGAAGCCACCATGCAAAAGCTTTCTGGGGCCGTAGCGATTGTATTAATCACGGTTTACCTGCTCACCCTGCTGTTCTCTATGAAAACCCACGCCTACTTGTACGATGTGGGTCTCGCGGAAATTGAAGGGGCAAATCCAGAAAATGCCCTTCCGGAGGGGGAAACAGATGACCAAGAACCCCACAGACCTAATCTTTGGCTTTGGTCAGGCGTTTTACTCGCAGCAACCTTAGTGGTGGCCGTTGAATCTGAAATCCTGGTAGATAGCCTAGAAGAAGCGACAGAGCGTTTGGGTCTGACGGCCTTGTTCACAGGTGTGATTCTGGTTCCCATCATTGGCAATGCCGCAGAACACGCAACAGCGGTCACCGTCGCCATGAAAAATAAAATGGATCTTTCCGTTTCCGTAGCGATGGGTTCCAGTTTACAGATTGCCCTATTTGTAGCCCCAGTGCTGGTGCTGGCTGGAGTAATCTTTGATCAACCTATGGATTTGAACTTTAATCCCTTTGAGCTGGTGGCTGTGATGGTAGCAGTTCTGATTGCTAACTCTGTCAGTTCAGATGGCCGTTCGGATTGGCTTGAGGGGTCACTCCTACTGGCTGCCTATCTGGTGTTGGGGATTGCTTTTTACTTCCATCCCACAATTGAAGGATTCACCTAGGAAGTATCTGTTAGCGTAGAGGGTATGTTGGTGATTGAGCTGCCATCTGCCTCCCATCAGATGACTGACCTTCCAGAGTGGCTGGGACGGAAGGGGATTCTCTGAGTTATAGTGGAGTTAATCCGGCTTGCTGTTCTGGGTTCTAGCGTTTGTGAGTTACTGCCTTAATCCAAACTGTCCAAACCCGACTGACCCGTCCAATGCAGGTCGGAAGATATGCCCTCAGTGCGGCTCTGAATTATTTCTGAGGGGTCGCTATCGCGCTCTCAAGCAGCTTGGTGGGGGTGGCTTTGGTAAAACGTTTGAGATCGCAGACGAGAAGGAAAAAGCGAACAAGGTACTCAAGGTTCTGCTCAAGGAGCACCCCAAGGCCGTTGCCCTGTTTAAGCAGGAAGCTAAGGTTCTGAGCGAAATCAGGCATCCTGGCGTTCCCCATGTTGACGCTGACGGTTACTTCACCTTCAAACCAAAGGATGCAAAAGATCCGATTCACTGCTTAGTGATGGAGAAGATCGAAGGGGATAACCTGCAAGATTGGATGAAATCCCGCAAAAAGGAACCGATTACCCAAGAAACGGCTCTGGAGTGGTTGGTTCAATTGTCAGAAATTCTAGACAAGGTACACAGCCTCAATTATTTCCATCGTGACATCAAGCCGCAGAATATCATGCGGAAACCCAATGGGCAGTTGGTGCTGATTGATTTTGGGACTGCCCGTGAAGTTTCTGGTACCTATCTGGCTAAGGTTGAACAGGGGCAAAACGTGACTGGGATTGTTTCCCCTGGTTACACGCCACCGGAGCAGACCAATGGCAAGGCCGTTCCTCAGTCTGATTTCTTTGCTCTGGGGCGCACCTTCGTTTACTTGCTCACGGGCAAGCCCCCCACCGCCTATCCAGAAAATCCTAGAACTGGTAAGTTACTCTGGCGCAAAGGAGCACCAGAGGTCTCAAAGCAATTAGCAGACGTAATCGATTATTTGATGGCTCCCTTCCCTGGGAATCGACCTCAAAATCCCCAGGTTGTTCTGCAATGTTTGAGGGAAGTTGACCTAAGTCAGGCCAAACCCCCCGTCCCCACCAAAAAGCCAAAGGACAAACCGAGGCGACCTGCGGATTCCCGTGAAATTCTGCCCACCAATACGAAAAACCTCTCCACCCGCAGCCGCCGCTCCGTAACATTCCCGATTAAGCCAATTTTGACCTTGGGAACCCTTTTGCTTGTGGGAACAGGGATTTATACCCAGGTTGATGGCTATCTCCGCTACGGTTTGGTTCCTGCTGATCCAGTGTTGATTTTAAGGAGTCTGCCCGGAGGTATCTGGCTGCGCTGGCACGCCCAAGCCTTGGGTCAAGTTTCTGCTGTCGATCTAACCCCAGACAACCAAATCCTAACCGCCGGCACAACTTCTGGAGCTGTCCGGATGTGGGATATGCCGACCCGTGAGCAGAAGTTTAACGATGGTAGTTCTCTGGGGGGAGCGCACATCACACCCATTTATGCCCTGGCAATTAGCCCGGATAGCCAAACTTTGGTTACTGCGGGGGGAGGAGAAGAGGACGCGGCAATTCGTCTTTGGGATATCAATACTGGCGTCCGTCGGCGCACCATTGAACGATTTACCAATAGTGTTAATGCCCTGGCCTTCAATCCAAACGGCACAATTCTGGCCGGAGGTAGCAGCGACGACACCGTGAGGCTGTGGAACTTGGAAGGCGGTGCGGATCAAATCCTGACGATTCCGACCGGAAGCCGGGGGGTTCATGCGATTGCCTTTAGCCCAGATGGTCAGGTTGTGGCCAGCGGCGGACAGAATGGAACCATCAAACTCTGGAGCATTACTGGCGGTAATCGTCGATTAACCATTGGCAACGACCCGGCAACTCAGCACAAGGGAAATATCAATGCGATCGCCTACACACCGGATGGGCAAGTCATTGCCAGTGCCAGTGAGGATGGAACAGTACGACTATGGGATGCCAATGATGGTCGCCTGTTGAAAATTGTGCTCAGTTCGACTCAACCGATTAAGTCCCTGGCGATGAGTTCTGATGGTCAAGTCCTGGCCAGTGGGAGTGATCGAATTCACCTGTGGAAATTAACCCCAGATGAGCGACAGGGCAGAAATGTGGAAGAGTTAGCAACCTTCTGGGGGCACGCAGAACCAATTACCTCCCTCACCATTGGTTCCGATAATCAAACCTTGATAAGTGGGAGTTTGGATAGAACAATTAAGGTGTGGCAGCTTCCGATTAAGCAGCCCTGAGTATTCTGGTTCTCAGGCGGCGGTTGGCAGTGAACGCTGGGCAATTATCACCTGGTAGTAACGTCTCAGTTGTTGAGTTGCTGCTACCCATCCCCATCGTTCCGCTTCTATACGGGCATTTCGACGCAGGGCTTCCCGCACCTCTGGCGGCTCCGCCAGTAGATTCTGAGTCGCAGCAATGGCTCCCGTCTCATCGGCTGGATCAAATAAATAGCCATTCACACCATCGGTAACGATATCTGGAATTCCACCGGATCGGGCGGCTACCACAGGCGTTCCAGCGGCCATGGCTTCCAATAGTACCAGTCCCAAAGTCTCTGTCCGTGAGGGGAAGATAAAAGCATCGGCTGATGCATAGGCAGCAGCCAATTCTACACCTTTCAGATAGCCAACGAAATGGGTCGGGGTATCGGCAAAGTGTTGCTCTAGAGCTTGACGATGGGGGCCATCTCCCACCAGGGCTAAACGGGCATTGGGAATTGCTTCTAAAACAGGTCTAATTTGATCGATTTCCTTTTCTGCACCCAATCTTCCGATATACAGCAATAATGTACAGTCTGGATGACCCTGACTAAGGCGATCGCGCATTTCCATACTTGCCAAACTGGGTTGAAACAGCTCCGTGTCAACCCCCCGCTGCCACAAATCAACCCGTTCAATTCCGTGATTCCGTAGTTCATTCACCATGGCAGTGGAGGTACAGAGATTCAGGGCTGCCTGATTATGGACTGAACGCAGCAGACCCCACAGGACTTCCTCTAGCATGCCGAGATTATAGTGTTGCAGGTATTGGGGAAGATGGGTGTGATAGGATGCCACAAGTGGAATGTCCAACTTCTTGGCATAGAATACTCCACCTAATCCCAGAACCACTGGATTGGCAACATGAACTATGTCTGGTTGGAATATTTCGAGCTGTTGACCAACGCCCAGGTGAGGAATTGCGACTTTGAGTTCTGGGTACATGGGTAGGGGAAATCCATCCACCCCATAGATTTTGCATCCTTTGTATTCTTTGAGTCCCCCTTCAGGACAAACGATCAAGACTTCATCTCCGGCACGATGCAGTTGCTCAACGGTATGACGCAGCCGGGTTACAATCCCATCAATTTTTGGCAAAAAAGTTTCTGTAAACAGCGCAATTCGCATAACGTGGCCTATCACAATACTAGCTCTAGGCCATCATCATCTCAGAATTTGTACCCGATTGTGTATCAACTTCAGGCAAAAGCGTTGAGGGTATCAAATGACTGCTGTTCGATGTTCGCTATCATACGATTGCAGGTCGGGCTAGCAGTAGCCTTGCCCGACAGGTTATAAGTAGTGTTAAACCTTGATTGCGATCAGATGTCTGAAGTTAACCCATCCTCATCCCCTCAAACTCTCGGTAGTCAATTGGAGATTAACTTTGATCATCTGATCTCGCTTACCGCTCAAGCTGCTCAGGTTCCGGTTGTCTTCTTGAGCTTCGTTGATGCTACCCACCATTGGCTAAAGTCGCAGGTTGGTTTTCAGGCAGAAGCTGCTCAATATCTTGATTTCTGTAATGCGATTCTGGCAAATGTTGAACCGTTTCATCCTGTGTCAGCCCCGATTGTTATTCCTGATGTTTCAGATAGGCGCGGGTTAGACGATCATCCCCTGGTCAAGGCAACTCCAGCAATCCACTTCTATGCTGGAATCCCTGTGATCACTCCCCAGGGTCAGAAATTAGGACTGTTATCTCTGGTTGATCACCAACCCCGTCAGCTTCCATCAGAAACCCTATCCATTTTGCAGACCATCACCCAGCAGATTGCTGATCAGATCGAGCTAAAGCGTCAGCTATTTAATGCCAAGGAAAAATCTAGACAGTTGGAGCAGCTAATCGAACAGCGGAAACAGGTGTGGCAGATTGTTCGAAAGGAACGGGATTTTGTTAACAGTGTGCTGGACACCCTGAGTGCCCTGGTAATTGTGCTTGATCCGGAGGGAAAAATTGTTCGATTCAATCGTACCTGTGAACAATTGAGTGGATACTTGTCGGACGAGGTTGTGGGCAGATCTCTGGAAGAAGTTAAGTTGTCAATTTCTGATCTTCCTTGGGAACTTCTAGCTTCCGATGCAGATTTATCAGATAAACAACCGCTGAAATTACGGGCAGAATGGTTTCCTCAAGAAGCAGAAACGGAGTGGACAAGTTCAGACGGAACTCGCTATCTGATTGCTTGGTGCAACAAAGCGGCTCAGAATGGGGACGGAACGCTACAGTACGTGGTAGCAGCAGGGCTAGATGTTACTGACCGGAAACGATCTGAGGAGGCACTGCAGGAAAGCGAAGAGCGTTACCGTCTGTTAGCTGATAACTCAACCGATTTAATCGCGCGGTATAGTTGCGATGGCGTTTACAGCTATGTTTCTCCCGCTAGCAATGACTTATTGGGTTGCAGTTCCAATAAACTGGTTGGCCATTCGCTGTATGAACGGGTTCATCCTGAGGACGTAGAACAGGTTCGACAGATCCACCAGGGCTTAATTGCAGGAGAGGAATCTAACACCGTCACCTATCGCTATCAACACTGGCAAAGCCGTTACCTCTGGCTCGAAACCACAACCCATCCGATTCATAATATGTTCACGGGAGAGGTCGAAGAATTTGTTGCCATCTCACGGGATATTACCGAACGCAAACGAGCTGAGGCATCCCTGATTGAACGCTCCCAGCTTTCCTTGCTGGAGGCCGAGGTTGGGAAATCCCTGGGCCTGGGACGCACGATTCCGGCAATTCTAAAACAATGTGTCTCTGCAATTACTGCCTACATTGATGTCACAGGTGTGGCGATTTCAACCCTGAATTCCCAGACGAATCGCCTGGAATTGCAAGCCTCATCAGGGGAAGACGCGATTGAAAGCGCAGAATCGTCCGATGTTCATCTGTTTAGGGCGGAACTGCCACTGATGGCAGGGGGACGCTTGATTGGAATGATGACCGTTGCTACAACGCAGCCCCTGAGTAAACAAGCTCAACAGGGGCTAGAGTCAATTGCTGGAGCGATTGCTCTGGGGGTTGATCGGATGCAAACCCGAGAAGATTTATCCCATCGCCGCGAGGGTGTCCTGTTTCAACTGGCGAACCAGATTCGAGAATCTCTGGATATTGAAACGATTTTGACAATTGCTGTTAACGAAATTCAAGGGGTATTGCAGGTAGATCAATGCCACTTCCTCTGGTGTCTGGCAAACTCTGAACCCTCTGATCACCACTCTAGCAGTCAACTTTTCACCTTTGATATCACCCACGAAGCTTGCTCCGAAAACCGATCCGAGCATCTCCGAGATTATCTAGCCCAATCGCTTCAGCAACTTGCCCAAAAAGTTCAGGAACAGGAACCCCTACAAATTGATCAAGTTGGGCAATCAGAAGAACTCGATGAGACAACACGAAATCTATTTCAAACCTTTGGAATCTGTTCAACGCTATGGCAACCGCTGAAGACCCGTTCAGGAGAGCAGGGAGCAATTGTCTGCTATCGTTATGGTCACAATTGCCAACCCTGGACAACCAGCGAAGTGGACTTTCTCCAAGCGGTTGTCGACCAAGTGGCGATCGCCATTAATCAAGCAGAACTCTACGCCCAGACCCGTGCAGATGCAGCGGCGGCCCAGGCCCAAGCGGAACAGTTGGCTCAAGCCCTACAGGAACTCCAGCAAAAAGAAACCCAACTGATTCAAAGCGAAAAGATGTCGAGTTTGGGCCAGATGGTAGCAGGGATTGCCCACGAAATTAATAACCCCGTCAACTTTATTTACGGAAATTTACGACCGATTCGAGACTATACTCGGGGATTATTAGAATTATTACAGCTCTATTCCGACAGCTATCCTGATCCTAATTCCGAGATTGAAGAGGTGATTGAGGAAATTGATTTAGATTTTGTGGTAGAGGATCTCCCGAAAATTATTGCTTCGATGGAAGTGGGAACCCATCGGATTCGGCAAATTGTTACGTCTTTGCGAAATTTCTCTCGTCTGGATGAATCGGATATGAAACCCGTTGACATTCATGAGGGAATTGAGAGCACATTATTGATTCTACAGAATCGTTTGAAGCCAAAGCTGGGAGCAGAACAGGGCATTGAAATTATCAAAAACTATGGACAATTACCCAAGGTAGAGTGCTACGCAGGGCAACTGAATCAGGTATTCATGAATATTCTTGGCAATTCCATTGATGCCTTAAATGAACAGCATCAGGAAGGACAAATCGTAATTGCCACAACAACAATTTCAGGATTATTTGCTGATCAAGTTATGATTAGCTTCAAGGATAATGGCCCTGGGATGCCAGAAGAGGTGAGACGCAAACTATTTGATCCATTCTTTACAACAAAACCAGTGGGCAAGGGGACGGGATTAGGACTATCAATTAGTTACGAGATTGTCGTGGAAAAACATCACGGGAGCTTAACCTGCCTTTCCGAACCAGGGAAAGGGGCAGAGTTTCAAATTCAAATCCCAGTACATCCCACCGACTCAAGTCGGCCTGACTCCTAGAAAAGATGTACGACAACGTTTGCAAGTTCCTTTTCAGGCTCGTTACAATGGTGGTTTAACCTATTCGTCACAGCCTTGCTGTCCTCCGCTCCATGTCCCTTCCAATTGTTGCTGTCGTCGGACGTCCGAACGTCGGGAAATCCACCCTGGTGAATCGACTGGCAGAAACCAACGATGCCATTGTCTTTGATCAACCGGGTATCACCCGCGATCGCACCTATCGAGAGGCCCATTGGCAGGATCGGGAATTTCGGGTGGTGGATACGGGGGGCCTGGTCTTCGATGATGAGACAGAATTTCTGCCGTTGATCCGGGAGCAGGTTTTTACGGCAATTTCAGAGGCGAAGGTGGTGATTTTTGTGGTGGATGGTCAAACCGGATTGACGGGGGGAGATGAAACCATTGCTCGATGGCTACGGGAGGAATGTTCGCTACCGATTTTGATTGCTGTCAACAAATGCGAATCCCCCACCGAAGGCTTGATTCAGGCATCACAATTTTGGGAATTGGGTCTGGGGAATCCTTTCCCCGTTTCAGGAATCCACGGCAGTGGCACCGGGGATTTATTGGATGAGGTGATTCAGTATATGCCGTCGCGGGATGAATTGCCGGAGGCCGAGTCAGAAATTAATATTGCGATTGTTGGGCGACCGAATGTCGGCAAATCCAGCTTGTTAAATGCTTTTTTAGGGGAGAATCGAGCGATTGTCAGCCCGATTTCAGGTACGACTCGTGACACGATTGATACTGTGGTTGAACGGGAGGATCAGCGCTATCGTCTGATTGACACTGCTGGAATTCGTCGCAAAAAAAATGTGGAATACGGGGCTGAATTTTTCGGAATCAATCGAGCCTTCAAAGCCATTCGACGGGCGGATGTTGTTCTACTGGTGGTCGATGCCCTGGATGGCGTGACCGATCAGGATCAAAAATTGGCGGATCGAGTTATGTCCGATGGCAAAGCCTGTGTCCTGGTGGTGAACAAGTGGGATGCGGTCGAGAAGGACACCTATACCATTCTGTCCTACGAACGGGAGGTTAAGGATCGGTTGTACTTCATGGATTGGGCAGAGGCAATTTTTGTCAGCGCCTTGACCGGGAAACGAGTAGAGAAAATTTTAGATTTAGTGGATCGGGCCGCTAGTGAACATCAGCGTCGGGTGACCACTGCGGTCGTGAATGAGGTCTTGGAGGAGGCAGTAAGTTGGCATTCTCCCCCCACCAGCCGTCAGGGTAAACAGGGTAGAATTTATTACGGCACACAGGTTGCCAGCCAACCGCCAACCTTCATACTGTTTGTGAATGATCCCAAGCGGTTTGGTGAGAACTATCGCCGTTACATTGAGAGTCAGTTCCGCAAGAATTTAGGATTTACCGGGACACCGATTCGGGTCTTTTGGCGAGGCAAAGCAATGCGGGATGCGGAACGAAACACTGCCAATCGGGCAACACGGGTTTGATCAATAGGCTGAATTCACTGCTTTTTTCTCATGGACTTACTGCGATCGCTGCCGATTGGACTCTATCTAGAACAGCCTGTCACCTGGCTGCATCGTCTTGATCCCCGGATTAAGTTGCTGTGGTTGATGAGTTGTCTGTTAACCCCAGTTTTAGCAAATTCCTGGTGGCGGCTTGCTTTGGTCGCCATTCTGGTGGCGATTACCTTGACCGCTAGAATCCCGCTGCGGGTCTGGAAGCGCCAAATGGGTTGGTTACTGATGTTTTGCAGTTTACTGTTTGCAGTGAGTTGCGTTTTTCCGGATGGGATCACAGTGGAGCATTCACCTCGTCTACCCAGCAGCGAAATCAGCTTTTTGGAATCGCCCGCCCTAGGAAATTCACAACAAAGGGCAGCTCAGGAAACAAGTGAACCGGGAAACTCCTTTTTTAAGAAATTGACTGGCGTTTTTCGAGGACCTTCCAGCCAGACGGCTGAAAATTCAATCGGCGAGACCGATGAAACTCTGCCGCAACCAACGGACTACCGGTATGTCGTATTTCAAAAAGGCCCCCTGAAGATTACCCGCCGTTCGATTGATCTGGGGATTCGTACCAGTACGTTATTGTTCACCCTAATTTACAGCACGAACCTATTTCTGCTGACCACTGGTTCAGAAGAGATTACGACTGCCATCGAAAGTTGGATGAAGCCCCTGCGTTGGCTTAAACTGCCAGTGACGGAAATTGCCCTGACCCTGACTTTGGCCCTTCGGTTTTTCCCCCTGGTCTTAGAGGAAGTAGAAAACTTGATGCAATCGGTACGGACTCGTGCGATTAATTGGAAAAAACTAGGTTTGCGTCGGGCAATTCAGATCTGGTTACTGGTGGCAGAACGAGTTCTAGAAAATTTATTACTGCGCGCTGAACAAATTTCCAGTGCCATGCAAGTGCGGGGTTTCACCAGTCCTAACCAACATCGAGTCAGATGGCATCAAATGCGAATTCGTTGGTTCGATTGGTTGGCATTTTTAGGGCTGACGCTCTTTTGGAGTGTGCGGTTAATTTGGGGGGGAGAAGTCTAAGTATCTTGTAATATTTCTAGGTAACATTGGGCACGTTGAAGACAATTTCTTGCCGAAGAATCTGAAAACACTCTGAACTTCTGATAAATTCTATACTTTGGCATTGATGATGTGTGATTTTAGCTCTATAATTACTAACTTAAATTAGATTAAATGGGCTGCTCTCCAGGGAGAATTTCAGCAAATTGAAAAAGCTAACCAGGAAATTTATTCTTTTGTCATTAAACCTTGACATAGGGTTGATTTTCTAGATTATAGTCCGGCATTTCTGTAAAGGGAGCTAAGCCTCGCAATTACTTTTTCATTAGGCGTTTGTGGTGTAAATCGAATTCACCTAACAACCCGGGGCCTTGGGGCTATGGAAATATCAGGACTTTCAATTCTCCAAAATTTGAGTTAGCTAGGAATCGTTAATTCGTTTTTTTATCTAGTTAAGCCATGGTAACAACCCTGAATATTTCACAAGCAATATGACCAATCCGTTATCGATCTTAATCGCGAATGAGTATAGAAACTTATATGAATCATCCTAACTTTGGCTTACTCTTCCGAGTTTGCCCAGTTGAGGAAAACCAAGAACTTTTCACAACCCTCTACGCCCAGCGCCTGTTTTTCCTGGTTACCCATGGCAGTACGGGCTTAAAATTTGAACCCGTTGGCCGCTCCGATGCTAAGTTAGCGGTAGAACTCCGGCTCCGTATGTTGCGACGGGTGGGTCAACTTGATGAATACAAAAAGCTCCAGGCCATTCATCAGCAGACATTTCAATAGGTAGTTCAGTAAGCAGGATGACTGATTCAATTGCCCAACGAATTGCTCAGATTCGGGCCGATTTACCCTCGACCGTTCGACTGATTGCGGTGAGTAAAACCTTTCCAGCAGACAAAATTCGTTTGGCCTATGACGCTGGAGTGCGAGATTTTGGGGAAAGTAAGGTTCAAGAAGCATTGGATAAACAGGCAGAGCTGGCAGATCTGCCAGATATTACCTGGCATTTAATTGGTCATTTACAAAGTAATAAGGCGACTAAAGCGGTGCAGCACTTCCAGTGGATTCATTCGGTTGATAGTCTTAAACTGGCGCAACGCCTGGATCGCCTGGCTGAAGAATCGAGCTGTTCTCCCAATGTCTGTTTGCAAACCAAGTTCCGACCTGACCCTAACAAGTACGGCTGGACGGTTCCTGAATTATTGAATGACCTGCCCCAATTAGATCAGTGCCAGTTTCTCAAAATTAAAGGTTTGATGACAATCTTGCCCCAGGGACTGACGGAAGCTGAGTCACTACAAACGTTCTGCCAAGCCCACCAACTTTTATCTCAAATTCAGCAGCAAAACTGGTCAAACCTTGAAATGCAAGAGCTTTCCATGGGCATGTCCCAGGATTTTTCCCTGGCGGTTCAGTCTGGAGCAACCATGATCCGTTTAGGACAAACAATCTTTGGTAAGAGATAACTGCAAGTTCTAAAGTGATCCCCAGAATTAATGTTCGAATCGGACAAATTGGTAGTATATTGAACGGGTATATCTGACTCAATAAGTTGAATTTGAGTATAGCTAGTTCTAACCAACTGCCTTAAAATGAGGTCTCAGTTGGGTTGAATGCCATTGTGGAGAGTACGCCGTGAATACATTGTTTGGTAAATTACGGGATTTCGTCGGACTCAATGACTCCGTTGAGTATGATGATGAATACTATGAAATGGGAGGAGATCAGTACCAGAATGTGTATCAGTCTCCTCAAGAATTTACTGCTCCCCCTGCTGCAGCACCAGCAGAGGAAGAGCGTCGCACTAGCCTCCGTCGTTCCCGCGAACGGATGGTTAGCAATATTGGTACTACTGGTTCTGTAATGTCTGAAGGAGTTGGCTCAACCATGAACAACGTAATCGGAATGCCTGGGGCAATGAATGGAGTTTCCGAAGTAATGGTGATGGAACCCCGCACCTTTGAAGAAATGCCAGCGGCAATTCGTGCCCTCAAAGAAAGAAAGTCTGTTGTATTAAACCTGACAATGATGGATCCTGACCAAGCTCAAAGAGCGGTGGACTTCGTTGCCGGTGGAACCTATGCTCTAGATGGTCATCAGGAGCGGATTGGTGAGAGCATCTTCCTATTCACACCGAGCTGTGTTCAGGTAAGAACTCAAGCAGGGATCGCTAATGAGCTTCCTGGACAGGGTCGGACTCGTATCCCAGCACCTCCAGTTGCTTCCGTTTGGCAGGCGGCTGAGAAGGTTCAAGCCGCCCAGTAGTTCGCTGAATTATCTGGAGCAATTTCTAGAATCTACGGTCATCAACCAGGGTTTGTGTTATCAATTAGCCTGTAAAGGCACTTGGGTTTAGGTTTACGTAAGTGAGCTTAAGCCTTTTTAGTAGTAATGTAAAACAGGAATCAGGGATGATTTGACTGCCCGATATTCCCCTAGAATTGTTGAAATTGTTTCGTCTTGAGTGGGGATCCATCCTTTTCAAGATTTGGAATTAATTGTTGAAATGAAATAACAGTTAACATGGTCAAGCTTGGTCTGATTGGTGGCGGCGTTATGGGGGAAGCTTTGCTTTCACGCTTTTTGGTTCAACATTTCTATACCCCAACAGAGATTTTAGTCAGCGATCCTCAACCCCAGCGTCGAGACTTCCTTGCCAGAACCTATGAGGTGACAACCACTGAAGATAACCGTCAGATTTTAGAAGCTTCAGAGGTGATCTTGCTGGCTATCAAACCTCAGATTTTTCAGGTCATCGCTGCTGAGCTGGCCGAACAGGTCAAACAGCCTTCATCCGCAACTGTAGTATCAATTTTGGCAGGTGTTACTTTGAATCAGCTTGAAACTGCGTTTCCGCAATGGTCGGTGGTTCGGGTTATGCCCAATACGCCAGCGACGGTTGGGGCCGGAATCAGTGCGATCGCCCCTGGGCGGCAGATTCATCCCGATCAACTTGCTCGTGCCAAACAAATCCTGGCTGCCGTTGGAGATGTAGTCGAAGTTCCTGAATCGCTGATGGATGCTGTGACAGGGTTATCGGGTTCTGGCCCTGGTTACGTTGCTGTGTTCATTGAGGCTCTAACAGATGGGGGCGTAGCGGCAGGGTTACCCCGTTCAGTGGCGGCTAAACTTGCTCTACAAACGGTTCGAGGGACGGCTGAACTTCTGCGGCAAACGGAGCTACATCCGGCTGAGTTGAAGGATCGCGTTACGAGTCCGGGCGGAACCACAATTGCTGGCATTGCTCAATTAGAACAGGCTGGATTTCGTTCGGCAGTGATCGAGGCGGTAAAAGCAGCCCATCGACGTTCAAAAGAGTTGGGCCAATGAATCTGTTTATTTTTGTTAAGGCATTAACTGGCTATATCGTCAGTATTTGCCAACTGTTCGCACTGTTTATTATTTCTATTGGGATTATTAAAGCACTGTGGATTTATATCCGCTATTCTCTGTTTAGCTTTCAATCGGGCATCGCCTTTCAGCAAGGCCGCTTGGAAATGGGATATTCGTTTTCGCTGGGATTAAGTGTTCTGGTGGGGGGTAGTATTCTCAAAACCACTATTGCTCCTACCTGGAATGACATTGCGCGGTTGAGTGCCACGATTGCCATTCGAACTGTGTTGAACTATTTCCTGCTGCAGGCGATTGATAACTCTTCTAAGATTGTTCTTACAGAAGATACGGTTGAGGTGGCGGACTTGAAATTTTCCACAAAAAGCTAAGAGCAAAAAAAAGTAGAGACACTATTAAACTAATGTCTCTACCCTCTTCTGATTTGGGTTCTATTGTTCCAGGAAGCTAGGCTCATCTACTACATAGGAACAAGATTGGAGTCTATGCACTTTCAATGGAATGTTGGAGGCTTTGCCATCCAATATTCTCTTTTAAACCAGCGCAGGCTCAGTCTGAGGCCAACGGTTTACGGCATTACCAATCACCGCTAGCTCTTGCATTAGCCTATCGAACCGCTCTGGAGTTAGCGATTGGGGGCCATCAGAAAGGGCTTTGGCTGGATTAGGATGTACCTCAATCATGAGAGAATCCGTTCCTGCCGCAACCGCTGCCAATGCCATCGCAGGAACATACTCCGCCCATCCTGTTCCATGACTAGGGTCAATCATGATCGGCAAATGGGTCAAGGTACGCAACACGGGTACAACGGATAAATCCAGGGTATTGCGAGTATAACGTCGATCAAAAGTTCGGATGCCTCGTTCGCACAAAATCACATTGGGATTTCCTGCCGCCAGGATGTACTCTGCCGCCATGATCCATTCTTCAATAGTGGCAGACATCCCTCGCTTCAGCAGGACAGGTTTGTTCTGAGCACCGACTTTCTTCAGAAGAGCAAAGTTCTGCATATTGCGAGCGCCAATCTGGATCACATCTGCTACTTCTCCCAAAGCAGGCAGATCCTCAGCATCCATCAATTCAGTGATGATACCCAATCCACTAGCTTCCCGTGCCGCCGCCAATAATCCCAATGCACTTTCACCATGACCTTGGAAGGAGTAGGGAGAAGTCCGAGGCTTGAATGCACCCCCCCGCAGAAACTTCGCCCCAGCGGCCTTGACCCGCTTTGCAGTTTCAATAATCATCTCCTCATTCTCGACTGAACAAGGCCCGGCCACAACTGCAATGGCATGATGCTCTCCAACAGGAACGTCACCCGCTGGGGTAGAAACGATAACCTCACTGGCTTCTCCATGGCGGAACTCTCGACTGGCCCGCTTGTAAGGCTTCTCAACCCGCAATACCTGTTCGATAAAGGGGCTAACTTCCTGTAGTTTCAAGGGGTCAAGTCTGGCTGTATCGCCAACCAGACCAATCACAACCTTATGCTTTCCAACGATTTTCTCTGGAGTTAGATTCCAAGTCTGCTGCATTTCCTGGCTAATTCGTTCAACTTCGGCTTCAGGAGAGCCAACTTTCATCACGATAATCATTGAAGTATTCCTATGCCCTATCAGTTTTCATTTAGGCGGTGGATCTAGGGCTGAACCCTAATACCCAAGCCAAACCACAGTTAACAGCTAATGTAACGCAATATACAGAGATCCATGTCGCTGTTTCTATTTTTTTACCTTAAAAGGCTAGCAGTTTTGAACCATCAACCCAGGAAAACGTCAGCAAACCTTTAAACTTCTCTCTACTTTTCTTTCTGTCGCTTTTCTTTGGCAATCTGCCTTGCTTCTTTAATGGATGCCCAGGTACGACCCAAGTTAAGCCTGAATTCCGGGATGCCCAGACGACTGCCCTCAATTTCCTCGTCCCAGGAAGATGACAACACACCATAACTAACACCGACCACACTGAGACCAAACCATCCCAAACTTGTCAGTAGCACCGCTGTGTTGGGTAGAGGAAACAGGTCATTCATCACAACGAAATAGCTACCGACGAAGGTACCCATGGCCATAAATAGTGGAACCCCAGAACAAATTGCGATTCGCTGGATCATTCGCTGACTGACAACTTCAGGAATCGCTCGCTCATCAGGGGAAATCCTTTTCGCCTCTGCCGTTTGCCCGACTGCTCTCTGAGGACTGCCAGAAGCCTGCTCAGTCTGTTCTGACTGAGTGGATTTAGATGATTTTTGCTGACTGGTGATCTTTCTGCGAGAATTAGCAGACTTTGATTGTCTGGCTGATCCCTGGGAAGACGGCTTGGAATTCGCCGCACGAGAGCGCTTCTTTTTTGTGGGTTCAAACGGAGGGCGAGAAGACATGAAACATTAACCTCGAATTCCCAGACGAGTGATCAATGCCCGATACCGATCTGGATCCTGCTTACGAATATAACTGAGTAAGCGCTTCCGACGACCGATCATCATCAGTAGACCTCTTCTGGAGGCGTGATCCTTCTTGTTCTGCTTTAGATGATCACTGAGCCGATTAATCCGAGCGGTTAGCAATGCAACCTGTATATCTGAAGACCCTGTATCAGTCTCGTGGGTCTGATGTTCAGACATAATTTGCTGCTTATCTTCTTGAGTTAGAGTCATCTCCAATAAGTTCGTGAATTGGGTAAATTTTGAGAACAGTGCATAAAAGTCACAGTCTCTAATTGTATCACGCAGATCCGTCTCCAAATAAGGTTGCGAGATTATTTGCAACGTGGCCTGGGTCAATTGGGAGCGACGGTACTGAAGTCTACATTCGGTCGATCCGATCAATACGCTTCAGCAAACGCAACAGGGAAAAGCCCATCAGAATCGCCAACAGCGTCACAAACATGGCCAGCAAGGACTTACCGCTGATAAACAGCAATGTCGCCGATAAGGTAAACGCGCTCATCAGTAAAGCGTAGTTAGTCCCCATCTGCATCGTGCTGACCCGGCGCAACACGCGATCCGTTTCAACAGCCCGGATTCGCAGCCTGATGTCTCCTTGTTCAATCCGATCTAATGTGTCATCGATCCGGCGGGGTAGACCCAGTGCCGTGGAGCTGACCTGAGCCGCCTGACGACCGATTTCATTAAAAATACTGTTGGCGGTATCTGGAATATTGGAATCTGACATAAGCTGCATCGCAAAGGGTTGTGCGACCTCCATAAAGTTGAACTCAGGATCTAAGCCTTTCCCGACGCCCTCAAGGGTTGAAAAGGCCCGCATCACAAAAGTGAACGTGGCAGGGAAGCGGAAGGGCTGATCGTAGGCAATCTCATACAGATCATCACTAATGGCAGCAATCGACTGCTCCTCGAAGGGCTTATCCATGAAGTTGTCCAGCATATATTGAACCGATCGCCGGACAGCTCCCATATCTCCCGTTGGTGTTAAAGCTCCCACTGCAATTAAAGACTGAACCACCCGATTGGCATCCTTTTGGGCAATCCCAAACAGGATATCCATCAGCTTTTCTCGCAGATTAGAGGTAATCTGGCCCATCATACCAAAATCGTAGAAAATCAGCTTCCCTTCTGGCGTAACCGCTAAGTTTCCAGGATGGGGGTCAGCATGGAAGAAACCATCATTCAATAACTGTCTTAGATAAGCTTCAGCACCCATCTGAGCTAACCGACGACGGTCTAAGCCGGACGCCTCCAGAGCCTCATAGTTACTAATCTTGATGCCTGGAACATATTCCAAAGTGAGGGCACGAGGGGAAGAATATTGCCAAAAGACACGAGGTACCTTAACCCAATCACATTCTCGAAAGTTGCGCCGAAACGTGTCCGCATTGCGACCTTCCACCAAATAATCAATTTCGAGCCAGAGAATACGGCAGCATTCCTCGTAAATTCCCATCCAGTCCCGTCCTCGACCCCAGTCCGGATGATTCTGAAAATAGCGAGCAATACTCTTGAGAATGGCTAAGTCAATCTCAAACAGACGCTTGAGGCCAGGCCGTTGCACCTTGACCACCACTTCTGCCCCTGAGTGTAGCCTCGCCTTGTGTACCTGACCTAGGCTAGCTGCAGCAATGGGAATCGGATCAAAGCTATGGAACAACTCTTCGACACTACGGCCAAAGTCCTGCTGGATAATCTCCTCACATTGGCTGTAGTTGAAGGCTGGAACCCTGTCCTGAAGCTTCGACAGGTCTTCAACGTACTCCTTTGGAAACAAATCCGCCCGCGTTGAAAACAACTGACCCACCTTAATGAAGGTCGGGCCTAAGCTCAGTAAGTTTTCCCGTACCCAAATGGCTTGCGATCGCCGTCGAGCCAGCTTTTTCTCCTCAGAGTAACCGCCCCAGTAACTCCAAGGCTTCTTATCAACCCAAAGCCAGGAAAGCCAGGTAAGTACAAATGCCCAAATATCAACGGCACGACGTTGCCGAGAGTAATTTTTGCGATTCCAGCGATAGGGCCTGTCTCGTTGAGACCTAGAAGCAGTCAACAGCACCGATGAGTCTATGGCGGTATGTTCGCCGTGTCGCTGAGGGCGGGTCGAATTGTTCGGGGGAGCAGCCACTCGAGTGTCCAAAACCTTGCCTTCTAAAGATTACTAAACCAACTTTATAATTCGTATCTAATCACCGATGTCAAACAATTCGATTCAGGTAAATTGTCCGGACAGATCTCTAGGACTGATTGCGATAGCGCTGCAATTCAGAACGCAACTGAGCCACCTCAGCCCGTAGCCCATCAATGACTTCTTGCCAATCAACCGACGGGGTGGACGGAGAAATGGTAGGGCCGGAAACAACAGACATCCCAGGAGCCGAATTATTCTGCAAGGCAACCTCTGCCTCCCGATCTGCCCGTGCAACCACCTGTTCCGTGAACTGCCGAATATTCTCTCGCTGTTCAGCATCAAACTTTCCCAGTTCACTCAGAGCGTTGGTGAATAGGCTCTCCAACTGCTCATAGATGCCCTCAGCAACAGCGCGACCTATGAAAAAAGCATCAACGGCTGGCTTACTCATAAAGATTACTGCTAACTAAATTTTGCTAACTTCCGTAACAAATTATAACTGTTTGCGCTCTCCAGATGAGAAAGCAATCGATCAAAAAGGTAAAAAAAACTAAAAATTAAGTTGCGTAATATACAGATCTTGGATTCGTACGGGATTGTAAGTCACTAAATCCTTCAGTATTCCTTACCTATGGCAGCGCCCCTTCGACATCCGGTAAAGGTGGCTGAGCCTGAAACTGAGTGTATGAGGAACCAGATAGATCGGGAATTGGAGGCAATTCCTCGATGGTTACAGAACCCATCGGCAAGTCAGTAGAGCCAGATTCAAATTGGCTTTCGTCCAAAGGCTCCCCTGATTCAAACGATGTCCCTTCAATGGGGAAGGCCTCGCCAGGATAGGCTGCATCACCCTCCAAAGTCTGATCGGCTTGAGATTCCAGAACCTCAGACTCGATTTGCTCACGAGTCCGTGGCAGACTCAGTTCCAGTTCTGATGATTCCTCAAGCCGTTTTAGTCGGATCTCATTTGAATATTGGCCTGGGTCACTGTCACCTGAACCATATCGATCTGAACCGCTGTCGTCAGTTGTGTAGTCACCAGGATAATCCTCAGCAGACCCATAACCTTCTGAGTCGTAACCCTCTGAGTCGTAACCCTCTGAGTCGTAGCCCCCTGAACGATCACGATCCAAACCCTCTGAATAGTCTGATGAGCGATCGCTCTCTTCTGTGGAATCTGCGGGGTAGGGGCTATCGGAAACCCGATCCAGCTCTAATACTCCAGTATCGTCCACATCCCAATCCGCATCCTCTAGATCTCTTTCCAGACCCTCTTCGCTCTCTACCCTGAACTTAGGTTGATTCCGCTGCCGCACTACGGAAGGATCTCTAAACATTGGCTTAGAAGAATCCAGGGTTTGAAAGACATCGTCTGATTGCTGCTGCCGCTTTGGTGTGGCTTCCGTCAAACCACAGCTGTAGTAACGGGTGAAGGAAAATCCCAACCATCCTGAAATTAAAGCTGTAAAGGCAAACAACCCCGAAACAACTCCCCAGGGCAAGGGTTGAACAAAGCCCATTACGCTGGACTGACGAGCTGGCAATCGATAATTCTGTTGAGCAGTAGAGTTTTCTCTCTGTGAGCGACCAGGATGAACTGACTGATGCGATTGTGTCTGATGAGGCGACGAAACTCCAGTGGTGGGGGAAGAAATAGTAGTCGGGGATTCTGTCTCTTGCAGCAGGCGGGAGATCCACTGATGCACAGTTTGGGGGCGACGGTGCTGCTCAAGCTCCAGACCCCAATTAATCAGACTTTCTACATCGGGAGAAAGGGCCGGATAAAGTTGGTTTAGTTGAGGCTTAGACTGATCGAGGAGAGTTCGAGTCGCTTGACTGATGCACAATGGTGCCTCCAGAGGCGGTTGACCCGTTAATAAGGTGTAAAAAATAGCCGTTAAACCGTACACATCCGTTGCCGGACTCAACGGCTCATGGGGCAGATACTGCTCAATCGCAGCATATCCACCAACTAAATTACGATTGCGAGTCGGAGATTGAAGTTGGCTTTGGGCCAATTCGCTAGTCAATCCAAGTTGATCCAGAACCACCAGACTAGTTTCAGAACGCTGGATTATGGCACCCGGATGAAGATTGCAGTGGAGCAATCCCTGCCGATGGATTGCAGTCAGCGCCGAGGCAACTTGCTTGATGAAATGAACTGCCTGGGGTAGCGAGGGAGGAGAGGACGGTTGGAACTCTTTCAGCGTTTGCCCTGGAATCTCTGCCAGAACCATATAGGGAAAACCATCTTCTTCAAAAATATCCAAAACCTTGACAAGATTCGGATGCTGACATCGCCGCAGCCGCTCGGCCACTGCCCTGAAATGAAAATGAAGCTGAGCAAAATCGGGGCGATTGCAGAGCTGAGGGTTCAGCGTCCTGGCCCAGACCGATTGTCCGGTTGACGCACAAATCCCCCGATAGAGAAACTCTAGCTCGCCTTGATACAGCAAGCTCCGGAGTAAGTATCGCCCACGACTAAGCTTGGAGCCTACTCCTAATTGCTTTGGTACGACTGTCAAGTTTTTCCCCTCACACTTGCTTAAATCACTCACCTGCCCAAGTTGGCAAACTAGAAACGAAGCACCGCTCTAGATAGTTTATCCTAGTTCCGAAAACTGTAACATCTTCTTAAGAAAGAAACACCTACATCGCGCGGTTTGGCTCTGGATTGGTTGGTTTTCTGGCACTACGGGCATTGACCAATCGGTTCAACAGATCAAACCAGAATGAGGCCCCCATAGAGGTGGCGATCGCCGTCAACACCCATCCTAGTAGAACCTGAAGTAGCCTGAAACGATTTATCGAATGTTCCACATCTCCGAACTGCCCAATCAAATTCTCAGATGACCAGCCAATCGGCAGCATTGAAATATCAGCAAATAGGGTTGTCAGATCCACCGTCGCGTCAGACAAATTATCTGCCAGGTAGGTTGAACTAGAGTCCTCAATGAATTGCAACAATTGTTCCTGCAACAGGGTCTCCTCCGCCAGACGATTGGCAATATTGAAGGTATCCGCATTCACCACCACCGCCACTAGAAACCCCAGCGCAATCATCCGCCACCGAACTCGCCGCCGATAGAGGCTTGACGCTTGCTGCATTGCCCGATCAAACCAGATCATGATTTCCGTTTGTAGCGCCTGGGAATAGCTGACCTCCGACCGATTCTGATTCATCGCTTGAAACGCCAGAATCTTAAACAATTTCATCTGTTCCGCCGTGAAACTGCCCCGAACTGCCTCTGTATCGAGGAATGCGATGAAACGTTGATAGTCTAACTTGTCTGGATCATCCGGCTCTCCTGCCTGATCCAGAATAATTTCAATCAGGGCCACTGCAAAGATGTCATTCGGAATATAGGAGATTCCAGCAAAGAGTTGTTGGGATTCTTCCTGGCTAATGGATTGAATCAGAGGATGTATATAGAGTGACTGGGTAACGCTATCTCCCACCAGTGTCAGGATTGATCGATACAGGTTCCGAGCCCGTCCATCCCAGATATAGGTGGACAACAGCTCTTGCAGCTCAGAAACCAACAAGCTCAGCAGGGAATAGATAAAAAACAGACCAATTGCTACATTTGGAACAGATGGGATATCCATAGACCAGAAAAAAGTTAGGAGATAAAGTTGTCGCGGTTTATCAAGAAGGTTAAGATGAAAGGATGTGATCTTTTATAGATTATTTCTGATAGGCAACAAGTTAATCAGCGGGGGCGTGGCGGAATGGTAGACGCTACGGACTTAGAAAACTGAGCCTTGGGGCGAGAAATCCCTCAAGTGGAAGCTCTCAAACTCAGGGAAACCTAAATCTATCTCAGACAAGGCAATCCTGAGCCAAGCCGATCCTCAATAATTCTCATCCTAGATGGAATCAGCCCAGATCGGAAGGTGCAGAGACTCGACGGGAGCTACCCTAACGTAAAGTCGAGGGTAAAGGGAGAGTCCAATTCTTAAAGCTGAATGGATCAGTTAGTCAAGGCTGAACTGACCTCAGCAGCAGCGAAAGCTGCGGAAGGATGAAAATCCGTTGACCCTAAACGGTCGTGTGGGTTCAAGTCCCACCGCCCCCATACTCTATCGAAATCATGTTGGTACAACAAGTATTAAGTGTCCTTGTTGATTGCCAAATTAGTGTCGTCTTGCCAAATTAAGGCTCTTCCTAGCTTTCGGTGATCTGTCAGAATGAGAAATTTCACAACCACTTATTTCAAGGATCACAGCTTTCATGGTTCCCTTATAGATGCATGGGATCACCAAAAGCTGGGAAGAGCCCAAATTAAATGTCGTCTCAACAAAGTCATGGTTATTAAGCTACACCTGTTTGTAGGGAGGCGGTGGGACTTGCTTTCGATCTACCTCTGAGCAATCACCAGCATCACGTCAACAATATCGACATCCGCAGCTTCCAGATACTCCGTTGACTCGAAATAGACCACAAAGAAACCATCCTTCTCCAAGTCATCCGCCAGCCTCAGTAATTCCGTTGATTTCCCACACCCAATGTGACCCGTAGACAGTGCACAGGTCGGCTGATCCTGACCAAAGTTGATGATCTTCTGCAACCGCTGAACAATCGCCTTCCCCCGGACAGGCGCAAAATCAATGTAGTACGGCCTCTCTTCCGGATTCTTGATATTCAGAGTTTTGGTTGGACTGACAGCACGATGATCTGCAAACCGAAAGGTTCACATCCTCAGCCTTCATTCAAAATTACAGCGACATTAATCTGTTAAAGCGACATTATCGTGTTAATTGATTAAGGAATGTGTCCCCTAACGACACCAATCTGTTAATGACGACATTTAATGTGTTATTCGACAAAAAAGGCGGCACCCAGATTCGAACTGGGGATAAAGGCTTTGCAGGCCTCGGCCTTACCACTTGGCGATGCCGCCTTAGATACAATTTATTATTGTAGCAGAGATTTTAAGTAAGGCTCAATTATTAAGTGAGATGTCACAGGGCAGTCGCATCCTAAGAGCGGCGGTTGGAGATTGACCCGGTAGAGTTGTAATGTGTGCGTTTGCCCTATCCTGCCCTTGTTCATTGTCATTCCTGCATCGGCGAGAATCCAGCTAGCCCAACCCATCGATAAACCCGATAGTTCTTATCTTGATAAATTTCCTGCAATCCAGAACAGCTTACAGACTCCTGTTCGGTCACAACATGGCTAATCTGATAGGTTTGTTGGATTTCAATCAGGGTTTGGCAGCGCGTGGCTTGGAAATCGGGAGAATAGAATCGTTGCGACATCATCTGACGGTTGTGCCATTCCAGAACTTCAACG
>JBHJGO010000150.1:0-4247 GCA_050331715.1 Microcoleaceae cyanobacterium
GGATCTTTGTGTTATTTTTTTCTAGTTGGTGTGGAAAGATAGTGACAATGCTGAGGGGTTGTGACGAAGAATGCTAAAATAAGTCTCGGAGGGCCGAAATATGTGGATCGTTGAACATCAAACCGAGTCCAAATATTGGTCTCATGCAGGTTGGACAAGTCACCTGGAGAAAGCAACTCGGTACCATAGCCTGACATACATCAGGGCGTTGTTTTTCAAATCTCCTGACCCAATCCGCTTCAGATGCCTTGATGCTACCGGAACTGATCCCCATTGCACTCCTGGAGATACGGTAACGCTCAAATAATTCGACAAAAATATGCCGCGTGTTTCCGTTGTCGTTCCCACCTACAACCAAGAGCAATTTATTCAATCTACGCTAACGAGCGTCCTGAATCAGACCTACCAGGACTTCGAGATCGTCATCGCAAATGATGCCTCAACGGACAACACGGTTACAAAAATCCAGGCCGTCCATGATCCCCGGATTCGGCTATTTTCGCTCGAACGAAACCAGGGTGAAAGCGCTGCCACCAACTATGGCATTCAACAGGCCCAGGGGAAATATATTGCAATTCTCCATTCGGACGATCTGTTTAGACCCGACAAACTAGAGCGGCAAGTTAATTTCTTGGAACAAAACCCTCAGTTTGATGCTGTTCTGAGTCACGCCGAAGTGATTGATGAAGCAGGGAGACCCTTACCGGATAAAACACACGTATTACAGCAGATTTTTCCGCAACCGAATCGCACCCGATTTCAATGGCTCAACCAGTTTTTTATCCGGGACAACTGTTTGTGTCAGACCAGTTCTATGGTGCGGTGCAGTTGTTACCAAACCGTTGGTTTATATGATCGCCGTTTGCGCCAGATCCCAGATTTTGATTTCTGGGTACGGTTTTGTTTGCAGCATGAGTTGCATATTATTCCGGAACCTTTGACCCAGTATCGGGTACACCAATCAAATATTAGTGGGATTCGGCCTGAAACGATTAAGCGCCATCATATTGAGGTTTTACAAATTCTCAAGCATTTTCTCTGCGAGGAAGTCTATCAACATATTTTTGAAATTTTTCCTTATCTATACCAACAGTATGGTTCGGGTTTTGAGTCTGATTTAGCTCCTTTCCTGCTGGCGCAGCAAGCTTTTATTGTGAATCGCTCTCCCCATCAATTGTTTGGTTTAGAAATTTTATACCAGCTCTTGAATCAGCCAGATGTTGTAGAACGATTAAACCAGAAGTACAACTTCGATTTTTATGACTTGATTGAATTAACTGGGAAATATGATATTTTTGGTTTTGATCAACAGTCTAGATCAAAAGCCAATTCAACCCATATATCTAGAGGGAGTCTATCAACTGGCAATCGATCAGAAAAACGATTAAAATTAGCGAATTTACCTGGGAAGATAGGTCAAAATCCACCTCTCGTCAGTATTGTTATCCCAACCTATAATGGTGAGCAATTTATTTCAGAAACGCTTCAGACTGCTCTCCAGCAAACCTATACCAATCTGGAAATTATTGTTTCTGATGACGGTTCGGTAGATCAAACGCTGGATATTGTTCATTCATTTCAGCAGCAATGCAACTGGCCCTGCTCAGTTTTAACTCATAAGAATTATGGTTTGGTTGGGAATTTGAATTTCTGTATTCAACAAGCTAGAGGAAAGTATATTAAATTTCTGTTTCAAGATGATCTACTTGAACCGGATTGTATTGCAGAAATGGTGGCTTAGGCAGAAGAAGATGCAGAAATTGGTCTGGTTTTTTCCCAACGGCAAGCATTTATTCATTCCGATTCTCTCCAGAATCCAGTTTGTCAGGCAGCCTATCGAGGAGCCCAGACACCGCATCAAGATTGGACAGTTCTCCAGCGAATCCAGTCTGGACAAGCTCTACTGGCTGATCCTCGGTTTTTACTGGGTCGCCTAAATAAAATTGGTGAGCCTACAACAGTTTTAATTCCAAAGGCAGTCTTGCATTACCTTGACGGGTTTGATCCAGAGCTGCATCAACTGCTGGATGTGGATTTGTGGTTTCGGATTATTGGAAATTATAAAATTGGATTTATTGATCGGCCCCTATCCAAGTTAAGAATCCATGGGAAACAACAAACCCAGAAAAACATTAGTCGTCAGGAGAATTTAAAAGATTACCAGCGGCTTTATCAGAAGATGTTAGCTGCTGAGGAGTACAATTTTCTCAGTCAAGAATTGAAGCAACTTGCCTTTGGTCGATTACTGGCAAAATCACCAGACTGGGCTGAGATTACTCGTCAGACTGTAACTCAATATCAGCAGAATCCGCAAGATAGCCTCATTCTAGAAAATATTCGCCATCTTCGGATTACTCTGGCCAAAAAAGTTTTACAGCTTCCGATTGAACAATTAGAAGCAGCCTATCGAGGCGATCTGGGGAGAACCCATCAGATTCTCTGTCAAAGTGGTCTCTATCTAATCCCTTTGACTGAAATAGAAAGCCAATCGGTTAATCAACTTGCTCAAGAACTTGTAGCCGGACTGTCTAGTGAATCTGATCTGCCAAAACTAATGGCCTTGATGCTCTATCGATTGCCCCATGAAGTTAATCTCAACTATCAAAGCATTGTTGTTCCTCAATATTTTTTAGAGAGCTTTTTAAACCATTTATTTAACTCGATTTATTTGTTTTCTGATCAGAGCTCAATTGAGCAATCATTGCAGTATAATCAGGCCCTTCTACAACATCTCCAAGTTCACTTCAAAGCTTATTCAACTTCTAAACTCTGGAACTATGCAGTTTCCATTTTTACTCAGGTCTATGACGGTAATCTATGGAGAGTGAGTCATTCTCCCAAACAACTCCACCAACTCCTCAGTTGCCGAACACAGATTGTAGAACAGTCTCTTCAGAGACAAGGTCACTCGCTTGGCCGGGTTCAAGACCCACAACCTACCGAAGGTTCTAGTATTCATCTGGGAATTCTGCTGGATGGCCTCAAGGACTGTTGGGACACGTCTTCAATTCTGCCATTACTTGAATTTCTAGATCGAAACCAATTTCAGATCAAACTCTACGCCGCTGGGGAATCGCCGGACTCTTTGAAAAGTCGCTCAAACGTTCTGGTCAATTACTGTCGACAGCGATCGCATCTCATCCCTCTCAGCGGATCGATATCTCAGCAGGTGGAACGAATTCGTCAGGACAACCTAGATGTGTTGATGATTGTGCCTGAATTGACAGGTCGAGCAGATTTAGTCTATTCCTTGGCCCTGCATCGTTTAGCCCGATTACAGATTGCAGCCGCCACGCACCAAATGCCCCCAGGGCTACGCCAGATTGACTATTACTGTGTGGGAGAGCCCGTTATTCAACCTCAAGAATTATCGCTGCATCCTCAGCCGCTAGTTCTACCGGGTGCTGGGCTGTGCTGGAGTGAACTGGCAAACTCTCCATCAGCAACCGTGAAGCCAACTCGGGCCAGTTGGGGGGCGGCAACAGAAACCGTTATCTATGGGATGATTGCGCCATTAAACGCCATTTCTCCCGATATTCAACAAATTTGGCTGGCAATTCTACGGGCAGTGCCCAATTCAATTCTGGTCTTCCTGCCCCTGATGACTGATTACCATCAGTCTTTGCTGACTCCGATTTTTAGCCGAATGCGGCAACGGATGATGCAGGAGACTGGCCCGATAAACCCGCAGAGATTCGTCATGATCAAGCCGCTGCAACGCCCAGCAGATTATAGAGCTTGTTTGCAACTGATCAATATTTACCTGGCTCCCTTTCCAGATAGCCGGCCGGGGGCGGTGGCGATGGCTTTACGTCTAGCGATCCCAACGGTGGTTCAATCCAGCACAACTCAGCACTCTCGTTTGGGTGCAGCTTTATTACAGGAGTTGAATATCTCAGAAGGCATCACAGATTCTACCCAATCCTATGTTCAGCGGGCCGTTGAACTGGGAACCGTTCCCTCTGCACACCAACGTTATCGGCAGAAAATCCAGCAACAGCTTCAGCATCTCCCGTGTTTTGTGAATCCTGCTACCTACGCACATCAATTTGCCCTGCGCCTGAAACACCTGACAAAACCTGACAAAACATCCGACAAAACCTGACAAACAGGACTTACGCATTGACAAGAGAGCCATAATGTGGGTTGAAGGTATAAGTCCTTTGTAATTTCTCAAAAAAGCTTGCGAATCCTCAGTAAACCCTCAACCGCCAACTGCGATATCAATCTCTATGTTCGGTATCTAC
>JBHJGO010000151.1:0-34819 GCA_050331715.1 Microcoleaceae cyanobacterium
AAAACCATACCAGTGGTTGGGCGGAATATTTCCCAAAATCAAAGGAATACTGAGACCAAAGAGTAGAAGCCCTATCAGTATCCATAGCAACGTCATAACCCAAGCTCCTTTTTTTTTTTGACTAACTTCCCCATCGCCAACTAGCTGCACTTCCTGCTCCACATCAACCAAAACCTCACCGTCGCGAGTTAGGCGGTATTCTCCCCGCCAGGTGCCAGGTTTAAAAGGGGTTTGGGGATTATTCTTGCGACCGAGAAACTGGAAATAGGTCTTTGTAGAGGACTGGAGCACATCTTGTTGATCTACTACGGCTCTGCCCTGGGGATCGATCAGTTTGTAAGCAACCTGATCCCCCTGGAATACGCCGTAGAGTTGAACCCAGAAAATCAATGCAGGACTATCAATGGGTAATGTTGTTTCCTTGAACTCACCTTCCCAAAGTTGATTCATGGTCGGTGCAGTTGTTGAGAAACCAGCACGAATCAGACCCGTTGGTGTATAGGGTAGGGAACGATCCCACAGCGCATTTCGATTCACCTGACAGCCCGACTTTTTGTCTGGCCCTACAAAGGGATCAACCACTTGACCCTGATACCGAAAGCTAAGATGCACATGGGGAAAACTGGTAGCTCCTGACGTCCCGACAAATCCCAGAACGGCCCCCCGTTCCACAGTCTCTCCCGGCTTGACTACAACACTATTCTGGCGCAGATGACAATACTGGGTCTCCCAATCCAGACCATTGGAGATCGGACTGTGATCAATCACAACGCCATTGCCACACTCTTGTCCAGCGACGTCGGCCTTTTCTTCGATACTTTCCAGTCGCCGGTCTGGAACGCCATCCCGTACACGCAGAACTCTTCCCGGTGCAGCGGCCAGGACAGGAACACCCTGGGCCATCACCACCTCATCGGAAACGGCGAAGTCAGTTCCCTTGTGACCATCGTAGGTTTGCCGACCACAGCCAAAATCCACTGCATCAGGACTCGGATCACGATCAGGGTATAGCAGAATAAAGCAATCTTCACCCAAGGAACAATCGATGGGAATTGAGAATTCTGGCGCTTTCGGCGCTTGGACAATCAGAGCGCTTGAGAAACGCTGGGCTAAAATTCTTGCCTGTTCCAGAGGAAGTTCGACCGGGTTTTCTACATCTGGAGTTGCTTCCAGCCCGCCCAAATTTGCTAAAATCACCAATCCCAGGGTTAATAGCGCAGCAGCCCAGAATCGTTGCAGACGAGAAATCATAGTGGTTTCAGCAAAATTCCAGCAAAGTTATCTAGTCATTTCAGGGTTGAGTCATCCAGCCCTTGAACAAAAACCTAGCGAAACACGATATCTGAGGCCAGCCTCAAGTCTAAATCTTCCGGTTGAATCACAACCACTTCCACTTCGTCCCGACCCAGGAAAACTCCAGCAATTGCGCCTAGACCGGCACCTCCCAGCACTTCCTCAGTTGCAATCGCGGTATCCCCAGTAATTGCTGCGACCGCTGTCGCCGCTGCAGCACCAATGGCCGCTCCCTTTAATATATCCCCTGCAGAAGCTCCTCGCCTAATTCGTTCAGTTCGGCTCACGACATCAGAATCTGCATTGAGTCGAAAACTACGACCATCCTCAAAAACTACTTCTTCAGCAACAAACTGGGAACCGCCATAAACCGGACGCACTTGACCATTAATTTCTGAGCCTGCAGGTAACCAAATTCTTCCGCTATTGGTTCGCAAGGTCTGAGCAACCTGTACCGTTATATCAACCGTTTCATCGGGTGTCACGACAATTCTTTCCGCATCTTCGTAGATGACAGGAATAAAGGTTCCGGCTGAGATGCGATCGCGCCGTTGTAGGGATTCTGGAAAGGCTTGAGCATTGACGGAAGTATTTGTAACTAGTGATGCTGCACTGGTCAAAAGCAAACCCAGGGTTAGGGTCAGGGCTGTACTGGAGCGAAACCACTTAGAACGAGCCATAGCTGAAGTATCCTCACCGAATTGACTTAACTCTAGAGACAGCAAATGACTGACCTAGGTTCATTGGTCTTGGGCAGACTGGATAGATTCTTCAGACTTGGGCCAGCTCTGATGGATATCAATTAATATCGTATCCACATCGGCTCCTTCGAGATAGTCAATAATTCCCATCCAGAACGTACCCGTCCCAACATCTCCCGGCATCATGTCCGACGCATCAAATCGAATCACCTCCGAATTGGCCAGAATTTCTGCCTGCTTCCGACTCACCGGATCTGGGTAGATATCAAGACTCAACTGTCTGTGAGGCGAAATATAGCCTCCCAGTTGTGCCCAGATTTCATGGGGAACCACGGTCGTCATGTACTGAATTAACTGGCGGGCTTCGGGCGTATCATTGAACATTGCCACGACATCTCCCCCTACCAAGATTGGTGCGCCAAACCTGGGCTTAATTGGTGGCAAGGGGAACAGATCAACGTCTTCTCCTAGTACAACCCCCTCTGGGAAAAAGTTCGTGATAAAGCCTGCCTGGCGATGCATATAGCAATCGGGTGGATCGGTAAACAAACCGTTGGGAGAATTTCCAAAGGGGGTATTGATGATACCGATGGTTCCACCCACCACATATTTTGGATTTAGCGCAATCTCTCCGAACCGCTCAAAGGCTCGACGAACCGCTGGATCATTGAAAGGAATTTCATGCTTGAGCCATTGGTCATAAACTTTAGGGCCAGAATCTCGCAGCATAATATCCTCAATCCAATCTGTGCCCACCCATCCGGTCGCCTCACCACTTTCAATCCCCAAACACCAGGGAACGCCTCCATCATTCACAATCGTTTCGGATAATCTCTCTAGCTCTTCCCAAGTTTGAGGAACCTGATATTCTGCTTTCTGAAATGCCCTAGGGTTGTACCAGACCAGGCTCTTAACGGCGACTCGATACCAAATCCCATAAACCTCATCGTCTATGCTAACCAGATCCAGCCAATTTTTTGAGTAGGCTTGCTGAAGTTGCTCGTCATCTATGAAACGATTGAGGGGAACCAGATCACCCTGTTCAGCAAACTCTGTCATGAGTCCAGGCTGAGGAAAAATCGCAATATCAGGAGCCTGTCCCGCTTCAACTCGGACGGGTAGCAAGGTAGAAAAGGCCTCCGTTCCCTGGTATATAATCTCAATCCCGGTTTTCTCCACAAACGGCGCTAGGGCTGCCTCCAATTTCTGTTGCTGCTCCCCTGTAACTGCTCCCAAAATGGTCACTGTAGTGATTTCAGGATCTGGTGTTGTTGAATCTGGAGAGCCTTTTTGTAGGGTGCTGCAGGCTCCGAGCAGCAAAAACAGGCCCACTGACAAACCAGTGGAAAATGCAGTGCTGGCTGAGGAAAGATTACAAAAAAGTCTTCGGGTGTTGCCCATGACTGAACTGATTTTTTGAGACTCGGATCTCAATTCACTCCTGAATAGACTTTAGCCATTCAGAAGTTAAAGGGCAATACGGATAGTAGAACCTATAGCAAACTTAATGATAAAAAACACCGCATCTCGTGCGAGAGCGGCGCAAAGGGGGTGATATGGGTGATACTGAGTACAAATTAACAGATTGTGACGAAGCTGTGAACACTTGGATGTGATGCTTATGAAATTGTCACAAGGTTTTTTGGGTACAGGGGCCTTGTCACAATGGTGTATCGGGGCAAAAAAAATGCCGCATCTCTTGCGAGAGCGGTACATAGGGGGTGTTATGGATATTGTACTCACTAATTTAGCAACTTCCCTATCCATCTTTACCAGGAGTGTGATGCTCACAGAACTGTCATAATTCGCTCTATCGATATTCTGTGTTTAATTGCTGCTCTAGGCGGCGAGCGCCCATGGACATGGCATAGCAGAATAGCCAGTAGAGAATTCCAATGAAGAGGTAAACCTCGGAGTAGCGCCCCAGGAACTTTGGGTTTGCCAGAATTGAGCGACTGATCCCCAGGAGTTCAACCAGTCCAACAATTGCCAGTAAGGTTGTGTCCTGAAATAGGCTGATAAACTGACCTACAATCGAAGGGATTGAAATCTTCAGGGCCTGGGGTAGAACAATCAGTCCCAGGGTCAAGGGAGTGTTTAGTCCTAAAGCATTGGCTGCTTCGGTCTGACCGCGTGGAATCGCTTGTAAGCCACCCCGAACATTCTCAGCCAGGTAGGCGGCACTAAAGGCCGTCAAGCCGATGATCGCCCTTAGTACCCGATCCGGTCGCATTCCTTCCGGTAGAAATAGGGGCAATAAAACCTGACCCATAAACAGAATTGTAATCAGGGGAAGACCGCGAACCACCTCAATGATGGCGACACAGAGCCAGCGAATCACCGGTAAACTGCTCTGTCGTCCCAGTGCTAGTAGAACTCCCAGCGGAAAACACAGCAGAATGCTGATGATCGAAGTTAGCAGGGTTAGCATTAAGCCGCCCCAGAGGTTCGAGGAGATACTCTTCAACCCCAAGCCTCCTCCAATTAGCCACATTCCAACAATCAATAGCAGGAACCAACTAAAGGGTAGCCATGGGATCAAGCCAGGACGAGCATTGCCCACGGTTTTTCCTCCCCAAGCCATTAGTACTAATCCTATTAATAGCCCCACGAGTGCCAATCGATTGAGCAGGGGAATGGGAAACATGAAAAACAGTAGGGAAGCCACACTCAGAACAATAATTACTGTTTGGCTGTAGAGACTGGCCGCTTGACGGGCCAACATTCCCCAGGTTAGTCCCGCTAGCGTAATAATTCCGGTTAGAAGCAGCCAGAGCCGCCAGTATTGATCATTGGGAAATCGCCCCGCCATAAACAAGCCTAGATTCGCGGGAATCACATTCCATTGAGCCTCAGCTCTAGCCCAAGCAATGAATCCCACCAGCATCCAGAGGAATAGACCAACAATTGCCGCTGTCAGCAGGCTGTTGTACCAGGTATTAAATAAATTTTTCCGCAACCAGTCCGGCAAATCGAATGACTCAGAAACAGGTTGTAGTGAAGACTCAGGTGTAGTGGTCATGGAAGTTACAGGGCCTCTAAAATGGAAATACTTAAAAGAACTATCTTTCCTTCAACTGAACGCTACGGTTCAATAGGTTCATACAGAGGGAGATCAGAAGATTAATCCCCAGGTAAGTAGCCATAATAATTAACATGACCTCAACCACCTGGCCACTTTGGTTGAAGGTGGTATTCGCCACATTATAGATATCGGGATAGGCAACGGCGATCGCCAGACTTGAGTTTTTAGCCAGATTCATATACTGACTATTCAGCGGGGGGATAATCACTCGCAGGGCTTGGGGAAAAACCACCAGTTGCATCACTTCGCCAGATCTCAGTCCCAGAGAACGGGCTGCTTCCCACTGTCCCTTGGGAACCGATTGAATTCCTGACCGGACAATTTCAGCGATGTAGGCTCCGGTATAGACTACCAATCCGACCAATAATGCCGCAAGTTCGATGGTTAGTCTTAATCCCCCTGTCACACCTCTCACACCTTCTTCAGTGGCTTGAGGAAAATTCCAACCAAAGCCGAAAATGACGATTAGCAACCCCAGTATTCCCATTCCCCACAGGATCTTTTGCTGGGTCTGACCGGATTGCCCCTGCTCTACAATCGCATTGATGCGCCAGCGCCCCACAAAAAAGGCAGCAACGACTCCAGCTAGCAGAACTCCCAGCCAAACCCAAATGATTGGACTCTTGGGCCAGGGAACATAGATGCCTCGCCGACTGAGGAAAATAGAATTAAACACTCCAACCTTCTGATCGAGGGCCGGGAGCTGGAGAAATATTCCGTACCAGAATAAGAGCTGGAGCAACAGCGGCGTATTTCGCACAATCTCAACGTAGACCACGCTGATTTTGCGCAGTAGCCAGTTATCAGAAAAATAGGCGATCCCCGCTGCGCTCCCCAACAGCGTAGTTAGGATGATGCCTGCCACGATTACGCGCAGAGAATTTAACAATCCTGCCAGGAGCACACGGGCATAGGGATCAGTGGGCGAGTAGGGGATTAAACTTTCACTGATGCTGAATCCTGCGGTGCTATCCAGGAAACCAAAGTTAGATAAAGTTCCCCCTGTTTTTTTCAGGTTCAGCGGCAGGGTATTGATTAATAGACTGACAAAGGCAATGACCGCAACAACGACGATCACCTGGATGATCACTTTCCAGAAGCGGTCATCACGCCAGAGGGGAACCTTTTGTTGGGGATTCATGATTGGTTTCAGTGTTCAACTTTAAAGATGGAGTAGGCTGGGGTTGAGTCAGGGAAACCGGTCGGTTCGGGCATATCCCGGTGTTGGCTTTCCTGCTTTAACCCAACCTACAGCGGTAGGCGACAGCCTCTCGAATTTAGCGGAAAGGGGGAGAATAGAGCAGACCGCCATCACTCCATAGGGCATTCTGACCCCGCTCTAGCCTGAACTGGGAGCTTTCACCCAGGTTGCGATCATAGACTTCAGCGTAGTTGCCAACATGCCTGATCACACGGGCGGCAAAATCATTGGTTAGGCCCAAACCTTCACCCAGTTCTCCCTCTGTCCCCAGGAAACGGCGGATAGTCGGGTCTTCACTGCTGCTTGCAAGCTCTTCGACATTTCCCTGGTTAATCTCAAGTTCCTCAGCCTCAATCAGGGCATAGGTGACCCACTTTACGGTGTCGAACCAGGCGGAGTCGTTGTTGATGGTTACGGGGCCTAAAGGTTCCTTGGACATGGTGACATCCAGTAACACATGGGCATCGGGATCTGGTAGGGTGCTGCGACGCGCAATCAACTGAGACTTATCGGAAGTCATGCCATCGCAGGCTCCTTCTGCATAGGCTTGGTAGGCGGGATCAGCCTGTTGGAAGGTTTTGGTTTCAGAGGTCACTCCCGCTTCCCGCATATTGTCTGTCAGGTTCAGCTCCGTTGTTGTCCCGGCTTCAACGCAGACGACTCTACCTTCAAAATCCTCTAGGCTTGAGATGCCGCTGTCTGCTCGCACCAACATTCCCTGGCCATCATAGAAAGTTGTGGGGGCGAACTCCATTCCGACTGAAGTGTCACGGCTAATTGTCCAGGTCGTATTTCGGGAGAGCATATCAACCTCTCCAGCTTTGAGAGCTTCAAATCGCTCGGTGGAGTCCAGGTTACGATAATCCACTGCCTCTGGGTCGTCAAACAAAGCTGCCGCAACTGCTCGACAGACATCGACGTCCATGCCTGAATAGGTGCCATTCTCATCCACGAAACTAAACCCAGGAATTCCACCGTCAACACCACAAACCAATCGACCTCGACTTTTGATGGCCTCTAGTCGGCTGTCAGCGGCGGACACTGCACCGTTCTCTGCCGATTCAGTGCCTCCATCACCACTGCTGTCTGAGGCTGTATCGGGTGAAACGCAGGCAGCTAATGGTACGGCTGCGACCAGGGCTGCAATCAACCAGGAACGCCACTTAAATATATTTTTCATTGAATGCTTTGATCAATCTCTCTAACCACAACGTCAAAGAAGCCTAGACCGTTTGGCCAAGTCCTCCTAAGACATTCTTAAGCTTACCTTAACGCTGTAGATTCACAACTTATGATCACAGACATTTGATCAGAAAACTGCTATGCAGAGAACATTTGAATTGATCTGCCCCTGTTATCCTGTTGCCGCTATAGATTGCCACGAGACGATAGGCGGGACTCTGCCAAATCTCGAATCAAGGAAACCTTTGAGTTGATGTAATCATTCATGATTGCTGCTTCCTGGCCATTGATATGGGAATCATGTTCCAATCTTTTGAGTAGCCACTCAACCAGAGCAGCGTCATCCATTTTAACTAAGAACGGAGCTTGGGTTGCTTCGATCAAAGACCAGACTTTACGGAGTAAGTTGGGAGTCATAGAACCTCCTGAGATTGATACCGCTTTCTCCTGAACCATAGAACAGCTCGCTGCTATTTCCGGCTGCACCTTGTGTATAGCAATCCTGAATCAATCATGAAAAGTATTATGGGGAGGTTTGGGGGGCTTCGTCCCCCTCACCCGCTTTTCACAAATCACTTGTGACTGCTATGTAAGACCAAATAAACGAGAATTTAATTTTTTCTTTAGATTTACAAGAGACAGTATAGTCATATCAGACTTCAAATAATAGGGGATGTCACAGCAGATACAAATCTCTTTACTAAGCTTAATAAATCAGTCATCGGTCATTGGCCATTGATTTGGAGGTTAGAGCAACGAGGTTAGGTTGAATCTGTCTGGAGTGTGATCTTTGGGGAGTGGCAACCGACACAATGCTACGAAATATTGCGTAATTTTAAGTCCTTGTAAAATTTGACTGCAAAGGAATTTTACAGGAGTGGGCAGCTAGCGGGTTTCTAGATTTTGAACCAGTTTTGGGCTAATGCTTGATATCCGATCAATTTGTAGACCAGTTTGGCGGCTGTAAATTCTGAAACCACTACATCCTCTACAGGTGCTAATTCCATTACATCACAGCCGATCACCCGACGTTGGGTAAATAGCTGCCGTAGAAATCGAAGTAAACCGTACCAATTCAGTCCTCCGGGCTCAGGTGTTCCGACTCCTGGCATCAAGCTCGGATCAATACCATCCAGATCAATCGTTAAAAACACATCTGTTGTTGGGATCGCGGCCAAAGCCCTGTCAATCCAATCTGCCTGTACAGCAATCTCCCGTGCCCAAATAACTGTCAGGTTTTTTTCTCGAATTAGATCCGCCTCTTCCTGGCAGAGACTGCGAATCCCGATTTGAACGGTTGGTAGGCCTCGATCAACAACTCGCCGCATCACACAGGCATGGTTGTGGATGGAACCCTCATACTCGTGTCGTAAATCTCCATGGGCATCAATCTGAACCACCGTGAAAGGTTTGTCCCAGTGCCGATGATAAGCCGCCACTACACCAGCCGTGATGCTGTGTTCTCCGCCTAGAGCAATAACAAATTTGTTGGCTTGATTTAGATCAAACACTGCTTGCTGGACTATCTTCAACATCGTCTCCGAGGAGACCAACCCCTGGCGGGTATCAGCAATCGGAGGGTGAGTATAGATGCCCGTGAAGGCTCCAACTTCCCGCTCCAGTTCGTCATCGTAGCATTCTAGCTGCTGTGAGGCTGTGAGCAACGCTTCAGGGCCATATTGACATCCAGTTCGATAGGTTGTCGTCGCTTCGTAAGGAATGGGTAAAATCGCAACCTACGCGGTCTCAAAGAGGGGAGTCACCTCAGATTCTAAAAAGCCCAGCGTTGATTCAGGCGTGATCGTTGTCGTCATAGGCCCCGAATAGTATCTACGGGAATGAATTGTACATCGCCACTTGCTATTCCTGCGTCAGTAAAAGTTCAGAATTCAAAATTGAAAGTCCAGAATTTAAAATTCTAAATTGCAGCTCTAGAATTACCAGCCAATAGCTGAGTAGAACGGTGACGCTTCAGTTGACGGGGATGCTTCTGTTTCTGTCTCCGTGACCCGAATCTCAGTGCAGAAGGTGGAGGTGTTAAATCCACCAAACCGCTTCACTGCGCTTGTCCGCATTCGTAGGTTGGGACTGGCAAACCAAAATCGCTCAATAGAACTCATGGTTTCGTATTCTGTCACCAGAACTAAGCCCTCCTGGTCATCCATTTCGAACCGACCGACCACTGGAACAATTTCAGCATAACCCCGCTCTCGCAGCATCCGGCCCTTTTTGGGATTATCCGCATCGGGCACAATGGCAAAAATAGTTGACCCTTGATGATTTTCATCTTCTTTATCCCAACTCATTGACCCATCCCAGGTGACATAGGCCCCCCCGGCCGACAAACTCGGATCGATTTCATGCATCTGGCAGATTTCGATAATCCGTGGATTATCCGCCTCCAGGGACTCCACCAAAATCTCAGACTGACCCTTCTCTGCTTGTCGAAACGCGAGGTGGTGGGTTGTGCGAAGCGATCGCCATTTTCCTGCACTCTGTCGAAAGAACTCTACTGCATTCATATATCTCTGGTTGTTATCCCTAGCTTTTATCTCTGAGATGTCCTCCCTGCATTAAACAGGCTTTAAATCTGTTTTCGAGAGGATCTGTCCAGATCAACTGGATCTATATGATAAATCTATCTCATTGTAGTGAACTTTTGTAACAGAGATGAAGATTGTACTGTGCATCTTGAACAGATTGTCAAGTGATTGACATGATACTTTACGAATGAATTGACTGGTAAGGATCTATCTAGATCGATGCATTTCGTTAGTGGAGGAGTAAAGATGAATGTATCCGGCAACCTAACCGTTGAACAGCAGTTCAAGATGAAGGTCTTACAGGAGCAAGTGAAGCATCTCAGCTTGGAAGAAGCGCAGAAATACTTGATTGAAGTCCTGCGACAGAGCATGGTCAAGGATAATCTGCTCAAGAGCTGGATCAAGAGCAACTGATGGGCATCTTAAACTAGCTCAAGTTCGATACAAACATTTACAATTTAATCTAATGCCCATTCAAAGACTGCCCATTAGATCTCTAAGATCCGTACCAACTGAATTTCTATGCCACTCATCCACACCCCGAAATCCTGGGAACTTCCCGAACGTCGCGTCACTTCTGAGTCGCTCTTTATCAACCGCCGCCATTTCATGAGAAATATGATCGGTGCAGGTTTGGGGACGGTCGCTCTGTCTCTTACTGGCTGCAACCGCTCTGATGCTGAGGTTCCTTCTGACTCAAGACGCACGAGTTTTCCCAACCTATCTCGCAATCCAGATTTTTCTGATTTGAAACGGGAGATTACCCCTGAAAGTTTTGCCACTCGTTACAACAATTTCTACGAATTTGGCGGCACGAAATCCATTTGGCAAGAGGCGCAAGCTCTGCCCACCGACAATTGGAAGGTGGAGGTGACGGGGCTAGTGAAAAATCCTCAAACTTACGACATTGAGGACTTACAACAGAAATTTCCGATTGAAGAGCGGGTTTATCGCTTCCGATGTGTTGAAGCCTGGGCCATGGTGGTTCCTTGGGTTGGGTTTCCAATGCGGGCTTTGATGAAAGCGGTAGAACCTGTGGACAAAGCAAAGTACGTTAGCTTCACATCCTTCTATGATCCGAAGATTACTAAAGGCCCTGGATTTTGGGCAGTGAACTATCCCTGGCCCTATGTGGAAGGCTTAACTGTCGAGGAAATGGCGAATGACCTAGCCTTCTTCGCCACTGGTATCTATGGCAAGAGTTTACCGAAGCAAAATGGCGCACCTATTCGTATGGTGGTTCCCTGGAAGTATGGGTTTAAGGGAGCAAAGTCAATTGTCAAGATCGAATTTCTGGAGCAGCGTCCTGTAACCTTCTGGAATACTCTGGCTCCGAAGGAATACGGCTTTGAGGCCAATGTCAATCCGAATGTTCCCCATCCTCGCTGGTCACAGGCAACAGAACGGCTGGTTGGCAAGGGGTCAAGTAGTTCATGGGAACGTCAACCTACACTGCTGTACAACGGCTATGAGGAATATGTAGCAGACTTGTATGCTTGAAGACTTAGCTTTTTCTTTTTTGGTGGCAGGATTACGACCCAACGCATGTCCGACAACTTCAAGCCTATGTAGAGCTTTTCAGCAGGTTCTCTCGATGGCGGATTGAAGCGATCGCAGCCTGCCAGGTAAAGGTAAAAGATTGAAAGGACTCTGCCGAAATCCGATCTCGGTCTAGATCTTGGATCACCTCTTTAAAAATCGTAAGTAGCTTGTCTCGCACTTTTTGCAGGGCCTCTGCACTATGGGCATCTTGCACTTGATCAATCAAATTTAGAATCTCCAGGTTGTAGAGATCGGCCCGATTTTTTTGCTGGCTCTGCAACCATAGCTTCAACTGCCAGAGTCCTGAGAAAACCAAGACACTGGCTGAGATAATCAGACCAATCGGCTCAGCATAGCGTTCTAAGAAACTGGGTTCATCCTGGGTATAGTAGCGTTTTGCACCGGGATGAAAGGAAAAACCCAATTCCCGTGGCGACTCTGGCTGTTTGATCAAAGCAGCCTGGGGATTGAGAGCCACTAATTCACTGCGGGCCTCAAACAAAACCTGGGTGATTTCATGGATCACCTTTTCAGGAACATCTCTACGCGTTACCAATACAGCTCGGACAGAAACCGTTGATAGATCGGTTTCTGGAATAGGTAAGGAGCCGCTGTAGGTTCCCTTGGGAATTTGGCTAGTTTCCAAGGCGGGTTGAAAGAGCTGTAGGGCCGCCGCCTGGTCAATTGGAACCAATCGATTCTTTCCAGATCGCAGCAATCGGCTAATGCCTGGATTCCCCAGAGTGATCACTTGAAACAGGGCATCTACTTGACCCGCTTCCAGCGCTAGGTGAGCTTGCTTGGACGCAAGGGGCTGAACTTCAAAATCAGTGTCAGCAAATCCATAGTGCTGGCTCAGTTGCTGGAACAGTTGATTGGAACCGCTGCCTTCAGGCATGACTGCAATTTTCTTCCCTTTCAAATCGCTGACGGTCTGAATATTAGATTCACGGGTGGCGATCAAGTGAAAAATTTCTGGGAATAGGAATGCCACCGATTGAATCGACAAACTAATCGGAGTGTCACTTTGAATCAACGCCATCTGCGCTTCATCTTGGTTCAGCAATTCCACATTCTGTCGAGAGCCCTCTGTTTCGATCACCTTGAGTTGAATCCGAGGATTTTGTTTGGCAACGGTTTCCGACAGCGTTTGACCAAAGGCGTAGTATTGGCCACTCTTACTCGCTGTTGCCAAGGTGAGAGAATAAACTTGATGATTTCCTCGGAAAAATAATAGCAGGCCCAGTAAGCCCGCCCCAAAAATTCCCAAAGATAAAATTGCCAGCAAAAATCGGTTCTGCATACGTTTCCCCCCAAACAATTCAGAGCTGATACTAAAAGCTGAATGCCCTTCAACTAGTTTAAGTTAATCTTCCTGATAGGCTCGAATCATCGCCTGGGTTCCCTGGGTCGCTCCCACTTCGTCCAATTCTGCAACCGTTTTAAACAATTGATTGGCCAGTTCAATGCCGGGGAAATCCTGGTCGGAGGGTAGCGCTGCTTGAACGAGCCTTAGGTCCTTAACAATGTGCTTGATCATGAACCCTGGATCAAAGTCAGCCTGGGCCACTTTTTCACCCAGGTTCTCTAGCGCCCAAGACCCAGCGGCTCCCGTACTACACACCTCAACCACTAACTTCGGGTCAATCCCCTGTTGCTTGGCCAGCAGCATCGTTTCACATAAACCCACCATGTGCAGAGAACAAAGCACTTGATTGCAGAGCTTCACCGCCTGACCGCTGCCAGAGACACCACAATGGCGAATATTCTGGCCCAAAGCCGCAAACACAGGTTGACAGGCTTCAAAGCTGGAGAGGTCACCGCCGACCATAATGGTCAGTGTTCCTTTCTCAGCGCCCACGTCCCCGCCTGAAATGGGAGCATCTAAAAACTGGAGTTGTTGGGTTGCTAATTCGGTCGCAATCTGGCGGGCTGCTTCGGGGCCAATCGTACTGAAGTCAATCACGGTGGTTCCAGGTTGAGCAAATTTCGCTACTCCTGTTGCACCGAGAATCACAGCTTGTACATCCGGAACATCACTCACACAGGTACAGACAATCGCTGCATCCTCGACTGCCGCTTGAATAGAAGGAACAACTATTGCCCCTGCCTGCTGAGCGATCTTTACTCCAGGGGTATCTGGCGTTCGATTCCAGACCTTGATCGAGAAACCTGCCTCAGCAAGGTTGGCGGCCATGTAGCCCCCCATCACGCCCAATCCTAAAAATGCAATATTCATTCCAGGCATTGTCACTGCTCTCTCGGTGCGCCCAATCCATCAAGGCGACTGCGTGCAACAATATTTTACGGCTAAATCAATCCTTTGCGGGTTCGTTTCGGCAATACAGTGCGCCAGTTAGTTTTGGCCAGAGAAATCTGTTGCTCTGAAATCAAGGCTTTGGAGAGGTTCGCACCGCGTAAATCAGCGCCACGCAGGTTAGCATTGCTGAGATTGGCGGCGGTCAAGTTGGCCCCCCGTAGGTCAGCCCCTTCCAGATTGGCCAAACTGAGTCGGGCTTGAATCAGATTGGCATCTCTGAGAATGGCGTGGTTCAGACTGGCACGTCCAAAATCAGCCTTTGATAAATTTGCGTTTTGCAGATTGGTATGTTGCAGGCGGGAGTTGGAAAAGTAGGCTCCTGAGAATCTCTGGGCGGCCAGGTTCAGTTGACTCAGATCACAATCGGTGAAATACCGTTCTCCCCCAGCGTAGGCCGCACTCAAACTGGTTTCATCCCATTCGGAAATGGCCTGGGTCGAAGAAACAAGATGCGTCGGGGATCCGTTGGAGGAACTCAGCCCCCCGCTGCTTGAAACCAAATTGGTTTGGGCTGACTGACGGCGGAGGTTGCGCTGCCGAATTTTTTCAGCTTCCCGTGCGTAGGGACGTAGATTCACATCCGGTTGACTTCGGCTGACTGGCGCTTGAGCCGTGAGAAATTCTGTTGATCCTGGCATAAATTCTGTTGGCTCAGCCACCGACAGATCAACCGCAGTTACGTTCTCTGACAGAACAGACGGAATAGACGTTTCTGAGAGAGCTGTTTCTAAGATTTCAGGTTCCGCAGGATTCGCGTCGAAGTTTGCGGTTTCTGCCGTTACAAAGGTTGTGGGCATCTGATATAGTTCCTGTTCGTTCTCCAGGGCCATCAACATGGCTTGGGCTGACAGATAGCGATTGCCGACAAACATTTCTAGGGACTTGTGCAGGATTTGGCTGAAGGAATCACTGATTGAAACCAAAGGTTGCCAGCGAACTTCTCCGGTCATGGAATCGTATTCCAGGGAACTGGGAGATTGTCCAGTCAGCAAGTAGATACAGGTCATGCCAACGGCGTAGATGTCACTGGCATAAACAGGCCGCAGGGCCATTTGTTCTGGCGGCGCAAATCCCGATGTCCCGATGGCAAAGTTGGTAAAGGCCGTTTCCCCTGAACCCATTTGGGTGGCCTGATGTACCTGATCCTTCACCGCACCAAAATCAATCAAAACCAGGTGGCCATCCTGTTTGCGCCTGAGAATATTGGCCGGTTTGATGTCGCGGTGGATCACTTCCTGGGAATGGACATAGTCCAGAATCGGTAGCAGTTCTCGCAAAAAATCTTTGACCTGCGCTTCGTCGTAGGGGCCAGAGTGTTGAACTTCCTGCTTCAGGTTCCAACCATCGACGAATTCCTGCACTAGATAAAACTGACGCTTTCCAGCAAAGTAGTCCAAGAGTCGTGGAACTTGAGGATGATCGCCAATTTTGCCCAGGGTCTTAGCCTCGCGCTGAAATAACTCCCGGGCCATTTCCAGAACGCGCTTCGATTTGGTCGAGGGGCGAAGCTGCTTGACGACACATTTTGGCCCGCCAGGGAGTGCCAGATCCTTTGCCAGAAATGTTGCGCCAAATCCTCCTTTTCCCAGCGCTTTCAAAATCCGATAACGATTTCGCAGCGCCAGCTTTGCACCGCAGGCTTGGCACTCCAATGCGTCCTCTGGATTTTCAGGATAGGAACAGGCAGGGTTAATACAATAGCTCATGGCAGTTCTGAAGCTGGTTTTAAAAGTCAACTGGCGAAACGCCAGAATTACTCGAACTCCTCATACATATCGTTCCACACCGTCACTGCAGACGTTTCCGGAAAAGCGGGTTCCGAAAAACCCCGTATCTCAATCACTCCTCTTACGATATGCTCTTGTAGGTTCCCCCAATCTTTTAGATAATAACAGGGCTGGGCTAAGTCTCTAGCCTGGTTCTCTCCAGGCTCCGTTTCAAACAAGATTGCACGCCTCCATTCCTTAGATTATAGAAACTTGCTAGACGAATGCGTATTTCTCTGAATTGGCTTCAAGAACTGGTTGATTTGAATTTACCCCCAGAACAACTGGCAGAAACCTTAACTGTTGCGGGCTTTGAGGTGGAAGAAATCGAGGATCGTTCTACCTGGGCGGACGGGGTTGTCCTGGGCAAAATTCTAGAGGCGGAGAAGCATCCCAACGCCGATAAGCTGAAAGTTTGCCAAGTTGATATCGGCGCAGATGAACCCCTGAATATTGTCTGTGGCGCACCCAATGCCCAGGCTGGCCTGGTGGTTCCGGTCGCTACCATTGGAACTTATCTGCCCATTGTTGATCTAAAGCTGAAGAAAAGTAAATTGAGAGGTGTGCCCTCCCAGGGCATGATTTGTTCCCTGGCGGAACTGGGCTTGGAGAAGGATTCTGCTGGAATTCATCCCTTCGATCTAGAAAATCCAGAGCTGGGTAGTGACGTGCGTCCTCTATTGGGATTGGATGATGTAGTGCTGGATGTGACAGCAACCGCGAATCGGGCTGATGGCCTCAGCATGGTCGGTATTGCACGGGAAGTTGCGGCTTTGACGGGGGCCAAACTGAGGCTTCCTGAAACCTCTGGAGAACTGATTCAGGGAGAAACGGATTCCGGAAAATTGGAGATCAATCTCACTGATACCCAGGTCTGTCCAATCTACATCGGAACCGTTATTGAGGGAATTCAGATCGCGCCTTCTCCCGATTGGTTGCAGCAGAAACTGCGCTCGGCTGGAGTACGACCGATCAGCAACGTAGTCGATGTCACAAACTACATCATGCTGAAGTGGGGTCAACCGCTGCATGCCTTTGATCGCGATCGCCTGCAATCGGTGACTGGAGCAAAGGATTTAACCCTGGGTGTTCGTCTGGCTCAATCGGGCGAATCCCTTACGACCCTGGACAGCCAGGAACGGCAGCTCAAGCAGGAAACCTTAATCATCACAGCTAATGACCAACCCGTTGCCCTGGCAGGTGTGATGGGAGGCGAAGACACAGAAGTTCATGATGGCACACAGAATTTAATGCTAGAGGCGGCGATCTTCAGTCAAGTGGTGATTCGGCGTTCGGCCCGTAGCCAGGGGATTCGCACGGAAGCCTCCACCCGCTATGAGCGAGGTGTGAACAGTACCGAACTCCCGCTAGCTTGTCGAGAAGCGATTCAATTGATGACTGAACTGGCCGGGGGAGCAGGGGTCTTGCAAGCGACAGACAGCAGTTTATCCAGTGAAGTGGGATCCGTTGATGTTTCACTACGATTAGCCCGGATCAATGAAGTTCTAGGGCCGCTGAAGCGGGGAGAAGGAACTCTGGTGGAGTCCACTTTACAAGCGGAGGAAGTTGAAAGTATTCTCACTGCTCTGGGCTGTGGTTTGGTGCGTCAGGGAGAGGGGCAGGAAACAACCTGGACAGTAACGGTTCCGGCCTATCGAGCGCTGGATTTGGTGCGGGAAATTGATCTGATTGAGGAAGTGGCCCGGTTGTATGGCTATGATTCCTTCTGCGATACATTACCCAGCAAGAACTTGCCCGGTTATTTACCCATTGAACAGCAGGCTCTACGACAACTGCGGGCAGCATTTAGAGCACAAGGATTAACGGAATTGATGCACTACTCGCTGGTAAAAACGGAGAACACCGATCAAGTTACCCTGTCGAATCCGCTGTTCGTTGAGTATTCCGCCCTGCGAACAGAGATGTTTTCGGGATTGATTGATGCGTTTCTCTATAATCTGGAAAATGGCAATGGGCCATTGAATGGATTTGAATTGGGTCGGATTTTTTGGAAATTGGATGAAGACTTTCAGGAACGGGAACTTCTGGCAGGCATTATGGGCGGTGATTCCAGTCAGGGTCGATGGATTCGAGGCGGTCAGGAACAATCCATGACCTGGTACGAGGCCAAGGGGATTCTAGAAGCAATCTTTGAACAATTCAATCTACGGGTGGAGTACAAAGCGGACTCCACCATTCCCCAACTCCATCCGGGTCGAACGGCTTCCCTGTGGCTGGGTGAGACTCAACTGGGAGTATTCGGTCAGTTGCACCCACAACTCCGTCAGCAACGGGAGTTACCTGATGAGGTGTACGCTTTTACTTTGGAACTGGAGGTTTTAGTTGGCGCGATCACCCGTTCAGAAAACCTGGTACGTCAGTTCCAGTCCTTTTCTCTACTGCCTCCTTCAGATCGGGATATCGCACTATTTGTGCCCCTGGAAGTGCCAGTGGCAGCAATTCTGAACAGCATTCGAGAGGCTGCCGGTAAGTTGTTAGAATCTGTTGAACTATTTGATGAATACCGGGGTCAAGGCGTACCGGAAAATGAGCGCAGTCTGGCTTTCCGATTGGTCTATCGAGCTGATGACCGGACATTAACCGATGAAGATATTGAACCCCTCCAGCAGAAGGTTCGAGACACCTTGGTGAAACAGTTCGGCGCTCGCTTGAGAAGTTAACCCTTGACACAAACAACCTGCTTCAAGGTCGCAACCACTTCAACTAAATCAGTTTGTTGTTGCATCACCTGATCGATTGGCTTGTAGGCCGCTGGAATTTCGTCTAGAACGCCAGAATCCTTGCGACATTCAATGCCTTCGGTTTGTTGTACCAAGTCATCTACACTGAACCGTTTTTTGGCCTGGGTGCGGGACATTTGACGACCTGCACCGTGGGAACAACTGCAATAACTTTCTGCATTGCCTTTGCCCTTCACAATGAAGGACTTGGCTCCCATTGATCCTGGAATAATGCCATAGTCGGATTCCTGAGCCCGAACGGCTCCTTTCCGAGTGACATACACGGATTCGCCAAAGTGAGTTTCCTTCTCGGCATAGTTGTGGTGGCAGTTCACCTGAAGCAACGGTTTCGTTGGCTTCCCGCCTGCCACAGCCTGTTCCACAATCCGCTTGAATCGAGCCATCATCACCTCTCGGTTAAATCGAGCATAATCCTGGGCCCATTGCAGATCCTGCCAATACCGCTCGAATTCTGACGTGCCTGAGACGAAATAGGCCAGATCCGGATCGGGCAACTTGGTATCGGTCAACTTGGCCAGGTGTCGGGCTGTCCCAATATGGCACTGGGCCAACTTATTACCAATATTGCGAGAACCAGAATGTAGCATCAGCCACACGCAATTCTCCGCATCGACACAGAGTTCGATAAAGTGATTGCCCCCACCCAGGGAACCCATCTGTTTCATCGCCTTGGATTCTAGATCCTGCACTTTTGAGTGCAAATTTCTGAACTGTCGCCAACCCTGCCAATTGGTCACGGATTTTTCAACGTCCTTGTTGGCATTGAATCCCACGGGAATTTCCGCTTCAACAGCCAAACGGATTTTCTTCAGTTTCCCTTCCAGTTGATCGGCCACAAAGGGCATTTTGACCGCACACATGCCACAGCCAATGTCTACCCCAACGGCGGCTGGAATAATGGCCTCACGGGTAGCGATCACTGACCCCACCAAAGCCCCCTTCCCCAAATGCACATCGGGCATCAGTGCAACGTGCTTGAAAACGAACGGCAAGGATGCAACATTCTTGGCCATCCGGCTTTCCTGGGCGGCCAGATCATGATCGGCCCAGGACAGAACAGGATTATCGGTTGATAGGTTTAAGGTGTTGTACGGCATGATCGTCACCGCTGAATTTTTTAATTGTTTCCAGTATACTACATTTTTCGTTGATGTACTACAAGCTGACTACGACAATGGAGGTTCGTAGGGTGTCGTTAGCAAAGCATAACCCACCGTTATTGCCTGGTGTAGTGCATTACGGCACATAGAAAAATCCAATATTTCCGCTGCTAAACCAGAAAGTGCCTGACACACCTCGTAAGTTGTGTACTACAACATTTAGTCTGACGATTTCCACGCACACGAACGTCCAATGACCCATGACTGACGACCAGTAACAACCAAAATCAAGGTCTTTCACTCAACAACAACGCTCCCGTACTAGCCTTCCGAATCCAGTTGGTCACGAACAACTGATCATAATCGCACGCCTGAATTGCCTCGAAATTCAGGGTTTGAAACTCCAGCTCCGGCAAATCAACCACCTCATCAGTTGTTAGCGCCAGGTACTTTGCCTGGGAAACCTCAAAGGGTTTCAAGCTCTGGAACACCACATATTTCCCACTTTCACCAGAAAGGACTTCTGCTAGACAAATTCCCTGCTGCCGATACAGGGCTAACTTGGCCTTTGGCTTGATTCTTTGGAAAATTGAGGTGGTACGGTTGGCTTTGAAAAAGGGCGATCGCGTCGGTCTTGGCCAATTCTTACGGAGCTGGACTGGATCCGCCAGGGCTTGTTGACAAATATGTTCGATCTGGTCAGCAGCATTTTCTCCCTGGCTCAGATGTCGCAAATCAATCCGAACCGTGTGTAAACCTGCTCTGTTGAGGGATTCTAGCTGATCCAGAATGAACTGATCCTTGTCGAGAAACATAAACGTACCATGTACCGTTTCCAGAGTTGGGAAAGGTCGATTGCCAGAATCCTCAGAAGCAATGGTTGCCTGGAGATATCGCTCTGAATTTTCAGGCTCTTCTGAGACCAGCTCTTGTGACAAATGGGTTTGTTGAGTCACGTCTTCTAGAGGCAAATGTTTCAGCAACAACGAACGGGGAGAATAGAACAGCAAAATCTGCCCTGCCCCCAGAACCTCACAGGCCACAGGTAGAGTTTGGCAGTATTCGACCAACTTCTGCTCCGTCAGCTCAATCGACAGGATTAACCGTTCAAGAGAATCGCCCAGAATCTCACACCATCCCCGCAATGCCTCCAGGTTATGATTGCCAGCTTCAGCTAGTAACTGCAAAGGTTTTTCAGGAAAATGGGTTTTCATCCACCAGGCCGCCCCTGGATCGCAAACTCGCACCGCCGCAAATAAACTCAAATCCCATTGTTGTAATTTTTCACAAACCTGAGTCATTAGGCGTTCTGGCATCAGCGCATCCCAAACCAGCACCGGTCGTAACCCTCGTTGATAGGTCTCGTGAGCTAGGGCTTGAGCCTGTTCAGCAGAAAGTCGTCCCTGCCGGGCCAATAATGTTGGCTCCAAGAGAATCTCCTTCAGACTTGGGGCCTGAGTACAGTGATCCAGGTCGGAAATAGACGCAACAAAGGTGTTAAATTGCATCATTAAGCGTTAAAAATCACTAACGAAGTGATGATCAGATTTCATTATTTCGATAAAATAGCACTTTGTATTATCAACTTCACAAATTCATTCCGCATCGGCGGAAGCCCTCGACAGGTTTAACTTAAGGAGAAATTAAAAATAATGGTCGCAACACCGTTAAAAACGACACGTTCTGAAGAGATTTTTTCTGCTGCTCAAAAATTAATGCCGGGAGGTGTAAGTTCCCCAGTACGCGCATTCAAGTCTGTTGGGGGTCAGCCCATCGTATTTGATCGGGTTAAAGGGGCGTACATCTGGGACGTAGATGGCAATCAATACATTGATTATGTTGGTACCTGGGGCCCTGCAATTTGCGGTCATGCCAATGACGAAGTTCTAGCGGCACTGCGAGATGCCCTGGACAAAGGAACCAGTTTTGGTGCCCCCTGTGCGCTGGAGAACGTTCTGGCGGAAATGGTAGTCGAGGCAGTCCCTAGCATTGAGATGGTACGCTTCGTCAACTCTGGTACGGAAGCCTGTATGTCGGTTCTACGGTTGATGCGGGCCTTTACTGGACGGGACAAGGTGGTTAAATTTGCCGGGTGCTATCACGGCCATGCCGATATGTTCCTGGTTCAAGCGGGATCAGGGGTAGCAACGCTCGGTTTACCCGATTCCCCTGGCGTTCCTAAGTCCGTTACCAATAACACTCTCACCGCTCCCTACAATGATTTAGAGGCGGTCAAGCAGCTATTTGCTGACAATCCGGGCGAAATCTCTGGAGTAATTTTGGAGCCAGTTGTGGGAAATTCTGGCTTTGTGGCTCCCGACGGTGGATTTTTAGAAGGGTTACGCTTGATCACCCAGGAGAATGATGCTCTGCTGGTCTTCGATGAAGTCATGACCGGATTCCGCATTGCCTATGGTGGAGCCCAGGAGAAATTTGGCATTACTCCTGACTTAACCACTCTTGGGAAAATTATCGGTGGAGGTTTGCCCGTAGGAGCCTACGGTGGACGACAGGACATCATGTCGATGGTGGCTCCGGCTGGCCCAATGTACCAGGCAGGAACCTTGTCGGGAAATCCTCTAGCGATGACGGCGGGAATTAAGACCCTGGAACTGTTGCAAAAGCCTGGAACCTACGAGCATTTGGATCGGGTCACCAAAAAGTTGGCCGATGGCATGGTGCAGATTGCTAAGGAAACGGGTCATGCCGCCTGCGGGGGACAGATTAGTGGCATGTTTGGCTTCTTCTTTACCGAGGGGCCAGTTCACAGCTATGAGGATGCGAAGCAATCCGATCTACAAAAGTTCAGTCGCTTCCATCGAGGCATGTTAGAGCGGGGAATTTATTTAGCCCCTTCCCAATTTGAGGCCGGATTTACCTCAATCGCTCACACTGATGAGGACATTGATAAAACTCTAGCTGCTGCTAAAGAAGTTATGGGTTCACTTTGATTCCTCAGATTGATGATTCCTTAGATTGGTGTGACGACAAAATCCGCTTCCCCCAGCGAATCAACCGTCACGCCTATTAAAGTTGCGATCAACTCAGTTCCGACTAGGATCTGGGTTGACGAATCAGCTTGCTCCAGAGTTAAGTCAGCAAAGCTTAGTCCTCCAGACAAGACCAACAGATCTTCGCCCACAGTAAAATCTCCAATCACATCTGAACCAAAATCGATGCCCAGAATCAATCGATCCTGCCCCTCGCCTCCAACCAAAGTATCGTCGCCTTCATCCCCATAGAGTTCATCATCTCCATCTCCACCAACGAGGGTATCGTTATCTTTGCCGCCGTACAGCGTGTCATTGCCAGCATCACCACAGAGGTAATCCTGCCCTTCGTTACCACTAATAAAGTCTTCTCCAACGCCGCCACAAAGCAAGTCCTGGGATTGACCACTACCAACGGCCTGATCACTGCCCAGATCACCGAATAGGGTATCATTCCCCACATTGCCGCAGAGGGTATCATTGCCAGAATCCCCTCGCAGTTCGTCGTCACCCTCCTCGCCGAAGATTAGATCATCATCCTCACCTCCGTAGAGTTGATCGTTCTCAGTTCCTCCCAGCAGCGTGTCATCACCACCATGACCCTGAATCCAGTCTTCTCCAGCCCCACCTAGCAGTAGATCCTGATTATCAATGGCATCAGAGTCTGCGGCAGCACTACTACGCTCAGGAGTAAAAGGATCCCCCACCAGGCTATCGTGGCCTTTGTCACCGAATAAAGTGTCGTTGCCGCGATCGCCAAACATCAGGTCATGATCTTGACCCCCATAGGCAAAATCGTCCTCCTGACCTGCATAGATCTTGTCAGCTCCGGGGCCACCATGGAGCAGATCATTATCTCGATTGCCCAACAAAAAATCTGTTTCTCTGAGACTGGTGTTGCCTGCTTCGCGTCCCGGATCGCCGACAATTGTGTCCTGACCCAAGTTCCCAAACAATATATCCTTGCCCGTTTCACCATCGAGTCGATCATCGGCTTTACCCCCATAGAGGATATCTCCACCGGAGCCCCCGCGTAAGTGGTCATCGCTCTCGTTGCCCTGCAAGAAATCGTTGCCTTCGTCTCCCATCAGCCAATCTGGGCTATTGTCTGGATTAGAGAGGTCATTCGTCCCCCCAAAAAGACTATCATCGCCCTTAGAACCTTTGAGGGTATCGCTGCCCAGCCAACCGAATACTGCATCATTTCCAGAACCACCATTGGCAAAGTCCTGATCAGCACCAGCCTCTAGAAGATCCGCTCCCGTATTGCCGAATAGATTGTCATTACCTGCTTGAGCAAAGATTTGGTCATTGCCCAATAATCCTGAGAAAGCCTCTGCTAAGTCGGTTCCCGCCAGAATGTCGTCTTCTGATGTACCCGCAAACGCACTGACTACGGAATTGCCTGACACAACGACGGTGTTATCGATATCAGGCAATTCCATTGCTTCAACTATCGGTAACGTTTTGCAAACATCGCACTGGTTCCCTAAACCAAGGTCAAATGAAGCACTGGGGTCTCCACTTCTGGGCACAGGAGTCTCTGTCGGCTCAGGTTCAGTTGGTTCAGGGATGGGTGCAGGTTCAGGAGTTGGTGCAGGTTCAGGAGTTGGCTCAGGTTCGGGTGTGGGTTGTGGGATTGGAGTTGGTTCGGGAACAGTAACAGGCTCGGGTTCAGGTATTGGTTCAGGTTCAGGTATAGGAACAGTAACAGGTTAAGGTTCAGGTATAGGAACGGGAACAGGTTCAGGAGTTGGCTCAGGTTCGGGAATTGGCTCAGGTTCGGGAATTGGCTCAGGTTCGGGAACGGGTTCAGGAATTGGCTCAGGAGGTGCTTGGAACTGAATTGTTACAGTAGCAGGTGTATTGTCTTCAGCCCCATCGTCGTCAACTGCGGTGTATTCAAAGGTTCCGCCTGTAAACGTTTCAGCGTCAATGGGTGTCAGAGTCAACGCATTCGCCTGTTCAATCGGGATGATCTGATTCAGAGTAACGGGCTGCTCATCCAGAAAGAGGGTAAGAGTTTCAGGAAGCTGAGTAACTCTAAACTCAACCACGTCGCCGTCATCATCAATTCCTTGCAGGGCAACATTCAGTGGGGCCAAAACAGCAGTCGCTGGAATTGGCTGCGTTGTCACATCCTGGGTTTCCGGTGGTAGATTACCCTGAATGATGGGGATCGTTACAATCGCTGGCGTTGGACTTGCCCCACCATCGTTGTCAATTGCCACAAATTCAAAATTTGTTTCCCCAACAAAGTCAGGATTAGGATTAAATGTTAGTTCACTGATCTGCTCAAGGGTCAGTGATGGGGGAAGTTGATCGGGACTGGAAATCTCTCCGCCCTCAAATACCAACTGTCCTGCAATGGGATCGGGTATCTGAGTGATCTGAACGCCAACGATAGTCCCGTCTGGATCAGAGGCTTGTATGCTTGGAAATTCGGCCTCAGTGACGTCGTTCGGAATGGGATCAGCAATCTGGTCAGTAATGATCGGGAGCTGATTAAGGCGCGTAATCGGAATACTGATCACACCAGGTTCTAAGGATGTAGCTCCCTCGTTATCCGTCACGGTATATTCCAGGGTTACCGTTCCAAAAAAGTCAGCATCAGGAATAAAGCTGAATTCAGTCGCTTGGGCAATTTCAAGATTCTGGACTTGGCTGATCTCAGTAATCGGTTCGCCGGCTAAAAATAATTCTCCATCGGCGGACAATTGTGTCAGGCTCAAACTAGAAACGAGGCCGTCCGGATCTGTACCCCCGAATGGGGGATTAATCAAAACTTCAGTGATTCCCTGTTCGACGGATTCAAGCTGAATGTTGTCAGCAATTGGGGGTAGATTTTCAACCACTGGAACAGTGAAGATTGCAGGGGTACTGTCCTCGGCCCCATCATCGTCAATCGCAGCGTATTCAAAGGTTGTTCCGGCAAATGACTGCACATCGTTGGGCGTCAGTGTCAAATCATCAGCCTGTTCAATCGCAACGATCTGGTTTAAAGCAACAGGTTGTTCGTCAAGGAAAAGCGTGCTGTTCTCAGGAAGCTGAGTGATTCTAAATTCAACCACTTCACCATCTGTATCGGTTCCCTCCAGGGCATTCAAGGGGGCTAAAACAGCACTGGCTCGAATTGGTTCAGACGTTACCGCTTGAGTTTCCGGTGGCAGATTACTCTGAATCACAGGAATGGTGAAAGTGGCCGGGGTCGGATCTGGCAAATTATCGTTGTCAATCGCAACGTATTGAAACGTGGCTGATCCTTCAAAGTCAGTATTGGGTGTGAATTGAAGATCTCCAGCTTGATCAATTGGGATGACAGTCGTCGTATCAGCAATTTCTACTCCGCCCAGGAAAAGCGTGCCCTCCGCAGACAAGCTAGTAACTTGAAACGCAACAACTTCTCCATCTGAATCACTTCCACTCAGCGGCAGTAATGTAGCCTGGATCGCATCATCCTGAATCTCGGAGTTATTGACATCATCGGTTTCCGGCGGTTGCAGGATCTCAATCGTTGTGGTGGCAATATTGCTGTCGAAACCCAACTCTAATTCGTCTCGAACAATCGAGGTGATGACTCGCGGCGTTGGATCAGGGTTCACAGCGGAGTTGCTGTACACAATGCCATCGAGAATCTCTGCATACTGCACTCGCCGAGCTAACCCCACAATTTGAATTGAATCTCCGGTGTCGCTCGGTGTGACCGTTAATCCCAGATCCTCTACAAGGGTTTGGGCTGCGTTGTTCAGAGTTAGGCTTTCGTCAGCCCCATTGAGCGGATTGGTCAGGGTGACTGTTGTTCCAGCGATTTCTACATCGTCTTGATCTCGAATTACTGTGTTGTCGGCAATGGTGACTCCATTGCGTCCTGCGATAAATGTTGTGTTGAAGTCAACCCCTTGATTCTCACTTCCATTGATATCTAGAACAGGAGGCTCGGCAATGGTATCAACCTGGACGTTACTGATTTCGTGAACATTGTCAAAGAAACCCGTTGACGCCGCAAAGCCAAATTTGAAGCTGTCAGGAAAGTCGCCTCCATTCTCCCCAATCACATCAAATTCGTCGAAAACCTGCTCATCCGGTTCAATCTCGCCATCCAAATCATCATCTACTGAAATCGAGAGCAGACCATCCTGACTCAATTCAATTCTGACTCGACGACGAGCGGCTTCTCGATCTGTTGCCTCAGCCACGTCCAGGCTGAAGTCTAATGTTCCTGTTGTGTCGAGAAATTGGTAGCCCTGCGCTTCACTCCCTCGCAATGTCACCGCATCCGGTGTCGCTCCCTCCCCACCGACGCGACCTTCAATCGGGTTGGCAAAGTTTCCGAATTCATCAAATCCAATGCCGAGATAGCCCCCCACCAGGCCAGGGATACCCTGGTCAGTTCTCGGTGCATATCCCAGGGAGCCGCCAAATCCCCCACTGGTTTGGGGAGAAGCCTCTCCATCAATCAAAAAGAAACTAAATCCATCTGCACCTTGAGTAGTGCTGCTGTTGTAAGCATGAAAATCAAACTCCACCACCAAACCTGCGTCTGAGCGCACAGGAAAGTCATAGATGACAAAACTGGCTTCGTTCTGAAGATTCGAGGTGAGTCGCAGGGCTCCGGAGCCCGATGGGTCAACCGAAAAGTCATCGGGTGCTCCTGGAATACTGTTGGGTTGGGGCTGCCGATCTGTCCGTGCAGTCAGAAAAGGACTTCTGGGATCGGTCGGATCATTAATGCTCTGCTGTGTGCCAAAAATCCAGCGCAACTCATCAGAAAACGGCTGAATCGATAGCTCAGAACTGGTGAAACTCTCATTCACCAGCTCTACTAAGATATGGGGATAAGCCGTGAGAACTAACGGTTGAAAAACAGGAGACGTTTTGATTGAACCCACCTCAATCTCTAGATTCCCTGTTCCTCCCAAAGCCGGATTACCAATCCGTTGACTAGAGGCAGCAACATTAGTTTGGGTGAGCTGAGCGAGTTGCTGAACAAACTGAATCCCTTGACCTAGAGCAACCTGACAGCCGTACAAAAATAAATCCGCGTCTTGAGCCAGAGCAGATTGCCATTGCTTGAAATGCTGTGCGTAGATTTTGAGATTGTTTTGGCAGAGGGCCGTTTTCCCTAGCCTCAGAGACCCAGGAGAACCGTGGGTCAGAATATGGAGTGATTTGATGGCCCGAAAGTTAGAAAGTACTTCAGTAATTTGCTGAACCCCATCTGTATCGGATGTGAGGTTAACGACTTCAGCCTGGGGGCGAGCAGTTTCCAGTAAAATTCGAGCATCCTTGACTGAAGCATCAAGAACAATAACAGTTGATTGGTAGATAGACATAGCTGATACCCGTAATGCGAACAATAACCCGAACCCTCTTCAACCAATTTTATAGGGTAAAACTCGTGATGGGTAATACTCCCCAGGGGCCATTTCTTGAAAGTAAGTTCAGAGGACTACTCTCTCCATGCAGGCTAGATTTGTAAACACCGAAGGCCACACAATCAACCCTGATCATCTGAAGCAGGAACTCTGGTGAGACTGTGGGATAATCCTTTCACGACTGAAATACTTGTAGTCTTCGGTTCTCAGTATGTGTATCAAATCTTGGGTCAACTCAATCAAGACCAGTTTTCAATCTCTGTCCAGGCGATTATTCTCTGGCCAGAATTTATCCAGCAAGGAACCGACTCAGTCCGCTAGTCCTGCAATTAATCCGCTGAGTGATTCGGGGTATGAGAGCTTATTTCTGAAAGTCTTGGATGGCATCGATCAGGGGTGGTCGCAGGAACAGGTGTTGGAGTTCTTGGGAGAACGCTACGAAGATCGCTTCTTCCGCTCCTGGCTAAAACGATTTGGTCAAAAGCGACTGGATTCCCCCCTGCCTCAAACTGAGCTGGCCCGACGCATGATTCGCCTGGGAGAAATTGATTCAGGAGAACTCGGTAGAATATCAGCAGAACAGGGTCAAAACCTTCAGCAGAAACAGTCAAGACCCCTGAGTGACGAGGAGTTTCAAGTGGTATTCCAGCGCTTACTCAATGGTGTCAGCTTGGGATGGGGCGCAACTGAGATTGATCGTTTCTTTCAGGAACTAGGTGAGCAAGGAAGACCTATGGTTTGGCAGAATTGGTTCAACCGATTTCAAGCTCAAGAGTTGTCTGCTGATCGCCCAAATTATGACTTGATTCCAGGATTGAGGTTTTTAGGAGAACAGTTAATGGCCCTACCCCGTTGGCAGGAATTTGCAAACTCGTGTCATCAGTTCAGCCAAAAATTATCACAGAGACAAGAAAACGAATCAATCTGGGAATACGATGGTGCAGATACCGTCTAGAGTTATCTCACAATAGAAGCAGTAACTGATCCTTACAACAGCAATAACCCGAACAAATCCATCACCTTATAAGTCATTTCACCCATAAACTTTGGCATGGGCAAAACGGCCTCTGGCTCATCCAATATTTCTACTTCCTGTCCAGATTGATAGACAAAAACACTTCCGTCTTCAGGATCAATCAGCCAACCCATCTCAGCAGTATTTTTAGGCAGCGAAGAATTTTTTTAGTGACCTTAGTCGGGCGTTGCTCCAGCGAGAGAATTTCAATAATCCAGTCTGGTGCGAGGGGAAGCACATTGGCAATTTCTCCATTTTCATCGGTCGGAATTCTAGCTCAGGTAAAAACAGCAATATCTGGCACAATGGATGCTCCATCAAACGTGCAGCGAATTTCTGGAAAGGCACAAGCAACTTTCTCAGGTTCGATGGCTGCGTTGATGACTTTGACAAACTTATCCTGAAGTCTACTGTGCTTTCCTTGTGGCAGGGGCTTTTGAATGATGTGACCGTCGATATACTCACTTGCGGGCTTCGTTTCTGGCAGATCCAAAAAGGCTTCTAGGGTGACGGGTTTGGTTGGAGTTTGAACCATGTGTGCTAACCTCCGATGATCACGTTGGGCAATGGGGAACGATTCTTTGATGTTACGTGCTCTCCATGTTAGAACCCTCCTGTCATTTTCTCAGATGGTTGTCTTCACAAAGAATCGGGGCAAGGTTGGAACCTGCCCCGATCTATTAAAAGAATTCTTTTATCGAAAACTATTTGCCAATAATCGCTGGAGCTTCAAACCAGGTAGTTTGACCCAACTGAGCCACAGAAGATTCTTTCTCCAGCGTTGGAACTGACTCTCGAATTCGAGCTGTCAAACTCGTCGTGGTGGAGTCATAGATTTGAGTCACTAACTTGGGATACAAACCAATTCCGATGATTGGAATCAGCAAACTGGCAATGACAAACACCTCACGGGGTTCTGCATCCACCAGTTTTTCATGGGAAGTCAACTCCTTATTCTCTGGGCCGTAGAGAATTTCTCGCAACATGGACAGCAGATAAATTGGAGTTAAAATCACACCTACCGCCGCTAGAAAGACTACCGTAACCTTGAAGGCAGGATTATAGGCATCGCTGGTCGAGAATCCAATAAAGACCATGAGTTCTGCCACAAATCCACTCATTCCAGGTAGAGCTAAAGAGGCCATGCAGCAAGCTGTCCACATGGCGAACACCTTTTTCATCTTGACGCCAACGCCGCCCATCTCATCCAACATCAGAGTATGGGTTCGGTCGTAGGTGCAGCCCACTAAGAAGAACAAACTGGCTCCAATCAAACCATGGGAAATCATTTGCAGCATTGCACCACTGGTTCCCAAGGTTGTAAAGGACGCCATCCCGATGAGTACAAATCCCATATGAGAAATTGAAGAATAGGCAATCTTTCGCTTCAAATTTCGCTGGGCAAAGGACGTGAGCGCTGCATAGACAATATTGACAACCCCAAGAATCACTAGCAATGGGGCAAAGGTAGCATGGGCATCTGGCAGCATTCCCACATTCATTCGCAGCAAGGCATAACCGCCCATCTTCAGCAGAATTCCTGCCAGCAACATGTGCGCGGGTGCAGTAGCTTCCCCATGGGCATCCGGCAACCAGGTGTGCAGCGGGAAAATGGGCAACTTCACCCCGTAGGCAATCAGGAATCCACCGTAGAGCAGCAGTTGCATCTTGATGGGATAGGCTTTGGCGGCAATGGCCTGCATATCGAAGGTTACAGTGTCTCCGTAGAATGCCATGGTCAAGGCAGCCAACAGGATAAACAGGGAACCACCTGCGGTGTAGAGGATGAACTTAGTTGCAGCGTACTGGCGCTTCTTCCCGCCCCAAATTGCCAGAATTAGGTAAACCGGAACCAGTTCCAATTCCCAGGCCAGGAAGAACAGCAGCATATCCTGAACGGCGAAAACCGCAATCTGCCCCCCGTACATGGCCAGCATCAAGAAGTAGAACAGACGAGGCTTAAAGGTAACAGGCCAAGCTGCCAGGATTGCCAAAGTTGTGATAAATCCAGTCAGGATAATCAGCGGCATGGCCAAGCCATCTGCCCCCACTGACCAGTTCAGGTCAAGTTGGGGAACCCATGAGTACCGCTCAACTAACTGCATACCTGAAGCATTCAGATCATAGCCAGTGCAGAAGGTATAGATAATGATGGCAAAATCGATCAGTCCCACGATCAAGGCATACCAGCGAACGGTTTTGCCATTGTCATCCGGAAGAAACGGCACAATTAGAGCCGCCAGGAAGGGGAACAAGATGATAATCGTAAGCCATGGAAAATCAGACATATGAATTCTCCTGCTAAAAGATACGTTTTTACAAAGCGGTTAGTAGTCTGTCAATGGCGCTATTTTCATCAACCCATCTCAGCACAAAACTCCTGCAAAAGAAGCGAGAGGGGCGGGCATCCCCCAGAAAACTAACGAGTGAGGTAAAGGCTTTATCATGCCCACCCTACAGGTTGTCTGTTGTCAGATTTAGCCGACTCCAGAGAACACAACGAACCCTAGGACTGCCACAAACACGATTAGTGCATAGAACTGAGCGCGGCCATTTTCTAGATATTTCAAGCCTTCCCCAGAGAGCAACGTGACCAGTCCAGTTAAGTTCACTGCACCATCAACCACCCGGAAGTCAACTTCCATCACCTGACGAGCCACTCGACGCAAGCCCTTGACAAAAATAACCTGGTTAATATCGTCGAGATACCACTTGTTCAAGGAGAACTGATAGAGCGGCTTGACCTTCTGGGTGATGGCATCGGGGTTAATCTTGTAAGTCAAGAACATCAGGGATGCCAGAGTAATTCCCAGCAGTGCAATACCAACAGAATTACCCGCCATAATCAGAAACTCAGTCAGATCAAACTCAGCGGTTTTCTCCAGTACTTCAGGCAGGGTTTCGCTAGGGGGAAAGATAAAGCGCTCAAAGCGATTTGCAAACGGCGTTCCCAGCAAACCAATCAGAACCGATGGAACCGCCAACACCATGAGTGGAATGGTCATCGTTGCAGGAGATTCATGGGGTGAATCACTGTGGTGATGATGGTCGTCATGGCCATGATCTGCCTCCGCAACCAATTCCTGGGGATCCATTGCTCCAGGCCCAAAGGCTGGCTGAGGATTTCCTGCTGCTGCCAACAACTCATGCTGAATTGCGGTGTCGTTTCCACGAAATTCACCTTCGAAGGTCATGAAATACATACGGAACATGTAGAAGGCCGTCATGCCCGCCGTTAACCAACCCACTGCCCAGAGAACTGGACTGACTTCAAAGGTACTACCTAGAATCTCATCCTTTGACCAGAAACCGGCGAAAGGTGGTATTCCACAGATTGCCAGGGTTCCGATCAAGAAGCAGGTGGACGTAATGGGCATGTACTTACGTAGATTTCCCATTAACCGCATATCCTGAGCCAGTTCGGGGTTATGACCGACAACGGCTTCCATGCCATGAATCACAGAACCGGAGCAGAGGAACAGCATCGCCTTGAAGTAGGCGTGGGTCATCAAGTGAAACAAGCCCGCACTATAGGCACCAACCCCCATGGCCATCACCATATAGCCAAGCTGAGAGATGGTGGAATAGGCTAAGCCTTTCTTAATATCATTCTGAGTGAGGGCAATGGACGCGCCCATAAACGCGGTAAAGCAGCCAGTGCAGGCAATCACGTTCATAACCACTGGCAGCCCCTCAAACACAGGGTACATCCGAGCAATCAGGAACACACCCGCTGCAACCATCGTTGCTGCATGAATCAGAGCAGAAATTGGTGTTGGGCCTTCCATTGCATCGGGCAGCCAGACGTGCAGCGGAAACTGAGCAGACTTCGCCACAGGCCCCAGAAAAACCAGTACACCAAACAGAGTAACCAGCGCAATCCCTAGAGAGCCAGACTCCACCATGGCTTCCAGTCGCTCACCCATCAAATCGAATTCAAAGGTGCGAGTTGCCCAGTAGAGACCTAGCATTCCCAGCAGAAGTCCGAAGTCACCGATTCTATTGGTTACAAATGCCTTTTCACAGGCGTCGGCAGCGGTCTTACGTTCATGCCAGAATCCGATCAACAGGTAGGAGCACATTCCCACCAATTCCCAGAAAATATAAATCTGAATCAGGTTTGGACAAAGTACCAAACCTAGCATTGAAGCGCTGAACAAACTGAGGTAGGCATAGAATCTGGCATAGCCTGGGTCATGGGCCATGTAACCATCGGTGTAGACCATGACCAGGAAGGCGACCGTTGTAACGATAACCAACATCACAGCGGTGAGATGGTCAACGGTGTAACCCATTGTCAGTTTAAAATCCCCAGCCGAAGCCCACTCAATGATTCGAGTGTAGGATTCATGACCGTTGATTTGACTCCAGAGTACTGCGAAGGACAGCACCATTGATCCGCCCAGCAGAGAAACGATGAAAGTAGCAACAGCCTTACGAAAACCATTCGTAAGCCGATTGAATGCAATCAATCCAATCCCTACCAGGGTTGCGCCAACCAGGGGCAGCACAGGAATTAGCCAAGCGTATTGATAGAGCGGTTCCATAACGTAGAATTACGTTTATATGTTTGTATTTCTTCGCAAAATAGGCAAAACTGTTAACAATTTTGGCACAGAGTCTGATCTTTATTCAGAAAGATCAGCCTTTTTACAGAGTTGCATTCAGGTGTATGGCCCTGCCTATCTCTCCAGAACAGCCTATCATAGCCCTTCATCCGCCTGTACAATTCGACCCGCAATTTCAAATCCATGCATCATTTAGAGTTGTTTCTTTATCTGCCTGAGTGTGTTGAATCACGACGAGCTGTACAGTGAAGCAAATGCCCTGCACCAGGCTGGGCAGCTTGACCCGGCGGTAGAAAAATATCGTCAGTTGCTCCAGGAAAATCCAGAGAATGCGGCGGCCTGGTGTCGCCTCGGTCAAATCTATCTGATGCAGGAGCAGCCCGAAGAGGCCCAGGAAGCGTTTGAACAATCATTAGATCTTGATCCAAGTTCTGTTGTTGCTTGCTATTTCCTGGGTTTGGCACTTGAAAAAACTGGCTATCTTCAGCAGGCGATTCAAGCCTACACCGATGCAATTACACAGAATCTAGCACACACCAGCATTCAGAACACAAGTCAATCGACTGAACAAAAGCAAGCCATTCTCTCTGCCTACAATCAGCGGGGAGGTCTGTTTCTGGAACTTGGAGACCTTGACTCGGCCATGCTGGATTATCAGACAGCCATTCAACTGGATTCAACTGAGTCTGTCAGTTACCTCAATTTGGGAAATCTACACTTGAGCTGTCTCCAGTTACAGAATTATCGAACCGAAACAGAGGGTATTTCCAACGCGATCAAGACCTATCAAAGGGGCCTATCTCTGAATCCCAACCATCCTGATCTGCTCTATCAACTCGGAATTGCATTTACTGTTGATCAAGATGAATTACAAGCTAATTTTTCTTTGGGCTCAGCAGCCTATTATCGTGGGCAATATTCAGTAGCTATCGAACATTATCGAAGAACTCTAGATCGAAAAATCCTAGCAACATGCCTTGCTACTCGTGAAGTCTATTCAAATCTGGCCGATTGCTACGAGAAACTGGAGCAGTATGATCTGGCGATTCAGGTCTATCAAGCCGGACTAGAACATTATCCAGAAGCGATTGAACTCTATGAATGTTGGATACTGGGCCTGCAGTCTAGGGGAAATATTCAGGCAGCAACCGCAGTAGCCGAGCAAGCAATCCAAAAATTTCCTGACAATATTTCATTGCAGCTAATCAACCAAAGATTACTACCCGTTCTGTACGAAACAGTTGAAGAGATCCGATTTTACCGCAATCGATTTTCTCAAAGGCTAGAAGCGTTACTGAAAAGATTTAAGATAAATCCTGAAAAATTTAGTCGAGATATCTAAAGGGCAGACTTGACAGGAACGAATTTCTACTTGC